>JAOLZO010000049.1 GCA_028343845.1 Verrucomicrobiota bacterium | reverse complement strand
AATGGCTGATCATACTGCTTTTGTTTTGCTTCATAGCCTTTCTGATCGGTGTTTTGAGCGGTCTGCTGTCCAACCTTTAACCGGGTACTTCAAAAAACAAAGAAACCGTCAGGAAAGATCTTCCTGCGATGAAGCAGGCTATTCGCTCAAATCAGTTCTTAGGACTGTCCCGCCAAGGCCATTTTGGGGAGCCCTTCGGCTCGGGAGCTTGGGGGGTCTTGCCCAAGCCATAGTCGGCGGGCTGCATGTCCTGACCCGGCCAGAAGTTTTTGTCCCGGATAAAGCCGTAGAAGGAAGGATAGAAGGGATCGACGTAGTCGACGTCCGCTTTCTTGGGAACTTCAAGCCCAGTCAAATGGTAACAAGCATTGACCACCAGTCTGCGCAAATCTTCGCTCACCAAGTCCACGGAAGCACCCATGGTGGTGCAGAATGTGGTGCCGCCCTTACCATTCGGAGCCTCGTAAGGGTGCAACCATGCGAGGGGCTGCATCGGATCGTTCTTCTTGCCCTCGACGTTCTTGGACTTGGGGTCGAGAGTCTCGGTTACCGCTCCGCGCAACAGTATGGTATCCCTCTGCGCGGTGACCCGCTTGATTCCATAGACGTCAGATGGTCCGAAGACGTCCTTGACTCCCTTGAGAATAGGATGCTTGGCGTTTTTTGCCTCAATGACTCCGCGAGCGCCCTCCCCTTTGTGACGACCATGGTGGCTTACCCATCCATCTCCCATGACAAGGGGACCAAATGCACCGTAGCTTATCTTTCCCCCGAAGGAACCGTCTCCCGTGAAGGCATGTGTCGCGGTACGGATTCCGATTACCGGCTTGCCTGCATTGAGGAAATTCGTGACGTACTTCGCATCCTCCGCCGAGGGACGACGGAAACGAGTGCCCGTAAGCATCAGATCTGCAGACTCAAGGTGCTTCCAGCCTCGAACCCCGGCCTGGTTATTCGGGTCAATGTACTTGCCCTCTGTATCCCAGGCAAAAAGAACCTTGCAGTGAAATCCGTGCTTCTGAGAAAGAATCTTGGCCAGCATGGGCATGCTCTCCTCCGTCCTGTACTCTTCGTCACCAGATACCAGAACGATTGTCTTTCCCTTGCCCGGGCCTTTCTTGCCAGGCAAGTCCAGGATTTGATGATGTCCCCCAAGGAGGGAAAACATCGGCGCGAAAAGGAAGGTTAAGGCGAGGAATAGTAATTTCATGATACTTACGAATCTCAAGATCAGCCCAAAAAAGGAGCAAAGTCAAAGCCGATCCTGCTTTGCAAATATGTTTTTAATTTCATCCCCTCACGAAAAAAGGTTGGTCTTTAAGGACATAAGAGGGTATAAAGATGTAATCATGTTTAAGAACATACCTTTTAATCGTGTAGAGTGGGTCACGAGTGGTTTTCTTACTATCACTGCCTTGCTGACAATTTCCGCAGTACCTGCATACTTTTGGCATTATGGATGGGATTGGTTTCTTTTTGGGGTCTTTCTCTTTTATTACATAGCTACCGGAACGAGCATTACGCTTGGTTACCACCGGCTATTTTCTCACAAGGCCTTTCGGGCAAAGTGGCCCGTTAAGCTCTTTGTTTTGCTTTTCGGAGCAGCCGCATTCGAAAACTCAGCTCTTTGGTGGAGTTCAGGACACCGCAAGCATCACAAGCACGTCGATACCGACGAAGACCCCTACGACATTACCAAAGGTTTCTTTTGGGCCCATATGGGATGGCTTATGTTCAAGCTCAAACCGGAAAGCCCGATGGATAACGTCAAGGACCTCCAAAAGGACAAGCTTGTGATGTGGCAACATAACTGGGTTCATCCGATTTCCTTTACGGTAAGTTTTATCATTCCTGCCCTGATCGGTTATGGATATGCCCGCCTTACGGGTAACCTCGAGCCGATGGTCGGTGCATTGGGAGGTTTTCTTATTCCGGGTGTTGCCCGCGTAGTCATGGTTCAGCACGCAACCTTTTGCATCAACTCCCTCTGCCACATGATCGGCAGGCGCCCCTACTCCACCAGTCATACTGCCCGGGACAGTTGGATTGCCGCCATCTTTACGATGGGAGAAGGATACCACAATTATCACCATGAATTCGAGTGGGACTACCGTAACGGAGTCAAGCCTTGGCAACTCGATCCCTCGAAATGGTTCATCTGGACATTGTCGAAAATCGGTCTCGCATCCGATCTCAAGCGTGTACCGAACGAACGCATCCTGCTTGCCGAAACCCGCGAGACCAAAAGGCAATTATCCGAAAAAATAACCCATATTCAGGAATCCGATGATTCCGGTGAGGCGCTTTGGCAACAGGTCCTCGAGAATTTGGAAGGCATTAGCGAACGCTTGACTGAAATCAGCAACGAGTTGCAAGCTGCGGCTCAAGCAAAGATTGATCTTTCGAAGTCAAAGATCCGCACGCTTCAAGCCGAAGTCAGGGCTATTCTGGCGCAAATCAATGCCCCGGTCAAATTGGCCGCGGTCTGATTCCCGAACAACCTCAGCCTTTCCTCTTTTCCCTCCTTCGGTATTGGGAAGGAGTGATTTTTTCGATTCGACTGAAAACCTTGCAGAAGTGATCCGCGTTACGGAAGCCCAGATCCACGGCCAAGCTTTTGAAAGAGGCGTCCGTTTCCATCATCAGCCTCTTCGATCTTTCGATCCGCAAACGGGAAATTTCTTCCGCAATGCTACGCCCCATGGAAACCCGAAATTTCCTCTCCAAGGTACGCCGGTTCGTACCGCTGGAAAAAACCACTTCATCTACTTGAATCCTCTCGTGTCCGTTTTCCGAAATAAAACGAAGCGCATTGGCCACAAAGGGGTCATCGGCTGCCAGAGAGTCGGTCGATTGACGCGGAATCAAGCCCTTGGGGGGCGAAAACTCAATCGTCGCAGACGAATTCTTCCGATTCATCAACTCATCAAGTCTTGCCGCAGCTCGATAACCAATGAGTTCAAAGTCCAAATCAATACTGGTTAAGGTGGGATAAGGGGACGAGCAGATGGCCGGTTCGTTTGAAGTTCCGACGATTGCAACGTCTTGAGGAACTTTCAGCCCTTTTGCCCGGCAAGTTTCGATCAAATGCCTGCAATAGAGATCATTGCCTACGAGAACTCCGATCGGAGGTTCCCAAGCCTCGACCCACTGCTCCAGTCCCTCGAGAAATCTTTCCCAACCAAGCCCCTCCCCACCCAGTTCCGTTCTAGGAAAACGATAACTCGAAAAACGAAACCCAAGCGGTTTCAATATTTTCCTAAAGCCTTGAATTTGATACCGGGCATCCTTTTCTCGAAGGAATCCCATATAACCGAACCTACGAAAACCGCGCCCGACCAAGTGCTGGGCCGCCATTTTGCCGGAGGTCTCGAAATCAGCCAGAACGCTGGCAATGTTTCCCGCAGGGGAGTTGAGCCATATGTTGACGGCCGGAATCTTGATCTCGGTAGCAGCCCGGGCCAATGGTTCCGTAATGCGACCAAGGATACCGTCAAAGGGAGCGAAAGCAGATCGGGGATTCAATACGCGGGCGGCACTTGGAGTGGTGACACATTCCCATCCGGCCTGATCCGCATACTTGTGGACCCCGGCATAAGCCTCCAAGTGACGTTTGTGTCCCCACTCCATTTCCAAACATACGGCCACTCTTTTCGGCTTCTTGAGTTGCTTCGATTTCATTTTGTGGATCTTTCTTCTACAGAAAGCATAACCTGTCAACTTACCACGTCGCAAAAAAGAGAGTTTTTTTCGCTAATACGAAGATCAATAGGTTTGTCGCCAAGTGTACGTATTGATAGCTTTCAGAGTTTATGCCCTCCCTTTCTGCAAAGTATGACGTTACGATCATAGGAGGCGGACACAACGGACTCGTCTCCGCCTGCTACCTTGCCAAGGCCGGCCTATCCGTCCTTGTTCTCGAAAAGAACCCCGAGCTCGGAGGAGCCACCCGATCTGATCAGGCATTCGATGGGATGGAAGCGCGCTTATCCGTTTATTCGTATTTGGTCAGCCTTTTGCCGGAACGGATCATCTCCGACCTCGGTCTCAAACTCGATCTTCTGCCCCGAGGCACCGCTTCCTATACCCCTCGGATCAAAGATGGTCACTTCAGCGAACTTCTGCTCCTCAACCATGATCCGAACCATAACCGGGATGCATTCGCCAACCTAACCGGTTCGGACTCGGATTACCTTGGATACGCGGCCCTGCAATCGATGCAGGAAAGCCTGGCCTCCCTCATCTGGCCCAGCCTGACCGAACCTTTGGTATCAAAAACGGACATGAAAGCCCGGCTGGACAATGAAGGCAAAAAAGCTTGGCAAGCACTCATCGAAGAACCGCTCGGGCAAGTGATCGAGAAGAAAATCTCAAGCGATCTCATCCGGGGCCTTGTATTCACGGACGCCAAGATCGGAGTTTCCACTCATCCTCATGACCCGAGCTTGCTCCAGAATCGTTGCTTTCTTTATCACGTTATCGGTCGGGGGACCGGCGAGTGGAGAGTTCCGAAAGGTGGCATGGGAAAACTGATGAGCGAACTCGTTCGGGTTGCCGAATCGACGGGCAAGGTAACCTTCGCCACCAACGCAATCGTCCATTCGGTACATCCTAGCGGCAAGCTTTCTTCCCTTGTTTTCGAACTGGACGGGAAAAACACCCAGGTCGACGCCCGGTTCGTTCTTTGCAACGCATCTGCAAAAGAATTGGCCCGTCTTACAGGCAAAACGGAAACCCCGGACACCATTGCCGAGGGGACTGCCTTCAAAGTGAACATGCTTTTGAAGCGACTGCCTCGGCTCCGCTCTGACAAATGCCCCCCTGAGCAGGCATTCGAAGGAACCTTTCACCTCAACGAGGGATATCGGCAAATGCAGGAAAGTTACGATTCGAGTTGCTCGGGCAAAATGCCCGAAACCCAACCCGGGGAAATGTACTGCCACACCCTGACCGACCCATCCATCCTTTCCTCCCAGCTCCAATCTCAAGGGTTTCATACCCTAACCTTGTTTGGATTGGACATGCCCTACCGCCTGTTCGAGGAAGATAATCAACGAGCCCGCGACACCGCCTTGCAAAAATACCTCGCTGGGATCAACCAATACCTCGACGAACCGATCGAGGAATGCCTTGCTTCGGATTCCCAGGGCAAACCCTGCATCGAGGCCATGAGCTCCGTTGACCTGGAGAAAAAAATTCACCTGCCAAAGGGAAACATCTTCCATGGGGACTTGACTTGGCCCTTTGTCGAAAGCGAGGAGGAAGTCGGACTATGGGGGGTGGAGACGGAATACCCGAATCTCTTTCTTTGCGGATCCTCCGCTAAGCGCGGGGGCGCGGTGAGCGGAATTCCCGGACACAATGCCGCCAAGAAAGTCCTGCAGGTAAGCATGGACGGGAGTATATAAATTCAATAGAAACCAAGCATGAACCTTAGACTTCCCTCTCAGCCATTGTTCCTCACCTTTCTTCTTTGCGCTTTCGCGCAGTTTGCATCATCCGACGAGTTGCCTCCGGGGTTTGGTAAGAAAGCAGGGGGGGACGAGCTTCCTCCCGGGCTCATGCAAGCCATCGCCAACCCGGCAATACGCACGATCGTGGATGCAACCATTCTGGGCTTCAACAAGGAAGGTCATGGAAAAATCAAAGTAAACGCCGTCTACAAGCATGACTCGGCCAAAGGTAAGTTCGTTCCACCCAAATCAGTCCGTGGCTACGGCTACGTGGGTTCGGACAAGATCGCCCCCCTGCGTGTGGTGATAGGCCGGGAGGGAAGATACCTCCTTTTCCTCAATGGGGATCTGCTCCATTCCACTTACAACAACCGCTTCCCCATTCGCGAGGACAAGAACGGCAAACTTGAGATCGGTATCGGCTTCAATGGCGCAGGCGGCCCCTGGAAACCTCTCAAGGAAATCATTCAAGGAATACCTCTCCGCAAACCGGCAACGAAAAACCCATGAACACAAAGTCTCATAGGCCGAGAACACCCATACTTGTGACCCTTCTCTCGGTTTCCCTTTTGCTTGGCTGCGACTATCACTCAGATTCCGTTTACCTTGGCCGAGAGGAAGCGAAATTACTCGACCAAGTAAACAGCGGAAACATAGACGCAGTCAAAGAGTTCCTCGACCAAGGCGGCAATGTGAACTTGCAGGACGAGCCGGGCATGACTCCCCTGCACCATGCCGTCAACAGTAACTGGAAAGGGAAAAACTTCGAGATAGTCAAATTGCTGATCGACCGGGGCGCCAACGCAAAAGCAATCGATGACACGCACCATACCCCCTTGCATCTGGCTAGCAACAAGGAAACCGCCGAATTACTGATCGATTCAGGTGCGGACGTAAATGCCAAGACACAGCGCACGGGAGAGACTCCCTTGTATGCAGCGGCCCGCAATGCCGCACAAGGTGGCTCAAAGAGCTACGACGTTTACCTGAGCTTGACGAAGCTCCTGATCGCCAAAGGCGCGGACCCAAACGTGAAGCTAAAATCGGGAAGCATGATCGAAGACAACGAGCCCCATCGCGCCAAAGCGGGAGAAACGGCTTTGCATGCCGTGGCTCGGAGTATTTCGCAAAAGCATGCCTCGGAAGTTTGCGAACTGCTCCTTACCAACGGAGCCAAAGTGAATGAACTAAACGACAAAGGCCAAACCCCGTTGGACGAAGCCTTGGCGAACGAACGCAAGCAGACGGCCGAAACCCTCCGCCAGCATGGCGGAAAGTCGGCTACGAACCAGAATTAATGCAACTGCGTGCTTTTTTGCCTCATCTCCAATGATCCGACCTCTTTTCATTATGCTTCTCCTAAGCGGAACTGCCTGCTCGATGCTCGAGCAGACAAAGTCACAACAATTTCGAATGACTTGGAAAATCAATCCTGCCGACAAAAACGGAGACAATTCCCTGGTAGAGCTTTCTTTCGTCGATTTCCCGGGACACTTCATAGGCGAATATTCGAATCAGTTGGCCGATCACTTGATGAACGAAGCGAAGGAAGTGGTTCCTGCAACCTTTGAAATCACACGGGATGCCTTTGGCAACGTCAGTTACAGCGTACGCGAAATCGCGGGACTCAAGCAATGGCAAGCATCCTTCTCTTACGGAGGCGTCTCGGGATCACCTGAAGGATCGCCTTTCGAATGAAATTTCAAGCCATCGTCTCTCTCCTCTGCCTTTGCCTGAGTTCCTGCCTGGAGTTTGGCGACGACCTCGAACTGCTCGCTCCCGAGGTCACGGACAAGGAACTAGCAGAGGTAACGAGAAGAACCGGAATCGAGTTCCCCAAGGGAACGGTCGGACTCGGATACTTCTTACTAGGTTCCGGAATCGATGATGCACTTGCCCTCAAGGCCTCAATCCCTGACGAAGAAAGATTGGACTTTCTGAAGAACGAAATCTTTGAAAAGGGTGACAAATCAAAGTGCTCCATCCAAATAGGCAGGGACCGAGCTTGGTGGAAACTCGACGAACTAAAAGAAAGAGTGGACCGAAAAATGGATCTCCCCAAAGGCAGATTCGTCGAGTGCGCGCTAGGGAAAGAAAACGGCAAATGGACCGTCTACCTTTCCTGGATGTCAACCTGACTGACTGAACAGGCGTGATGAAGGCAATCTTTTCATTTCTCCTTGGGTTCTTGCTCTACTCAGAGGCTTTCTCCTCCCCCGAAATCATCCCCTTTGGAAAGAATGGCAAGTTCAAGATGCTTTACGATGCCCGGCAACGCCCGCAGTCGGTTCTCATCAAGGGGAATCTTTACGTCGTGTACAACGGGGACGCCAGCCCGACCAAGGACGACAAGGGCAAGGCTTACCCGATGCTCATTTCCTACGACCCGGCCAAACGGGTTTTCTCCGAACCCGTCCGGCTTTCGGAAAAAAGCAAATCGGACCACCACTACAGCCCAATCATCTGGGCGGATGAGAACGATCACCTGCATGTCATCTTTGGTTGTCACAGAACGCCCGGAACCTACCTTGTCTCCAAACAACCCGTCGGGGAACAAGCCCACGCAATCACATGGAAGAAGATGCCCCCCATCGCCCCCAAGCTTTCCTACCCGACCGTCTACCGGATTCACGGGGACCGGGAGGTGATTTATTACCGGACGGACGGCCATACCAGCTCATGGACTTACAAAATCAGTGCCGACAACGGAAAGACTTGGAGCGGACCGGAACGCGACGTGACCGACTTGGATGCCAAGGGACGCCTCGACTGGTCATCCTACCAAGTCAAAATCCCAAGCCGGGACGGCAAACGACTGCACGTCGTCTTCACCGATTACGACGACAACAAGAACTCCCCTGCCCCCCAAAGGTTCTACAACCCACGCTACGACCGCTTGGTCAACAACGAGTGGAAGTACAACCTGTCCTACCTCTCGATCGACCTGCGTAATCATGCGGTATACAATGCCGACGGAGCTTCCATCACTCCCCCCGTGGACTTGGACTACGCAAAAGCCCATTGCCGGATTTGGGATACCGAATGGCGAGGAGCGGGCATCCCTCCGGTCATCTGTTTGGACGGGAAGGACGAGCCTTCCTTCCTTCACGTTCTATCCGGAAAAAACATCCGTTCTCATGACTATTACTACGTTCACCGCAAAAAGGGCCGCTGGGAACAAACGCTCATCTGCCCATCGAACCACCAGTGGAACAGCGGATACCTATCCCGCGACGCCAAGGGAACCCTCCATGCCTACTTGATCGTCGGAGACGAGTACCTCGACGGTGGATACATGGACAAGCATGGAGGAGGCCGGATCGAGGAATGGATTTCCGAAGACGAGGGCGGTTCATGGAAGAAACTTCGCGACGTTACTCCGAACACAAAGCCCTACAAGGGCTGGCGCTTCAACAACGTTCAACCCGTGGTCCGCCCCGATGGAAAGGTCGTCGATGGAATGCTTCTCTTCTATGGATGGCAAGACAACGACCGACCGGAAGCCACCGCCTTCCTGTTTCACGAATAACCCATGACGGCACACTTCCTGAAGTTTTGAACCGAACTCTTCGACAATCAAAATTGTTTCGCTTGCCCGCCCGTTTGGTTCTATATGTTTCTGCCACTTACTCTTTAAAACCGAGCAATGGAACACTCTGACTTTGGAAAACGCTTTGCCGGCAAAATCGGCATCGGGGAATTGATGGACGACCTGGGCAA
>JAOLZO010000048.1 GCA_028343845.1 Verrucomicrobiota bacterium | reverse complement strand
CGGAGACTGAGGCGGAAGCCCAGGCCGCCGTGACCGCTGGCGGGGACGAACCTGATCCGAGTCGCGCAACGGGCGAAGTTCGCCGTGAAGCCCCATGAACCGCCGCGATTGACGCGGTACGAACCGTCCGCAGGACCAACCGGGTCACGCACGGCGCCACTTGGATAATCCCCGTACCAATCCGCACACCATTCGTAAACATTGCCGTGCATATCGTGAAAGCCCCACGGGTTGGCCGCGTATTGCCCAACGTCACGGGTTTGCTTAAATCGACTGTCCCTGTAATTCGCATTCGTTTTCGTAATCGCATCACCCCATGAATACGCCGTGGTGGTTCCCGCCCGGCAAGCGTACTCCCATTGGGCCTCCGTGGGCATTTGATAAGCCATGCCTTCGGGTACTCGGCCTGCCTTTTTCTCCATCTCCGTGAGCTTGTTGCAAAACGAAACCGCCTCTATCCACCTCACCGTCTCGACCGGACGATCCGCTCCCTTAAATCTGCTCGGGTCGCTCCCCATCACCTTCTCCCATTGGGCTTGCGTTAGCTCGTACTTGCCAAGGTAAAAGCCATTGGTGAGCTTGACTTGGTGTTGCTTACCTTTATCCCCCATCATAAAAGTTCCAGGCTCCACCCAAATCATTGTCAAGTTAAGGTCGGGGACGGTGAAGTTCTCACCGGGCTTAACTGCAAAAGAAGCCTCCTTTGGGGCCTCTTCCTGCACGGACTCCTTTTGGACTTCTTCCCCACACCCAACCATCATCAGACCAATCAACATTGCGAGCAGTAGACTTTTCATGCGTGGACGGTACACGATCCAAGCTTGGGTTGGCAAGGGCTGGTTCCCTTGACAACCCCCAAAGGGTGAGGGCCGCCACCCGAAGATGACGACCCTCTTGGTACTTGGCTTATTCAGCTCGACTAGGGTTGCATGACGTACCCCTCATACGAATGTTCTCCGGATTCAGGGTCCTGCTCACACCAGAGAGTAACGTCTTGAGACGTCATCCCGTTGCCAAATCCCCCAGCCATTATCCCTCGAGTATCGGGATCGTAGATGTACCAACCCAGATCATTCTCGCTAAAGAACTTTCCACGGTGCCGCCCTAGTTTGAATCCGGCTCTGCGAACTTGGGTTCTGAGTTTGTCGAACATGGACCCCTCGAGGGGAGAGTTTTGATTTTGATTTGGCATTTTAATTGCCTCCGTTTTGTTAGTTATTGTCAGCGACCCGGAAGGGGTCGCGCTAAAACGAACTCTCGTTCGTTAACGATAACTCGGGAACTCACTCCGAGGGTTTTCGCTCAATCGAGATTGAACGAAGCCTTGCAAAACGCATTTGTCGCTGAGTCAGCGACCCCGAGGTGCACCTTTTACGGATCCTCAGCCGGTAGCCCTTTCGGACTAACTCCGGACCCATATCCAACAGCGCTTCCGATCAAAAGTCAACCCGACCGACCCAAAAAAACAAAGAAATCCAAAGTTGCACGATTCTACTTTGCAATACTTTGCAATTTTGTGGTTTCTTGGGGTTTCTTTTGTCACAAACTTCTTGCATAAACCCTTTTATTTTCTCGCAAGTCGCTGACTATCAGTACTTTGGTTTGCCATTATGAGTGCGGCGCTCTAACCAGCTGAGCTACCCTGGCGCAATTAAAACAAAGCACAAATCCTATGACATATAATGGAAATGGTCAACGATAAGGATTAGCGAAACGCAAGGATCGGGAAGATATTTGCATCAGAAGCCTTTCTCTTCTTGCTCTTTTGAGAGCTATCGCAAATGAATTGTTTTCATGAAAACTACTTACTCGAGAAGAATGTTTGTCCAACAACTCGGAGGAGGACTTGCATTCCCCTTCGTTGCCCGCACGTCATGGGCCAAATCATCGCCCAACGAAGTTGTCAGGCATGCCAGTTTCGGAGGAGGAGGCATGGCCGGTTCGGACCTTGGAAACATCAGCTCGCACAAGAACGTACTGATCGCCGCAGTTGCGGAGATCGATCCCAATCGTCGAAGGCAGGCCCAACAGCGTTTCAAAAGTGCAAAGGTATACGCCGATTGGCGAGAAATGCTCGAGAAAGAAGGTCAAGACCTTGATTGCGTAAACGTATCCACGCCCGACCATATGCATGCATGCATGGGAATGTCCGCAATGCAAATGGGCTTGCACGTTTATGGGCAAAAACCACTTACCCACGACGTCGCGGAATCCCGGGCCTTAACCGAATACGCCAAGGAAAACAAGTTGATGACCCAAATGGGCATCCAAATACACTCCTCAACCCAGTATAGAACCGCGGTACAAGTCGTACATGACGGCGTAATAGGCAAGGTCAAGGAAGCTCATTCTTTCAGTAACAAAAGATGGGGAGACTCCAACCTGAAGCCCAACAAGAAAGACCCGGTTCCAGAAGGGTTGGACTGGGACGCTTGGATTGGTCCTGCTCCCTATACTGAATACATCAAGGGCTATTACCACCCCGGACAATGGCGCAAGCGCTTGGATTACGGAACGGGTACTTTCGGAGACATGGGTTGTCATATTTACGACCCGACCTTCAAGGCTTTGGGCCTGACCTACCCTATTTCACTCCGTTCCGAGGGCAAGGCGCCCAACAAGGACAATTGGGGCTTTGATGCGAAGATTCACTATGTCTTTCCCAAGACCAAATACTCCGAGGGCAAAACCCTTCCCGTCACCTGGTACGACGGAGGAAAAAGGCCACCGGAAAACGTCACCTCTTTACTCGAAGGCAAAAAGCTGCCCGGGCAAGGTTCCGTAATCATCGGAACCAAAGGAGTCATGCTTATTCCGCATGTGGGGATGCCTGAACTCTTTCCCAAAAAGGATTTTGCAGACGTCGAAATCAAGAAAGTCGAAGGTGAAAGCCATTGGCACCAATTCATCGATGCCGTGCGCGGAGCAGGCCCGGAACCATCGGCAAACTTTTCCTATTCAGGCCCACTCTCGGAAACGGTTTTACTGGGAGGAATTGCAACTAGGTTTCCACAAGAGGAACTGGTTTGGGATGCCCCGAACCTGACCTTCAAGGGCAACAAGGAAGCAACGGCTCTTGTGCAGCGCAAATACCGCAAAGGTTGGTCGGTCAAGGGCTTGGGCTAGGCCCGTTGGGATCCGTCGCTATCTCGGCTACCGCCCTAGCCAACCACCATCTTTCGATGGAGGCTCGAACCTTATGGAATAAGGCTTTCCGCTCGCCTTGACCTCCTCTTCGATCTCCTGCCACTTCCTTTGATTGATCTCAAAGTTATTCAGGAGGTAATTACCCCCGAAATGAAGAGTCTGGGAAAGCAACGCATAAAGATCCCGAATGACAAATTTACCGAACCCGATTTGAGCGAAAGGAACCAATACCTTTTCCCGATCACAATTCATGGAAACGGGCAGCCCCAATTTTTTCTCCAAGTCACCTTGGGAAAAGAATTCATTCATAACCAGACCAGCCCATCTCTCACAAGTATCCCAATCACGACCCGGGTTACTGATATCGGCGACGTGAAGGAAAAAAGAAGCCAACAAAACACGTGCCTCCTCGGGCAAAGAAGAATGAATCTGCATCGCCAAATCCAAATCTGCCGCATTCGCTCCCTTCGTCGCCCCCTCTCCATCACTCCCCCTCGCCTTAGCCAAGGAATCATTCAGTTGAGGAACCAGTGCGGTGACTAGGTTCATCTGTTCCTTGTGACGTGATATATCGGTCCAGAGAATCGATTGCTCGATTAAGTTTCGGGCACCAATGATTTCATCCTGGAGGGCTTTTTTCATTCCCTCACTGACAACCAGAATCTCGTGTTTCTCCAACAAGGCCATGACTTGCCGAATCGACCGCTTTTCCTGCAAACTGTCGGCGCCGGTCTCGATAAAATAGGGATGCTTCGAATTAATGAGAAAAGTATTGTTAACTCCAGTATGCACTGCGTCGTGACCAAGAGCAGCCAAAACCAGGACAGCTTGTTCCCCCGGAGACAAGTAGACCCCGCCACCGGATCGCAAAAGAGCATGAGTGGTGATCATGACATCCATGGCATGAGTAAAAGTATGGTACTGTCTTTTTATGAGAGCGTAATCAATCCCCTCGGCTTTGAGGAAGTAGCTTTCTCTCAGATCGCTGAAAAAAGCCCGTAACCGAGCGGGATCGGGATCACCTGGGATGCGATAGCCATCTTTGCCCATAAACAAGGCTTCGAACACCTTCAACTGGCGCTCCTTGGTAGAGGCAAGATCGAATGAATCACTGTCAAAACCCAAGGATTCGAATGTGATTGAATCCGCTGAATCGGGCGAGGACGGATCATCAGGCAAGGGTTGGCAACTCGCAAGAAAAGCCATTATGGGCACAAGAGCCCCTTTCGACAAGCCATGTATTCTATTGGTTCGCGTCACCATGTCACTCCTTCATCAAATCGGAAACCCAAAGTCTATCTTTGCTCAACCCCTCTCATTTCAAATAGAATAGTTGCCGAATCCCTGTTAAAAGCTCTCTCGAATTCCGGATAGTAATTAATGACTTCATAAAAGAACTTCGCCACGTCGTAATCAACGACATGATATTTGTCCTTTAATTCCTGCTCGGTCGGAAAAATAATTTGGCGACCAAGACGGAACTCATCGATCGTGACGGGCATAGAGCTGTTCAAGGCAAGTATTCGCTTGAGAACAAGTACGCCCTTGAGCACTTCCAAAGCCGATGCGCCCCGTACCCCCAGAGGGGATACTGAAGAAGAGAGAAGGATACGGTTCCGGTTGGGATCATCGGAATTCAGCATGCTCATTTGCTCGATATAGTTGCCCGGATTCGTAACCGTGGCGGTGGAAATCAACGCCCTTGGGTGCTCGAAAGGACCAGCTGACTTCGACTTGTGGTCGGCAAAGTCGAAAATAAAGGAGTTTTTCACCTTAGGTTCCAATTGCTCGAGCAAAACACTCAGTAAATGAGTCTTGAACTTGTTTCCGTACTTCGCCTCGTCATTCGATTCGAAAAGCAGGATATGATCGTCGGCAATATGCTGATGAAACTTTGACTTGTGCACGATTTCCCAAATCATTCTGCGTACGATTACCTCTTCTCCGGGAACTCTATTCTTCAGATATTGGAAAATGGGCTCATCTTCCGGCAGCTCGGGATGAGCCTTTTTATATTCAGAAAGTTGAGCGAGGATCTTCCTGTAGAACTCACTCTTGGTCGCAAAGGAAAGATCAAAAAGATCATCATCCCTGATCCGGTAAGCATTGCGAAAGAGAAGGTTGTCAAACGAGTCAAAGGACTGGGAATCTTTGGGAATCACGTAACTGAACGATTTCTCGCTTGTATTGATGACGTGAGGAGTAAGCACGATTATCACCTCCCTATCATCAGCGCTTTCCGCATTTGACTTAAATAAATTACCAAGCAGGGGCAATTTTGACAGTAAGGGAATACCCGTCGTCCCTTGGTTCTTCTTCTTGTCAATTAAACCTCCAATAATGAAAGGAGTGTTATCCGCGACTCGGACAAAGCTCTGAACCGTTTTGCTTTCAATGCTTGGCGGTGTTCTTTTCTCAGGTTCAAGAGAGCTCTCGGAGGCATCGTAGATAGCGCTACTTACAATGGTTTCCGTCTGCATCGTGACCTCCGAACCATCCTCTGAAATTCTTGGGCGGATATTCAAAACAATCCCCGTATCTATATAATTGACGCTCTTTTGCGTCCCATAGGCAGTTGTCTGGATTGTCGTATTGGGAATTTGAGTTCCTATACGAATCAATGCCTGACGACCATCAAGAACCAAAATAGTAGGGTTGGTCAGGACTTCGGCCGTACCATCTGAAATGAATGCATTAAGAGTGGCGGTAAACCCCAATGGGGCAATTCTACTCATTCCGGGATATTGATACTGCGTGCTTCCCGCAGCATCGACGTAGGTGCCTATTATAGTGGACGTAGCAGCACCACCATCCCAACTAAAGAGTCCGTCTTCGTTAGATTGAAAGGTTGAGGATAATTTGCCAGACTGGAACGAGGTTTTTGTTTTTTTATCAACTTGATTATAAGACATACCAAGTTCCTTGGCTCGGTTGGTGTTGATTTCGACAACCAAAGCTTCAATGACAATTTGACTTGCCGCAATATCGACTTCATTCCGAAGCAAGTTCAAGAGTGCATTGAGCTGTTCTGGGTTATTTTTCTCATAAATGATCAATAACCTTTGCTCAGGAGCCCCCGTAGTGGATGAATGAAGATAAGTACCGCTTAATCTATCCGTTCCCATGACGTTCCTTCCACCATCAATGGCAGGTTGCATGAGGCTGGTTTTGGAAGCATCAAGAATCTTGACTACAAGAGGATAACGCTCAACGTCTTTGAAAGCGGTGAATATACTTTCGTTCAGCGACTCTCCCCGGCCCACGCTGAACTCCACGGTGCTGTATCCCAAGGCTTTCAACAGAGCGAGAACCCGATCGCTTTGCATGAAACTTAAACGATACGAATGAAAGGCGTATTTGCTTGCAGTCGAGCCAATCGGCGGCGGGTTGGCTGGAACCACGGGGGCTGTTGGCACTGACGCCGGGTTCTGAAACTGTTGCTGGGTCTGTGGAGCCGGTTGAGCAGGAGCAGGTTGAAAAGCGGGAGCCGGCTGAAAAGCGGGAGCCGGTTGAGCAGCGGGAGCAGGTTGAAAAGCGGGAGCCGGTTGAGCAGGAGGTGCGACTTGAGCTAGCGCAGAGGAGGATGGAGGCTGGCTTAAAGAAGGTGGAACTGCCTGAACGAAAACCTGTTTTGGTTGCTCTCTATTTACGGACGGTTGCTTGTCCGGCGAAGGCGATGTGATATGGGGTTCGGAAGAAGAGTCTTTATCGATACTGACGTTTTCGATGATACCAAAGTTAGAAACTGTCTCCGGGCCAACTTCCGCAGAGAGGACGGAAAGGAATGAAATTAAAAAAGAGCCAAACAAAAAACGTTGGGATATTCTGAAGCAGGTTGGAAAAGTTGGTGTTTTCATTGTTATTTTTAAAAAAGGAGAGTTATTCAACTGTTCTAATTTTTCGTACCAAACTCCGAATGAAATTCTCGGCTACGGAAAATTCCCCTACGAGGAACTCCCTCGCCATGCTCCCATCGATCACAAAGATCGTGGCCTCGCCATCAGCCTTGGCCTCCGGACAGGGGAGAGTATCATCAAAGAGAGTAAGTTCCCCAAGACAATCCCCCTCGCTGAGGGATAAAGACTTTCCTTGATCAGTCCTGCAAACCGCACCTCGCGCCAGAACGACGACATTCATATCCCGCCCCGATTCAGGAAAAACGGTTTCCTTGTCCTGCAGGGTTCTCTCGGTCAAGGCCTCGGCCAGGGGGGCTAGTTTATCTAGAGATGCCTCTCCGAAAAGCTCGGTCTTCTTGAGGATAAGGGCTCGTTCAGAAAGGATCATCTTAATTCAGGACAGGGCAAGCCTGTCGCGGGCAAGTTGTGAAACACGGCTTGAAGAATCTTCGGAGAAATTACGGCAGGTCTCATCGACAACCCCGACATCGCCCTCAAGTCGCAGGTAAACCTGGAAAGCGGTCTCGCGAACAAGGTCATCGTCATGCGAAAGACACTTGCTGACGAAATTTTGATTTTCGGGATAATCATCTGCACTGCAGGCTAGCAACAAACCCGACAATATCCAACGACAATCATGCCCATCAAAAGAACGGATCAACCCCCTCAATTCGGCATTTTCTCCCCCGCCGGGTTGGCTTGATTGAAGTAAAGACAAGAATTCATCGGTACGCTTGGGACCAAGAACACCCTTGAAAACCTCAAGCGCTTCGGATTTCTCGCTTGCCTTGGTAGACTTGACCAACCCGATGAGCCTATGGAAGTTAACCTTTTCATCCATAGCAAAAAGGAGAGACGTCATGTGCTCGTCGTTTCTTTTCAGCTCGTTCTCAACGGCCTGCCTGAGGGGATGAAATCGCTCATCTGCACTCAAGGAGGCAAGCCTGCCATGAGTCAACAGAGCATCAGAGAGGGTTCGGTCGAACTCCTTCTTGGCATCACCAACGGAATTGATCGAAGCGGGAGGCGCAGGGACCTCCCTCCCCATCAACCCCCGACCTGCTCGTAAGTTTTGAACAAGAGAGGAGAGGTACTGCTTGTAGTTGAGAAAGGAGACAAACAACCACACAAGACACAGGCAGATAACAATGGAATTCAATCGAAAAACCGAATCTTCGCGCCAAAAAGGAAGCGTGGAAGTTATCAAAAGGCTAATCGCAGCAATGGTAGCCGGACGAGTCAAACCATCGACCGCACTGTTCATCTGACCTCTCATTTTCTTTGTCACGGAAAGAAAGAGCATCTGCAGACCAACGTACTCGATGGTGAAAAACACAACTTGCGTTATGAATTTGCTGACGTAAACGGAATTCCTGTCACCCACCACCAAGGCAAAAACAGAAGTAAGCAAAAGAAGAGCGGGTAGAATGGAAATGGCTGCCCATACCCCTCCTCTCATCAAGACGGCCCGAACGACCAAAATTTGGAGTACCAATTGAGCGATACTCGTATAGGTATAGAACTGCCCGAAGAAGTCGTAAAGTTCTGAAGGAGGTTTCTCACTGTAATAGTCTCGCACCTCAAACTTAAAGTTTATGTCGATCAGGGACATCACAATAGCTGAAAAAACCACCAAACCCGTCATCAGAACTGACTGCCTGCTGCTTATCAGCACTGCCAGTTTACGCAGTATGCTGGAACTTTGAGTTGCAACGGGGCCGTCATCCTCGATGGTCAAGGTCTTTGACCGAGACAACAAAATAAAGGAAACGACCAGTAGAACGAGAGCGACCAAGCCAAGCGAAAGCTCATTTACGTAAAATTCCTTACTTACCCAAGAAATGGTATAACCGGCCAAAATACACCCGCAAGTACCGGCCGCGCCTATCATACCCATCCATTTTTTTGACTCCGTGGGGTTCAGCACCCCTACCGCCATGCCCCAAAAAAGAACCATTGGCAAAATAACGATGACCTCGCAAAGCATGTAGGCCAAAACGTATATTTCCTTAGTTTGCCCCTTGTCTCCGAAGAAAAAGACTAGTGCGATGATTGCGGATAGCGAAGCAACCAGTCCGGCCGTTGCTATTTTCATTGCGCCATATGCCTGAAACCTTCCACATAGGTAGGTGGTGAACATGGCGAGAATGATTGAGAGACTGGCCGCCCCCATGATCATGAGAGGTATGCTCTCAGCTTCAAAATATTTCAAGAGAAAGGAATCCGAAGTCGCTCGAGCCATCATGGAGCTTTGAGCCACCATGAAATAAATCAAGCAGAGGAGCTTGATCTTTCCATCCATGTCAAAAATTTTCATCAAGAATCAGCTGCTTAGTGCAACATTCAAGCGGTATGTGTCAATTGAAACGAGTTAGGGTATGAATTCGCTAGCAAAAATATAGAAAAAAGCTTGCTTAAATTACCCTATCTAAGCTTAAATAAGCACGCTTTTGTCAACTTCAAAAGTACTAACTCCACCCCAAAGGTAATTACCCAACCGATTAAACTGTTCAAGTTGCCTTGAAATCCGATGAGGTTGATCAGTTTACATCCAATTGGTAAAACCATTTCTTCTCAAATACAACCACCACCACATATCACATGAACAAGTTCCTATTACTTACATTCCTTGCTTCTAGTGTTCTTGTATGGGCCCAAAACGACCCAGCAGTACCACAGGAAGCACCACCTGCACAGCTCGAAGCAACCTCAATACCTCCGGCACCTCCAGCGTTGCCTCCATTTCCAGCTCAAGCTGCGCCTGCTCCATTTCCAGGTCCAGCTCCAACGGCAGCTCCCTTTCCAGGCCCAGCTCCAACGGCAGCTCCCTTCCCAGGCACAGCTCCAACGGCAGCTCCCTTACCAGGCACAGCTCCAGCAGGTTCAGCTCCAACGGCAGCTCCCTTCCCCGGCACAGCTCCAGCA
>JAOLZO010000047.1 GCA_028343845.1 Verrucomicrobiota bacterium | reverse complement strand
CCACTGCTACTGCTTTTTGTTAACCGGTTTTTTCCCCGAAGCTTAGTGCTCTGGATCGTTTGTTTTACCCTCCTCAGTTTTTTCTCAGCTCAATGGGGAGGGAATGGTCGCTTCAGTTATCCTTTTGTCGAACAAGAATTATTTCTGACCAATGTTGCTGAGTGGGCTTATTTCATGCCCTTTACCAGGGCATGGGTCATCCTGCTCGGAGCGTTGGTTTTTTTAATCGAGAAATCAAGATCAAGGTTGCCTTACGCCAATCCAATCACCATAGCCTCGCTGTTTTTACTCATCTTGCCGTTATCATACGTCGATCCGGAAACACCTTACCCGAGCGCCCATGCTCTCCTACCGACCCTTTCATTCTGTCTTTTGATTCTGTATTTGAGGAAGGGTCAAATCGCTTACTCGGTTCTAACTTGGACTCCTTTGCGGTTGGTTGGCAAAATTAGCTTCAGCATCTATTTGATTCACTACCCGGTAATCAAAATATTCAATTATCTAGGGTGGGACGGAATCGTTGAAATGGTTGCGGGCGTTATCCTTACCTTGCTTGCATCCTTGTTTACCTGGAAATACGTCGAGCAACGTTACAGGAAGAAGGATAGCAGGATGGTCTTACCGGTATTGTTGATTGCAAACGTCATGACGATTTCCGCGCTGGTCGCATCAAATGGATTTATCGATCGATACGAAGGGCATGACAGGTATTTGGTAAGCGATGTCCACCAAGGGCAAGGGGAACGTTCTGCTGACTATTACCAGCGGTTTCACTTGTCTTCCTTTTCCAACGAAGACGGGGGAACGAAACTGTTGGTAATAGGTGACAGTTTTGCGGAAGATTTTGTAAATTGCCTGAAGCAAAACAATGCAATGGCAAACGTTCAATTGTCTACCTTCAGGATTCCTGCCGTTTGCGGCAACCTGATGATCAACTCTGACATTAAATCTTTTGTTCCTCAGAAAAGCATTCCCATTTGTTGTAACGTTGGTTGGTACACTTCCCAGGCTCTTCAAAATCTAATTGGGGAATCTGAAATCGTGCTGCTTGCTTCTGCTTGGAAAGAATGGCAAATGCCATATTTGCAGGAAAGTTTGGATAATATTCAGGCCATTGCCGGAGGGAAAGTATTGCTTCTAGGCCGCAAGGACTTTGGGAGAATTGAGGTGAATGCTCTTCTTGAAATGCCTTTGACTCAAAGGTTGGAGACCCTCAATCCGCTTTTTGATGAGACTGTCAGCATTAACCGTCAAATGCGTACCAGAGTTCCCCAAGAAAATTTCGTAGATTTTCAGTCAATCATCGGTGAGACCGATCTGCTCATTCCCATCTTTACCCCCGAAGGGGTTCTTGTTTCCTACGATGGTCAACATTTGACGAATGAAGGGGCACGCCATATCGGCCGGAAGTTATTGCAATCCCATCCTTCCCTCAAACCCTTGCTTGACGAGCCCGTCCTTGAAGCGTCGAAGGAACGTTAACTTCTCGGGTAGTGAAATTTCCCGGGTTTCGGTTTGACCGAGCCTAGACTTGGGGCGAGCTTAAGTGAAGAGCAAGAAACTCTTTGCTCAAAGGGCCTTGCCAGAACCCAGTCAAAAAAAGGAATCACCATGTGTACCGTATTCGTAAAAAATACCTCCAAAGGAATGGTGGCTGCCCGTAACCATTCCTGGACTCAGCCGGGTGGGAACGTGCATTTTATTCCTGCAAAAAGAATTTACGGAAAGATGGCTAACGCCATGTACCTGATGGATCAGTGGGGACAGGACCGTCCTTTCGAAGGGATCAACGAGCATGGTGTCTTCATCGGCGCCGCCGGCATACCCGATGACTTGAGCCCCCTCGGAAAACAGAAGAAACAGCCGCATGGCATGGATTTTTGCGGAATCATCCGCTTCGTCCTCGAGCGGGCCAAGTCGACGGCCGAGGCCCTGGAAATCTTTCGTTCCGTCCCCATCTCCTACGATTTGGACGTCGAGCCCGGCACGGTGGGGTACAACGTGCGCAATCATTTTCTCATCGCCGATCCAACTGGCCATGCCGTGAACTGGGCGGACGAGAAGAACTGTTTTACGAGGCGCCTGTCGGTGGGGAAGGGTTTTCATATCACCAACTTTCCACTCTCCTTCAAGGCCGCTGACTGCAACCGTCATCCTGTCCTCAAGAAAGGGATGGTTGACGTGCGGGGTCCGTTCTCCGCGATGAAGCTTCTGGAGAAGTCTCAACAAACCATCACGCTTTGGTCCTGTGTGTATGACTTGAAACGCCTGACCATGGAGTTGTGCATCGATCTGGATTTCGATTTTAAATTCCGTTTCGACTTCAGGGAAAAGATAGGGGAGGGCGAACGGCACCTGGGCTTCGGGGAATTACGGCTCTGGGAGGGATACGGTCATCCCCGGGAAAAAGAATTCTCCCTACCGAAAAAGATCTACCACACCGCCGAGGAACTGGAAAAGAATGATGACGTATAAGAGAGGGACGATTCTCTTGATTCTCTTGATATAATATATCCTCAAGCTCCAGTTACCGCTTTCCTGTTGATTTAAAATAATTCCGGTAATCAGGTACCCGCTGATTACAAAAAACAAATCTACGCCAATAAATCCGCTCGGGAGGATGTCCGGATTCAAGTGGAAAACAAAAACGAACAGGACCGCTATGGCTCTAAGCCCATCGATTTCCGGCCTATACTTCATTCGCTCAAGGACAAGACGTGCTTGCCCAGAAACACGCCAAGCTTGTCGGCCGGCTTGCCACTGAAATGAACGTCCTTGCCTGCCCAGAATTCCTTGTAGATGCCGTCCCCGTTATCCTTGACGAACTGCCACTGGTCGCAAATGGAGATTTCGGGGTGTTTCTTCATGACCTCGAGGGCCCAAGGGTTGAGAAATTTTTCCATTACTCCTGCCGTCCGGCCCGGGGCCCGGCCGTTTTCGTCAAGCTCACCGGCCACCGGAAATCCGTTGGGCACGGGACAGGTGGTCACCCAGATGAGCTTGGCTTTGGTCTTCTTGAGCTCGCTGATGATCTTTTCGAGGTTTGCCAGGTAGCTGGCCTTGTCGTTTTTGCTGTCCCAATGTCCATGATTGAAACTGATGACGTCCCAGTGGCGGCCAGGTTGACGGTACGCCCCCAACCACTCCAAGATGCTGGACCGTCCCTTTGCCGAAGGTCCGCAATTGGCAGGGGGGTGATGCAAGTTGAACTTGCCCGCGAGGAATTCCCGCAGGCCCCTGTCGTAGTTCCCAGAGATGGAGTCCCCGATGAAGAGGTAGCGCGGGAGCTTGGGATCATCGAGCGCCCCCTGGTCACCGATTGGTTGAAGATGAATCTCCTTGGCATGAATCACCTCCCCTTTTCTCTCGCCCACGACGCGGGCCCGGTTGACGAAGGGCTTGCAATCCTTGGCTCCCAGAACGTTGAAAAGCAAGGCCTTGGTTTGTCCGCCTTTCTTGAGAGAACATTCGTATTTTTTCCCCAAGATGGTCAAGTTGCGCGGCTTGGCGCTTGGATCCCAAAGTCCGATGAAACGGAGATCATCAACTGAAGCCATTTGCTGGGGACGGCTTTCCCCGAAGAAGAGGCGCAGGCCATGTTCTCCTATCCAATTTTCCTCCTGGACCTCCTTCAATTTCCTCGCCAACTGGCCTTTGTTCCGGACCTCCACGATACCCGTGACCGGGCCCTTGGGGAGGGGAAAACGGATGACTTCCCTGGATGCTTGAACCTGGTAATGAAGAACGTTGTCCTTTAACCCTTTGAAGAGGCGTGTGTTTACCTCCAGGGCAACTTTGGTCTCCTTGGTCCACTCGACCTCAAACTGTCCATTCGGGTTACGGACGTACATCCCCTCGTTGTCCCGGGGAATGACCAAGCCCTCCACCGAGACGTCCTGAGCGGACAAGCCCATGCAAAAAACCAAGGCCCACAAGAGTGGCAATGATTTCTTCATGAAAAGTGATAAGGCAGCTTTACTTGAGAAAACCCTCGGGCTTGCCGTTTGTCGAAATGACGTGAACCTCATGAGCCCGGACCGACGGATTGAAATATTCCCAAACGACCTTTTTGTCCCGGGTGACCTCGAAAAGCTTGGGCATGTCTCCCTTTCTTTGGCCGTAACTGCAAATCAGGGTGTTTCCGTTGGCCAGGCGCTGTCCACCGCAAGGATCGGCAAAGCGGCCATCGACATGCGAATTATCCACCCGCCAAGCAACCTTGCCCGAGGGATCGAACTCCACCGTTTTGTTCCCGTTGGTCAGGTTGACCAGAAGGTTCCCCCCCTTGAGCTGAATAGCGGTGAAAGGCCAGTTTCTCGCCTTGCGACCGCCCAGTTCCTCCAAGTCTGTCTTGATCGTCCGAACGACCGTACCATCCGGTTTGTATTCCTTGACCGCAAAGGCGAGCAGGTGGGGGACGATATAATTTCCGTTGGGAAGCTTGCGGGCCATCCGGGTCTGCATGTGGCCGTTCTGGGTGTCGGGCTTGAGCGGAACGGTCACCGCAACGGAACCGTCCTTTCGAACTTCCAAGAGCTGAGGCTTCACCCCCCTTTCCACGATCAGGGTGTTCCCATTGTCAAGGCGGACGGAGGAACCGAGTTCCTTGTTTCCCTTGCTCAGTTTGTAGCTCCAAACGACTTTGCCTTCCCGGGTAATCTCCTTCGCAACGTTACCCACGGAGACAAGAACGTTACCTGACTTAAGGACAAACCCGTCCCGACCATAACCCTTGGTTTGCCAAACGATTTCGTTCTTCTCGTTCACCAGAGCTGTTGGATTGCCGCAGATCAGAAAGGAATGCCGGATTCCGCTCTCACTGACTTGTTTGCCAAAGATCGGATTGGCCTTTTCATTCTTTGCTGGCAAGGCAAGGGCAAGAAGAAGACAGAGGAAGACGGGTATCGTATGGTTCATTTTGATTTGGGTTGGATAAGGTTGGAAACCTATTTGAGCTTCAGCTTGGCCTCATTAACTTTCCCCTTGAAACGGGTACTCGAGGAATAGCTCGCCACAGTCGACTGGGAATCGTCGCCGATCTCCAAGGGATCCTGCGGATGGGTGTTGAAAAGACTCGGAAGCTTTCCTTCGGCCAACACCTCGTTCTCCATTATCAAAGATACCTTCCCGTCGGGCAGGAGCGCGACGTACAAAGAGGCTCGCCCCTCGGGCAATGCCTTGGTTGCCCGGAAAGAGTGCAAGGTTCCGCCGAGACGGCAGGAGAAAACCGGTTTTCCATCCTCCAGGTAAAGGGAATAGCCACTGCGACTTCCACCATGGGAGATCAGAACCCCGCCCTTTTCCCTTCCCCTCGTAACGGAAAGTTTGATCTCTATGGATTTTTGGGCAAATTGGGGGGCGTGCTCACGGGCAACCTGATCCCCATGCTTGAGAAGATAAAATCCCTGGGCATCTTTCTTTAGTTTTTTCCTTACCTTGGCCGGGTTTGCCTGAACATGACTGTAGTAGGGGTTGACCTTTACACGCTTGGCCCAAGCCAGCCATTCGGCTTCCAGTTCCTTGGCTTTCCCGGGTTTTTTCTCGATCAGGTTGTTCGTTTCGCACCGGTCCTCGGCGAGGTTGTACAGTTCCCAGGTCCGGTTCTTATAACGGTTGTTTCCGCGAACTAGTTTCCAGTCCCCCTTTCGGATGGCGCTAGACTCAAAATGATCAAAACAAAGAACCCGTTCGCTCGCCTTGCCGGCTCCCTTGAAAAAGGGAACCAGGCTCCTGCCCTCGACCGGGATGAGTGTCTCGTCCTTGAACTTCTTCGGGTAGTCGGCTCCACCCACCTCAAGCAAGGTAGGCATGACGTCGATCAAGTGAATGGGGGAACGAACCCAACGGTTTGGCTTGCTTATCCCCTTGGGCCAATGAGCAAGCAGGGGACTGCAATTTCCACCTTCATGATTGAAGTGCTTGTACATGCGCAAAGGAGTGTTGCTCAGGCAGGACCAGGCGCTCCCCACCGAATGATAGGTACCGGGGCCCCCCACGCCCTTCAGTTGGTCCCCCTCGTGCAGTTGGGTAAACCCTTTTCGACTGACCTGATCGAAACCAAACGGGCCCCATTCGTAACAGGCTCCGTTATCGCTCGTAAAAAGAATGAGGGTATTCTCGAGATCGCCGCTCTTTTCGAGTAGTGAAATGATCTTGCCGATCCCCTGATCGACGTGATCGATCATGGCGGCGAAGGTAGCCATCCGGTAAACAAGATCCTCCTGTCGGTTTTGGGCAACGTCCTTCCAGTCAGGGTTCGTTTTTCCGGCAAAATCGTTGGCAATGTCTTCGCGGTCGACCGGAACCTCGGAGAGCCCGGTGAATTTCCAGGAATCCGTAACCAGGCCCGAACTGCGTTGCCGGGCAAAGCGTTCCTTTCTCAAAACGTCCCAGCCCTTGCGGTAAGTATCGAGGTAGGCATCGCGGGTCTTGGCCGGGGCGTGGAGCGGGAAGTGCGGAGAGGAGTGGGCTAGGTAGAGGAAGAAGGGTTCGTCCTTTTTCTGAGCCTGTTTGAGAAACTCGACCGCATAGTCGTTGAAGGCATCGGTCGCATAAAAGTCACCGGCATTAAAATCCAGCTCGGGTTTCTTGCCCTCCGGCAAGCGCATGTAGTTGCCCACCTTCCACTGGCTCGTGCTGTGTCCACGGATATAGCCGTAGTACTCGTCGAAACCCCGATCCGTCGGTTTTTCCTCATGCCCGACGTGCCACTTCCCTACCCCGTAGGTTCCATAGCCAGAAGACTTGAGGACCTCGGCCAGAGTCATGCATTGCTTGTTCAGTTTCCCCAGGTAGGCCGGTCCCAAGCGAGACGTCGAATCCCTGCCCGTGAAGTTGGCGATCCCCGCCTGGTGGGAATAGAGGCCGGTCATCAAGGAAGCCCGGGAAGGACAGCATCGTGCGGAATTGTAGTTTTGGGTAAAGCGCAGGCCATTGACAGCCAGACGGTCGAGGTGAGGCGTCTTGACCTCGCCCCCGAAGGAACCGAGGTCCGAGTAACCCATGTCGTCAACCAGCACGACGATGACGTTGGGCTTGCCGGCAAAGACCGTAGCGCTAAAAAGAAAGAAAGCGGTTAGCAGGTAGGTTGTGGGGTTCATACCTGTTTTTCTCCCTGTTTTAAGAGATGAAGTAAAATAAATTCGGAATCCTTGCCCTGATTTGTTTGGATTAATCTTAGCATGACAGCTCTGGAAAAACAAAATGCCAATAATCCGTCCAGTGACTCCCAATCCTTGATGCTTTGGGCGGCTCCCCTCTTGTCTGCTCTGGTTGGATGGTCTGTCTGGAAATTCGGAGGGCTCGAAACCCCCGAGGCCATTACCCTGGGAATTGCCCTGTGGACTGCCCTCTGGTGGATCTTCGAGGCCGTACCCATACCCGTCGCCTCCCTTCTCCCGCTTTCCCTTCTTCCGCTCTTCGGGATCCTGGAACCCAAAGTCGTTGGGGAAAAGTACGGACATCCCCTGGTCCTCCTTTTGCTCGGTGGTTTCCTCCTCTCCAAGGCCATGGAAAAGAGCGGAGCTCACCGCCGGATCGCCTTGATGATGGTCAACGCCTGCCCTTCGGGAGAAAAGTTTCTCATCCTCGGCTTCATGGCGGCCACTGCTTTCCTGAGCATGTGGATTTCCAACACCGCGACCACCCTGATGATGCTACCCATGGCCTTGGCCGTGATCCAGAACAGCAGGAGCGAAGAGCTCAAGATTCCCCTCCTTCTGGGAATCGCCTTCGCGGCCAACGTGGGCGGAATCGGCACCCCCATCGGGACACCCCCCAACCTCGTAATGCTCGGGGCCTACAAGGATCTCGGACACCCCGAGATCTCCTTTACCGAGTGGATGAAATTCGGGGTTCCGGTCACCGTGACCATGGTCCTGGTCATCTGGCTTTGGCTAAGCCGGGGAATAACCGGAAAGGAACGGATTGCCCTGCCCGATCCGGGAACTTGGCGAAAACCGGAAGTGCGCACTTTGCTTGTATTCGGTCTGACCGCCCTGGCCTGGATCACCCGGTCCGAACCTTTCGGAGGTTGGAAAACCTGGCTCGATCTACCTCAGGCCAACGATGCCAGCGTGGCCTTTGTAGCAGTCATCTTCTTGTTCTGCCTACCCGGCGGAGAGAAAAAGGGTGAGCGCTTACTCGATTGGAAGACCGCAAACAAGATTCCCTGGGGGATGCTCGTTTTGGTAGGGGCCGGCCTGTGTCTGGGAGAGGGCTTCAAACAGTCCGGTTTGAGCGCAACAATCGCCGGCGTCTTTACGGGAATCGAGAGCCTCCCCCTGCTCGGACTTCTTCTCGGGATCGCCTTGCTAGTGACCTTCATGACTGAGATGACCAGCAACACGGCAACGACCAACGTCCTGATGCCCATTTTGGGAGCCGCCGCGGTGGCTTCCAATCTCGACCCCAAGCTTCTCATGATTCCCGCCGCCATAAGCGCCAGTTGCGCCTTCATGCTCCCCGTCGCTACCATTCCCAATGCGGTGGTCTTCGGAACGGGCGAGGTAACCGTCAGGAGGATGGCCCGCGAAGGGCTAGTGCTCAATTTGATCGGGGCCTTGGTGGTCTCGGGGATTTGCTACCTCTTGCTCTCCTAGACCGACTACTCGAGCCCGGAAAAACCCGGGCTCAGCACGACTTCCCGGATAAGTGACTTCATGCGGTAGTCATGCAGTTTTGCCTTCTCCGCGATCCGTTCGATCTCAAGGCTGTCCCCCGGTTCAAGTTCTCTGGAGGTAAGGAAACGCAGAAGATGACCGACAAAAGCCTTGGCATAACGGTCCTTCTCCTTGAGGAGCGAATCCTTGAAGTCGACGGCTCCTCCATAGGCATGCTTTCTCATGAGCTTACCGCTTGAGTCAACGTCACGGCCATTGCGGTACTTTTCACGCCAGCGCCCGGTCAGGTCAAAATTCTCCATGGCAAATCCGAGCGGATCGAGCTTGGAGTGACAACCGGCGCAATCGGCATGTTCACGGTGCTTGGCGAATTGTTCGCGGATGGTCATGTTCTTTGAATTTCCGTCGTCCTTGAGGGGCGGAACGTCGTTGGGCGGAGGAGGCGGCGGATCGTTGAGGATAACTTCGATGATCCAAGCTCCTCGTGCGATAGGATGAGTGCGCTTGGGGCCGGAGGTCATGCTCAACATGGCGGCATTGGTAATGATCCCTCCATACCTCGGGTCGGACAAGGCTACCCTCTTGAAATTCCCGGAACGCAATTTTCTTCGCATCTCATTGTCGAATTGTTTTTGAGCCTCCCCCTTGAGCTTGTTCGGATCGATGGACTTGGGGGCTTTCCTCAATGCATTCATGGAATCCTTGAGCTTCTTTTCCAACTGCGCCTTGGCCTTTCTTTGCTCCTGCGAGAGGGTTGCAAGCAGTTCCTTATTGGACACGAACAGTTGGCTGTCCCGAGCCGCTTCCTGAACCTCTTTTTCATTCAAAGCACGGTCATAGAGCCTTGCCTTGTCTATGGTTGCGATTAGGTGCTTGCCTCCGCCCTTGGGCAGGTGGCGCAGGCCAAAGATGACCGAGGACTTGCCCTTGGGGAAGGTGGCAAGCGCTTTTTTGTAGGGTTTGCCGTAAAGCTCACCGTTGCGGTACAGGGTGATCATGCCATCGGGCTGGTAAGTCATGATGAGATGAATGATCTGGTCGACCGACTCCTCGGGTTTCGAACCTGCAAAGTCATTGGTCCGGCTGAATCCGTTGCTCCCGGATATCCAATGCCTGGGCATTCTTTCTCCGATCACGATAGTATCGAAGAAATCACCCGGACCCTGGATGCCCATCACCCCTCCGCCCTTTTGATCGAGGTTCTTGAGCAGAAACCAAACCTCGAGGCTCTTCGCTCTAAGATCAAACGGTAAATTCTGACTTTGGAGGTATGAATTCTGACCAATCACAACCATCCCGTCTTTGAACTCGGCTTTCCCATGCCTTTTGAGGGGAAAAGACCCAACCGAACTCTTTAGGTCGCCATCGAATTCCCAAGCCGCGACCGGTCTGAGGTCAACTGGTTCGAGAATATCCTCCTCGACGGCCCGTTCGGCCAAAATCTTCTTGCGGATCGGATCGACCAAGGCAGCTAGTTCCTTTTCTCTGTTTTCAACTTCCTGCCCAAGCTCGATGATTTTCTTCCTCTTGTTCTCATTGGCTTCGATCGCCTTTTGGAGGTCGGCCTCACCAGGCTTAAGCTCTCCACCGTACCAAGTCTCGAGAAATTCGTTCCGGTAGGCAAAGGAAGGCTTGATCAAATCGGCAATGGGACGGTCTTCGAGAAAAACGGCATCGAACAACAACAAGGGTTCGATCACCATAGCTAAACTGGCAGGATACTCCTTATCGATTGAGAAATACCGGTTGAGATTGGGATCCGGTGTCGCCGCCAAGGCATTCTCCAATTGCATCCACTGGGACGGAAAACTGTCCAGAAACCTCTCGATTTTGGGATCCTTGAGCATGCTGTCGACGATCTGAGCCAAAGCTTTGGGGTCGGCCAATTTACCCTCTTCGGCAGCCTTTAGAAGCCCGTTGTCCGGGCAACTGCCCCAAAGGGAATAGGACAATTTGGAAGCCAAGGCATAGGGATCGTTTTTTACCACGGTTTCGTGCCGGAAAAGAAACAGCGGTGAGGAGAGGATGGCGGAAGCGACTTTTTTCATTCCCTTCGTGAAGGATTCCTCGGACTTCACCTGGGCGTGCGCATAGCGGACGTACCTGTCCTCGACCTCTT
>JAOLZO010000046.1 GCA_028343845.1 Verrucomicrobiota bacterium | reverse complement strand
CAGTTGGTTAGAGCGCCGGCCTGTCACGCCGGAGGTCGCGGGTTCGAGTCCCGTCTATCCCGCCATCGCAATCTCCCGTCAGGTTGCGTCAATGAGGGTATAGAACCCGATGTCAAAGGTTCGCTTACGGCAAAGAAAAGCCACCGTTTTGGTCTTTGAAAATCCATTTAAAGGTGGGCTCAATCTTTTGCTTGGCACAGGTTTCTCGACTCACTAGCTTCATCCGATGGAAGTCTTAATTTTCCCCGACTCGAGTAGCCTGGCCAAAAAAAGCGCAGACCTTGTCGAGTCACAAATAACAAAGTACGCCGATTCCGTCATCGGTCTGGCGACTGGGTCGACTCCGTTGGGTTTGTATCGGGAGTTGATTGAAAGGCACAAATCACACGGTTTGAGTTTCAAAAAGGTCAAAACCTTCAACCTGGATGAATACGTGGGGATTCCCGACGATCACCCGCAGAGCTATCGTACCTTCATGGACGATCATTTTTTCAATCAAATCGATATTGAAAAATCCAATACCAAGGTACCGGACGGGATGGCGGGAAACCCCTTGGAAGTCGGTCCCGCCTATGAAAAAAGCATTGAGGAGGCGGGAGGCATCGACCTTCAGGTTCTGGGAGTCGGAACCGATGGACACATCGGATTCAACGAACCCACTTCAAGCCTTGGTTCAATCACTCGGGTCAAGACTCTCACACAGCAGACGATAGAAGATAACTCCCGGTTTTTCGAACCCGATGAGTTTCAGCCTAAACTCGCAATCACCATGGGCATCAAGACGATTCTGGACGCCCGGCGTATTCTGATTCTTGCCAATGGAGAGAATAAAGCGCAAGCGGTTCGCGACATGGTCGAAGGACCGCTGTCCGCCTTTTGCCCGGCGTCCGCTCTTCAGTTACACCAACGAACGACGGTTCTGATAGATGAACCGGCAGCTTCCAAATTAACGCTCAAAGGATACTATAAATTCGTGGGGGAGATGCAGGACGATTTGCTCCGCAAGCACAGACCTTCGGATTGGATAAGTAGATAGAGACGAAAAGGTGAAATCAGAAAAAAGGGTTCCGGTACTTGGTACAGGAGCTATGGATTGAGTCGTGAGATTGGGGTTGCGCGGTCTCCCTTTTTATTGAACAAGACTGAGTGAGTCCACTCATTCCAAAGAAAGGCCACCGGTTTTGGCTTTGCCCTGCTTTTTTCCTGCTCGCCGCAGCCTTGGGTTTTTGGGTTCCGGTGCTGGCGAACGTTCTGCATGCCAAGGGATGGGGTTCCTACGTAACCTTGACTTTTATGGTCCTTCCCTTGTCGGCCATCATTTCTCCTTTGATTTTTTCCGCCCGGGCCGACCAGGTAATCGCGGCGGAAAAATTGCTCGGGATCATCGTGGCAACCGGGGCGGTTCTTGCCGGAGTCGCATTCATGCTCTTGGAACAAGGGAAGGAACCCATTCTTTTCATCCTGTTCTTTGGATTGAATTCCCTGGTCATGGCCCCCGCCTGGCCTTTGTTAACCACCATCACCCTGAGCAGCACGGATCACCCGGAACGTGATTTCGGTAAATTCCGGGTATGGGGAAGCTTGGGATGGATGGGCGCCGGATGGCTGGTCAGTTTACTTGCAATGGATCTGTCTGCATCCGTGGGATGGCTCTCGGTCGGGGCCAGTATCCTCGCCGCAATCTGTTGCTTTTTGCTACCGCATTGCCCTCCCAAGGGCGGTCCCCCGAAGAACATCTTCGACGTCTTGGGTCTCAGAGCGTTTCGGTTGTTCAAGCAACGGGACACGGCGGTGTTTTTTGGAACCGCATTCCTTTTTTCCATTCCACTGGCGGCCTACTTCATGCACACGCCCCAGCAACTGCGGTTCCTGGGTTGCGAACAAATCGCAGCCGTGATGACGGTCGGGCAATTGACCGAAGTGGTTGCCATGCTCATGATGGGATGGCTCCTCCGGACTTGGAGTATCAAGTCCATATTTGTCCTCGCCCTGGGCTGCGGAACCTTCCGCTACCTGCTCTATGCCGTGGGGGCTTCGGATGATTCCATTGCCAGCGTCTTGCTTGGCGTGGCGCTCCACGGGATCTGCTGGACCTATTTCTTCGAGGCGGGGAAGGTCTTCCTCGCCAGAAGAATCGAGCGTGGGATCCGCACCCAAAGCCAAGCTCTGCTTGCGTTGTTGACGAGCGGAATCGGCGGTCTGGCGGGAACGGCATTCGTAGGCTGGGCCCATGGCTATCTGGTCAACGAAACAACGGGAACCGGATGGAACGACTACTGGTGGCTTTTGACCGCCGTGTGTGGGTTCTGCGTAATCGGATTCATGATCGGCTACCGGGGTAAAACTCCTGCCGAGGAAGATGCCTGAACTTCGCTCATTCAGGATTACGATCCCCAATCCGCCTGCCCCCCCTGCAACCAGCCTATCGAGCTCATAGACTCCTCGACAAAGTACGATGTTTGACCTTTCGTAAGATAAGACGTCATACGTCGCACCCCCTGCCTTACAATCGAAAGCATGAAAAAAACCAAAGATGGATTGCATTACTCGCCGAGCGACTTGATCCGCTTCATGGAATCGCCCTTCGCCAGTTGGATGGAGAGGTACGACCTGGAGATTCCGAATGAGAGGCAAAGAGATCCCGAGGACGGCGAAGGCAAACTGATCATCGATGCGGGCAATCGACACGAGGAGAACTTTCTCAATCAGCTTCGAGGAAGCGGTTCCGATCTTTCCGAAATCGAACAGGGAAAGGATGCGTTCGAAAAGACCCGTGACGCGATCGTCGGCAAACGGGAAGCCATTTTTCAGGCTGCCCTGAGCAAAGGCCTTTTTTCGGGTTACGCCGATTTCCTTTTCCTCGGAACCGATGGCGACTACGAGGTTTGGGACACCAAGCTGGCCCGCAGCATGAAGCCCTACTACCTCGTCCAGCTGTGCTGCTATGCTGAGATGCTCGAGGAAACCACTGGGCAAATTCCGGAGAAAGTCGGGATCATACTGGGCAACCTGGAAAGAAAATCCTTTCGGACGAAGGAATACTTCGACTACTACCTCAACCTGAAGGATTCCTTCCTTCGGCAGATGAGCGAATGGACACCCGAAAACCAACCCGATCCGCTCCCGGGAGCCGAACATCGCGACTGGTCGGGGGAAGCCGAGAAATGGATGATCGAACGCGATCACCTCTCGCTCGTGGCGTCCCTTGGTTCGAGCCAAGTCCGCAGGCTCGAGCAATCGGGCGTTTCCACGGTAAGCGAACTGGCGGAGACGTCGCTCACCCGGATCAAGGGCATGGCCGACGCCACCTTGGAAAACCTCAAGATCCAAGCCCGTCTTCAGATCGCCACCCGCGAACTGCGCGAAAGTCAAAACGAAGACGCCCCACCCGCCTACGAGATCAAGTCTCCGAAGAATCCGACGGAAAGGAAAGGTCTCGCTGCTCTGCCCCCCGCCTCGGAGCTGGACGTCTATTTCGATTTGGAAGGCTACCCCATGTACGAAGGCGGACTGGAATATCTTTGGGGAGCCACGTTCATAGAGAACGGAAAGCCCGGCTTCATCGACTGGTGGGCCCATGATCATGAACAGGAGGAGCAAGCCTTTATCGGTTTCATCGATTGGGCCCACGAAAGATGGAAGAAGGACCCAACCATGCGGATTTATCATTACGCGCCCTATGAGAAGACCGCCCTGCGAAGAATTGCGGGTCGTTGCGGAAAGCGTGAGGATGAACTGGACGAACTTTTGCGCAACGAAGTCTTCGTCGATCTCTATCAGGTCGTCAGACAGGGTCTTGTGGTGGGGGAAGGCTCGTACTCCATCAAGAAGGTCGAGAGGCTTTACAGGCCCCCCAGGGAAGGCGAGGTCAGCACCTCCATGGGCTCGGTCGTAGCCTATGCGGATTGGATGAGCAGCGGTGAGTCGCAGGACTGGAAGGATTCGCCCCTTCTGGAATCCATTCGAGACTACAACAAGGACGATTGCGATTCGACCTGGGAGCTCGCCGAATGGCTTCGCCAACTCCAACGCGAACATCAAATCAAGTACCTCCCTCCCGAAATCTCGCTTAGAGAGGAGAAAGAGGAGCCCGATCCCGCAAAACTCGAAGAAATCGAGCAAGCCAAGAAACTGACCGAGCGGTTGCTCGTCGAATCCAAGGAAGGCGAGGACGAGGAAACCCGAGCGATCTCGGGCATGCTCGGGCACCTTCTTCAATTTCACAGGCGAGAGGACAAGCCGGGCTGGTGGCAGGTCTTCGACTGGAACGACACCGAGCACGAAAGGCTGGTGGATGACGAGGACTGCCTCGGAAACCTGCGCAACGACGGCTCGGACCCCACCCCCGTAGCCAAGTCTCTGGTCTTTTCATGCGACTATGATCCCGACCAGCAGACCAAGATCGAAAGCGGCCATGACGTGAAATTGAGCGGATCGCTCGCCCGGGTCAAGGTTCACGAGATCAATCCCAAGGAAAGGAAGATCCTTTTGAAAATCAGCCGCAAGGCGGTCAACGAAAAACTCGACGGCGCCTTTCCGGTCAGGCTTTCCCTTCTTCCTCACGAGCAGGTCCCGGCCAAGCCCATTCCCCAATCCATCCGAGCCGTGGCCGAAGCCTGGTTGCGGGAACGCAGGATTCCGTCCGCCCTGAAGGATTTCCTGCTACGTTCCCGGCCAAGGATCAAAGGCTTGCGAAGCGGAGACAAGCTTCCCGTGAAAGAGGACAGGATCCAAAGCTGCAAGGACATCGCAAAGGCCATGGATTCAACCACCTTATGCATTCAGGGACCACCCGGTGCGGGAAAGACCTACCTCTCCTCGCACCTGATCAACGATTTGCTCGGACAGGGAAAAAAGGTGGGGATTTCAAGCAACAGTCACAAGGCCATCCTCAACCTGATGGAGGCCTGCGACAAGTACGCGACCCAGGAGTTCAAGGCCGTCAAAGTCGGGGGAGACAAGGAAGACCCCGTCCTTGCGGAAAGCGAACGTCTAAAGCATTGCGGATCTCCCCAGAAAGCCTCCGCGGACTACGAGGGCGGACTGATCGGGGGCACCGCCTGGTTTTTCTCCCGCGACGACATGAAGGAAAAGCTCGACTATCTGTTCATCGACGAGGCGGGTCAGGTCTCGGTCGCCAACCTTGTCGGCATGTCCCCTTGCGCCGAAAACCTCGTTCTGATCGGGGATCAAATGCAGCTCCAACAACCCCTTCAGGGAACGCACCCCAGAGAATCCGGGCTCTCGCTGCTTGACTATTACCTGAACGACGAGTCGATCATCCCGCCGGACCGCGGGATCTTCCTGGACATCACCTGGAGATTGCACCCTGAAATCTGCGACTACGTCTCCGAATGCTTCTACAAGGGGAAACTGCTCCCCCACCCCGACAACCGCAACCGCTCGATCGATCCCCCGCAAGGCGGAAACGGTCTGGTCGGCAAACCCGCGGGCATCGTCTTCCTCCCCGTCGAGCATTCCGGCAACTCGAGGTACAGCGACGAGGAGGTTCGGTTGGCCAAGCGAGCCTTCGAGGAACTGATTGGGCGTCCGAGTAGAGACCGGGAAGGCAAACCGGACGCTCCCCTGGCCATCGAAGACTTTCTGTTCATTGCCCCGTACAACGCCCAAGTCAGGCGTTTGCGCGACGCCCTGCCCGATGGCGCCCGGGTCGGATCGGTGGACAAGTTCCAAGGTCAGGAAGCGAAAGTGGTGATCCTTTCCCTTTGCGCAAGCTACGGGGAAGCGAGCCCGCGGGGCATCGACTTTCTGCTCAACCGGCACCGCATGAACGTTGCGGTCTCACGCGGACAGACCCTCGCGGTTGTGATCGGCGATCCGAGAATCGCACTGAGCCCGGCGAATTCGGTGGAAGAAATGGCCTGCCTCAACCTGCTTGCTAAGTTATCCTCATGAGAACGAACAAAATCGGCTGCGCCCTCCTCCTGTTCGCCCTGTGGGGATCGCAGGCATTGACCGGATCGACGCAAGGTTCCCAATCACCCAAGAGCGATGCCAACGCATCCATTTCCCCGATCATTCGAATGGTCGACCAAAACCTGCTCGGCATGAACGGGGAACCCCACCGACGGACCAAGCAATACATCGGGCTTTGCATCCTCGCGGACTGGTGTCCGGCCAGCCGTTCGTTCGCCCGGCACGTCTCGGACTTTCACGATCTCTTCGGAGACGAAGTCACCCTCGTTCTGATCAACCCTGGCAAACGATCGGACTGGTTCTTCGGGCGCTACCGGATCCCATGGACGACCGTCCGCGCCTCGGCGGTGGCTCCCCTGCTCGAACAGCTCCAGGTCAAACATGCCCCGAAATTCATTCTGATGGATGAAAAAGGAACCTATTATGACCGGACGAATTGGAAGAAAAATCACTTTAAGTGAGGAGTTGGTTTAGTCATCTTAATTCTTGAATGCGGAAGCCTGGAATTTACCTCACCTGAGTTCCAGGTCGGGGAAGTGTCTCACCCTTGACCCCTGGTCCAAGAGCTGCTTGGATTCTAGGATGAAAGCAATCATACTCTCTATCTTTTTAGCCCTGTTCATGCTTGGGTGCGCGGAATCAACTACGAGCGCTTCCGCTTTAAGATTAAAATATCACCAGCGACTTTTGGACGATGGCATAATAACTGAAGAACAGTTCTCAGCACTTGCAAATCAAGAACAAAGCCCGCAAGCATTGGAAGCACGAGCGCTGATCAAGGAATATCAGGAAAAGCACGAGGAGGAATGAGACGCGGAGTCCCAAAAGACGGAATAGGGAAAGTCAGCAAGCCCTAATTTACGCAGAGATGAAAAACCGACCGTCAAGTGGGATCGGCAAAGCATTTGATAAAGTTTTTCAACAATTTCGGGTGCCCCCGAAAAACCGCTACTCAGCAAAGTCAATCCTATCTTTGTTCATCATTTCAAGACTGATTGAATCATGCCCAAAGAGATGATTATTCTGGGGCAAAACCCACTCGAAGTACAATCTTGGTACCTAAGCAGAGGTGGATACGAATTAGCCGAAGATAAAACGAAGATCATGGGAAGGAACCAAAGGCAGATTGTGACCGGATTGGTAGTGAATGAAAAAGTCACCCTGCCCAGAACTTTAAGAAAAAAGCTTAGAGCGATCCGTCATGACGGAAGTATCAATGGGTGGAACGAGGCATTCGCAAAATCTGACTTGATCGGGAGTGAAAACGAATACTGGGGCTACATGGCTCTTCAAAAAAATGGTTGAGGGGGACGGCTTTATCAAAGGTCAAAACAGAGATCGATAAAGCCCTCCTCTTTTGGAAACTACGCCGGAGGACTGATGTGGCTAAGGTAAATGTCATTTTCCTTTGCTGACACAGTCCGTAGGAAACCTATGTCTCACCACGGCGGAACAACGCAGCACGCTGTTATGATTCAACAATGACGTGTGATTAGCTAGATTCCTAGAGAGGGGACCATTTAAAAAGAACTCCCCACATAGTTTGATCGTTTCTAACTTAGTCAACTCAAAAGAACTGAGGGGTTGCCGGGATTCGTGTGCCCCGAGTCCATGTAAATTGAGGTATCATACTTTCACGCAGAAGGAAGCGTAGGGTTTTCTTCTGATTTGCAAGGGGCTCTGAAATGGCCTCTGAGCATAAAAACAAAGCGACGTCATTTGTCTCCCTCTATGTCTTATGATGATTGCCATGAAAACATCCATTACGTTAAGACAAAATGAATCGAATCCAAATATACACCTCATGCCCGAGCAAGATCATTTCCCGGAAGTCCGCGAGCAGCTTGACTCAATCGTGGAGGCCAAGAGAAGACTGCGCGAGCTCGACGTTATCCGTTCGGAACGAATGGTCGGCGAGATCGGAGAGTGGCTGGCCGAGTCGATCTTCGGGGGAGAAAGGGTAAAATCCACGTCCCAGAAGGGATACGACGTCATAAGCGGCGATCTGCGGGTTCAAGTGAAGACGCATGCCAAAGGGGACGAAAACAATGCCCGCTGGACGGAATTCAAATACGAGCCGGGCCAGTTCGACGAATTTGTGATCATCGTGATGAGCAAAGAATTCAAACTGAAAGAGGTATACCGCATTCCGGAAGAAATCGTCTTCGAAAGAATCGACGAAACGAAAAAGCAGCGTATCGTGAAATGGGATGATTATGCCGACTTCGGCATTGCCCTGAGCGATTTGCCTAATCAGGAATTGGTCGAACTCTTCAGGTAAGCCATTCGTTTTGCTGAAACAGGCACGCCCCGAAGCCCTTGGTTTGCTTGAATAACCTTTGCTTCGGAAGCAACCCCTTCGGAATCGGCCAGAAAATCACCAAGGACTCCATACGTCCGCCCCCCTGCCCTATCATTGTCATCATGAAATCAAACGCAAAATCACTCACTAATCCGAATTCGACCGATTCGAGGCTTCGTTCCCAACTCATGGCAGCGATGGTATCGGCTCAATTTGAACTGAACGAGAAAGAGGTCCAAGTTCTGGCCCTACGAAACGGTCTTTCGGGCGGAACCGCTCGCTCGGTCCCTCAGGTTGCGGAAAGCCTGGACCGCTCCGAAAGCGAGATTCTCGAGCTGGAGCGGGAAGCATATCGCAAATGCCTGATCAACCCCATGCTTTCGATATTGCAAGAGCTTGCCCAGGGAGGCCAAGCTGCGGATCGGACCGAGGTCCCGGAGAACACCGAATCCCCGCTCGAACTGGCCCGAAAATTATGCCTGATGGTCGAGGCCCTTGGAAGCCCGAGGCAGAAGCAGTCATGAAGAGCCATCCTTCGCTTAGATCGGAGACCTGCGCTGCGAAACTCAGGACGATGGTACGCGAGGCTATGGAAAGCGCCCACCAAGCGCTGGATTGTCATGAGCGGGAGATCCTCAGTCTGCGTTGCGGATTGGCGACCGGGAAAAGACGTTCAATTCAGGAGACCTCCTCCATTCTCGGACTGGGCGTTTCGCAAGTCGAAAAGCTCGAGGAAAGCGCAAGGCAAAAGGCCTTTTCGGATCCGATCGGCAACCTCTTCAAACAGAGTGCGGTACGCATCACCAGATACCACGACCTTGGGGAGACGCAAGGCCAGGCGGATTTGGAGGTCGCTTTGATTCTGCTCAGACAATCCTACCGCCTTGCCGACGCCCTGAGCTTCGTTATGCGGGAACCGGAAGCTCCCTAAGAGCTTAGTTATGGATTTATGAGATTATCGAAATAATCCCGAATCATGGACGGGACTTTGCTAAATGAAACATCATTGATTTCTTTAGTCTTCGTCGATTGGGACGGAATGAAGCCCATTATTTTCCTGATGTCGGCTTTCTTCACAACGCTGAACGTATTTTTCTTAATTGACTCCCGGATAATAAGAATTGCTGACCTGCCATTCTTTAAACCTATTCCAATACCCCAGCGACCGAAGGCCATTCCGCGCTTTTCAAGGGAAGCTTGCTTGCTATCGAGATCAGCAATATTCAGCGATTTCCATATCTCAAGGATCTGAGCACAAGAAACATCTTCGTATTCATCCGAGGAAAAGTCTGGTCTTTCCAACCATGCGGTGATCAAGTTGCGTTCATTAAAGTTTTCTACCTTTTCATCTTGATTGATGCTTAGTTTCGTCTTTTTTCTTTTTTCAGTTTGCTGGCAAGGTCTGCCTTGAAAACCGCTAAGTATTTCCCGCTCTTGAGCAGGGCCTGGCTCGGCGGCTTTTCGGAGCCAATTCTTGGCTTCTTCATGACCTTGCCCGGCGGCTTTTCGCATCCAATTCAAAGCCTTGTCATGATTCTGATGGACCCCTTCTCCAGCATTATACATCTCTGCGAGATAGAACTGAGCATCGGCACGGCCCTGCTCAGCAGCCTCCTTGAAAAACCCGAACGCGTTCACGTGATCCTGCTCCACTCCCTCTCCTTCAAAGTATAGCACCGCAAGGTTTTTCTGAGCTTCGGCATGCCCCTTTCGGGCAGCTTTCTCAAACCACTTGAACGCTTCCTCGAGGTCTTGATCCACTCCTTCTCCCTCGTAGTACATGTCACCCAGTTTGTTTTGGGCGATTGCATCTCCCTGAAGGGCCGACTCCCGGAACCACTTGAACGCTTCCTCGAGGTCTTGATCCACTCCTTCTCCATCGTAATACATCTCGGCAAGGCTGCGCTGGGCTTCTACATTGCCCTGTACAGCAGCCTTCTTAAACCAATCGTACGCTTCTGCGTGATCCTGCTCGACTCCCGCTCCCTGATAATACATCACCCCCAACTCTTTCTGACCGGTTGCATCTCCTTGAGAAGCCACCTCCCGAAACCACTTGTACGCTTCCTCGTGGTCTTGCTCCACTCCTTCTCCATCGTAGTACATGTCACCCAACTTGTTTTGGGCGATCGCATCTCCCTGAAGGGCCGACTCCCGGAACCACTTGAACGCTTCCTCGAGGTCTTGATCCACTCCTTCTCCATCATAATACATCTCGGCTAGACAGCGTTGGGCTTCGACATGATCCTGCTGAGCAGCCTCTTCGAACCACTTGATGGACTTGACCAGGTCTTGATCCACTCCTTCTCCATCGTAGTACATCTCAGCCAATTTGTTTTGGGCCTCGGCATACCCGTCCTGGGCCGCCCTCTCAAAACGCTCGACAGCCCCTTCCCACTTCTCTTCTTCGGCTAATAACATGCCTGCATCGAAGTCCGATTCAAAGCTGAATAGATCCGGTGAAGCTCTCAACTTTCGGGAGCAAAAATATTCGGCTTTGGCACCTCCGCCCTCCGGTTGCAATTCGCTTTCTTCCTTCATCGCCACGCCGAGATAGGCATCCACGAAATGGAGATAAGGATCGTCCTCGGGACTTGGTTTTTCCCAAGTTTCCGCCACCTCCTTGACTGCATCCAGTTCCTCTTCCTCCTGCTCGTCCTCGAGATAAAGGTCAATCATGCGCTCGAGCGCCTTCGCCTTGATCAACGAGTCGTCAGCGAATGCCTGCAAGGCCCGTTTCTCTTCGGCCTTAGCCTCCGCAGTTTTCCCCAATTTCTCGTAAAGCTCGATCTTGCGCAGGCTCTTGCGGGCGGAATCCTCACGAAAGCAAGGTGAACGGGAAAGAAATTCCAGTCCGCGCTCGGGATCGGCCTCGATTGCGCACAGTACGTACATGCGGGCTATTTCCTTATGCTCAGGATAACTCTCCACAAGGATTCCGAGATTGCCAAAGGCCTTGGACGCATCCCCCTTCAGGTAGAGGGAATCTTCAGAACGCTTGAAAAGCAGCTGGTCGCTTGGACCAAGAGCTGCGGAATGGCTGGATACTTCATCCCTGATCTCTTCCTCGATTTGTCGGGCTCGGTCATTG
>JAOLZO010000045.1 GCA_028343845.1 Verrucomicrobiota bacterium | reverse complement strand
CCGACCGGCCAACCCAGTCGGGCAATTTTTTCCATCGCCCGAATCCGGGAAGAAACGGATGGAACCTTGTGTTCGAGTTGTTCGCTGATTTCCTCAGGGGTAAAACTGAATGCGGTTACGACATTGGCAAGCGGGTCGTTTTTTTCAAGAATCCTGACACTTGAGCTCTTTGTCCGAAGCTCGAGCCGGGCGTTCGGTTGATCGGCAAAGAAGGGAAGGAAGGCATCCGCAAACCCCGTGACGCTCTCCAAGGCAAGGCTGTCGCAGTCATACCCCGAAAAGAACCAACTTGGCCGATCTTCAGAGTCCTTCGTCTTGCTGATGATTTCTTCCTTGAAATCATCATAGTTTATGAAAAGGACATAGTGGGCGGAGGGAAACATGCCCTGAAGGAAGCAATATCTACAATCGTAGAGACAATTCAGAAGGTGGGAAAAGTAAAAGTTCCGAGTTCCCCCGATTCCGTAGGTCTGAGGAATGGGATGGACGAGGGATCCGGTCTGGCGCGCAAGAATGAGAGCCGGCCTTTCTTTCTGCAGGCGAAAGTTCTGTCCCTTTGGGTTGAAGACGTCCTTGTAATGAGCGCACGGGATTAGCGTAGCGCGGGGATGGCGCTCGAGTATCTCTTGGGCTCTTGGATCATCGAGGACTCCCTCTTCATGGTAGATCACTTCGATCATGATAGTTTCCTGTGCTTTGCCAAGCTCTCGCTCAACCTTGCTATTGCCTGTTTTGCCGATTCGGCGGTCGTAAGGGCGGCCAGGGTGCCTTTCTCGGGTAGGCTTAGGGCATGGGCGTGGGTCACGAGTTTGCGCACCTGATGGCTCTGGGTCTCGCTGAAGGGGTGGGTGGAAAGGCAGGCTTCAATCCGGGCGGTTAGTTCGAGTGAGGGAGTGATCTTGCGAGCGTGCTCCTCCATTTTGTCCAAAAGTGGAATGATGGCCGGAATGGCATTCTCGATCAGGGTATGGACGGATGAGCGGTCAAAGGAATCGATTGGATGATCCGGGTTGTCGGATACGATCTTGATCACTTGGGTCAGTTCTCGAACGGAGAAGGAGGACGCGACTGAGCAAAATGCGGAGGCTTCCATGTCGTAACCAATCGGTTCAGGGTAGCGGGAGACTGGAGAGCACGTCGTTTTGAGCGCGGTGGATTCCAGATCGTGACGAATGATTGGAGTTGGGTAGAAAGGCCGTTCCCCTTCTTCATCGAGTATTCTGTTGGCGACGAAGATGGTTCCTGGTTCAAGGCAACCATGTCCTGCGATGCCCAAGTTCAGCCACGGGTGGTTGGGCAGGGGGAATCGATTGCCGAGGTATCTCGTCGCTTTGGCCGAAAGTTCCTTTCCGACCCCCGACAGGACGAGGCGATGGTGCCCGTTTGTATAGAGCGGGAATGAATTGCCGTTTTCTCTGGCAAGCTTGAAGCGCTCGATGATGGGACTGGCTTCCGCTTTCAATGCGACGACGAAATTCATCGGACCGTTTCCTTAACCTGATTCAGTAGGGAAAGGTAGCTTTCTTTTTTGTGACCATACTTTTGCGCTTCAGCCGTTTTTTTCCTCTTGGCGAAACCATTCTCCAAAATTTTGCATTTCTCCGTCAGGGTTTTCCATACTTCGGCTTGCATCTTTTCTGGCAGATTCGGATTGTTTAACAATTTTTCCATTGACTGTACGCGAAAGCGATCCATCCCCCAGGTGGAAGTCGAGAGTTGGTCAGAGTGTCCGCCGTGTTTGATGACGAGCTTTTCGTGGACAAGGACAGGTTCGGTCCAGAGTAGCAGGCGGAGCCAGAAATCGTAGTCCTCGCACACTGAAAAGCTTTCGTCAAAAAGACCGATTTCGGAAAAAACCTCGCTATGAATAAGTGCGGATGATGGGCAAATCAGGCATCTTCGAAGGCTCCGGGAAAAAAGGCTTTGGGGAGATTTGTCCATGAACTGAGGAAGGATGGTCTGGTTTCCGTTTCGGATCCACTCCTCATCGGTATGGCATGCCTTCGAGTCTGGGTTGCTTGCGATCAATGAAATCTGACGCTCAAGTTTTTCTTGTTTCCATTCATCGTCCGAGTCAAGGAGGGCGATCCATGATCCGCGGGCAGTCCGGATGGCATGGTTGCGAGCGCTCGCAACCCCTTTGTTTTCCTGCCTGATCCAAGTGACGTCAGGGAATCTCGGTACCAATTCCCTCTGCGTTCCGTCCGTCGACCCGTCATCGCACACGATGATCTCCTCGACTGGGTAGCTTTGCCCTTTTACGGATCGGAGGGCCCGCTCCAGCATCTCCTTCCGGTTGTAGGTCGTAAGGACGACTGAAACGGTCGGGTTGTCCGGGCTTTGCGGACCAACCATGGCATTCCTTGGTGTCAGTATACCCTTATGGGCACTTCAACGGGTTGATAACCGGGAGCTGTGACCACAAGTTTGCCTTCTCCCGGTTCGCCTCCGCGGATCGGGATATTAACCGTTTTGTTGCCTTTGGTGATAATTGCCACGGGCATGATGACGGATTGCGCAATATCAGTCCTTACATCGATGGGCAGCCCTGCATCGGGGGCCTCAAAGTCGATTTTGAAAAGCAGAGTCGCGGAGTCTCCAGATTTTATCTCGAGGGACGAAGGCACCACTCCGAGAACGCTTTCGTCAATCCGGAAGTTTCCGATATCCAAAGCACCGTGCGGGCCGCCGATCAATTTGACGGGGTAGTCGATTCCGGAAGGAAGAGCGGGGACGGTGAATCGAAGTTCGTTTTCGGAGAGAAAACGGGTAGTCGTCTTTTTCTCTCCAAGGGTGATGGAGTCGTACTTGGTCAAGCCTCTTCCCTGGACGGCAATCTCAACTCCAACTGGCCCTCGGTAGGATGCGAGGTTGCCCACATAGCGGTTTTCCAGACGGAATACCAACAGCTCGCTTTTCACCTCTCCTCGGGTGAGTTCCCTTCCGCCCCGATTAATGGAGTACTTGGCTGAATAGTAGTAGGTCGCTTCGTCAAAGCCTTGAGGGAGCTTGTAGTCACAACTCCATAGGGACGGATTGACCGGATCCTTGACCATGGGGATCGTGTCTCCGCCCACGATTGCGAAAACCTCGATTGACTCTTGGGCGACGTTGCGGTCCTGAATTTCGAGTTCCGTTTGCAGGGTGTAGATCCCTGATGGATTCTGACTCAAGTTTGTCGACGTCAGGTTAATGAAGCTTGGCTGTTTGCAACTCGTCATGAATGACAAACTGGCTGCCAAGAGAATTGATTTGGATAGTGTCGAGAGAGTGTTCATCATTGGATTGTCCTTTATGTATATCATTTGGTAGACAATGTTCGTTCAAGAAAAGCAAGAATCAAACGTTCCGGCCTTGGGTTTGTATGTGCATGTTCCATTTTGTTCCACCACCTGTGACTTTTGCGCATTTTACCAAGAGAGACCAAGCAAAAAGGGAATAGAAGAGTTTTTTCTTGGATTGGAGCTCGAATTTGAACGCTTTCCCGGGGGGCGTGATTTTTCAACCGTATTCATCGGCGGCGGGACTCCGGGCTTGCTTTCGAGCAATCAGCTTCAAAGCTTGTGCAGGCTTGTCAGGCAAGCGGGGTTGCGCGAAGAGTGCGAGTGGACCGTTGAGGTGGCTCCTTCTGAAATCACCCGGGAGAAACTCGATGTTCTTGCCGAAGGCGGGGTGAATCGAATTTCACTAGGTGCCCAAACCTTTGACCCGAAAATGATGGAAGCCTTGGGCCGAAGGCATACCGTGGAAAAGACCTTGTCGGCTTATGCCTTAATTCGGGAGACCAGAGCTTTTCGGGTAAACCTGGACTTGATCTTCGGAGCGCCCGGACAAACGATGCAAATGTGGGAAGCTGATTTGCTGCGCGCCGTTGAGTTGCAACCCGATCATTTGTCTACCTATTGCCTGACCTTTGAAGAGGATACGGCTATGTTCGTCCGTTTGTCCGAGGGCAAGGTGGATTTGGACGTCGATCGAGAGGCCGAGTTTTACGAACTTGCCTGGTCCATGCTTCCCGACAATGGCTATCCGCAGTATGAGGTATCCAACTTTTCCCGACCGGGAATGCCCTGCTTGCATAACGTTAACACTTGGAGGATGAATGAATGGATCGGATACGGTCCCTATGCCTCATCCCAGCACTTGGGAATAAGAAGGAAAAACTCCGCTAACTTGCAAAAGTGGGCGAGTGGGATGGCCAGAGAAAGCAACCCTGCCTATGAAGAGTATGTTGAAGTCGGGTCGCGTGATTTGGCCGGCGATGCAATTCTTTTCGGGTTGAGAATGAACGATGGAGTGAACTTGGATGAACTAGCTTTGCGTTTTGACATTCCTCTGGAATGCCTTCGATCCGTGCGGACTTTTTTTGGCAAACTGATGACAGAGGGACTCATGAAAGAGTCCGATGGTTTTTTCATGCTTACTCAAAGTGGCAGGATGCGCTGTGATGCGATTGCCACGGAAACCCCTGAGCTCGAAGTTCAGAAGCTTTGATTCAGCCCTTCCTCAAGGACGGTCATGCTCTCGGGAAGTCCGCCGGGCCGAGCCCGGCTGAGCCAAACCCTTTCATATCGTTGAAGGATAGATTTTGGCGTGGCGGATTTTTCCGCCTTCCTTCCATAGATAATTGCAAGGGTTTTCTCAAAAGCAAAGATTGATATGTCGATCCCCATCTTAGCTTCTTCGATCGCTAGGGACGCTTCATCGGAAGGGCTTTTTTCCGAAAGGGCATCGCGGGATTCGTCTAGAAAGCGCAAGGCCTTTTTCAGTTGTTCCTCGCTTTGGTTCTTGGCCAGGTATTTTTCGAGCTGGTCCAGTTTGGGGGCGAAGAGCAGAAACCATGGCAAGCTGGTGTTCGGCAGGCTTGCCCCAAGGGCCTCGTCCAGCTTTCCCATCTCAAGAATGGCTTCAGCCGGGTTTCCCTGTTCACAATCGAAAACCATTTGGCTGACATAACCGGAAATTTGCGAATCATTCAGAGGTGCTCCGTTCCAAGCCAAGTGGGCGGCGTATACGAGGGGAGGGTAAAGGACCGCCCATGGCTGATGATTTCCGCAATCTCCCCAACTGGTCAGGAGGATTCCGTCGGCGTTGTGCTCGGTTGCATTCTTTACCGCTGATTCGAGGTTGGCCTTGGCGTTTGGCCATCGCCCCGTAAAGCCTCGCCAAGTTCCAGTGCCGGGGGCAAGACAGTATGAAAGCCCGCATGATGAGATAGCTTCCGCCTGGGCGGGGAAGGGGTGGTTCGCTTCGTAACCCCAGATGATGGGAGATGCAGAGGGTGACAAGAGGGATGCGTTTTCCGGTTTCTCCAATAAGACGTCAGCCCAGAACTGCATATGCTTCCCGTGCTTTTCCACCAGGCCGCGGATGCCTTCCAGGTGTTCGAGGTAGACTTTGTCTTTGCCCCTTTTATCAATCTCATCCTTGCTCCATCCTTGACCGAGTTCCCATGGTTCGTCCATTCCGACGTTAAATTTGTCAGAACTGAAGTTCGGAAGGTATTCGGAATACAGGGAGTCGACGAAGTCCAAGCTTTGTTGGTTGGGCTTGAGGGTAGTGCCGTGGTCGCGGACGATGTATGGGTTCTCACGCCGAAACCCGTCCGGGCATTCGGCCAAGTGCTTGTAGGGCTCATGCATGAGCCACCGCTCGAAGTGTCCGAATGAATTGAGGTTAGGCACTAGTTCGATGAAGCGTTCCTTGCAGTATTGATCTATTTCGCGAATTTCCTCTCCGGTAAGGGGGGATGCATCCCTCCAAACTGTCTCGTGATCGTCGAATGCGAAGGTGTGTTCGACGTAAAGTTGGAATTCGTTGAACCGAAGCTCGGTCAGCAAGTCGATCAAGCCAAGGATGGTTTTCATGCTTGGGACCTTGCAACGGCTCACATCGAGCATGAATCCTCTTCTTGCGAGCGCCGGGCTATCTTCGATTTCGATACAGGATAGGCCTTCCGCCTGTATTTCTCCCTCTCTCAATTGTGATAAGACGGTAAGGGCTCTGAATACTCCTTGGGCTTCTCCCGCGCCAAGGTAAATGCCGTCTGTAGAAATTCTCAACCTGTACCCTTCGGGGTTGGAAAAAACTTCCCTCTCGATCGCAAGGTGGCACTTACCGAAATCCGGAGACTCTGATAATCCGATGCGTTCTTGAAAAAAACGAACCGTACTCCCAAATGATTCTTCCGAAAGGGACCAATTCAGGACGGTAGGAAGCAAGAGAGTTCCAGGTAAGGGAGTGGTCTTTTGTGGAAAAGGAAAAATGCAACTGTGCTTGGAAGTGCTCAAGTAGACGTTTTCTTGGCGAATAGAAGCCCGCATCCCCAGGTAATGAATACCGTTACGGGCCAAGCCCAGGCAGAGTGAAGGATGGGCTTGAGCTTGCCGTTTTCTTCGACCAAACCGTTCCATGCTGCTGCATCCTTTGTAGAAATGATATCGAAATTGATCAGAATCTGGTAGAAATCCGGGCGGATGTAGGCCACGAGAAGAAAAGAAAGGGCGAAGCCAATCGCAAGCCCTGCGGTGCGTGCATGAGGAGTGAACAGGGCAGCAAGGAACATTCCGAGCATCGGGCCGGTGGTGTAGGAAATCATTCCGAAAGCCAGGTTGACCACGTTCACTTTGCCCCGAAGATCATTTAGTTCCACGGCAAAGGCAGAAAGTATAATACCCCACCCCAAAACGAGCATTCGGGAATAGCTCAGGTCTTTCTTCCCCTCTCCATTCCTGAAGAGAGACAAAGTGGTTTGAGAAAGGGCCGCCAAGATCGAATCCAAGCTTGAGATAGCGGCGGCAAAGATACCTGCCAAAATCAATCCGCGCAAGCCCACGGGCAATTCGGTGACGATCCATGCCGGATAGATGTAGTTGCTGTCATCTGCGAATATGGCGGGTTCGGTTCCTGTCGCCCGCATGGGTTCGTAGTAGGCAAAAAGAGCCGCCCCGACCATGAGCATCAGGGCGGTCAGTATCAGGGCCGCCGAACTGGTGATCATGGCTTTGCGGGCATCCGATGCATCCTTGCAACAGAACATGCGTTGAGCGTTCAATTGATCGACCCCGAAAGCACTCAGATTTTGGAAGGGGACCGCAATGATTGCGACCCAGAGAGTAAAGCCGACGGCCGGGTCGCTCGTAAGGTTCAAGAGGGTGAACTTCCCTGCCTGTTCCGAGATGTCTATCATGCCCGACCATCCTCCCTCGATGCCACCGATCATCCAAAGGAAGGAAAACAGACCGGCTCCGACGAAGAGGAAAAATTGCATGACGTCAGTCCAGATGACGGTCCGCATCCCTCCCATCAGAGTCCATCCTACGGCAAAGACTCCGATGATCCAGATGCATTCGTGAAACTCCAGTGGGGTTACGACCTTGAGCGCTAGGGCAGCTACCAATACCCGTACGCTTTGTCCAAGGATTCCGCCAATTTGGAAAATGATCGTGGCCAACCGCTTGGCTCCGATTCCCAACCGGTTGCCCATGTAGTCATAGGGACTGTAGATTTCACGCTCGTAAAAGACGCGGACAAAATAGATTCCTACGATGATCCGGGCGATGATCGAGCCGATTCCCCATTGCAGGTAGGTGAAATCACCACCTGCCGCATAGACCATTCCGGGTACCCCGATGAAGGTGACCCCACTGATTTCGGTTGCGATGATGGAACCCGAGACGGCCAACCATGGAAGCGATCGTCCGCCGAGAAAGAAGTCCTTGATGTTGGCTTGCTTGCCTCGCAAGAGGTGTCCGACCCAAGTGGTCAAGAGCAGGTAGCCCGCTACTACGCACCAGTCAATGGTGGTGAAATTCTCGTGAAAATCCATCCCGATCAAACAGAAATATGTTTTTGGGAAAATGGAAACGCAAAAGGGTCTTTCGTGAATAACATTCCCAAATGGGAACAAGTTCTTGTTTTCCTTATCGTTTTTATACATAAGGATAATTGGATGAAGGTATTCACACTGTTGATTGGAGGGGCGGCTCTTTTCATCGCGGGATGCGCGGCTTACTTCAGTGTTCGAGGGATTGCGCTGACCTTTGGAGCGGTGAGCGCATTTACCATTCCTATCATTATCATGGCTTCGAGCTTGGAGTTCGGGAAGTTGATTGCCGCATCCTTTCTTTACAGGCACTGGAAGTCTTGTAACAAGACCTTGAGGACCTACCTCAGTCTTGCTGTCGTTTTACTCGTCGGCATAACTTCGGCCGGAATTTACGGTTATCTTTCCCAAGCCTTCGAGCAAACCCTCAGTCAGGTCGAAGGTTATGAGAAGCAAATTGCTAGCCTTACGCGCCAACAGGGTGAATATGACCGCCTGATCTCAGCCTATCAGAGTTCCGGTCAAAAAGGGTCGGCTATGCGGGAGGAAAAGCAAGCCGACGAAAGGAAAAGGCTTGAATCTTATATTACTGAGAGACGAGGGGACATCAAGTTAGCCGAAGCCTCGAAGGCTACCATGGCCAAGGAGACCGATGAGATGATCATCGGGGAGAGGGGGCGACGTAAGGCTGAGCAGGAGAGGCTCGAATCTGTGATCGGGATTCGGCGTCAGGATATCGTCGCGTTGGAGAACCAAAAGAAAGAATACAAGAAGGAGGTCGACCTGAGGATTGAGCAGGAACTAGCCAAAGAGACAAAGGCCAACGAGCGGTTGGCCAAACTCGATGCTTCGGTCAAGTTTTACAGGGACAAGGGAAGAACTTTCCTCGAGGATGGAATTAAGAAGGCGAACGAACTTTTAAAGGATCAGGCTGGTGAGCGTGATGCGCTCAGGGCGACTCTATCCGAGATCAATGCGGCTAGCCAGAAAGCCAGAGACGACCTTACGGTCAGATACAAGTCCATTGACGGAAGGATTGCCCTTGTGCAAAAGGAAGTTTCCGAGGCAAGTCTCAAGATCACCGGTTTGACAACGGGAGGAGCTGAGCAGGCGGATAACGTTAAGACTGCCTTGGAAACCCTTCAAGTCGCTCGGGCGGACGTTGACGCGAGAATCAGAACACTTGAATCCGAGATTGCGGAGGCGAGCAGGAAAATTACCGATCTGAGCGAAACGGAGTCTGTTTTCGGACCTGACAGTTCTGCTGAGCTAGAGGCCAAGAAAAGTGAGCTGCTCGCTAAAAAGGAAAGCGCGGAGAGAGAAATCCTGGCATTGCAGGGGGAAATCCGGGCTACGGATATCGGTTCTTTCAAGTTTGTGGCCAGCGCTTTTGATTCCGAAGTTGCGGCGGCTGAGGCTACGGGAAACCCAATCTTGATCAAGGAGGCAATGGACAACGCGGTCAACCGGGTGGTCAAGTGGTTTATCATGATCCTAGTCGTGGTATTCGATCCCTTGGCCGTGACCCTTGTCATCGCCTACAACGCTTCTTTGCTTAGAAAGCCGGAAGACGAGACCGAAACTCAGGCTGATTCCGGTGGTTCGGAGGAAGACGATTCGTCGTCAGGTTTCTTCCGGTTGGCCAATTTACCCATCATTTTGGTTGTGGGAGGGTTGGCTGCATGGGGAATCTTCAGCGCTGTCAATCCAGGAGGAAACCAAACCGTTCCCCGGGGGGATTCCGAACTTCCGGGCTTCGGCGATGCAAAGACGCGACTGGACGACAGGGCCTTTGCCTATGTTCCCGAGCAGGCATTCGGGGTATGCTCCTTTTCCGGTCTCCGGATGATTGACGAAGTAGACGTTACGAAATCAATCATTCGCCCTTTCCTTAATCGAGTTCCTTTTCTTGGAGAATTGAAGTGGGATCCTGAATCATGTGGGATTAACCCTGAGGGGCGGGCTTTGTATTTTTTACAGTTTCCAACTCAGGACACCGTGGAGACTCCTTCCTTTCAACTTGTTGGCGGCCTCGTCCTGCCTATTGCCGATGCATCCAAACTGAAGGAGTTTATTCTCCAGGAGCTCGACTTGAAGTCGCAAGCCCCGAGTTGGAAAGTTGTGGAGCGCCAATCACCCGATTATCTATCCATTCAGCATAAATCAGCTTATGTGTCCTTGGGCTTGGATGAGAATTGTCTTGTGATGATTACGTCCCTGACACCCCAGTCCGATGCCGTCTTTCTCGATAAGGACCTTGAGCAGGTTTTTGTCTCCGGACGGAGGGAAGATGCGGTCGATTCCGCATTCAGGGCAAAGCTTTCCGGAAATGACTATGATCTTGCTCTTGCCCTCAATGGGGCGAATTTCTTCGGTGAATTCAAGAAAACCCCGGCAGAAGAGGAACTTTTCAATCAGTTTCGGGAGTTTCTTTCCTTCGACATGATCTTGAAAGCAAAAGCGCGATCCGGAGAAGTTTCCCTCGATGGGGAGTATGCCTATGAGAAGCCCGTGCTGAATTCAGATTTCGGGTTTACTGTGGCAAGAAAGCTGGATGCAGTGCGCGATGGAACCAATCCTTCTGTTTTATCGAGTCCGTTTGGTGGGCTTGTCGACCTTTTCCTGCAAACCTTGGATTATCAAACTGCGGTCAAGATGCTTAGCCGAATTGACTTGGAGAGCCCGGAAACGAAGGGCTTCGAGGATTTCGAATCCCTTGAGAGCGGATCCAAGATAAGGGCTGAATCAACCGGTTCGTTCAAGATGAGGATCAAGTCTCATCAGTCAGGAGGCGATTCGCTCTCATTGATGATTAAGCTTCTTTATTTCGCTACCCTAGGAAACGGTGGCGGCGAATCTACGAAAGCTTCCGCATTCATACAGGAGTGACAAAATGAATTCGCTGGTTCGCCTCTCGGTTGGTTTTTCGCTTTTGACCCTATGGTTCGGTTGTGCAACGAAACCAAAGGATGATGGCGGGGCGTCCGGGACGATTGAGCAAAACGCCAGCGTATCCACATCCTCCCCAACCACAGCCGCGTCCAAGGAAAAGATAAAAGGAGGGAAACCCAAGCAAGGCTCAAATACGGTCCATTCCGGGGGCGTTGAGATTAAGAAGGACGCATCCGATGCATCTGGTGCCGAAGGAGTGCAACCTGTCGAAACCAAAGCAAACGGTTCAATTCCCGTCCCCATAAGCGAGAACCCGTCTTCGCCTGATGACACTCAAAAAGAGGACGAGCCCGTAACCGCTGATTCTTCGAATGACGGCAAGCAGGATGATCAGGTTTCGGTCAAGCAGTCTGCCGATCGGGGTCCGGCAAAGACCGATGACGAACTTGCGGATAAGGACGGAGGGACGGTAGAACCTCCTGATTCTCAGGTTGAGAATGAACCTCTTGGCATAGCCGGAGTTGGAATCGGCGAAAAGCCCTCCGTTGCAAAGCTTCCCTCCCCAGAGCAAATCAAGAACGATCCCGAATCTTCCCCTGTTGTGATAGAGGAGATAGGTAATCCGGATGAGGTGAACTCTTCGCCCGAAGGAGATTCCGATAGTCGGAATTCAAGTCCAGGCATCGATTCTTTTTTCAAATTAACTTCTCCTCGCGATGTTGCAGCAAATGCGGATTCTGTTTCCGAAGAGATCAAGCCTTCCGTAGTAACAAGTCGGGAACCCGGATCTGACAATCGCGTCGATTCTCCGAGTAGCGAGGGTGGGGCGGAGGTATCCATTGTTTCCGGGAAGCCGGAATTAATCCCAAGTGGGGTATCCGTTGCGAAACCAGGGAAGGAAATCGGGGTGGGGCTTGGCTTTGCGGACCCAGAATCGCCCAAAGGAAACTCCGGCAAGTCCTTGGCTCTTTCTTCCCGAGGAATCGAGCCTTCCGATTCGTCTAGAAGCCAATCCGATGAAATGCACTTGTCTTTGAGCTCTAACCCCGGGCGTTCTTTCGCTCTTGGTTTACTAGCTGGAAAAGGGGTTGGGTTTTCCTCGCCCGGAGCTCCGGTTGGTTTTTCGAAAGGAAACCAACAGGCTGTCAGGGTTGGGTTTGCTGATCCCTCTTCTCGCCGGTCGGATTCCACAGCTGGGCAGGGAATTAACCTCGGATTCTCAGATAAAAGCGGCAAAGCCCGAATTCCTCAGGGTCCGTTCGTCCGGGCGAATCAAATCCGGTTAGCAAAAACAAGGTCTTCAAATGGACGTGATTATGCTTTTCTTTCCGAATTGTTTGATTTTGAAGATCCCGACGAAAATGCTGTCCCCCGGAGCCAATCTTCCTCTCCAAATTTTACCGTCATCCATGAGCTTTTCAATACGGTGAGCACTGGTAGCGAATCATCCTCTTTGGAAACTGTTCAGGGGCGGGAAGGGGATCGTTACGAGCCGGTTATCGAATGGTTGCGCTTAAGCGGACTGATCGAAAACGCGGGAGAATAAGATTGAAGGTCAAGCTCCCCCTCAGATGGATCGTTTTTGTTCTTGTTGTCGTCCTGTTGTTGTCCGTCGGGCAGTTCATCTCCCTTCTGCTTGATTTTTGGGAAATGGGGCCGATTCCTACTCCGGACTAGTTTGGTTACCTCAGCTTGTAGACAAGACGCAGGTAATATTTAAGATCCAACTCTTCTTTCCCGGTAACTGGAGTCGAGTTGTAGGTTCCGTTTACACCTGATCGTAAGTTCCAGTTGTCTTCCTTGTCCAGCGGGACAACAAGCGCAAAGTCGTTGCTCAAGAGGAAATCGGTGAAATCATTGACGCTCGGGACATAAGTGAGATCGCTTTCAAAAGAAATAAAATCCTTGAACACGTGAGAGTACTCAAGTCCGAAGTCGAGGGCTGGTTCGCTCAATGCGGAGGTGCTGGATGACTGGTATTCTTCGAACCGAAAAGCTATACCGGATCTGACCGAGAGGTCGTAGGAATTGTTCTTGATCCAAAAGTATTTCAATCCGGAT
>JAOLZO010000044.1 GCA_028343845.1 Verrucomicrobiota bacterium | reverse complement strand
CGCAAGATCGATCCGATCGGGTTTGGGTTGGAAAACTTCACCGCCACCGGAAAATGGCGGACACAGAATACCCAGCTTGTCAAAAAGGGTAGGAAAACCACCAAGAGGGACTATGATATCGATCCATCCGGCAAGTTCCACAAGGGTCCCGAGTTTTATGACTATTTTGAAATGCGCGATTTGATCGCTCAACGAGAAGATGATTTTGCCCGTGGTTTTACCGAGCACTTGATCGGTTACGGCTTGGGCCGTCCCTTTGGGTTCACCGATGAGGATCTGGCGGTCGGCATCCTTGCCTCCGCCAAGAAAGAAGAGTTTTCAGTGATTGAATTCATCCACTCCCTCGTGCAAAGCAAAGCTTTCTCCACCAAGTAACCCCTACCCCACTCTCCCCATGAGCATTCGGTTTTCGTCCTTATCTTGCATCCTCTTTTTTGCCACCTTCCTTCACGCTGCCAAGGTCGAAAAAGGCTTCACCTCGATCTTCAATGGAAAAGACCTGACTGGCTGGCAAGGCATGCCGGGCATGTGGATGGTGAAGGACGGTGCTATCACCCCCAAGCAGTCTACGATCAACAACTGGGTCTTTTGGCGTGGCGGACAACCGGCCGATTTCGAACTTCGCCTGTCTTTCCGTTACCACAGTGGCAATTCCGGCGTGCAGGTAAGAACCATCGAGTTCGAACCCTTTCAGTCACGCGGGTACCAGGTGGAAGTGGCCCCCCAGGCCAAGATGGGCTTGTGGCATCATTCCAAGGCCCCTGAAAAATACCGGAGCAAATTGGCCCTGGCCGGGGAGGAAACGGTCTATGCCAAGGATGGAACCAAGAGCATCAAGAAAGTGGCGGATCCCGACAAGGTGAAGTCTGCCTACAAGGAAGACGGCTGGAATGATCTGGTGGTCATCGCCAAGGGACCAACGGTTATTCAGAAGATCAACGGCGTGGTCTTTTCCCAACTCACGGATCATGATGAAAAGTATTCCACTTCCAAGGGATGGATCGCCTTTCAGGACCATGGCAAGGGCACTAATGTCGAATTCAAGAACATCCGTATCCGAATCGATAAATGAAAATTAATTTTGTTCTATTCATACTTTGTTTTGCTTTTCTATCCGGATGCGCTTCAGAGCCGACTTCTACTATAGAAGTATCTAGTGATGGGACTGCCACCATCTCACGGGTTCATAGAGACATCATTGATGGTGCACTCATAAAGCACTCTGAAGTTCTCGATAGCAATGTGACATTTACCCAAACAATCAATGGTCATCATTTTGAAGTTCTCGATGGCAATGTGACGTACAACGGACAAGAGATTGGAAGACCTGAGGGTTCCACACTCAAGATTAAACAGGAGGGCTCAACTATTTTCATTTATGTCGATGACAAGCTTGAGCAAGAACTTCAGATCGATGAATAAGATAATCGTTCCTTTAACTCAAATACCTAGGCCATGATTCAGGTGCTCGCTGTGGAGGCAACGCCTAACGGCGCGCCTCACCTTTACGTTGGATAAAGCATGAAGTCGGGCAAGGAAATCGGACTCTCTAATATTTAAAATGCACATATGAATCAAATTATACTTACTGTCTTTATTGTTTTCGTAGGAAGTCTTATCGCCATCCAAGGGGCAGCAAATTCGGCACTTGGGAAACACCTCGGAGAGCCGCTTCACGCGGCGCTGATTTCGTTTGGCAGTGGCTTTTTATTATTACTAGTGCTCACATTGACACTTACCGAAGGATTGCCTGACATATCGAAAGTCGCTGCAGCGCCCAAGGTAACACTGATTGGAGGAGCACTGGGAGTGGTCTATGTAACATCAATGATATTATTTGTGCCCAAGATTGGTGTTGCGAGTGCCCTTATTGCCGCGTTGTGCGGTCAGGTTATTTTATCGATTATCCTGGATCATTTCGGCGTTTTGGGTCTTCAAGCTAATGCTGCCAGCCCGTCGAGAATTGCTGGTGGGTTACTTATTATTCTGGGGTTGTTCCTTATTAACTATAAAAGCATCATCAGGCATATCAATTGACAGTTGAGACATTTCCGACAGATAGCATCCAACAAGGCGGTGGAGCACAACCTCATTCACTGCGCTCAATCATGAAACAAGGACACCTCCCATCCAAGATATCACTTCTTGTTATTGCCCTTTTTGTCTCCCTGTCGTCAGCGTTCTCGAAACAACGCCCCAATATTATATTCATCCTTGTGGACGATATGGGCTTTTCCGATATCGGTTGCTATGGAGGCGAGGTGAAGACACCCCATCTCGACCGACTGGCAGAGAATGGCCTTCGTTTCACGAACATGTACAACACTTCCAAGTGCTTCCCATCCCGAGCCTGCTTGCTCACCGGGGTTTATGCACAACAATGTGGCATGAACCGCAGTTCAAAAGGAATCAAGAATGCGATAACCATGGCAGATCTTCTTAGATCAGAGGGCTATCGCACCTTGGCGGTGGGCAAGCACCATTCCAATCATAGCCTTCATGATCGTGGCTTTGATCGTTTTTACGGCTTTCATTACGGCCCGGGCAAGAGCTGTGCCAATCATTTCAATCCTGGACAGCAACGTTCCGGCGAAGGCGTTCCCGCACGCAAGAAAGGTGAATCCCGAGCCTACTGTTTCGACGATCGGAAAATGCTCCCCTATTACACGCCCAAGGAAAAAGACTGGTACACCACCGACTACTTTACCAAGTGGGCCATTGATTTTCTTGAGGAATACAAGAATGAGGACAAACCCTATTTTCTCTACGTCTCCTATACGGCACCGCATGATCCTCTCCATGCCTGGCCCGAGGATATCGCCAAATACGAAGGCGTATATGACGAGGGTTACGAGGCGATCCGCAATGCAAGGTTCAAGCGACAGAAGGATATGGGGCTCTTTGGGCCCGAAGCCATCCTCACCAAACCTTCTCACAAACCTTGGAATTCACTGAGTGCAGATCAGAAGAAAGATCAGGCCCGTCGAATGCAGGTCTATGCCGCCATGATCGATCGCGTGGATCAGAATGTGGGCAAACTACGAGCCAAGATCAAAGAGCTTGGTGAAGAGGACAACACCCTGATCATGTTCGCTTCGGATAACGGTTCTTCGGCGGAAAACGTGAATACAGGAACGGGTGAAGTCGGTTCACTTACCCGCTGGTCTTCCCTGCAAAAGGACTGGGCCAACGTGTCGAATACTCCGTTTCGCTATTGGAAGAACCTCAGCCACGAAGGCGGCATATGCACTCCCTTCATTGCCTACTGGCCTGAAGTGATTACGAACAAAGGCAAAATCAATCGTCAGCCGGTGCACTTTGTCGATATTATGGCCACCGTTTCCAATATTACGGATGCTTCGTATCCGACCCGTTTCAATGGCGAACGAATCATCCCCTTACAGGGGGAGAGCCTGTTGCCTGCACTCCAAGGGAAGGTACTGCCCAAGCGGGATAAACCCATCTTCTTTGAGTTTCGTAGTGGCGGAGCCGTGAGAGACGGGAAATGGAAACTCGTCACCAAGTCCATACCCAAGAAACCAAAGAATCCGTTGAAGGACAAAATTACCTGGGAGTTGTACGAAATGAGTACCGATATGACTGAAACGCAAGATGTCGCGAAACAGAATAATGAAGTCGTCCAACGCCTCAGCCAGCTTTGGCGAACTTGGTATGCCGAGTCGTACGGACTCTAGCTCTTACCAATCATCGGAATCGCCAATAAACATGAACCAAACAAGTTTTTTCACTCGTATTGCCGAACAGCTTGCTTTGCACTCAGCCCTGCAAACGGTGAGCATGATGTCCGACATAAAGAAGAAACTGAAAATCAACTTATGAATACCTCAAAAAGAGTCCTATCACGGTTCATTATCTTATGCGGCATCACTTTTTGGAGCACTGCAGGCATTGCGAATGCCAACGAGGAGAAGGCAAGTAAGATCATTATGCTCTGGCCCAAGGATACCGCGAGTCAGGACGGCACAGGCATGGGAACGCCCAGACCCGATCGGGGTGATGGACACATACGCCTCACCGACGTAACCAAGCCATCAATACGCTACTTCCCGGCTCCCGCTACGAAGAAGCCTGGACCCGCGGTCATTTTATGTCCCGGGGGAGGATACACCTATCTCGTCACAACGAAGATGGAGTCGATTGCCAAGTGGCTCAATGAACATGGAGTCTCTGCCTTTATCTTGATTTACCGGACTCCCAAGAAGCGTAAAGATGCCTTTGAGGATATTCAGCGAGCTGTCCGCATTGTCCGCTCGCGGGCATCAGAGTGGAAGATAAATCCAAAGCGGATTGGCGTAATGGGGTCTTCCGCGGGTGGACACCTTGCGGCCCGGGTCAGTACAGGCTTTGATATTCAAGCCTATCAGAAGGTCGACAAGCATGATGGTGTTAGCTGTAAACCGGACTTTACGGTTTTGCTTTACCCGGCCTACATGAACAAAGGGAAAGAGTTGAGTAAGGAGTTTACTGTTTCCAGTGAAATCAGCCCGACCCTGATTGTAACAGCCAAAGACGACAAGGGTTTCTTCCCCGGAAGTCCAATCTATGCCAATGCTCTGAAAGAAGCGGGTGCCTCCGTTCGTACCCACTTTTTTGAGAAGGGTGGTCACGGATTTACCCTTCGACCCAAACAGTATCCACTTTCCACTTGGCCGGACCTTTGTTTGCAATGGTTGATAGACAAAAACATTATTCAAGATGAACCCGAACAACAGAATGCACACGACAAGAAATAGCTTCGCCGTTTCTTGCCGATTGTTATAGGCGTTCGGGATCAAACTGCATCTCTGCTAGTCTTCGCCAAAATTCAGTTGGAAATAATCAACAACTTCCCGAAAAATTAAAGTTGGTGAAAAATTTATGGTTCATAAAAAGAACCTAAAATAAAGTAACTCGTAAGAAATATACCTCACTGTACATAATAAATTGAGATGAAATTAAACCATCTACTCTTACTTCTAATTTTGTTTTTCTATGAATCTGCTGTAAAAGCAGCACCACAAGCTGAAAAACCCGGGCAACTTTCGCCTGAAACCGAAATGGCGATCATGCGGGTCATGAATCTGGAGAACCGCATTCAGACGCGTCAGACGGTTCCGGTAAAGAAGACCGGTAACGAGTTGGCAGACCATTTTTCCGGAACCTGGATCTGCTTCACGACAATGCGGCTGAATGGTCAACTGGGCCGTGGGATCATGGAAATACGACTCGAACAAGAGGGGGATGAACTCGTTGGAGAGGGTGCACAGCTCAAACACCCTTTCGATCCGCCCGCGACCATTCGCCCGATCGGCACAAGATCGGCGGCGGTAAGCGATTTCATCGGCCAGTTCAAGAAGGCACCAAAAGGACGACACAATATGGTCGTACTTGAGCGGCAGAAAGTGGATGGTCCAACATGGGCTACTTTTACGGCCGTCATGGCTGGTGATGGCCGTACTGCACGTGGCACGCTTGTCAATGCAGGTGGAAACTACGGATTGATGTTCATGGTGAGGCGAGAATTCCTCTCTGACTTCCACCATCTGCTCACCGAAGAAGGTCGTGATGCAGAAGCGAAGCGCCGATGGATCGGCATTGAGAAGTTGGAGCTCGCTTTGGACTCAGAGATCATGGATGCGGCCCGAATCAGGTGGTGGAGAGCGGACAGGAACAAGGACGGTAAGTTGCAGTATACCGAATTTCCACACCCGGACTGGAAGCGTGCCAATCGCAATAAAGACGATGCAGTCGACTGGGCCGAGGAAGTATCGGATCGCGTTCTTAAGAAGTTGGTTCAGGACGGAGATTTTTTAGAGAAGCATGGCAACGACTCGCAAACGCAATGGCCGTCGATTTATGCCTGGGGCGTCGCTCATCCTGGTTTTGAACAAATCTTCTATTTCGTCGATTGGGATCGTGATGGAAAGATCACCTCCTCGGAATACGCGGCCTTTGAGGAGCAGCTAAGCGCTTTCGACAACGCAGACCCGCACATTGCGAAAATGGAGGCCGCCTTCAGCAAAGAGAAGCTGGCCAAAGCGCGGGAGATGTGGGCCGCTCTCGATAAGAATCGCGACAACATCTGGCAATACAAAGAGTTCCCGCACCCGGATTGGAAGCGCGCCAATCGCGATGGCGATGACGGCTTGAGTTGGAAGGAAGAATTGGCCGACCAAATATTGAGAAGACAATCGAAAACCTATCCCAAAAAATACGGCTCCACGACACCAAAGGAATGGCCCACTCAGGAAGCCTGGAATAAGGATCGGCCCGACTTCCAGCAGCTTTTCACTTTTATCGACTGGGATCATGACGGGGTGATCACTGCTGCTGAATACGAGGTCTTCGAGGTGCAGATCAAGTCCTACACCGACGGTTCCTGGCCAAAGACAAACGAGCAGGGAGAGTCCGGAATGGAAGTCTTTAAGCGACTGGCCGCCCAGCCACCGAAAGCCGGCCAGGCACAAAAAGCGGGGCAGTCGCGGAAGGTGTCTTGGAATTCTCAGGAAGAATGGAACCGCGATAAGCCGACCGTGAAGTGGATCTTCCCCTTCATCGACAAGAACGGCGACGGCACGATCGACACCGATGAGTACCAAGCCATTCAAAAATATAAAAAGAAGCACCGCCAAGATTGGATGGATCGGGCTCGCAGGGAACTTGGGTTAATTCCCCCGAAGGACCCGTAATGGCCACGATTGCTTTTGACGTCTACGGGACCCTGATCGATACCGATGGCATGGTGCCCCAATTGCGCGAGTGGATTGGTTCGCAGGCGGAGACGTTTTCAAAAGCCTGGCGAAGCAAGCAGCTCGAGTATTCGTTTCGGCGGGGACTGATGCGACAATACGAGAACTTCGCGGTCTGCACGCGTCAGGCACTGGAGTATTGCTGCACCGATTACGAAGTTTCGTTATCTTCGGAACAGAAAGACGAGTTACTGCAAAGCTATCGTAGTTTGCCTGCGTTTGCAGACGTCGAAGAGAGTCTGGGCGCGCTGAAGGCGGAGGGGCATCTTCTCTTTGCCTTTTCCAACGGTAGCGCGGAAGCCGTTGAGGAAGTCTTGCAGACCAATGGTCTACGTCAATGCTTTGAGGATGTCGTCAGTTGTGATGTGCTGAAGACCTTTAAGCCGAACCCGGATGTCTACCACTATTTCATTAGGGAAGCAGGCGAAGCAAAGGACGCGTGGTTGGTTTCCGGCAATCCGTTTGACGTGATCGGTGCCATATCCGCGGGCATGAAGTCGGCATGGGTTAAGCGGACTGACAGAGTAGTCTTTGATCCGTGGGGAATCGAACCGACCCTGACCGTCGCTACCTTGAGCGAACTGTGTGAGAAATTGGATATCAACAAACCCAAAGGAACTTATGAATAAAACGGTTATTAGTATTGTTAACACATTGATATTTTGCTTCTGGAGTTCAGGGGATTTGAGAGCCGAGGAAACGGATGTGAAATCATTACCTCCGATCCAGTTTGCGGGAGGCGAGAAGCGTTTCACTACGGCTAATCAAAAACGCGTCGACGTCGTTAGGCAAATACCTGGATTGGTCGCTTTATGGGATTTTGTTCAGCGGAGGGATTCGTGGCAGGACTTTATCGGCAGAGATACGCTAGCACACCCAGGCAATCCATTCATTTCCATTCCCGGAGAGTCCGGGGGACAGACTTATGAACTCGAACCGAGAAACCTATCGCTCGATTTTTGGCATGAGGGAAAAGAAGCGACCCTTGAAGATTTCGAGTTGTATGGTCGGGGACCCTTTGGACAAGCCGTCCGCTTTTCGAGTCCTCGCAGTACAACGGATTTACCGGTCCTGACCGTACCGCGAAAGAATCTTCATGACTCACCTTTGGATATCAAAGGAAAAGGGAAGTCCGTGTCTATGGTGGTATGGTTGCTTTACGAAAGAGGCAATCATGCGATTGCAGGAATGTGGCACGAGGGAACGGTTACCCCGAGGGGAGAACCTCCCGTAGTAAAGGAGCCCGGGAAAAGGCAGTTCGGCCTTTTTGCCGGACTGCAGGCAAACAAGGGAGGGATCGGCGCTCACGTTTCGGAAAATGGTGGTTCATCTTTTGGCAACATCTATGCACGGCACCTGGCGTCCGAACCAACGAAAATGAACCAAATCAAGCCGGATATGAAACCCGGTGAGACCGATAAATACTGGAATGCAGTTGGTATGGTTTTTAACAATGAAGAAAATCGTGTGACCGCCTATGTCAATGGATCGGCCAATGAAGTCTGGGTGGAGAACCCGAAAGAGTCTCGTTTCTTTGAGCATGCCTATCGTGCCTGGCAGCAGGGACAGTTGGCAGCTATCGATGGAATTCAACCCGGAGAGGACGTGAATTTTCCAAAGGATCAGTATTACCGACTTCCCGACGATGAACCCGTTGAAACGAAAATTATCAAACGGACATCCGATCGAGTCGTACGGCTGGAAACCTACCCGTTCTCAAAGATTGAGGCCACCTATCAGGTGAAACCGGACGGAAAGTTAGGGAAACCACTGAAGCGTGATTTGGTTGCCCTGAAATCCAACCCCTACTATTTCGGCTATGATATCTATGCTCCCAAGACAATGGAGCAAGGCGGGCCGTTTACCATAGGTCGCGTCATCCACAGCAACCGACACGCAACCCTTTCCGCATGGATTGGCGGTGTGGCCGTTTTCGATCGTGCCCTTTCTGACGACGAAATGAAAAAGCTCGCAACCATTGGGAATTGCTCAGACACGGCTAAGTAAAGTGCCAACACCTAACAAACAGTTGGAACGGAATTTAGAAAGCTCCGGTGCACCTGAAAACAATTGTCATACTACATATCTCACAGTTGATTGCGGCGACGGCATATATCTATAACTAATCGACAAGATTGTTTTCTAAAATCGTGATCTGAAGCACATAAGCCATGTGTAAGAAACTTAATTGTTTACCTTATCGAATAGCTTTTGCCATACAGCCCTTTAAAACCTTTAGTGATTCAACATGATAAAAGTAACGGATAATATTGGTTCGATGGAATAAAATGAATATTTGACAAGAGCACAGATGTGCTTACATTGTAATTACAATGATAACTCAACTCATTAAAGTCGGTAATTCCCGTGGTGTAAGAATACCCAAGCCATTAATTCAAGAAACTGGCTTAACGGAAGATGTTGCCATTCGCGTTGAAGGAGAATCAATCATAATAAGCCCAATTAGATCTGCACGAAGTGGTTGGGGAGATGTTTTCAAAAAGATGCATGAAAATAATGATGATGTATTGATCGATAAGAATATTAGAAGCAGTTGGGATGATCAAGAATGGGAATGGAAGTGAATAGGTTTGACGTAGTTCTTGTACCGTTAGACCCAACGAGAGGAAGTGAGATCAAGAAGACTAGGCCTTGCTTGGTCATATCGCCGAACGAAATGAACCATAACATATCGACTGTTATCGTAGCGCCAATGACTTCGAAGGGGAGGCGATATCCGACAAGAGTTGATCTTATGTTTCAAGAAGTAAAGGGTCAGATAGTGTTGGATCAGATAAGGACCATCGACAAGACAAGGGTAATTAAGAAATTGGGTCGCATTAGTAAGAAGGCACAAGAGAATATGTTGTCCATCTTAGGCGAGATGTTTTCTCCTTAGCGATATGGAGCGAACAAGTCGAGGTACCTAATCGAAGATATTACACCGTTTTGACGAATCCTTTCAGAGTCAAGTTTCTCACCAAGACCATTCGTTTCACGCCATATGAGATTATGCCCCGCCACTCATTCGCACTATAGTCGATATGTCATCTAAGCGTTAGATTTCCTATCAAACGTCATATTGAGTCAATAATATCAACCATCTGCAGGGATAACCAACTTCACTCATCAGGTAACGAGCACTTGTATATCGTTCCCATGCATCCAAAATTTGATTAAACAAATCTCTTCCTAGTGAAATTCTTTTAATCAATCTTTTCTGGTATAAGAAATCGAATACTTGAGACATCCCCTTTTGGTATGAAACATCCCTTAGCAGTAATCCTTTTTTTGAATGTCCTGTTCCTCTGGCAAACCTGCCTGGTTGCAGAAGTCAAAAGGTACAAAGCGGATGTCTGCGTGTATGGTGGCACCGCTAGTGGAGTCATGGCGGCGTTGGCTGCAGAGAAAGAAGGTTCCAAGGTGATCCTGATAGAGCCGACTCGCTGGCTGGGGGGTATGACCGGTGGAGGGATCAACCATCTGGACTGGGGTAAAGGCGAAACGGTGGGCGGCTCGACCTACAGGATCCTGATGGAGGGAATGAAGGATCAAAAAAGAGCTCATCAAGGGCATGCCAAACATGGCATTGGCAACAAACAGTATCGCGAGCGCTTCAAGAAGGCCGTCGAGGATCGAGGCATCACCGTGATCTACGACCACCGCGTGGGCAAAGTCCAAGTTGGGGATGCCAGCATCGACTCTCCAACTCGCCAACAACCGATTGCGATGGATGAGAAGGTTGCCTCAAAGAACAAAAATAATTCTATCCAATCGATCATCCTCGACTACGCACCCGTTGATGAAACCGGCTGCCCTATTCCTGAGCCGAAGAAGGCCAACGTCATTACGGTCTCCGCAAAAGTGTTCATCGATTGTTCTTACGAGGGCGACATACTCGCGATGAGCGGAGTCAGCTACACTTGGGGTCGAGAGTCTCGCGAACATTACAAAGAATCGCTTGCCGGGGTGCGTCCGAGTCTTTGGGTTCACGACATCGATCCCTACGTCGAGCCAGGGAACCCTGAAAGTGGGTTAGTCCCATTTGTTCAAGATCGGAAGATCGGTCCCTTGGGCAGCGCGGACGCGTTGTCGATGGGTTATTGCTTCCGCTATGAGTTCGACATGAGCGGCAAGGGTATACCGATTCCCGAGCCGAAGAATTATGATCCAGCCGAATTTGAAGTCTACCGGCGAGCCATTCGCGATGGTGTCGACATCTTTTCGAATCGACATATGAGAACAACACTCAACAAGTTCACGGTGCATAAGAAAGCACCCTTTGTCGGAGGCGCCCAATCCAATCGCAACCTAATGGGGTCCACCGTCTACGGGTGCAACGAGGACTACCCGAACGGTGATTGGGCGACGCGGTCAAGGATCTGGAAGTTCCATCAGGAGTTTCTGATCAACTCGATCCAATTCGCAAAAACCGATCCCTTGGCCCCTAAAAGCATGAAGCAACGGGCTACGAAGACCTCATTCAGGAAGGGGGTGTTCGATGAGACCGGTGGCTGGCCAAATCAGTTGTATGTCCGCCAGGCCCGTCGCATGGTGTCGTCATATGTCGTTACACAAAAGGACCTAGAGGGAAAAACCGACCCCCCTCATGCGGTGAGTCTTGCCGCCTATGGGGTCGACGATTGGCCGTACGCGGTGGTCGTGGAGGATGGCAAAGTCGCAGTGCAAGGCGGTGCGTTTTCCATCATTTACCTGGATAAGGGAAAATACAACGGCAGCTACAAGATCCCCTACGAAGCCATCGTACCGCACAAGGGAGAGTGCGACAACCTGATCGTTCCCGTTTGCGTCTCGGCCAGTCATATCGCATTCACTTCTCTTCGTATGGAGCCAGTCTGGATGATTCTTGGGGAATCCGCCGGAGTTGCCGCTGCCATGGCTATCGATGCCGAGATTCCCGTGCAGGATGTTCCCTACAAGAAGCTCCGGCAGAAGCTGGAAGACCTGAATCAGACCCTTGAGAGGGTCCAGGGTCCGATCAAGGATCAGAAAAAGCCTGGCAAGTCGGCACGCTGGAAGTCTCAGGAAGATTGGAATGCAGAGAAGAAGGGGTACGAATGGCTGTTCCCACATATCGATGCGGACTCCGATGGTCAGATCTCAGGCGAAGAGTACAACACTTTCCAGAAATTCAAATCCAAGAACGATGATTGGGAGCAAACACTAAAAAAAAAATAAGCTCAAAGGGGCATCCCTCAAAAGATAAACCCAACGTCGTACTGGTCTTTACCGATGATCTGGGAATCGAAGCTCTCAAAGTCTATGGAGGCCACGGTGTAAAGACTCCACATATCGACAAATTGGCAAAAGAGGGAATGTTGTTTGATCATTGCTTCGCCAACCCCGCTTGCACTCCGTCCCGGGCAGAACTTTTGACGGGGACGTACCCGAGTTTCATCGGTTTCCAACATGTCCTCGGCAAGTGGGAGGATGATCACTTTCTGGATCCCAAAAAATTCAACAGTTTTGCCAATCAGTTGAAAAAAGCGGGTTACGCCACTGCGGTCGCCGGGAAATGGAATATCTCCTGGCTGGAACGAAACGACACAGTCAAGGCATTCGGTTTTGATGAACATTGTCTTTGGCAGATGTACGACCGCAAGGGGGTAAAGCGCTCCCGTTTCTATCAGCCCCATTTCCGAATCAATGGCAAAATCGAAGAGGAATCGATCGCCGACCGCTTCGGCCCGGACGTTCTCGCCGACTTCATGATCGATTTCATGAAACGAAAGAAGGACCAACCCTTCCTGATCTACTACCCTGCCCTGTTGGTTCATACTCCTTACGTGCGGGTCCCCGGTGGTCCGAAGACGAATGCTTTGCCCGATAACAAGCAAAAGAGCGGCCCCGAATGTTTTCCCGAAATGGTCGAGTACTTGGACAAGAACGTCGGCAGGTTAATGAACACGGTCGATGAACTGGGAATTCGTGACAACACCATGGTGATCTTTTGCTCGGACAATGGAACGCATGGCCCCGTGAGATCCATCTGGGGAGAAAAGCGAACCAAAATCAAGGGAGGCAAAATGACCATGACCGACCGGGGTTCGCGCGTTCCCCTGATGGTGAGTTGGCCCGGCAAGATCGAGCCGGGCTCTCGGTGTGATGACTTCGTGGAATTGGCGGATTTCCTACCTACCTTTCTTGACCTTGCCTCGGCTGCCGAACCAATGCAACGAGTCCACGGTCAAAGCTTCCTGCCGCAGTTACTCGGCAAGGATGGGCCAACCAAAGAATGGGTACATGTCGAATACAAGGACAACCGGCAGATCCGTAACAGAGACTGGATCTACACCAATAAGGGGAATTTGATCAAAGTGAACCAACTGGGGCATCCGGAAAACCGTCCTGAGAAAAACACCGATCACCTCGAAATCCGTAAGGAAATGCAGCGAATCTTTGACCGGATCGATGAATAATGAAATATAAGAAATCTATCTTTGTGCATATCCGAATTTTAAAAACCTCAATAACCTGACTTCTGAACTTATGAGAACCTTGACCGTCACTCTTTTTTTGGCCTTGAGCGGATGCTCGCTTTTTCATGGCGAGCGTTTGGGGAAGCCATTGAAAAACCTGAAACCGGAGCAACCCGTGGCTCAGTGGATTAAAGCCGTCAGGACATCCGATTCAAAAGGTTTCTACAAGGTTTGGTCGGATAAGATTCATAGAAACGTTGAGGCATTCAAACCCGGGTCCCGAAAGGAATTCTGTAAACAGTTCTTGGCCCTCCAT
>JAOLZO010000043.1 GCA_028343845.1 Verrucomicrobiota bacterium | reverse complement strand
CATCGATTTCCTGAAGCATCATGTAGTAGAGCCAGCCTTTGCCGAAACTCGTATGCAGGAGCTTGCCCGACAAGGGTCCCCACCTCGGATCGTCGACCCATAATTGTCCTCCCGATGAATTGTCGAAAGACTGAGGCATCCATATCAAGGGCTGATCGAAAGTCTTGGGAGGGATGACCTTCTTATGGTCGATTCGTCCCCCGTCGGGTGCCCAAAGGGCTCCTTTGCTATGGGTCTGGACATATCCGTAGAATCCGCCGGGTTCGCACAGGCTTACCTTGGATGCCGGCATCCAACTGCCTTGGTTGTCGCTTACGGTTACTCGGCCGTCCGGCATGATTCCCATTCCATTGGGGGTACGGAAACCCGTGCAGTGAATTTCCCTTTTCTTGCCATCGGGGGAAACCTTGATCACTGAACCTGGTTGGGCATACGAGGTGTATTGTCCGGATTTCGCATAGTAGAGGTTTCCTACCTTGTCTCGTTGCAGGTCGAAATTGAATGCGTGGAAGAAAGTCGAGACGTCGTCGTCCGCGCTGAAACTCTCGTAAAAGTCCGCTTCACCGTTTCCATTGAGATCATGCAGGCGGACCAAACGGTCCTTGCAGGTGACGTAGATCTTGTCATCGATGATCTGTAATCCGAATGGCTCGTACATCCCCGCGGCAAAACGCCTCCATTTGATTTCCTCAAGGGAGTCGTCGATCCCCGAGACAATCCAGACGTCTCCACCGTGTGTGCAGGCAGCCATTCGTCCATCCGGGAAAAAAGCCAGAGCCGAGGTTCGAAGCCAAGTTTTTCCCGAGGGAATCTTAGGCAGGGTAAGGGTGTCCATAACATACGCTTTCTTTTCCGGTGACACTTTGCCCTTGGTCGTGAGAATCTCGGGCCAAAGGGCTGGGCCACCCTTGGTCTTGGCCTTGAGGTCGGGTACGCTCTTTGTTTTTTGAAGGTGGGTCAGGTAACTGGCGAAGGCCAGAAGCTCGCCTTCTCCCGTGCCTGAGAATCGGATGACCTGAATGGTTTGGATCTTTCGTGAAGCGGGAATGATCAGGGTGGTTGCGTTTTCTTTACCCAGTTTTACGCGTGATTCGTTGGAGCCTCTTCTGGCGAATACTGCGGTGAATCGACCGATTGCTCCATCGTCTTTGACCATATTGACGGCAATGCCTTTGTTGGATGCACCGTCGAATTTCGCCTCCTTGGCTTGCAAGGGAAGATAGCCTTGAGTGACATTGTCCTTCTCCAGTTTTGCAACTTGGAGAAGGAGGTCTTTGCTTCCGGGTTCCACTCGCAGGGTTTGAACGATGGCTCCGAACCCTTTGGGTTTGGAGGGCATTTCGAGAATTTCCCGGCCGTTGATCGAATAGGACAGGATGGCATTTTTCCCATTTAGATAATGCCCATGATACTGCATCCATTTTGCAGGCATGGGACCACGGGGCAGAAGATTATCGGTTGGGTAATCGAAGGCTCCTTCGTGAGCCCATTTCCAACTGGACAGGCCAACGATTCTGTCGCCATCGATCATTGGGACGCCTTCTCCTCTCTCGCGATAGTGCTGAGTGGACGCGAGGTCGAGAAACCCGTCGTTCCAGAGATCCGCCAAATCCATGCTGTGCAGGTTATAACTGATGGTATGCTTGTCACCGAGCTTTATGGTGAGTACGCTCGAAACGTTTCTGCCCAACTGCGAGGCTAGGGCAGGTCCGAAATCGCGATCCGGTCTCTTTTTCTTCGGAGCCGGGGCAACCGTTACCTTGGGCAAGCCTTCCAGGTAGTCCTGAGTGATTGGCTTGTATCCGGGGTAGGTCGGTTTCATGAACTTTTCTCTGAGGTAATGGATGACGTCATAGCGTTCCTCCGGACTCATCCAGGTTTGCGGTCCCATCAACCCGTTCCCCTTGGTCAGGGTAACGAACATCGAATAGGGGTCTTCTCCAAACTTGAAGGGCCCTTTTCCAAAGGCGGGAGAGACCTGAAGGGCAGGCGTTTGACCATCGGTTCCGTGGCAGTTGGCGCACAGGTTATCGTAGGTCGCTTTTCCACGAGCGTAGTTTTCCTTGCTCAAGGACCGGAGGATTCCGGCATGATCGACGGAGTTGTCCTCTTGCTTGGTCGGGGCGTTTTGACCGTAAAGGGAAAGGGATAAAGGTAAGCAGACTAGAGCGGTAAAGATGGGATTTTTTCGCATTGAGCTCATTCTTCTACGGAGGGAAAGCGAAGTCAAGGCTCGCACCCTAAGCTTGCGTCTATTGCCCGTTCGAGCCCTTGGGGAAAACGTGCGTGAGCGGGGTGGCCAATTCGAGTCCGTGCTTTTCCTGAAGCCTGTAAGCATTTTCCCGAACGCAATTTCCCGCCTCAATGAGGCGGTGAGGGGAGTGGAGCGTATAGGACAAGCGCCAGCGCACTGCATGGTCTCCGCATTCCTTGTTCGCGATTGAGAAGCCTCCGTCCTCAGTAGCCAACTCCTCCTCCACAGTTTTCTTCCATACCTCCACGATCATGGCATGAATCTTGTCGGGGTCGGTGCCGTATCCAAACCAAAAGTCTTCGAATTCACGAATGCCTTTCTTCAGATCGGTCCGGAGAACGTCGACCCGGGTGAGCCGGAGCTTTGAGTTGGGTAGGATTATGTCGTGTTTGTTCACGAGGTCGCGAACGACGGTCTGAAAGCTGCCTATTACCAAAACGATCGCAGTCAGGTTTTCATCCCTGATCTTGATGACGTCTCCGCGCTCGATCTTTCCCTGGCTTATAATGAGAATTCCACTGAGGAAATCTCCCGCCCAGTACTCTTTGCTCGCAAAAACGAAAAGGGCGAGAAAGCCGAGTACACTGGTGGTCTGAAGCCAGTCCTCGAAGCCCCAGATGTTGATCAGAAGGACAATGCTGATACAAAGGATTACAAAACAGACGAATAGTTCGAGGGTCCTCGAAGTGTGAGTTTCGGATGTTCTGGAAAAGCCCTCGATCGCTTTGGATTTCCCATATCTTTTGAGGATGAGAGCCTCCGCAAAGTGGACGAGTAAATAACTGGCTAGGATGACCAGAAAGGTCTGGCTGAGCGAACGTCCGATGCTGATCTCGAATATGACCGCCACGAGGTAAGTGATGAACAGGAAGAGGTTGGCGAAGTGAAGAATTCGCAACCGTGAGCGGCTCTTTCCCTCATCCTTGATCTGTCCGTAGCGTGTCGCGAACCATTTGGAAAAGACGAAGATGAATAGGTTGACCGCCAAGGTGAAGTGGTCGATCGGGCCCAATACCTCAAGGTGATCACGGATAATGGTGATCACTTGGTCCAGGTTGAAGGCTCCGAGGGTTAACTGCACGTAAGCTTTGGGTTAGGGAGATAACGTTCGATTAGCTTGAGCAAAGTTTGGTACACCATGACATCCAAGGAAATACCATATGATCGATCAAGGTAAAAAGTCATCCTTTCTTTTCGTTGGGCTGAGAAAGGTTCGGCTTTTCGGGCTCGTCGTTAAAAAAGAGAAGATCCGCAACCTGTTCTGGCTGGCTTTCCGAGAAGTAACGGTTTTGTCCGGGCAGAAAGCGCTTACCGTATTTTTCAAGCAAGATTTCGAGGTTTCCAAAGTGGTCAAGGTCGCGAACTTTCGCCCGTTCGAGAATGACTTTTTCCGAACACATGATCAGGATGCGAAAGTCGAAGAAATCTACTAATTCCTTCCGGAACAACATCACTCCTTCAAAGAGCAGGATCGAATCAACGGCAGCTTCGCGGGTAACAGGCTTGATCGTTTCACCTTTTTGGTGATCGAAGATTTCCGGGCAATACCACCCGTTGCCATCCGGCCCTAACGGTCGGAGGACTTTTTCCCTGACTGCCAAATAATCGAAGGAATCCTCGACATAGCCATCGACCGACATGGGTCCTTGCCTGTGCCTTGTCTGGGGAGGGTTGTGGAAACCGTCCAATCCTGCCCTGATGACCTTTCTTCCTCCCTCTTGGAGCAACTCTGCAAGTTCGTCCGCGAGGATGGTTTTGCCCGATGCGCTCAATCCGTCAATGCCCACGCGGACAGGGTGGGGTAAGCCCACCTTTTCTATGGCTTGGACGATTTTGCTTAAGACTTTTCTTCTCGGTGAATCTTTCATTAATCGACGATATGCGTCAGGTCAGACTTATTGCAGGTCGGTTTGATCTACAACTCGCTTTTATCTGGCTTGGCTAAACCAGTTAACTCGTACAGAACATTAGCTGGCGAAATTTTCCAGCTCTACCTTTGTGAAATCACTTCTTTCAATCCTTTTGCTTTGTCCTTTCTTGCAGGCAGGTGTTGCCTTGGCTGCCTCTCCGAATTTCGTTCTGATCTACACGGACGATCAGGGTTGGCTCGATACCTCCATGGAAATGATGTCCGGGAGAGTCGAATCCAAGGGCAAACTCTGCCACACGCCGAATTTGGAAAGATTGGCCGCGCGAGGGATGACTTTTTCCAACGGCTATGCCTGTTCCCCCGTGTGCAGTTCTTCCCGTGACAGTCTTCTTTTCGGCAAGACGCCCGCCCGCCTTCATCATTCCATCCTGATGGGCAAGGCCCGGCACGCCCCTTCCGATTGGACGATTCCCCGGGCAATCAAGAAAGCTCATGCCGATTACGTTTGCGCCCACTTGGGGAAATGGGATTCTACTCCGACTCCAAAGGCCGCGGGTTTTGATCTTGGAGAGTCGGGGAGCAACGGGACGGGTGACGATGCAAGCCCGGATAATCCGAAACGCATCTTCAGCTTGGCTAGGAAAGCGAATGAATTTATCGAGAAGCAAGCTAAGGCAGGCAAGCCCTTTTACTTGCGGGTTTCTCACTATGCCATTCACAACAAGCATTTTGCCCGTCCGGAAACCCTACGGACATATAAGGAAAAAGGTTTGGATGACAGGCAAGCCTTGCGACTTGCCATGATTGAAGATCTCGATGCCGGATTCGGCCTTCTTCTGGACAAGCTCGACTCGCTCGGTTTGTCCAAAAACACTTTCGTGATCTTTACCTCGGATAACGGAGCGCAGGGGAGCAATTTGCCCCTGCGGGGAGGAAAGGCGTGGGCATGGGAAGGTGGTTTGCGCGTTCCCTTGATCGTGTCCGGTCCGGGTGTGCCCAAGGGGAGTCGTTGTGACCTACCCGTCGTGGGCTGGGACTTTCTTCCCACTTTTTTTGAACTTGCGGGAGGTGACTCAAGGAAGTTGCCCAAGGAGTTGGATGGGGGAAGCCTGGCGGAAGTCTTCCGCCAGGGAAACAACGGGGACGTTTCCAGAGGGGAGCAGTCCCTTGTCTTTCATTACCCTTGGTTCGTAAAGGTTCCGATGTCTTCCATCCGGTTGGGGAAGCACAAGCTCGTCCGCGACCTCCGTTCTGGTACGACACGACTCTTTGACCTAAGCAAGGACATCGGGGAAAGCAACGATTTGAGCGCCCGGTTGCCCGAAGTCTCAGCAGACTTGAAAGCCAGACTGGACAAGTATCTGGAGGAGGTCGATGCGGAGACCCTGAAGGAGGTTCTCGATAAAAACGAACGCGAAAGCTTTGCTAAGATCGAAGTGTGGAAGGCTCAATCCGATCAGTTGCTCTCCTCCGTAAAGGATGCCCCTGAGTCGGAGGTCATAAAGAGAAAGATTGAAGCTTCATCCCTGAAAAAAAGAATTCTTCAGCAGATGGATTCGATCAATAGGATGCGCGAGAACCGGCGCACTGCCTGGTGATCCGGAAGCTTTGGGAGTTGGGATGGATAAAGCGGATTATTCAATCAACGCCCTGTGGCGCTTGAGTGTAGCTGGCTTTCGTACCATCTTCATTCCGGGCGTCGTTCTTTGGGTTGTCGGTTTGGGTATCGTGCTCACTTACTATTTCATCGAATCTTCGAGACCTTTTTTCGATTGGGTTATCGAGGCCAAAAAGACTCATGGATATTTATATTCCTTTCTGGCGACTGGTTTCTTCGGCGGATTGATCCCCTTTCTTTTTCTTTGGGCATCTGGGAAAATCAAAAAGGGAATGGTGTCCTGCTACGGTCTTTTTTTTGTTTTCTACTGGGCGGCACGTGGGACCGAGGTCGACGCCTTCTACCGCTTGCAGGGCTTTCTTTTCGGCAACGAACCGGACTTGGCCACGATCGCGACCAAGGTATTCATTGACCAGTTTGTCTACTGCGTCTTTTGGGCGGCTCCTGTCACCGCCGTCTTCTACGGATGGAAAGATTATGGGTTTTCCTGGTCTCTGTTCTTCCAAAGAACAACCAGACGGTCCTTCCTTTTCGAGGTCGCTCGCCTTCTTCTCTCGACCTGGCTTGTTTGGATTCCCGCAACGGCTATCATCTATTCCCTTCCCTCCGCCTTGCAGGTTCCACTCTTCAGTCTGACCCTCTGCTTCTTCGTTCTTTTGGTCAGCGTCTTCTCGAAAGACGAAGTCTCTGGTTCAGCCAAGCAACAGTAGACCACAAAGGCTTTTGTTCTTCCTTATGCGGTTGGGTTTGGGGGTGTTCTTTCGGGATGGTTCCCTTTTTTCCTCATGCGGTTGAAATTGAACATATTGAAAAAGTGCATGCCTCCCAGGACGAGAAGGACAACGCCCAGTTTAGTCGCAATGTACTCGATTCCTTCCACCAATGTTTCCGGTGGTGTTCCGAAACGCAGGAACAGCAGGATGAATCCTAAGTTTATAAGGTAAAAACCCACTACGAGGAGGTGGTTGACCGAGTCGGCCATTTCATCTTTCCCATTGAATGCATCCAGGAGGAAAATTCGACCGTTCTTGTGCAAGGTCCGGGCAACCCAGATGGTCATTCCGATACTCGTTATGGTATATGCTATGTATATATATACTGCAGTAGTCATTTTTTTCCTTTGTTTATTTGTTTGGCAGAACTGATCGAACAGGACGCGGAGATGCACATCCGGTTCTTGGCTACCCAACGATAAAGAGAGTCCATCAAAAAACGGATGCCAGGTATGTGGGCGAGAAGCCACAGGGGCAGACACCACCAAATTCTACGCCACATGAATACATAGGCGTCCATTGCTCCGAAAACCTTGTTGTCCGAAGTAAGGACCCGCATTTCCTTGAGCAATTCCTCCTCCGGAAGGTCGAGCCGTTTTCGTACCCACTCTTCTTGCAGGGGAACCAGATCGAATCCTCTCCTTCTCAAGACCTTTTCCCAGGTCCTGACAAACTTCAGGCAAACAGGGCAAGTGCCGTCATAAAGAATGCTGTCAGGTTTTTTTCCCGTCATCTTTCGTCGCCTTTGCTTGAGTCTTTCACTGGTGTTTTTTGTCGGTCAGAAGGGCAGGAGCTTGAGTACCTTGTCTGTCATTTTGGTCATTTTGCGAAGAGCGCTGGTGGGCAAAGCGTTTACTTTGTCGAAGCAACCCATCGTATCATCGAAGAAACCCTTCATGTCGGCAAGGCGCTTTTGGGTGTGAGCATCCGGCTTCTTGCTCTTCTTCAACTCCTCGAGGCACTCGGTTAGCATGACGGCGGTGGGGTCCATTTCCCGGCGCTTGCGTTCCCTTGCCACGATCCGGAACATTTCCCAAGGATCGTCAAAGGTGGCGAAGTGATCCTTCCGGTCGCCTAGTTTTTGGGTCGTCTTGAGCAACCCCCATCCGCTCAACTCTCGCAAACTGTTACTCACGTTGGATCGTGCCACCGAAAGGGTCTGTCTGATTTGCTCGGCATTAAGAGGCTCTGGCCAGACATAGAGCAGTGAGTGGATTTGAGCAACCGTCCGGTTGATTCCCCAATTCATTCCCATCTCTCCCCAATGAAGGATGAACTTCTCTTGGACGGCGGACAAACTTACTTTATCATTCATATCTGTATTTTCTGTATAAACAGAAGTAAAAGAAAAGTCAAAACATTCTTTTGGTAAAATGAACTGGATGGAAACCCTGCCAGTAGGGTTTTGTTTTGCGAGTCAGAGTTCTTGGATGCGGATGTCCTTGTATTCGACCTTCATCTCCTGCCGGCCGTGTAACTGGAGTCCGAAGTAGCCCTTGGTCCGACCCTTGTCGTTCTTGAGCTCCGAGCAAACCACTCCGTTGATCTTGACCGTGACGTCCCGTCCGACCGCCCGGAGTTCGAGGTCGGCCCATTTCCCCTTTTCGTACTTTCTTTGGGCAATCGCCTCCTTGCTTGGTTTGTTCACCCAAGCCCGTCCTCCCGTCTCATAGAGTCCGCCGGTTTCTTGCGAGGTATCGATCTCGACTTGAAAACCATTCACGCTAACTGCGCTCTTCACTTTGGCCGCACGAAAATAGAATCCACTGTCCCCTTTATGCACCCGGAACTTGGCCTGTATTACGAAGTCCGAAAACTCGCGGTTGGAGAGTAGGATACCATGCCTGCGTTCCGATTTCGGACTGGTTCCGAGGATGGCGCCGTCCTTCACTTCCCACTTTCCTCCCGGCCTGGACATCCATCCATCGAGAGACTTTCCATCAAAGAGCACTTCCCATGATCCCTGGTTTGCAGACGAATCAGCTTTCAGGGCATCGGCGATACAGTCGGAAACTTTTTTCCCCAGGGCTTTCTTGCCCTCGGGTTTGAAATGAACGTTATTCTCGGCAATCGCGTACTTGGCCCAATGTGGTTTGATGAAGGCATGCAGGTCGTTTACCTGCACTCCGTTTTTTTTCATCACCCGAAGGGCGACGTCGAGGTATTGTCGTTCGAGTTCGGGAGATATCCGGACATCCTGCTTGAACCTTCTTTCCATAGTTGTTTCGTTGGCCGGGCAAGCGGGTGTGGTGGTTGCCCAGATGAGTTTTGCCCCGGTTTCCTTCAACCGCCCGACCAAGGATTCAAGCCGCTTTCCATAAGCTTCCGGGGAACGATCCTCCTTGTGGTATTCCCAACCGTACATGTCCCATAATCCCCAGTTGAAATGGATCAGATCCCAGTTTACGTCGCCCAACCACTCCTCGATCTTGGCTACTCCCCGGATGGTCGGCCCCGCGTTTCCTTTGTGACGCTTAACTTCGGCCACCCCTTTTAGGTTCTCGATGACGTGGGAAGTATATCCGATCGAGATCGAGTCTCCCATGATCAGCACCTTGGGCAGGTCGCCTCCCTTAAGGCAGGCAAGGGGCAAGCATGCGAAAAGAGCAGTTAACAAGAAAAGAGTTTTCATTCCGGAGTTTAGGGGGAGGAATGGTGGGATGGTTTCGATCGCTCAGTCTCCGACCGAGCGGATGGGCTTGCCTGCCTTGAGCTTGGCCCGGATGCCGTCGTGGTGACGGGACATGTAGTAAAAGGATTGGGTCGAGCTTCTTTCGCCAAGGCAAATCTGGAAGGAGATGCGGTATCCGCCCTTTGGCCAGTTCGGACCTTCGAGGGCCAGAGGGTTGACGATACCCGAAACCTTTTGACCGGGTGAGAGCGTTACGGGCAAGGTTTCAAAAGACAGCCCCTTGGCTCCTGGCGCCGGGTAGGTTTTGCTTTGGCACATAATTGCCACGCTTTCGTCCCAGAGAATTTTCTCTCCAATCCTGCGCAAAGCGGGGACTGTTACCGGTTGGGTGGTCGGGTTGCCTACGGTGATCTTGTATTCCCCGTCACCATCCGGGTTGGTCCATTTGATCTCGGCCTCGGGTGGAACCTTTTGCACTTCGAAGCTCGCCCCCGATCCGAAGCCGAGCGCTGGGCGTCCGGAAGAAGCGCAAAAATGCTTAGCTCCTTCTTTCAAGTTCACCGGCCATTTGGCTGGCAGATCGGCCCAAGGGGAGCGAATCTTTGCGAGGTCACCGCCCCATCCGAGGGGCAGGGCGCAGGCCAGGCGGATGGCATCGATCTTTTTCGGGTCGAATTCCACGACGTTTTTTGCCTGGAGGGTTCCTCGGCTCTTGTCCCCACCGAAAACGCAGGCTTTGCCTTCGGGGAAGACGGGCGCTGCCCGTTGTCGCGCAACGTGAGAGGCCGTCACCTGGTCTCCGGGTTTGATGTCTCCCCGGATGACTTCCTTGACCGTGAAAGTGAGCTTGTGAGTGAACATCGGTGGGAAGGACCGGCCGACCGGACCGGCCATGACCTTGTCGAGCGTGCCCGTGAATACGTGCTGATGGCCCGACCATGCGGGTGGAGCTTTTTCCTGGACGGGGCCACCGGGGCGTAGGATGGGACCTCGCCCCGGCAACGGGCGGGGCAAAGGCCTGGGGGCAGGCTTGATCTGTACCCGGTCAGGGGCGGGAACCTTCTTAGCGAAGGATGCTACGGGATGAACAAGAATTGCGAAGGCAAGGAATAATGATTTCATAAGCAGGGTTGGGTTGATGAAAACAGGAAAATATATTCATCACACATCCGCAAGTTCCTTTCCCGTTCGCAGAGGAATGAGCTATTTAAAATTAACAGGTTGTCCCGAGTCGGCGCTTTTCAGGGCGGCGAAGCAGAGCTCGAGCGACCGGAGGTTGTCCCGGGCCGAATGGTTCGGTTCACGGCTCTCTTCGATCGCGCAGAGGAGTTCGCCCATGGTCCCTTGAAACCCAGACTCGAACCATGAACCTTTAAGGGGAACGATGACCGAACCTTCCTCGAAGTGGACTTCGATGGCCGGTTGGTCGTTCAGTCCGGGGCCACGCGAGCGTAGCGTCCCTTTCGTTCCGACCACCGTGGTGACGTCTTCCTCGCCGAGCTTGCAATGAGCGTTGAAGGACATTCGCACTTGGGCTTCCGGGTAGTCAATGACCGCGGAGGCGAGGGCCGGAGGTTGGTAGACCTGACCGGAATGGCGGACCGCCGAGGCGTAAACCTTTTCCGGGTTTCGGCCGGTCATCAGGCAGGACGCAATGTCGAACCAATGGACCGCGAAGTCAAAGAGGATGAGGTGATCCATTTCCTCGAAGGAGGGGATTCCCTTGACCCAGGTCTGGTCCCACTGAAGGGAAAAATCGATCGAGGTCACTTCCCCCATCAGCCCGGAGCTAATTGCATTGCGCAGGTAGCTGAAGTGGGGGGCCCAGCGTCCGTTCTGATTGACCGCGAGCTTGAGCCCTTTTTCGTCAGCCAAGTCGACGAGTTTTTTGCCTTCCGCCAGATCGAGGACGAAGGGTTTCTGGCTGAGGACGTGCTTGCCTGCTTGCAGGCAGTCGAAAAGGATGGGCAGTCGGTCGGCGGGGTGGGGCGTGACGTCCACCACCTCGACGTCATCCCGTTCCAAGATTTCCCGGTAATCCCCGTGGACCGTAGCATCGGGATAGAACTTGTCACGCATCGCTTCGGCCTTGGCAGGGGTGCGGTTGGAAAGGGCGACCACGCGATATCCGCAGGCCTGATAGTTCTTGAGGTGAAACTCACTGATCCCGCCTGTCCCGATCAGGGCGATGCCGGGGTTGTATTCTCTAGGACGGGGAGGGAGGTAGTCGACCGGGGGCGGTTCGATGGCTTGGGTCTTCTTCTCCGGGCTGAGCCCGTACTCCTCCTCTTCGCTCATGGTTATCGATCAGTCGCGCAGGCCGATTTCGTCCATCATGCGGGCGGTCTCCCGATAGGCTTCCTCGACCCATTCAACGATCTTGGAGGGATCGGGTGAATACTCGAGTTCGAGGGAAATGGTTCCGTCGATCCCCAGTTCCTTGATCGCTTGGAGGTAAGGCATGAACTTGACCACTCCGCGCCCGGGAGGGAGGTCGCCGTGGACTTTGCCGTCGCAGTCGCTGATATGAACGTGCGCGGCCTTTCCTTCGAGGCAGGAAACCTCGGCGGGGGAGACGTCGGCCAGAACGAGATGGCTGACGTCGATGTTGGCCTTCACGTTTGGGCGGTCGCAATCGTCAATGAAACGGACCATTTCCTTGAGATTGTTAAGCAAACTGAGGCGGAAGGGTTCGAGTTCGAGAGCGATCTCGATCCCTTGTTCGGCTCCGTAGTCGGCGAGCGCTTGGGTGTTCTCGACCGCCCATCCCCATTGGGCTTCGGGCGGGATGACCTCCCGTTGCCAGATATACTCGCCTAGGACGAGCAGAAGGTTATCCGCCTTGAAGCGGGCGCAAAGGTCGATGAATTTCTTTCCCCTCTCGAGATGAAAGTCGCGAACCGGATCATTGAAGTCGATCAGCCCGGCGGAAACGATGGGCAAAGAAACGATGGGGAGGTTGTTTTCTGCACAGGTGTTCTCGATGCTGACAATTTCCTCTTCGGTTATGGTCATGGCTTCCGTAAAGACGTCGACCACGTCGAACCCAATCCGTGCGACGTGTTCGAGTCCGGTCTTGGTGTCCACTCCGGCTTGGCCGAATGCGCTGTTTATTATTCCTAGCTTCATATGTCTTTCCTTTTCTAGTTGTTCTCCTCGTCCAAGCTGCTGGCGCTTTGATCATCTGCCTTGAGGTCGGCGAATGCGGTCTCGGAGCTTTCGGCGTGATCGCGCCCAACGGCGAGGATTCTATCTTCGTCGATCTTTTCCAGTTTTGTATACCTTGGATGGTGAGAATCCTTGTAGGGATCGTTGGAAGCCGCGTTGTAGCAGCAAATCATGGCCCATCTAGGATGATCTGAGTTGTTGGCCGCTGAAGCGTGCAGGGTGTTCGAATGAAAAAACATGGCATCTCCCGGGTCCATGGTTGCATGAACCAACTCGAGCCGTTTCTTCGCTTCCTCCACGCGTTCCATGTCCGCTCCCGCCTGATCGCCCGAAAGAACGTGGTTTACCCGACCAAGTTTGTGCGAACCCTTGAGCACTTGCATGCATCCGTTCTCCTCGGTTGCCTGATCCACCGCGATCATCACGCTGCAGAGGTTGGGGAAGAGGACGCCGTTCTGGTACCAATAGCCATAGTCTTGGTGCCAGGCCCAGGCACCGCCTACCTTGGCATCCTTGAGCACCATCTTCGAGTGGTAATGGTAGGCCTCGTCGTCCAGCAAATCCTCAACCCGGTCAACCAGTTTGCGGCAACGGGCGATCATTCCGTAAATCCCGTTCCCGGGATGATTCCACAGGGCGAGACGTACGGCATTTCCTTCACCATCATCCATCGAAGAGGATGACTTGTCCATCGCATTGTCCGCCCGGGCCGTTTGGCCCAGCAGGCTGATTTCATCTTCTGAGAAGAGGTTGCGGACAATGATGAATCCGTCCCGCTCGTAATCGGATCGTTCTTGGGGAGACAGGAGGTTCATGGCTATATTGGTAAGGGTTGTTTCTAGGGCGTGTCTTTACAATGAAGACAAATGGAGGCCCTAGATCAATACCTGATTGGTGGTTCAGGTTTCATGGCGAGCCAACGTCTAAAGGGCACGGGTTCGCAAAAGTGCTTGCTTTCGGGGTATTTCGCGTCGCAGGTTGGAAATCTCGATTTTTAACCAAGTACTCAAAATGAACGATTCAAACATTCCCCACCGTCGAAAATTCATGAAGAGCGCCGCCGTAGCAGGGGCTCTGACTCTTGCTCCTGGTTCCATCCGGGCCGCGAACAAGGCAAGCAATCACATTCGCGTGGGCGTGATCGGCTTGAGCCGGGGCGTGGCTCACGTCCGTCGCTTTGCCGAGACGTCGGGGGTTGACGTGACTTACGTATGCGACGTCGATGAAAAGCGCATTGCTCGCGGGACCAAAGCCTTGAAGGCGGGGAATGCAAAGGGGGTTACGGATTTTAGAAAAATATTGGAAGATTCGGAGGTGGACGTTCTGTCGATCGCAGCTCCGAATTTCTGGCATGCGCCCGCGGCCATCCTCGCCATGCAGGCAGGCAAGCACGTTTACGTCGAGAAACCGGGTAGTCACAACATGGCGGAAGCGGACATGATCGTGGCTGCTTCGCGCAAGTACGACAAGCGTGTGCAGATGGGTAATCAGCGAAGGAGTTACCCTCACGTAAGAGAGGCCATGCAACGTTTGCGCGAGGGTGTGATAGGGAAAGTTCTTTCCGCCAAGACCTGGTACAATAACCGACGAGGCTCAATTGGTAAGGGGAAGCCCGCCAAGCCCCCTGCAAATTTGAACTACGAGCTTTGGGAGGGACCGACGCCTCACAGGCCTTACGTTGACAACCTGGTCCATTACAACTGGCACTGGCGCTGGCATTGGGGTGGTGGAGAAATGGCGAACAACGGGATTCATTCGCTCGACATTGCCCGCTGGGGTCTGGGCGTGGATTTGCCCGAGCGCGTCACTTACAATGGTGGCCGTTATTATCATGACGACGATCAGGAAACTCCGGACACCGGAGAAGCATCCTTTCACTTTGGGGATTGCATTGCCTCGTGGAGCGGAAGCAGTTGCGATCCACGCCGGGATGAGGATCTGCCCTTTTGCAAGTTCTATGGGGAGAAGGGCTCGCTGGTCACCAATGGGGGGAACGATTACCGAATCCTCGATCGCGACGGGAAGGAATTGGAAAAGAAATCGGGTCCGGGCGGCGAGCCCGCTCATTTTAGCAACTTCGTGGATGCGATCCGGGACAAGAGCGTTCAATTAAACTCTGAAATCGGGGATGCCCAGAAGAGTACCAAGCTTTGCCACTTGGCCAACATTGCCTACCGCACCGGGGGCTCCTTGCGTTGTGACCCGAAAGCGGGTGGCAAGCTGATCGACAACCCGGAGGGGGAAAAGCTCTGGGGGCGCGAATACCGCAAGGGCTGGAAGCCCAAGGTCTAGGCCGTCCGGTTACCTGCGATAGAAGTCGACCCAACTTATTTGTAGTTCCTTCACGTCCGGACCAAGGAGTGAAGGTGGGACGGTCGCTTCGTAGTATCCTTTCTTCTTTAGCAAAAATTTGCCTTCCACGGGATTGCCTTTCGGGTCGAGC
>JAOLZO010000042.1 GCA_028343845.1 Verrucomicrobiota bacterium | reverse complement strand
GCAACCTCGTCTGGAACCACCAAGGCACGACCGGCGAACCCACCACCGACTTGACCCTCGACGTCAAAGGCGGCTTTTATTCGATCGCCTTGGGCGATCCGGCGCTTCAGGGAATGGCCGATCTGCCGGCCTCTCTGTTTTCCACCCATGCCGGCTTGAAATTGCGCATCTGGTTTAACGACGGAACCAACGGACTCCAGCCACTCGGAACGGACCAAGCCCTCCTCGTCGCTCCCTACGCCTTGAGCTTGGATCAAGGGTCTGAGCAGAAAATTGCTGGCTTGGAAGCCAGCCTGGCACAAGCGCTTGCCCGGATCGCAACCTTGGAACAAAGCCAGTCTTCCGGCGGTTCGGGAGGAGGCACTGCCCTTATAGGCTCTGGGAACGCTCTAGGAACCTTGAGAAACCCCTATGGCTGGGCAGGGGTTCCCGTGCGCAATGCTCCGCCTGCTGATTATACTGTCCCCGCAGGCAAAGTGTTGATTGTAACTGAGCTATCGAGCTCAGACCCGATTGGTAATGGTGACTATCTTAACAAGCAAGGCTTTGGCTTCATGGTAACAAACGGATTTGGTTTTGCCGGGGAAGGGACCACCCTGTCCGGTCCTTTTTCCGGAATGCTTGTCGATGCCCGTCCTGAAATTTCTCCCTTGATCCTAACTTTGAACCCTGCAGGCGGTGCGTTGAGCAACTCCACAAGCTACACCGTGCCATCCGGAAAATACCTTGTCATAACCTCGACCGCTGGTTCCCCTCTCGTAAATGGAATAAGGGTAAGAGTACATGAAGGCGGACAGGTGGCCTTTGTCCAGTCGGGGAGGATCGTTGAAGTTACTTCATCTATTAACGGGAATCGTTATGGAGGCTTCACCGGTTACCTCATTTCGCCTGACAACTTGGCCAAGTTGGGTAGGGGGGGAGCGAGCGCGGAGGGATCCGGTTCCACCTCCCCGGGTGGAGGAAGTGCAACTTCATCGAGCATATTCGGCTCGGTCAATGACTTGGGCAACAATTGGAAGCAAAGTACATGGTTCGGGACTTATTTGGATAGCAACTCGAGCTGGATTTATCACGATGCCCTCGGTTGGGTTTATCCCGTAAATTCGGGCGGGAATGAAAATTGGCTCTATCAGTCCACATTGGGTTGGATGTGGACGAACCAAAGCGTTTATCCCTATCTTTACCAAAACAGCAATAATGGTTGGATCTACTTGAGCAACCAACTCTACTACAGCAGTTCATCCAGTTCATGGATCAACTGGGGCGGGGGCGGTCCGTCCGCACCGATCGAAGATTTCAATGCAAGCAAAACCTATGCGTTGGGAGCTATGGTTCTGGATGGCCAGAATTCGTACATAATGTCGGGGTCCGGCACCTCATTGGGACAGTCGCCTGCTTCCACTCCCTCTGTCTGGAGCAACCTTGCTGTGGTTGCGACAGCCTTGGGAGTGCCGGTTGAAAGCGTTCCCACACTCTCGACGAGCACCATCCTGAATTCCCTGCCGGGGTCTGCTCCGAGCACAGCCGGGCTCTCCGCACCCACCGGCGCCACTCATGTGGTCGACTTGAACTCCTCGGTCAATTTGGAAATGATCCGGGTCGAACCGGGAACCTTTACGATGGGGAGCCCGCTGAGCGAGACTGGAAGAACGCAGGCTGAAACCGAGCACAACGTCACCCTGACCAAGCCTTTTTACCTCGGCAAGTACGAGGTCACCCAAGCCCAGTACGAAGCGGTTATGACGGGGGATACGAACGGATTGAGCGCCACCCCCAGTCAATTTGCCGGGCACCCCAACCGTCCCGTGGAAACTGTTTCATGGGATGATGTCCAAGTCTTCCTCACCCGCCTGAACGCGGCCGAGCAGACCGCCGGTCGCTTGCCTGCCGGTTGGTCTTATGTCTTGCCCACCGAAGCGGAGTGGGAATATGCCTGCCGGGCAGGGACCACTACCGCTTATTTTTGGGGAGATACCATTACTCCCAACAATGCAAACTACGCGAGTAACGCGAGTAGCCAAACGACCAATGTCGGCCAATACGCCGCCAACCCGTGGGGCTTTTATGACATGCATGGAAACCTCACGGAATGGATTGCCGATTTGTACGAGACTTACCCGAGCGGCCCGGTGTCCGATCCGACTGGTGCCGCCGCCGGCACCCACCAACCAGTTATGCGGGGTGGCTCCTGGAGCTATTCCAGCCATAGCTTACGTTCCGCCGCACGCGACAGTAATCCTCCTCACGACCGCACCCCCATGGTTGGCTTTCGCCTAGCTTTCAAGCAGCAATAGCAAGAGAGCAAGGGACGGAAGGATGACGAACCGAGCGATAACAAGTGGCGGAGAACCGCAGGTCTTGGCTTAAAAAGGCGCTAACCCAAAAAAGCCAAGCTGAGGGAAAGCGGAGCCACGCTCCTGCCTTGTCAGCCCGTGGCGATCCCTAGAACAATTCCTCGATGGGGGAGTCGTTGGCCATGGCGAGGACGTCGCCGGGGAGGCCGTCCATGAGGCGCAATTCGCTCAGGTCAAAGAGGTGGTGCAAAATGGTGGCCGACAAGTTTTCCGGTCCGTAGGGGCGGGTCGCGGGGAAGGCAGAGATGTGGTCGGATTCCCCGACCACTTGTCCGACTTTCAGGCCACCTCCGGCCATCAGAAGGCTGGTCAGGTTGCCGTAGTGGTCGCGCCCGCCGTTTTTGTTGAGCTTGGGGGATCGTCCCATTTCCCCGGTTACGATAAGGAGGACGTCCTCATTGAGTCCGCGGTCATGCAAATCCTGAACGAAGGCGGCCACCGCATGGTCGACTTGGCGACCCATCGGGTCGAGCCCGGCCATGCCTTTGGGGCTGTTGTTGTTGGCGTGGTAGTCCCATCCGCAGTCCGAAACGGTGACGAAGGAACATCCCGACTCGCACAACTTGCGGGCCATGAGCATTTGCAATCCAAGCAGGTTGGTGGTGCGGCGCATGTCGGCCCAGCGCTGGAGTTTGCGGGCGTCGAAGAGGGAGCGGGTGTCGTACTTGGCTAGGGTTTTGGGGTCTTCCTTGGTCACGTCGAAGGCGGAGGAGATTCCCCGGGTCACGACGTCGAAGGCTTGCTGACAAAAATAATCGGCTCCTTCGAGAGAACCGTCCGCATCGAGGCTGCGCTTGATCCCGTCGAGTCCGCCGAGCAGGCCCTTGCGGTCGGCCAGTCGGTCGGGAGCGATACGCAATTCCATGTTTTCCTTGGCGGTGCCTCCGCCGGCCGGATTAAATGCGGAATAGGTCGAGCCGAGGGTTCCCGGATCGGTCAGACCGGGGAGGGCTCCGGTTTCGAAATTACTCCCGAGCTTGAGGTTCTCCTGAATGGCTTCGGGCAGGACCAGGCAGTTGTTGGGCATGCCCGATTTCTTGTCAAAGGCACCCCCGACACGGGTCGCTACCGCACTTGTGGCGGCCTTCATGGGGTTGCCTCCGCTGGTGACTTTCAAATAGGTGTGCCCGGCGTTTCTTGATTGGTAGGAACGGACCACGGCGAGCTTGTCGGTCATCTTGGCAAGCTTCGGAAAGGTGGAACCGAAAGTGAGACCCGGGATGGTGGTGGGTATTTCCCCGTTGATGCTCCGGTATTCCGCAGGGGCGGACATTTTGGGGTCGAAGAACTCGATGTGAGGAGGCCCGCCTTGCAAAAAGAGAAGGACGACCGACTTGTTGCGCATGGGCTTGCCTTGGGCCACGGCCTTGGCCTTGGCTTCGAGCAGGCCGGGGAGAGTCAGGCTGCCTAGTCCCAATCCGCTGAGGGCTCCTGCCTTGAGAAAATCACGACGGCCCAACCCTGCGCAGGTCTGATTTGGCTTATGGTCGGATAAGGTCAGCATGTCTTTGGTATGTTATTTATTTACCATTTTTTAACTTTGTGGGCAATCGGAGATTATCCTGTTGCGCGAACTTTTTTCAGGAGGTGGCAGTCGCGAGTTTCTTGGGCTTGCCTCCTGACATGTTCTTTTCTTGTATGAAAAAGATCCGCATCCCCTAACCGCCGAACCAAGAACTTTCATCATGTGCTCGCCCGCTCTTATCGAACAAGTCAAGAAACGCATCAGCCGGCGCAACGCCTTGGCCGCCCTCGGAGGCGCGGGCGCCGCCGCCTCTTCGGGTTGTCTGCCTGCCGCCGTTTCGTCTAAGAAATCAACTCCCGCGAAGAAAACCGCTACCCCGGCCCCCAAGAAAAGACGATGGGCATCCAAGCCGGTCGATCAGGTTTCCTTTTCCCGGGTGGTCGACCTAAGCCATACCTTGCACCCCGACTTTCCAGCCTGGTTTAGCGAAGGCAAGGAAGTGACGACCCGGGGCAAGCGCACCTTCGTGCCTCCTGCCGTCGTGGAGGTCAAGCCGGTCTTCGAGTGGGAACACGACAAGGTGAATTTGAACCAAGTCACCTATTGGGAGCACGTTGGTACTCACATGGATGCGCCGGCCCACTTTTCCGAAGGTAGCACGGTGGATGAAATCCCGGTCGAGGATTTGGTCCTCCCGTTGGTGGTGATCGATATCAAGGTACGGGCCGCCAAGGACCCGTTGGCTTTGCTCAATATCGAGGATATCCGCTCATGGGAGGACGACCACGGACCCATTCCCGATCGTGCCTGCGTGGCCATGAACAGCGGATGGGCCAAGCACGTCAAAACCAGCAAGTTCAAGAGCCTGGACAAGGCGGGCAAGCACCGCCAACCAGCCTTTCACATCGATGCGGTGGAATACCTGATGCAAGCCCGCGAAGTGGTGGCCCTCGCGGTGGATACCTTTTCCTTCGATAACCAGCATTCCCCGGGCAGCGACGTTCACTACCGCTGGTTGGGGGACGAGCGCTGGGGGATTGAGAACGTGAACAATTTGGACGACGTTCCGACCAAAGGCGCGACCATCGTGGTCGGTCAGCCCTCGATCAAGGGAGGTTCGGGCGGTCCCAACCGGACCATGGCTCTGGTCTGAGGCCCGATTCAGCTCTTTTCAGATTGCCCGGCATGGAAGGCTCTGACATAAGGGAGGGTTCGTTTCCGACACCTTCTTTGGCATAGTCCCAAACCTTTTTCTCATGCAACCCACCAAGGAAAATCAAGATGTGATCCATCGCATCGATCCCGAGAGCTCGGAGGAGATCTCGAACCAGTTCGATGAATTGGTTGATCTCTTGGAACATGGTTCGGACGACGATCTTACTCAACATCTGGAGGAAATTCACCATTCCGACCTGGCGGACGCGTTCGGGCTTTTGTCCGGTAGTTTGCGAAGGCGTTTGCTTGGTTTGGTCAAGGTCGAGCTTGATCCGGACTTGCTCTTCGAACTCGAAGACCACTTGCGCAAAGAGGTTACCGATACGCTTTCCCCCAAGGAGGTGGCGGAGGTCATTACCGAGATGGATTCCGACGAGGCGGTTCAGGTTCTCGAGGACATGGACGTGGAGGAACGGGACGAGATCCTTAGCGAGGTTCCGGAAGAGGAGCGTGAGGATATCGAAATCGGGTTGGCTTATCCCGAGGAGAGCGCCGGTCGGCGGATGCAGACCGACGTGGTTTCGGTCGAGACGGATTGGGACGTGGGGCGGACCATCGACTATTTGCGTGAGGAGGAGGATTTGCCCGAGGAATTTCTTGACTTGTTCGTGGTGGACGGGCAGTCCAAACCGGTGGGCGTGATTTCACTTTCCCGTATTTTGCGTTCTCCCCGTCCAACCTTGATGCGCGAAATTTGCGACGAGACCCAAGTGATCGTTCCGGCGGACATGGTACAGGAAGAGGTCGCTTTTTTGTTCGAAAAGTACGATCTGACCACGGCTGGAGTGGTGGATGCGCAGGGGAAATTGATCGGGATGATCACGGTGGATGACGTTATGGAAGTGGCCCGGGAGGAATTTGAAGAAGACGTCCTGCTCCTTGGTGGAGTGGGGGAGGAAACGGTGGACGATGGCGTTCTTCAGGCGTCCGCCAAGCGTTTTACCTGGTTGCTGGTAAACCTAGGCACTGCGGTCTTGGCATCCATGGTGATTGGCATGTTCGATGCAACCATCGAGCAAATGGTCGCTTTGGCCGTTCTTATGCCCATCGTGGCATCGATGGGCGGGAATGCGGGTACCCAAACTCTGACCATTACGGTTCGAGCCTTGGCGACCAAGGAGCTGACTTCCTATAATGCCTTGCGTACCTTCCGCAAGGAATTGGCGGTGGGCTTTCTCAATGGCTGCCTGTTTGCAGGTCTGGCCGGCTTGCTTACGGTTTTATGGTTTAACGAACTCGAAAATGCAAACATGCTCGGAGGGATCATCGCCGGAGCCATGGTGATCAATATGGTTGTGGCGGGTTTCTCGGGAGTGGCTTTGCCCGTAGTCTTGGACAGGTTGAAGATCGATCCGGCCATTGCTTCCGGGGTGTTCGTCACCACGGTTACGGACGTGGTCGGATTTCTTTCCTTTCTTGGTCTGGCATCCGTAACTCTTCTCTAAAGGATGTCCGAAATGCGCGTACTGGTCACCGGGTCCACGGGTTGCATAGGCAGTCATGCGGTTCGCATCCTTCTGGATGAAGGAGCGAAGGTATTTGGTTTTAACCGTTCCGTCCCGGAGAATCCGCCTTCCGAAAACTATACGCACCTCGCGGGTGATCTTTCGGATCCCGAATCGGTTTCCCAAGCGCTCAAGCAAGTCCAACCCACCCGGGTTTTGCATCTGGGGGCTTTGCAAACCCCGGACTGTCGGGATTACCCGATGCGCGGGTTGGAAGTCAATTTGCTCGGGACTGCCTATCTCTTTCAGGCATGCGAAGAATTGGAAGTTCCTATGGAGCGCTTTGTCTTCGCCAGTTCGAGCGCCGTGAACGGCCCCCGTTCGCTTTACGGACCGGAGGGCGTGCGTCCTGAGGATCCGTACCAGCCTTTCAACCTGTACGGATATTGGAAAGTTGCGGGGGAGGGGATGGCTCAGGCCTTTCACCAAGCTTCCGGAACCGCTACGGTTTCCCTCCGATTGGCCACCACCTACGGCCCCGGACGCGATCGTGGTTTCACGGCAGCCATGACTTCTGCTATGAAGGCGGTGGCCAAGGGGGAGGCTTTTGAAATTCCCTACCGGGGGCAGGAACACTATCATTTTTCCCACGACGTGGGTGCAGGCTTTGCCCGAGCCGTGCTCGACCCCTTCGATGGGTACGGAACCTTCAACCTCTTGGGGGAAACCCGGCCCGTCGATGAATTTCTTGGCGTTTTGCGCGAGCAGGCAGTGGCACTTGGGATGGATGCCGGAGGGGTGAGCTACTCGAAAGATGCCGAGGGGACGCCTTTTGTCTATGAGCTCAATGACGAGGCGACCCGAAAGGCTTTTCCCAGGATGCCGAAAACGTCTTTGGAAGACGGAGTTCGTCAGTCCCTGCAGTTTTTCTCGAACCAGTAGCGTCGTTTTACCGGAGTTTCAAGGGTAGGGAATCCTCCTGCTTCACCCGCCTTGAAACAACTGTTTTCCAAAAAAGTTAATTTTTTTTACGATTTTTCTTGATATAAAAATATATTTAGTGTAAATACATTATTAAATCCTTAAATTAACTATGATATCTAATATATTCTCCTTCGCAATCATCCTAAGCGTCTCGACAACCGGTTTTTGGTTCCTTACCCACGTGTAAGAAAAAAAAGAACCACGACCGGCTCAGTCGCCCAGGGGCTTTTCTTCACCCTTTTTCCCCTTGGTTCTCGACTGGATCGGATTCCGGTTCAACGGAAGTTTCATCTTTCTGATCCGCCGAAAGTTCCTCCTCGTCCGATTCCTTTTCTTCGCCTTCCTCGTTCACTTCTTCGCGGATTTTCTCAACCAAGGCAAGGGCGTCACTCCTGCTTCGTATCGAACGTTGCTGAAACTTGGCTACCTGTAAAAGCGCATCTGCCTGATCGTAATGGGCGAAGAGAAAATGATAGAGACAAGCGCTCGCGGCCACCCCGGCAAGGACCCCTCCGAATAGCCAGGCCATCCTGTTTGCAAAAGGTTGACCATGGGTTCCTGCGAAGACCAAGAGTCCGATCACGCCCACGAGTAACACGCAGTAAATCAAGGAAAGGGTTCGACTTTGCCCGTAGGCGCTGTTTCTTCTGATCGCCGCAAGGGTTTCCTGGGTTGAGTTTTTCTTCTTCATAATGGTTTATACTTTGTCTTGTCTTGAAGATCGGCAAGCAAGAAGAAGGGAAATGATCGAGCCGACTGGATTCGAACACAGCGACCTAGGCGTCCCGAACGCAGCGCTCTACCAATCTGAGCCACGACCCGACAAACGGTGAGAGCCCCAGTTGAATATCCCAAAAGGGATCAATCGGGCTAGTTCAATTCGCCTTGCCAAGAGGCAGGTTTTCTTTCGCTATGGGGATCGAATCATGAAGAAAACAATTTCTCTTTTCATTTCCTTTCTTTTCCTCGGTTGCGAGAGCGAGCCCGGTAAAGGTTCGGAGGCCCAGGTAATCGAACCTGTCATTGAACCTGAGGTCATTGAGGAAACCGTATCCAAGAGCGAGCATGATCGTTTGCTCACAGAGGAGAAGACAAAGGTTAGTCTATTGGATGAATCGATCGGGCTCTTGAAGGCCGAATTAGAAGCCAGGGACGAATCCATTCAGAACCTGGAGCTCAAGGTTCTGGAACTGACTGCCTTGGTGAACGATTACAAGAAACAGGTCAAGGATTCCAAGAATTCCCTCAACGAAATCCGGAGAATGGGATCCTCGGAATATAAGGAAATCTACGAACGAGCGAAGACGGTTAGCCCAGACGTTGCGATCCGTCTCTACGAGGAATTCGTGGAGAAATATCCGGACAGCCCGATTGTATCAAAGGCCCAGGCGCAGATACGCAAGCTATTGGCGGAGAAAAAGGTTTTGGACAACCGTAGAAACGCATCCACCCTCAGGACTTGGGAATCGAGACTGAAGGGGCAGGGGATGTACGTGCGCGAGACGACTGCCAACGCGCTTTTCGAACTGATCGGGCGCTCACCTGATTCCTCAAAAAAGGGCTCGAGTTCGGAATTCAAGCAAATGACTTACGTTTGGAGAGATTACGTTCTCGGGCAAGGCGGTACCTACTACGATCTGGTGGTCGAGAGAACGGACGGGGTGGTCGAAAGAATCGACCTGGCGAAGGGCAAATAGCCGCTCAGCGGGCTTTGACCTCAAGGCAGACCGCTTCTTGCGTGCTACGGGCCAAAACCATCCCGTTGCTCAGCACGGGCGTGCTCCAGCACTTGCCACTGATGACTTTCTTGCGTCCAAGTTCCTTGTATTGCGAAGGGGTGGCTTCCACCACTGCAACTTCTCCGGTGTCTGATAACGCGATCAATTTGTCTCCGGAAAGAATGACGTTGCCCGGGCCGTATCCATCCTCACTCCACTTGACCTCTCCCGATTCCAATTCGATGCATTGGAGCGGTCCTTTCCCGTATTTCTTAAAGCTGAACATTCCATAGAGGTGGCCGTTATGATGGATCGGCGTGCTCCAATGGTTGAACATTTCATTGGATTTTCTCCATACCTCCGAGCTACTCAGTTTACTTCCGTTCTTGGAGATTCGATAGAGACCGGAGCCCACGCCATATCCGGCCGAGCAGTAAACGAGATCCCCTGCGACCACAGGCGCCGCAGCCGTCGAGACTTTAAAGGGGAACTTTTGCCGCCAGAGTTCTTTCCCGTTCTTGGGGTCGACTCCAACCAATCCCGACGTGCAAAAGAAAATGATCTGGCGGACGCCATGAATGGTTGCGGCGATGGGGGTCGCATGGGTTGCGGTTTCGCTTCCGCTCTTCCATGCCAGCTTTCCGTTCTCCCGGTCAAAGGCGAGAAAGCTCTGTCCTTTGCCGCCTCCGTAAACGATTGCAAGGTTATCCTCGATCAAGGGCGCGGATGCGTTTTTCCACTTGATGTTCTGGCCTCCATGAGCCTTGAGCACCTTGACCGACCAGATGCTTTTTCCGTCCTTGGCCGAAAGGCAGTGTAAATTCATATCGGAATCATAGACCCAGACTTTGTCTCCGTATGAGGCAGGGGTCGAGCGTGGTCCGTCCCCACCGTTGTTCCCCGGGGCCCCGGCATTGCCGCCCCCGCTTTTGTAATCCATCACGGTGAGCCAGGAACTCCATGCCCGTTTGCCCGTGTCGGTATCAAGGGCAATGCAGACCTCGCGCATCAGTCCGTCCTCATCCTCCTCGGCGATCATGGTGTAGGCACGCTTTCCGACAACGGAGAAGGAACTGAACCCAAGTGGCGTAGGGACTTTCCACTTCTTAGAGTCCGTCTTTCCTAGAAAAGCGGTGGAAGTGAGCGCTTCGGTGGTTTTCTTGTCCGACTGGATGCCATGATATTGGTTCCAATCGACGGCGTTAAGCGAGCTGGCCCAACAAAGGGCAGCGGTGATGGGGACGATGGCGTATCGTTTCATAAGGGGTTTATTCTTGCCCGAGTTCGTCGAGTTTCAAGCAAGAAGGGACTTTAAGATGATTTTTTTCCGAATCGGAAGCGGTATACAAACACGACGAGAACCAAGCTGCATAAGAAATACCAGGGGAACCATCCCAGGGATTCAACGAATACGGCATCTTGTTCAGTCAGTTTTCTTCCTTCACCGGGGGGCTTGGTTTGGCCTGTTTTGATCCAGGCGATCAATCCGGAATAGAGGAGGGAAACCGCGCCGTAGGAAAGGTTGGTGGCCAAGCCGCGAAAGCTCAGAACGGTTGCCCTTCGTTCGGATGACGCTTCCTCGTTCAAGTAGCGGCTGATGAGGTAGTGCATGGATTGCATAGACGCATAGAGGAGAGCGGCGGGCAAAATGCCCCAAACCGGGATGGCGTATCCCAGGCCGAACAAACCGATGGTAAGAACGATGCAAATCAGGAAGAAGTTAAAGCTTGGAGACTTCCGTTCAGCCAGCCAACGGGCGCCTCGAGGGACGAAAATGCCCATCAGGGACATTCCGGATGCGACGAGCCCGAAGGTCCACAGGGGGATTTCGATTACGCTCCAATAGGCGCTTGCGATGGTCAGAAACTGCCTGATTACACTGTCCAGAATCATGGCTGCAAGAAGGATCCCGAAAGGAAATGCGGTGGTCAAAACCCAAACCCCCGCAACCTTGGTCTTTCGCAGGGACAAGCGGATTGCCTCAACCGCTCCTTGGTCGGAAGCCTGAATGGTTTCCCTCTGGCCAAGGGCTGCCCCCAAGACGATCAGCGAGGATAGGAAAGTCAGAAAGATAGGTATCTTGATCGTGGTTTCGTCCGATACCGAGAAGTCGAATCCGAGAAAACCAAGACAGGAATTAACGAAGCTCGAGTCGTAAAACGCAGACCCCGTCATCATTGCGAAGAAAAAAGCCAGGGAGGTGAACCTTTGGGCCTTCTCAAGCGCTTTGCCCCATTCCTTTTCCATTCCCGCAGCCTTGAGGGAATCGTAGGCAAGAGCCTCGTCCGCCCCGCTTGCCGCGGCTTCGGCTACCCCACTGATTATGCGGTTGATCGCAAAAAGGGAAAAGACCCAAGCCGATCCGTCCATCGGAGCGTAGAGCAGGGCAAGCATCTCGATGACCATGCAGGCTCCTGCCAAGACAAGGAGTTTCTTTCTTCCCAGGGTGTCGGCCAGTGCTCCGGAGGGAACTTCGAGCATAATGATCGTGATTGCCCAGATACCGTTGAGAATGCCGAATTCTTCCCAAGTCAGCCCGTGTTCGAGAAAGTAAATTGCGAAGATGGGGTAATAAAACCGGGCGTTGAAAAACATCCGGAAGCAAATGAACAGCTTCAGGTTTCTCTTGGCCCGAATTTCCGCCTCCGTGATTTCAGTCATGGACGGTGGGGCATCGAGTGTTTTTTTTGCATGGGCTCATTAAAAAAAGACAATCTATTTGCAAACTCTCTTGCCAAGCAACAAGCAAGCCGTTTCTACAGTAAGGGATGTCCAAACCACCGAACGTCCTCTGGATCTGCACCGACCAGCAACGCTACGATACCATCGGAGCTTTGGGCAACGTTCATGCTCAAACTCCCGTTCTTGATCGGTTTGTGGAGGAAAGCGTATGCTTTGAGAATGCATTTTGCCAAAGTCCGGTGTGCGCGCCCAGTCGCGCATCCTTCCTGACCGGCAGGTATCCGCGAACAACGCGTTGCCGCCAGAACGGGCAGACCATCCCCAAGGACGAGATTCTCGTTTCCAAGACTTTTCATGACGCAGGATATCGATGCGGACTGGCGGGCAAGCTTCACTTGGCTTCCTGTTCGGACGGGAAGGTAGAGGAGCGTACGGAGGACGGATACGATGATTTTTTCTGGTCTCATCATCCCCAACCGGACTGGGATGAAAATGCCTACACCCAGTGGCTGGCGGAAAAAGGGAAGACTTGGGATGAATTGCAGGGCGAGGACCTGAGCCCGTTTGTCAAGTGCGGTCCGCCTGCCGAGTACCACCAAACGACCTGGTGCGCGGAGAAGACGATTGAATTTATTCATGACAACGCCGGAAAACCTTGGTTCTTCAGCTTCAATTGCTTCGATCCCCACCATCCGTTCGATCCCCCCGCTGAGTACCTGGAGCGGTTTCCGGTCGAGGATATGCCTCATCCCTCGGTTCATCCCAACGAGGAGCATAGTCAGACGACCTTTCAAAGGCTTGACCGCGAATGGGCCCACAACCAACCTGGCGAATTTGAGACCGGTGCGATGACCGATCAAGACCGTAAGCAGGTGTACGCCGCCTATATGGCCATGGTGACCCTGATCGACGATCAGGTGGGACGTATCCTCAAGGCTCTCGAGGATACGGGTCAGGATCGTGACACCTTGGTTATCTTCATGTCAGATCATGGAGAAATGCTCGGGGATCACGGGATTTATTTCAAGGGCCCACATTTTTACGACTGTCAGATGCGCGTGCCTTTGGTCATGCGTTGGCCTGCGGGCGGAATCCACTCCGGTCGTCGGATCGAGGGCTTGGTCGAGCTGGTCGACTTGGCTCCGACCTTGCTTGACGCAGCCGGTCTGGAGCTTTCCGGACGCATGCAGGGCAAGAGTTTGCTGCCCATGTTGCAGGGAGAGGACGAAACCGAGTTTGTGCACGAGCAGGTTTTTGCAGAGTACTACAATTCATGGACGCATGGAGATGCCTACGGAACCATGCTGCGTACGAACCGGGAAAAGATCGTGGTTTATCACGGGACCGATCAGGGGGAATTCTACGATTTGGAAAAGGATCCGGATGAATTTTTCAACCTTTGGGACCATCCTGATGCTCAGGGCAGAAAAAACGAAATGCTGCTCCGATGCTTTGACGCCTCCGTTTTTTCAATGGATCCTCATCCTCCGAGAAGGGGGCCATTTTAGGCAATAAAAGAAAAAATTGAATAGGCTTGATTGGATGATTATCCCTGTCAGTCTACCTTTCTCACTTTCAAAATGAATATTCACGAATACCAAGCCAAACAACTCTTTGCCGATGCAGGCGTAGCCGTGCCTGAGGGTACGGTCGCTCAATCGGTTGAGGATTTCGACCAAGCGCTCGCCACTTTGCCCTCAGGGAATGCCATTGTGGTCAAAGCCCAAATCCACGCCGGAGGACGGGGCAAAGGGACCTTCAAGGATGGTTTCCAGGGCGGTGTGCACGTCGTGTCCACTCCCGAGGACGCCAAAGCGAAAGCCGAGGCCATGCTGGGGAACGTTCTCGTGACCAAGCAGACCGGAGAGGCCGGCAAGGAAGTCAGTACCATATACTTTAACGACGCGACGGATATCGATAAGGAATATTATTTGGCCATCCTGATGGATCGGGCAACGTCCCAGCCCGTCATCATCGCATCGACCGAGGGTGGCATGGATATCGAGGAGGTCGCGGAGCAGACTCCCGAGAAAATCCTCAAGGTCTTGATCGATCCGACCTTGGGTATCCGCCCCTTTCAGGCCAGGCAAGTTGCCTTTGGTTTGGAGCTCAAGGGGGATTCCTTCAAGCAATGCGTCAAGCTGGTAACCAAGCTATACGCTTTCTTTTGGCAAAAGGATTGTTCCCAAGTCGAGGTCAACCCTCTCGTAACGACTCCGACCGGAGACGTCTTGGCTCTCGATGCCAAAGTGAATTTCGATTCGAACGCCCTGTTCCGTCATCCTGACGTGGTCGAGCTCAGAGACCTGAGCGAGGAAGATCCGAAGGAAGTGGAAGCTTCCAAGTTCGATCTCAACTACATCGCTTTGGACGGGAGCGTGGCGTGTATGGTCAACGGTGCCGGGCTTGCCATGGCAACGATGGATATCATCAAGCACTACGGTGGTTCGCCTGCGAACTTTCTTGATGTCGGAGGCGGAGCGACCGAGGAGCAGGTGGAAAACGCATTCCGCATCCTTGTGGCGGACGATGCAGTGAAGGCAATCCTGGTCAATATATTCGGTGGAATCATGAAGTGCGACGTGATCGCCACGGGAATCGTCAATGCGGCCCGCAACCTCGAGCTTAACGTTCCGCTCGTCGTCCGTTTGGAAGGCACCAACGTGGAGGAAGGCAAGAAGATCCTAGCCGATAGTGGCTTGGCGCTCGAGCCTGCCGACTCGCTTGCCGAAGCTGCGGAAAAAGTCGTCAAGCTCGCCGCCCAATCGGCCTAACCCAAGAAAAGGAAAATTTCAGATGAGCGTATTAGTAAACAAAGACACCCGCTTGGTCGTCCAAGGGATCACCGGTAGCGCGGGAAGCTTTCATACCAGCCAATGCATCGAGTATGGCACCAACGTCGTGGCCGGGGTTACTCCGGGCAAGGGCGGGCAACAATTTCAGGATTCCGTTCCCGTATTCGATACCGTGCAGGAGGCGGTGGACAAGGAAGGCGCGAACGTCGCAGCCATTTACGTCCCGCCCCCCTTCGCCGCGGATTCCATTCTCGAGGCGATTGATGCGGAGATTCCTCTGGTCATTGCCATTACCGAGGGTATTCCCGTGCGGGATATGGCGGAGGTCAAGGATCGCCTGTCCACTTCATCCACCCGTTTGATCGGACCGAATTGCCCGGGGATCATTACCCCGGGTGAGTGCAAGATCGGGATTATGCCAGGCTATATTCACAAGCCTGGAAAAGTAGGGATCGTTTCCCGTTCGGGGACCTTGACCTACGAAGCGGTCTGGCAGATCACCTGCGCCGGGCATGGTCAATCGACCTGCATTGGAATCGGTGGGGACCCGATCAACGGAACCAACCATTTGGACTGCGTGAAACTCTTCAACGAGGATCCCGATACCGAGGCCATCATCATGATCGGCGAAATCGGGGGAACCGCCGAGGAAGAAGCCGCCGCCTACGTCAAGGAACACGTCGACAAACCGGTGGCCGCATTCATTGCGGGCATGACCGCCCCTCCGGGCAGACGCATGGGCCATGCCGGCGCCATCGTGTCGGGAGGCAAGGGCACGGCGGCGGCCAAGGTCGAGGCCATGGAGGACGCCGGCATTGCGGTGGCGGAGACACCTTCCCACATTGCGGAAGCCCTCTTCCGGGTTTGGAATCCCTAGATCCTGAAATGGATCAAGTATTTTTCTCCGAGCTCGGCCTCGGGGAGTAGCTCGTCCAAGTTCCAAATCTTCGCGGGGGTGGGGCCGGTTCCTTCAAGCTCCGCGGTATAATCTCCACCCTTGAGGTAGAGGATTCCGTTGGCTGGGGAATGCTTGGCCCCTTTGGCGACTTTTTTGTGCACCCATTTGAAAAAAGTGGGGAGCGCCGTAACCGCCCGTCCGATGACGAAGTCGTAGCTTCGCTTTTTAGGCATTTCTTCGACTCTTCCGCGTCGAACCTCGACGTTTTCCAAGTTCAGCTTGTTCACCATGTCCTCCAGGACCATGACTTTTTTCCCGATCGAATCGAGCAATGTGAAGCGGGCTTGCGGGTAGCAGATGGCCAAGGGGATTCCAGGCAAGCCGCCTCCTGTCCCGACGTCGAGCAAGCGGGCCTTGGGCATGAGCCGGAGGAACTTGGTGATGGTCAGGCAATGAGCCAGATGCTTGAGTTCCAACCGATCCGTGTCCTTGCGTGATACGAGGTTGATCTTGGCATTCCAGTCACGCAGAAGTTCGCAATAGTCCTTGAGCCCAGCCCAAGTTTCTTCCTTCAGGTCAGGAAACCATCTGGCAAGGGTTTCCCAGGGATCTTCCCCGGAGTCAGGCATTTTGCAAAGCCACTAGTCGATTGTGATGGGGGGGAGCTTCTT
>JAOLZO010000041.1 GCA_028343845.1 Verrucomicrobiota bacterium | reverse complement strand
TGCGCCCGAAGAAGAAGCTTCGTCCGAAAAAGAGGACGGATAATTTTAGCCAGGAGTTAAGAATTTAAGTTTTATGAGTGTTCGCGTTCACGCTATTGCCAAAGAGGTCGGAAAGACTAGCAAGGAGATCATTGAGATTCTCAAGGAACGTGGATATGACATTAAGAGCGCCTCTTCGACCCTCGACAACATAACTGCCGAATCATTGATTGAAGAGCTGAAGCCAGCTCCGGATGCGGAGGGGAATTCAGCCTCGCCAGTCGATCAACCCCAAACCGAAGCCAAGGTTTCGGAGGAAACTGGGGAGAGCGAATCCGAGGTCGCCGAATCGCAAAAAGCGCCAATCGTCAAGAGCAAGGCCGACTTGGAGAAGGAAAAGCTCGAGAAAGAAGAGGCCGAAGCGGCGCAAATCCAAGCAGATGAACCCGAGGCCGAACCAGAAGCCGAGCAACAGCCTGCCGCCCCTGCGACCAAGGCGTCAAACTTGCCACCTCCGCCAAGCAAAAAAGCTTCTGCTCCTGCTCCTCCAATCGCCGCCGGCAAACCAGGGGTTCCAGCTCCTCCAGGAACCAGTTCGCCGCCAACGAGCGACGAAACCGGATCGGTCGAGGGCAATATCATTACGATCAAACCACCGATCGTGGTGCGTGACTTTGCCAGTTTTATCGGATTGAAGCCTTTTCAATTGATCTCCGAGTTGATGGAGATGGGTATTTTTGCCTCCATGAATCAATCGATCGAAGAGTCGGTAGCCCGAAAGATAGCTCAGGTCAAGGGTTTCGAGCTGGAAATCAAGCATCGTGGAGAAAAAGCGGAACCGGTTGAGAAGAAAGCTAAGGAAGAAGTCGATGAGAATGACGAGAAGTTTCTTCAACCCCGTCCTCCCGTAGTTTGTATTCTTGGTCACGTTGACCATGGAAAGACGACCCTTCTTGATAACATACGCAATGCGAACGTGGTAGATGGAGAAGCGGGTGGAATTACCCAACACGTAGGGGCATACCAAATCGAGCATAAGGATCAGAAGATAACTTTTCTCGATACTCCCGGTCATGCGGCTTTTACCAAGATTCGGGAGCGTGGCGCAAACCTTACTGACGTATCCGTTTTGGTGGTAGCGGCGGATGACGGGTTCATGCCGCAAACGGACGAAGCTTTGAAGTTTGCCCAAAGAGCTCAGGGGTCCTTGCTTGTTGCCATTAACAAAATGGACGTAAAGGGAGCGGATGCGGATAAGGTCAAGACCCAGATGCAGGAGCGTTCCATTGCATCTGAAGATTGGGGCGGAGAGGTCGTTACAGTTCCGATTTCGGCATTGAAGGGGGAAAACGTTGATGATCTTCTGGACATGATTCTTTTACAGGCCGAGGTGATGGAGCTAAAGGCCAACCCTGACGCTGCGAGCGAAGGGGTGGTCGTCGAGGCTCGCTTGGAGGTCGGGCGCGGACCAACTGCTACCGTTATCGTGCAAAAGGGAACATTGAAGGTCGGCGACGCCATTTATTGCGGTTCCGAATATTGCAAGGTGAAGGCGATGATTGATGATCAGGGGAACCAAATCAAGTCGGCGCCACCCTCTACACCTGTCAATATACTCGGTTGGTCCGGAGTTCCGGAAGCCGGAGGAATTTTCAAAAAAGCGAAAAACGAGCGGGCGGCCAGAAGGGAGGCCGAAGAGTTGGCTTTGGAGACCAAGCCAGTTGCGACTGAGCCTGAAGAGGAAGAAGCTGGCTCAGAGGAAGTTTCTGGGGTGGATGCGCTTTTTGCGGCCATATCCAAGAGTAAGAAGACAACTTATCGGGTTATTTTGAAGGCAGACGTGAGAGGATCTTTGGAAGCTTTGGAGGGTTCGCTGGAACTCATCGAGAGTGACAAGGTCTTGTTGGAGATTCTTCAGGGAGAAGTCGGACAGGTAACCAAGAATGACGTCAAGATGGCGAATACTTCGGAGGCCGACGTCATAGGTTTTAACGTCAAGTTGGAGAACGGCGTGATGGGGGAGGCCAAGCATTTGGGCGTCCAAGTCTTTCAAAACAGCATCATTTACGAGATCATCGACTTGGTACGGGATAACATGGCTGACATGCTTGAACCGGAGTTGGTCGAAAAGAAGACCGGGCGAGCGGAAATTCGTCAAGTATTCAAAGTAAGCAAGGGTCGTACGGTTGCCGGTTCCATGGTCATGGAAGGTTCCATCGGCAGAAACAAGGGTGCCCGCCTAATCCGGGACGGAGAGGTGTTGGCCGAGGGCAAAATCGAAACGCTCAAGCGTTTCAAAGACGACGTTACGGAGGTCAAGGCAGGATTCGAATGCGGTATTCGATTGGATTCTTTTGATCGTTACGAAGAAGGCGACGTTCTCGAAACCTTTGAGTCCGAGAAAATTCGTCCCACCCTCTAGCATTTTTTGCAAATGAGCCTGAGGCTTGCCCGAGTAAACGAACTCGTAAAACGGGAAATAGGAAACTATTTGAGGACCCGTTACCGGTCGGAAAGCGTTTGCTGGACGATCACTTCCGTGGAGGTGTCCCCTGACTTGAGAAACGCAACGGTTGCTTACTCCGTTCTTGGAGATGAGCTGAAAAGCAGGGAGGCTCAGGCTTTTTTCAGGAAGCATGCCGGCGAAATCCGCAAAGAGGTGAGCGATCACGTTATCCTCAAGTATTCACCCAAACTTCAGTTTGTGCGGGATCATGGGATCGAGCGCGGTAACCGGGTGATGGAAATTCTGGACGAACTGGAGACTGAGGACTCGGGCGGTTTGCCAGGTCAAGACCGAGCAGAAGAGGCGCGCGAGGTGTGACACAGGTGTGACAACTTGTCGTGGATTTCGCCTCCGGAACTAGTTTGGTTTGACCCTGATTTACCCTAGTGTGTTCTTGGTCATCGACTTGCGTAATCAGTGTTAAGGGGCGCGATTGTTGCATTCATTAGTGTGTGAGTAAAATAATTGGTATAGATCTTGGCACGAGTAACTCGTGCATGGCAGTAATGGAAGCGGGAGAGCCAAAGGTGATCCCTAATTCCGAAGGCATTCGCACCACCCCTTCGATCGTCGCTTTCAGCAAGAACGGCGAAAGGTTGGTTGGTCAGGCAGCCAAGAGGCAGGCAGTGACTAACCCGGCCAACACCATTTTTTCCGCCAAGCGACTTATTGGCCGAAAATTTTCGGAGATCAAGGACGAGGTGGCCACTTTGCCTTTCAAGGTGACTGAAGGCAAGAATGAGGCCGCCGTAATCGAATGTGAGATTGATGGAAAGACCGAGACTTTCATGCCTGAGCAGATTGCCTCTATGGTCTTGGGGAAACTAAAGGCTGATGCGGAGGCATACCTGGGCGAGCCTGTCACGAAGGCCGTAGTAACCGTCCCCGCCTATTTTAACGATGACCAAAGAAGGGCAACCAAGGATGCCGGCAAAATTGCCGGGTTGGAAGTCGAGCGGATAATCAACGAACCGACCGCGGCCTCCTTGGCCTATGGCCTCGACAAGAAAAAGAAAGGGGAGGAAACGATTGCCGTTTATGACTTGGGCGGAGGAACCTTCGACATCAGCATACTCGAGATTGCAGAAGGCGTCTTCGAGGTAAAGGCGACCAACGGGGATACCCAGCTTGGTGGAGACAATTGGGACCAAAAAATCATTAATTGGCTGATTGCCGAATTCAAATCCGAGCAGGGCATCGATTTGTCTGGCGATCCCATGGCCATGCAAAGGCTCAAAGAAGAGGCTGAGAAAGCGAAGATGTCCCTTTCTTCCTCCCAATCAACGGAGATCAATCTTCCTTTCATAACGGCTGACGCGTCCGGTCCCAAACATTTGAACGTGACCTTGTCCAGGGCGAAATTAGAGCAGATCTGCGACGATCTCTATGCCCGTACCAAAGCCCCGTTCGAAAAGTGCCTGAAGGATTCGGGACTTAACATAGGGCAAGTGGACAACTTGGTTTTGGTCGGTGGCATGACCAGAAGCCCCAAGATCTTTGAGCTTGCCAAGGAACTTGGTGGAAAAGATCCCCATCAAGGAGTAAACCCTGATGAAGTGGTCGCCATTGGAGCAGCCATTCAAGGTGCAATCCTAAGTGGAGACGAGGGAGTGGGTGACGTTCTTTTGCTTGATGTTACGCCCCTTACCTTGGGCATCGAAACTGCGGGTGGTGTTTCCACCCCAATGATTGAGTGTAACACGACTATCCCGACCAAGAAAACGCAAGTCTACTCAACTGCGGCCGATAATCAACCTGCGGTTGACATTGTCGTTTTGCAAGGTGAGCGCTCAATGTCTCAAGACAACAAGAAATTGGGCGATTTCAAACTCGACGGGATCGCGCCTGCGCCTCGTGGAACTCCGCAGATCGAGGTCGCCTTCGATATCGACTCGAATGGATTACTCACTGTTACGGCCAAGGACAAGGGAACCGGCAAAGATCAAAAGATTACAATTACCGGATCTTCCAGCATGGATGAGGAGGAAGTCGACCGGTTGCGAAAGGAAGCTGAGAAATTTGCCGATCAGGACAAGGAGAAGAAGGAGCAAGTTCAGATCAGAAACGATTTGGACTCCATGGTCTATCAATGCGAAAAGCAACTGGGAGATATGGGAGATCAGGCTCCTGCTGATTTGAAGACGAAAGTCGAAGAGCTCCTTGGTGATGCGAAGAAAGTCCTGGAAAAAGAGGATGCATCGCTCGAAGAACTGAAGTCGACCAAGGACTCCTTGCAGAAGAGCTTCGAGGAGATAGCCAAGGCGGCCGGACCCATGCCTGGCGGATCTGGTCCGGACGGTCCGCAACCAGAGGCTTCCGCGGGTCCAGAGGGCAACGAAGAGGCTGAAAAGGACGACGATATCGTAGATGCCGACTTCGAGGTCGTGGACGACGAGAAGGACAAAAGCTGAAATTTACCAAGATCCCTTGGGCACTAACGCTTGAAGGGAACGAAAACCTAAAAATCTAAATTAACCCAAAACAAAAGGAATATGAGCAAAGTAAAAATAACTCCGTTGGGAGATCGCGTCTTGGTCAGGCACGTCGACGATGACGAGCAAGTCAAGGGCGGGATTATCATCCCCGACTCTGCAAAGGAAAAGCCTCAAGAAGCCGAAGTAGTGGCTCTTGGAACTGGCAGGAAAGACGACGATGGAAAAGCTGTCGGCTTTCAAGTCAAAAAAGGAGATAAAGTCCTGATTAGCAAGTACGGTGGCACCGAGGTCAAGGTCGACGACGTTGAATACCAACTCGTTCGTGAAGACGATATTCTCGGGATCATTGGATAAGGCTTCTTCGCTTAAAACCAATAAACAACATACCAAATTATAGAAATGGCTAAGCAAATATTATTCGACGAAGCAGCCCGTAAAAAAGCCCTCAGAGGCGTAACCGCACTTGCAGACGCAGTGAGCGTAACGCTTGGGCCAAAAGGCAGAAACGTATTGATTGACAAAAAGTTCGGTTCCCCCACCGTTACCAAGGACGGGGTTACCGTTGCAAAGGAGATCGACCTCCAGGATCCCTATGAAAACATGGGTGCCCAAATGGTCCGGGAAGTTGCTTCCAAGACTTCGGATGCAGCAGGTGACGGCACCACGACTGCTACCGTTCTGGCCGCCGCGGTCTACCGTGAAGGCCTGAAGAACGTTGCCGCAGGCGCAAACCCGGTTTACTTGAAGCGCGGAGTTGACAAGGCTGTCGAAGCCGGAGTCAAAAAATTGCTTCGTGACAGCAAGAAGGTTTCCGATCGCGAAGAAGTTCGCCAGGTAGCTACCGTCTCCGCAAATTGGGACGATGAAATCGGTGAAATCATTGCGGATGCGATGGACAAGGTCGGCAAGGACGGAACCATTACCGTGGAAGAAGCGAAGAGCATCGAGACCACTCTCGACGTCGTGGAAGGCATGCAGTTCGACAAGGGATACTTGAGCCCTTATTTCTGCACCAATAACGACACCATGGAAGTTGTCCTCGAGGATTGCTATATCCTGATTAACGAGAAGAAGATTACCGCATTGAACGACTTGCTTCCCGTGTTGCAATTGGTTTCCAAGGAAGGCAAGCCCCTCCTTATCATTGCCGAAGACGTCGAGGGCGAAGCTCTTGCCGCGTTGGTCGTGAACAAGTTGCGCGGAACCTTGAATGCCTGTGCCGTGAAGGCTCCGGGATTCGGTGACCGCCGCAAGGAAATGCTTCGTGACATCGCCATCCTTACCGGTGGTCGTTGCATCACCGAAGATCTTGGGATCAAGCTCGAGAATATCCAGCTTTCCGATTTGGGTCGCGCCAAGCGCCTCTCGGTCGACAAGGAAAACACTGTGATTGTCGAAGGTTCCGGAAAGGCATCGGACATACAAGGCCGCGTTAAGCAAATTCGTCGTCAAATCGAGGAAACCACCTCGGATTACGATCGCGAAAAATTGCAGGAGCGTTTGGCTAAGCTTGCCGGTGGTGTTGCCGTTATCAACGTAGGCGCCGCAACCGAGCCAGAAATGAAGGAAAAGAAAGCTCGCGTAGAGGACGCCTTGCACGCAACCCGTGCCGCAGTTGAAGAAGGAATTCTTCCTGGCGGAGGTGTTGCCTTGCTTAGAGCCGCCAATGCGATTGAAAAGGCCGCTGCCGCGCTGGAAGGGGATGAAGCCATTGGTGCATCCATCGTCCGTCGCGCCATCGAGTCTCCGCTGCGCAAGCTTTGCGACAACGCAGGAGTCGAAGGCTCCTTGGTTGTTCAGCAAGTTCTCAAGTCCAAGGGTTCAATGGGATACAACGTTGCGACCGACACACATGAGGACTTGATCAAGGCCGGCGTAGTAGATCCGACCAAGGTTAGCCGCACCGCCTTGCAGAATGCAGGTTCGGTTGCCGGTCTTCTCTTGACCACGGACTGCATGATCACGGACATTCCGGAGGAGGAGAAACCTGCTCCCGGAGGACATGACCACGATCACGGCATGATGTAAGGTTTTTTCCTTACTCTTTTTTGAAAAGGCGCTTCCGATCGGGAGCGCCTTTTCTTTGGCAGAGAATCAAGTGCCTTCCCGGATGCAAAGTCTGGTTAAGGTTTTTTTGCAGTCGATTTTTTCCTTTTACCTTTTCATTACTATGAGGATGAGAAAAATGGCTGTCCTTTTGCTTACAATCGCTTCGTCCTCTTGCTTGCCAGCCAAGGATTGGAATCAATTTCGAGGTCCTGGCGGGCAGGGACATTTCAAGTCGGGGGATTTGCCCTTGAAATGGAACCGCAAGGATTCCGTGGATTGGAAGACTGAGCTTCCTGGAAAAGCTTGGTCTTCACCGATTTCAGTCGGGAAAACATTGGTTTTGACCAACGCGATCGAAAAGGAGGGTAAAGGGCTGGAATTGGAGGCCTTGGCTCTTGACCTGGAAAACGGAGAGAGTAAATGGAAGGTAACTCTATTCAGTTACGATAACACCCCCCGAATCCACAAAAAGAACAGCCATGCCAGTCCGACCCCGTTCTATGACGGGGAACGAATTTTCGTTCATTTTGGAAACCTGGGAACCGCCTGTCTTTCAACCGAGGGAAAGGTGGTGTGGAAGAAGAGATATGACTATAGTCCCGTTCACGGCAGTGGGTGTTCGCCGGTTGTTCATGGCGACTTGTTGCTTTTTAGCGCGGATGGGGCAAAGAATCCCAGCCTTTATGCCTTGGATAAGAAAACGGGTGAAGTACGATGGAAGGCCAATCGAGAAAGCGAGGCCAAGAGGAAGTTTTCCTTCTGTACCCCATTGGTCATATCCCATAAGGGAAAAGAGCAGATCATAAGCCCGGCAAGCGATTATGTTTTCTCTTACGATCTGCAGGGCAAACAACTGTGGAAATCATATTATCCAGGTGGGTACTCCGTTGTGCCCAGGCCCGTTTTCGAAAACGGGATGGTCTATGTCAGCAGTGGGTATGACCGACCCACGCTCTATGCGCTGAGGGTCGACGGAAAGGGCGAGGTGACCGATACCCACGTCGTGTGGAAAAGGAGCAAGTCTGTCCCGCACAACTCTTCGCCCGTCTTGGTCAGGGTTTCCGATGAGAACACGCTTCTCTTCATGGCTGCGGACAGTGGGGTGGTAAGTTGCCTGGATGCCCGAACCGGAGAACTAAAGTGGATGGAACGGGTGGCGGGCAGTTGTTCGGGATCTCTTTTATATGCTGCGGGGAGAATCTATCTAACGGATGAAGCGGGTTCGACCTTCGTTTTCCGAGCCACCGCGAAATACGAGTTGCTGGCCAAGAACGAGTTGGAAGAAAGAACCTTGGCTACTCCGATACCCGTAGTTGACGGGTTGGTGCTGAGAACCGAGAAAGCTATTTGGAAGATAGGGAACTGAGCCTCTGCGCGGGCTAGGCGGATGCCCGTTTGTCCTCCGCAAACCTAGCTGATTGTTCTTCCGCATGATAGGATGAACGAACGAGCGGGCCGGACTCAACCACCTGTATGCCCATTTCGAGGGCTTCTTCCTTCCACTGGGCAAATTCCTCGGGGGTGGCCCATCTGGAAATAGGGGCGTATTGGGAGCTGGGTTGGAGGTATTGTCCAAGAGTAAGAACGTCTAGCCCGATCGCAGCCAAATCCCGCAGGGCTTGCCTGATCTCTTCTTCCTCTTCTCCAAGACCGAGCATGATTCCCGATTTGATAGGGAAATTTCGTCCTTTGGCGTGCGCGAGCACGTCGAGGCTTCTTTGGTAACTGGCTGTTTTTCGGATAGGTCGTTGAAGCCTCTCCACGGTTTCCAAGTTGTGGTTGAACAGTTCTGGCTTGGCATCGAGCACGATGTCCAGGTTTTCGAAATTACCCCTGAAGTCAGGTACAAGTACCTCGATCGCCGTATCCGGGTTGCGATACCTCACTGCCCGGATTGTGGCGGCCCATACTTTTGCTCCGCCATCAGGCAGGTCGTCCCTCGCAACCGAGGTGAGCACGCAATGGCGAAGTCCCATTTTGAAAACCGCATCCGCAACCCGAGGTGGTTCTGCAAGGTCAAGCTCGGTGGGCATTCCCGTTTGAACGGCGCAGAAGGTGCAGGCCCTTGTGCAAACGTTTCCCAAAATCATCAAGGTTGCCGTGCCACGAGACCAGCACTCGCCCAAGTTGGGGCATTGAGCGCTTTGGCAGACCGTGTTAAGTTGGTTCTTGTCCACAATGTCCCTGACCCCGAGGTATTCGGGGCCTGCTGGAAGCTTTGCTCGAAGCCACTTCGGCTTCTTGGACTTGGTTGCTACGGTTGGCACTTAATTGAGTTTTGGAAATTGTTATGGATTGATCGAGTCGGGACCCATGCCCGATTTTTTCTGGTAGGTCCCATCGGACTTATCTTTATGATAAACGGAAAACCCATGTTTGTTCAAGTTTTCCTCGGATAAGGATTTCTTTTCGTTTGCATCCGAATGATTGAGGGAAAGGGATGGGGAGGTGAGGACTTTCCTTATCGGTTCCTTGGTAATCGGGTGCTGATCAAGAGGGGCATCTTCTATACCTTGTTCGATCTCTATGACCTCCTTCGGTTGTTTGCCGCTCAGAACGACATACTGGTAAACAGGCATGATTGAGGCGTGCCTGTCGTCAGGCGGATTTCTTTTTCCGAGGCGGGAATTCGAAACCTATCCCTCCGTTATCTTTCAAGATCAGGTTGGCATCGAAGGGGCGTTTGGTCCTTTTGGAAATAAAGCCCTTGATCAGACCGGTCTTCTTTTCGGAAATGAGTTTTTGGAACTCCTCCAGCGGAATTTCCTTATCAAGTAGCTTTCGAGTGATCCTGAAAGAGCATTCTCCCTCAGGGGTTTTCTTGTGCTTGCTGCAGACGAATGCTCGGTCGGTTTGCTTGACTTCGCTTTCACAGATAGGGCAAGCGGCAACACTTGGCGCATCCTTGATTTGTTCAATTTCCTCTTCCCCTTGGGAATCGTCGTTTTCGAATACGAAATTGACCTTGTACTCGTCATTCAATTCGAGAATTGCGGAGAATTTCTTCCCGGCTTTTGAAATAAAGTCGTCGAGTGGGCCAATCCTTCTGTCGGTGAGTAGTTTTTCCACTTCTTCAATGGGCAATCTTCTGCCCGCCAAGCTTTTGGGAATCCTGAAATCTCCCTCCATGTTTTGATAAAAGCTCAATCCTTCGTAGAGGGGCTCGTCGTTTACGGGGGATCGCAAGGGAGTGTCCTTGAAGTTGGCCGCGGATTCTTTGAAGTTTGTGGTTTTGTCGACAAACTCCTCTGTCTTCTTGGAGATTTCATCCATGAACTGATCACGGGTCATTTCCTTTTCCTCAATCTTTCGTAGCTTGTGTTCCCATTCTCCGGTCAGGCTGGGGCTAGTGAGGATATCGGTCCCTGCGGCATCAAGAAATTGAAAAAGATCTTCGGCCTTAAGGGTCGGATGGAGCTTGGTTTTGTCCTCTCTTAAAACATAATTTTGATTGATCAGGTGTTCAATTGTGGATGCCCTTGTCGCCGGGGTTCCAAGGCCCTTCTCCTTGAGCGCTTCGGCCAAGTCCTCGTCCTCGACCAGTTTGCCCGCTCCTTCCATTGCGGACAGAAGCGTTGCCTCAGTATAGCGTGGGGGAGGCTTCGTCTCATCCGAGAGCAGTTCCGCGTCGACAAAAGTGGCCTTGTCCTCGTCTTCGGCAACCAATGGGGGGAGGGTATCTTCGGGTTGGTTGTCCTTCCCGTAAATTGCAAGCCAAGAAGGTTCCACCAAAACCCGTCCCTCTGTTTTGAAGTTATGCTCGCCAAGACTGCTTGTACGAGTGGTGACGTCCCACTGCGCGGGAGGATAAAAGACGGAAATGAAGCGCTTTAGGATCAGGTTATAGATTCTGAGCTCGTATGAGTCGAGGTTCTGAGGAGGGGTATTGGTCGGAATGATTGCGAAGTGATCGCTAATTTGCTTGTTATTGAAAATGCGCTTGTTTTTATCGTCAACCCAGTCCGACTGAAGGACAAGTTGGGCATGAGGGGAAAGCTCTCCCGATATGGATCCGAGCATTTCCCTACAGGTGGCTCCATAGTCCTCGGGAAGAGCCTTTGAGTCGGTTCTCGGATAAGTTATGGCCTTGTGTCTTTCATACAGGGATTGGGCAATCTGAAGGGTGCGGCTTGCAGGTAATGAGTGCAGTCGGTTGGCTTCTCTTTGGAGGGTAGTCAGGTCGTATAGACGCCCCGGGCTTTGAGGCGAGCGTTTTTTGGTCTCCGTAACTCCTGCCTCGGTAGATTCATTGATTTGCGCGAAAATCCGTTCCGCTTCTTCCTTTTCCCATAACCGATCAATCCGGTCATGCTTGTCATCGTCTTTTTTCTTGAAGTCGGGCCTTTGGTAGACTCCGTCGTAGTTTCCTTCCTCGAGCTTGAAGTTTGCAGTGATCCGAAAGTAAGTACGGGCAACGAAATTCCTGATTTCCTTTTCTCTTTCAATAACCAGGGAAAGGGTGGGGGTTTGTACCCGCCCTACGGTGGAAACTTGACGGTTCCGTCCTCTGCTTCGCTTGATGGTGACTGCCCGGGTTCCATTGATTCCGATCAACCAGTCTGATTCGGAACGGCAACGGGCGGCATCCTGCAAGGGCTTGAGCTCTTCTTCGTCACGGAGGTTGGCAAAGGCGTCTTTGATGGACTGGTCGGTCATGGAAAGCATCCACAGCCGCTTGACCGGCATCTTGGATTTGGCCAATTCGTAAATATAGGTGAAGATTAACTCGCCCTCCCGACCGGCATCGCATGCGTTGATCACGAGGTCGATGTCCTTGCGCTTGAGTTGCTTCTTGAGTTGCTGGAATTTCTTCTTGGTGGCGGCAACTGGTTTGAGTTGGAATTCGGGTGGGATGATTGGCAGGTTGGCAATCTTCCAACCTTTCAGCTTCTTGTCGAAATCGTCTGGCATGAAGAGTTCGACCAAATGGCCGACCGCTGAATCAATAACCCATTCGTCGTTTTCAAAAAAATCGTCCTTTTTTGGGATTTTCCCTAACACGCGGGCCAAATCTCGAGCGACGCTTGGTTTTTCGGCAATTACTAGTTTTTTCACAAATTAAGGTTAAATAAAGTTAACGAGGATGCGAGATTCCATTGTGTCTTAAACGAATCTTGCAAGAACCTCATCCATTTGGGCGAGCAAGTGGGCGATGGTTTCCGCAGTCTCGTCACCCATGTTGGATATGCGAAACGTCTTTCCTTTGATTTTTCCGTATCCACCGTCGATCGAGAGCTTTTTCTCTTCCCTCAGGGCATTGACGAAACCGGCGACGTCAATCTCCAGGTTGTTTTTTACGCATGTCAGGGACTTGGATGCGAATTGCTTCTCTGGCAAAAGTTCGAATCCTTTTTCCGCAACCCAAGCGTGCACCATTTGATTCAGTTCGGCATGGCGCGTGTGCCTCGCTTCCACTCCCTCCTCAAAAATCTTTTCCAGGGTGTGCTTGAGCGCGTGAATGAGAGGAATGACTGGTGTGCTGGGTGTCATTCCCTTCTCATGATTCTTCCTGAACTCCAGGAAATCGAAATAGTAGCCTCTGCCCTCAACCTCTTCGGCCCGTCGGAAGGCTCGTTCGGAAACGGTAAGAAGAGCGAGCCCAGGAGGCATGGCCAATGCCTTTTGCGAACCGGTCAGAATTACGTCGATTCCCCATTCATCCTTCGGGATGGGGACGGCAGAAAAAGAACTTACCGTATCGACTACCGAAATAACGTCGGGAAACTCGTTGAGCACCTGCATGATTTCTTGGAGGGGGTTCATCATTCCGCATGCAGTCTCGTTGTGAACCAGAGTGACGACGTCGAATTCCCCTGACGAAAGTTGCTTACGGAGATCATCCGGGTCGATGTTTTTGCCCCATTCCACTTGCAATCCCTCAGCCGATTTTCCACACCGTCTGGAAACGTCCAGCCATTTGTCAGAAAAAGCGCCGCACATGCAGCACAAGACTTTTTTATTGGTCAGGTTGCGGACGGAACCTTCCATCGCGCCCCATGCGCTCGAGGTTGAAAGAAAGACGGGATCTTCGGTTTGAAAAAGCTTTTGCAGGTTAGGCTGGCATGATTGATAAAGGGCAACGAAATCTTGGCTTCTGTGTCCCATTACGGGCGTAGACATGGACTGATAAGTCTCGGGCGCAATGTTTACGGGACCGGGGATGTGTAGTTTGTAATCAATCATGACGAAGTTTTCTTGCCGTTTGAGATGTTTTCAAAGGATTTGTTGTTTTTGCCTACTAGGATAAGGCGAGGTTCCCAAACGGCGGCCTCCTCGGGGTCAAGGTTGATGAAGGTTAGGATGACCAGCAAGTCTCCGACCTTGCCCTTGTGGGCGGCCGCCCCATTCAGGGCAATCTCTCCTGAGCCCTCGGGCGCGGAGATGCAATAGGTCTCAAAACGTTCGCCGTTGGTAATGTTTCCGACAAGTATCTTCTCATGATGCAGGAAACCGGCTTCCTTCATGAGGGTGCGGTCAATAGACAAACTCCCCGAATAATCCGGAGAGACCGACGTTATTGATGCCCGATGAAGCTTCGATTTGAGTAAGGTTACCTGCATAGAGTGCGAAAAAGAGGAATCCTTATCAAACCGCCTTCTATCTCAAAGTCAATCGATCAAAGAGGGATCAGTGCGGAATGCGGTTGTCATACAGTCTTTTTTCCTTAGTTTGTTGCGACAACATGGAAACGGAAACCCGTTCTTGGACAAAAAGGAAGTGGGCCAGCTTCGAAAGTTTTGTCGAAGGGGTCATTTACGATAGGGATTTGTCAGTGTCAGCCCGGCTCTTCGGCTTGTTTCTACATCCCTTCTCCTATCTTTTCTCTACGATCGTCCGCCTCCGGCTTTTCCTTTATTCACGCCGGTTTGTCTTCAAGGACAGGCCCTTGGACTGCCTTGTTCTGGTCGTCGGCAATTTAACGGTGGGCGGAACCGGGAAGACGCCGGTGGTCGAGCGATTCACCAAAGAATTGATTGCCAAGGGCAAGAAGGTGGCGATTCTAAGCCGGGGGTACAAGAGCAAGGAGGAGCCGAGCCCATCCTTTTGGCTCCGTTTATGGAAAAGCAAGACGGTATCTCCTCCCAAGGTCGTGTCTGATGGAAAGCAAGTCCTTCTAGATTCGGAATCTGCTGGTGACGAGCCCTATATGCTGGCCGTTAATTTGCCCGGAGCGGTTGTGCTTGCTGATAAGGATCGAGTGAAATCCGGCCGATATGCCATCGAGAAGTTCAACTCCGACGTTTTGATTTTGGATGACGGATTCCAGTACCTGCCAATAAAGGGAACCTTGAACCTGCTCCTGGTGGACCAAACGAACCCTTTTGGCAACCGTTGCCTTTTGCCACGTGGGATTTTGCGTGAACCGGTAAGGCATCTTTCCCGCGCCTCCTATGTCTTTCTGACAAAGTCGGAAGTCGAGCCGGAACTTGAGCTGCTGGAAACCATCCGGAAGTATAACAAATCCGCCGAGATCATCCGGTGCGTGCATAAACCGAGATTTTTCAGAGAGGTTAACGGAGAGCAGACCAAGCCATTGAATTTGCTTCATGAAGCCTATGTCGGTGTCTTTTGCGGAATTGCCTCTCCGCGTGGATTCGAGCAGTTGATCTTGAGAATGTCTGGAGAAATGCGCTTCCGTCGAAGGTTTCTCGATCATCACAGGTATCGGGAGGACGAGCTTGATCGCATGTTCCTGCAGGCAAAAAACGCAGGCGCTGACGTAATGGTTACGACTGAAAAGGATGCGGTTCGGATCCCCCCGGGTTACAAACCCGTCATCCCGTTTTATTATGTCAGAATGGAGATAGAGATCATCGAGGGGTTTGATGATTTTGAAGAAGCCGTGGCGGGGATATGTTTTCCCGAGAAAGCGAGGCAGTTGACTCTCGGTTCCGGCGATCCCGATCAAGGGAGCATCGATGCCTAGGTCTTTTCCACGGAAAAGTTCCTCGCCGCTTCAGTCATGGCTCGAACGCATTCGATTTTTCCATTGGGCCTGATCCCGTGGCCCAAGTTAAGAATATGCCCCGGGTCACCTTTCATCTCGTTGAGCAACTTGACTGTTTCCTGTTCCACGGTCTCAGGGTCTGATTCCATCAAGGCCGGATCAAGGTTGCCCTGAAGAACGAAAGGGCAGGGGAAGGACTTGCGCGCTTCGCTCAGGTTGACTTCCTGATCCAGGCTGACGCCTTGGATCTTGGAGGAGGACAGGAGCGGGAAGCGGTCTTGGGATGCCTTGGCGTACAAGATGATCGGAATTTCAGAGGAAATGGATTGAACGACTTGATCGATCCAGCGCAGGCTCCACTCATAGGTTTTGTCGAGGGGGCAAAGGCTGTGCCAACTGTCGAAGATTTGCAGTGCGTCAATTCCCGAGGCGGCCTGCATGTCAACGTAGCCGATGAGTGCTTCCGTGATTTTCTCCATCAGACGGGCAAAGGCCTGGGGGTGTTCCGTCGCAAATTGCAACGCCTTCGGGAAACCCGGTTCAGAGCCACCCTCTATCATATAGCAGGCCAAGGTCCACGGGGAACCGCAAAAGCCGAGGATTCCCTTCGAATCTCCAAGTTCCTTCCGCAGAAGCGACAAGGCCGAGCTTACGTATTCCAAACGGATCGAGGCGTCCCCAGTCACTAGTTTTTCGATGCAAGCCTCGGATCGGAGGGCAAACTCCATTTGGATGCCTCCTTGTTCCCTGAAGTGATAGGGCTGACCCATGGCTTCCGGTATGACCAAAATGTCACTGAAGACGATTGCCGCATCCAATTCGAACCTCCGGAGGGGTTGAAGGGTAACTTCAGTTGCAAGGTCGGGAGTCTTGACCATTTCGAGGAAGGTGTACTTTTCCTTCAATGCCCGGTATTCGGGAAGATATCTACCCGCTTGCCTCATGATCCAAACGGGAGGCCTGCCTGGGTTCTTGCAAGCCAATGTTTTTTGGATTCGTTCTCTCGAGGTCATTCTTCTAGCCCGAGCCAATCTCTTGGCTTCAGGTAATTGTCGTATAGGTCCGCTTCCTCGCTGCTACTCTCTGGCGACCAGTCGTAGTTCCATTCGACCTGAGGAGGAAGGGACATCAGGATGGATTCGGTCCTGCCTCCGGATTGTAATCCGAAATGGGTGCCTCTATCGTAAACGAGGTTGAACTCAACGTATCTTCCTCTGCGGTATTTTTGGAATTTCTTATGGCGATCGGTGAATGATTTGTCTTTGCCCCTCAAGAGAATCTCCATGTACGTTTCTCCGAAAACCGTACCGATTTCCTGAACGAAAGAAAGCGATTTCTCAAATCCATCTTCGGAGTAGTCGTCAAAGAACAGTCCTCCCACCCCTCGGGTTTCCTTGCGGTGTGGAAGGTAAAAATATTCATCACACCATTTTTTAAACCTCTTGTAATGCAAGGGTCCGTATTGATCACAGACTTCCTTGGCTTTTTCATGCCAGAAAACGACGTCTTTGAAGACGGGATAGTAGGGCGTAAGGTCAAACCCTCCGCCAAACCACCAGACAGGTTCCTTGCCCTCGGGCGTAGATTCAAAGTACCTTACGTTTGCATGACTGGTGGGTAGAAACGGATTTTCCGGATGGAATACGACTGATACGCCCATCGCTCTGAATGAACATCCTTCCAATTCCGGTCTGCCTTGAGTGGCTGACGGAGGAAGGCTCTTTCCATGAACGTCGGAGAAATTCACACCGCCTTTCTCCATGATCGCGCCTTCTGAGAAAACAATGGTTTTGCCTCCCCCTCCTTCCTCCCTCTCCCAAGAGTCTTCCGTGTAGGTTACCTCGGGGTCCAAGTTGCGGAGACTGTTTTGCAAGTTGTCTTGAAGGGCCACAAAAGCTTCCCTCACTCGTTCGGCTTTTCGATTCCCGCTCACCAAATCAGAGCCTCAATGAGAATTCGCAGTTTTTGAATGGCTACCTGAACGAAAAGGAACTTACTCAGCAGCTTCTTCCTCGTCCTCAGGTTCTTGCTGGAGGTGCTCTATGGCGGCCTCCAAATCATCGCAAATGCCCCAGTCCTCAGCGCCATCCAAATTATTCCAGCTATCGGCATCCTCACCGGTAGCCACGATTGCCCCTCTCATGGGGAGACTCATGTCGTCTATCTTTTCAGCGAAGTCGCCTACCACCTCGATTGCCTCTTCTCCGACCTCTTCAAGTTCGGAAACGTCAATGATGAGCTTGACGATTCCCTCGTTGATGGTGTTGCGAATGCGGGTGTCCATGTTTTCCTTGATGTCATTTATGACAAAATTGGAAAGTTCGCTAGGAAGCTTGAAGTAAAGGTAGTCATCAACGAACTTGAAGTATCTGGCCGATGAATCCAAGTCCATGACCTTGTACAGGACGGCTTCGGTTTTGTTCGGGTCGAACGGTTTGGTAATGCAATCCGAGAAACCGGAATCCAAAGCCCTCTTCTGGGCAGCCTCGTCTCCTTTGACGATCATTCCCAAAACCGGGGTATTGAGAACGTTGTGGTTCGTCTTGAGCTTGCGCCTCAGATCCACCGCAGAATCATCTTCGAGAGCCATGCTGATCAGGATGGCGGAAAAACCGTGATGCTCGCATGCGCGAATGGCGGAAGCTTCGTCGTGGGCACTTTCCGCAACCCATTCGCTCCGGGCGAAAATTTCCGTGAGTTGCTTGATGATGTTGGGCTTGTCGTCAACGATAAGAATCCTCACCTTGGCTGCGGCAACGGGATCTTCCGCACCATCGCTATCCGCTTTTTTGAAGACGGAACTGTCTTCGTCACTGCGAACGGCAACCCGGTTCATTCGGTAAAGCCTTCTTCCTAGGGTTCTCAGAAGTTTGAGGGCAACCTTTGGGTTCTTCTCCACGATTTCGGCAATGCTATCCTCAACATGGCGTACCTTGGCGGGCGTTTTTGCCCTGATTACGGAATCTCTCTTGAGGGAGAGCAATTCACTTAGCTCCCCGAAGATAGCTCCTGCCATGTCGATCTCACTCAAAATGCGCCCGCCACGAATGACTTCGAGGACACCACTTTCAAGTATGCAAAATCCTTTTCCCAATTCACCTTCTGGGAGTACTACGTCGCCTTCCTCGTATTCTTGGAGCCTGATCATTTGAAATTAATTATTACTATAATTGAAGAAAATCAATCGATCAAATGAAATTGTTGAACAAGTTTTCAAGCATTTCTTGTCTTCCGGATGGCAGGATGCCGGGTTCGTTTGAGAGGGCGTGGGCTTCCAAATCCGCAAGCGAGGTATTTCCATTCTCGATTTTTGAGCCCAGTTCGCCGTCCCAACTGGAGTAGCGGTCCTTGAGGAAGTTTTCGTAGCGTCCGTCGGCTCTGATGGCGGCGGCGTTCTTCAAGCCTCTGGCAAAAGCGTCCATTCCCCCTACGTGGGCATGGAAAAGATCGATCGGCTCATGAGATTCCCTGCGCCGTTTGGAGTCAAAATTCAGTCCTCCCGTAGTGAATCCGCCCATTTCCAAAAGAACGAGCATGACTTTGGTGGTATCGTAAACGTTGGTGGGGAATTGGTCGGTGTCCCAACCCAAAAGCTCGTCGCCCGCGTTGGCATCTACCGAGCCGAGGGCTCCCGCGGCTGCCGCCACTTGCAATTCGTGTTCAACCGTATGGCCTGCCAGGATTGCATGGTTGGTCTCGATGTTGAGCTTGAAATGATCGAGGAGGTCATACTCGCGGAGGAAATTCAAACAGGCTGCGCTGTCTGAATCATATTGGTGCTTGGTGGGTTCCTTTGGCTTTGGCTCGATGTAGAACTGTCCTTCGAATCCTATTTCCTTTTTATAATCCACTGCCATGTGCAGAAGGCGGGCCAAATGGTCCAATTCCCTCTTCATGTTGGTGTTGATGATCGATCCGTATCCCTCGCGACCGCCCCAAAAGGTATAGCCTTCTCCTCCCAACCGGTGAGTAGCCTCTATGGCTTTCTTCACTTGTGCGGCGGAGTAGGCGAAGACGTCTACGTAGGGTGAGGTGCCGGCGCCCATTGCGTAACGGGGGTGAGCAAAGAGGCAGGCCGTGCCCCAAAGGAGCTTTTTACCGGTTTCGCCTTGGAGTTTTTCCAATTCATCAACGACGGCATCCAATGCTTTATTCGATTCTGACAAGGATGCCAGTTCGGGCGCGATGTCCCGATCATGGAAGCAATAATAGTCGATATCGATCTTTTCCATGAACTCAAAGAACACATGGGTGCGCTTTACGGCATTTTCAACCGAGTCCGTCCCGTCGTCCCAAGGCATAAGAGCGGTGCCCGGTCCAAAAGGGTCGGCAAGGGGATTGCGCATGCAATGCCAATAAGCCGCTCCAAAGCGGAGGTGATCCTTCATCTTCTTGCCTTCCACTTCCTGTTCGGGATCGTAGTGCCTGAAGGCGAGGCTGTTTTTCGAGTCTTCTCCCTCGAAGAGGATTTTGGACACGTCAGAAAAATATTCGCTCATGATTTAGGGTTAAGGAATGAATGGTATGGAATGGACTTGAGAGACCGAAGATGTTTTAGCAACAAGTCAATTAGTCAAGGGAAGAATGCTTTCCAGCTACCTTGGGAATCTTTCAGGAGGTTAGTTTTCTGCAGAGGACTGTTGTCAGGAAAGGGTGCTTTTTGCTTCTTCAACAGTTTTGGAAATGAACCATTCTTCGCATCCATCGAGGTTTTTCCACATTTCGGCCTCTTCCCCTTTTGCAACAAAGGCTCCTTTCATGCCCAGTTCCATTTCTTCAATTTTCTCACCGAGTTCTCCGACAATCTCAATTGCGTCTTCCCCAATCTCGTCCAAATCGGAAACGTCAACCATTACCTTGTCGATTCCCTCGTTGATGGTCTTCCTGATCCGAGGGCCGATGTTTTCCATGATGTCTTTGGCTACGAAGGGGGAAATGTATGCAGGCAGTTTGAAGTAAAGGATGTTGTCGATGAGATCGAAATACTGATCGGAAGGATCGAGTTCGAGAATTTTGTACATCGTTGAGTTTGCCGAGA
>JAOLZO010000040.1 GCA_028343845.1 Verrucomicrobiota bacterium | reverse complement strand
GAAGGATCGATTTGCAAACTGGAAAAAGGAAATGTCAGCTGCCGAGCCGCGTGGGCCGTTCCGAGATTATTGAGCCATGAAAAAGAAAATCCACTCGTCCCTCTGTTTATGCCTGCTGTTGTTTGTCCCGGGATTCTTGTCCGGGTTTGACTCGCCTCTGGAATGGGAAGGCTGGCAACCGTATTCCCCTCGGGATGAGATTCGGCCGGACTTTTCCTTGAGAAAAAAAGGCGGTCCTGACGGAAAGGGCGGACTGGTCATCAGTCATGATGGGAGAGAAGGATTGTTCGGCGCCTGGGGCAAGACCTTCGAGATCGAGGGAGACGCTCATTACAGGGTTACGGCTTTGGCCAAGAACCGGAAAGTTAAGAATGCGAGGGCCAACCGTTACGTGGAAGTGTTTTTTCATGGACCGGATGGCAAGTACGTCGTTGATGACCGCTTGGGTGTCCATACCCGCCCCATGTATCCCTGGGATCAACCCACGGACGCCAAGGGGTGGACAAAGTTTACCGAAATCTTTCAAGCCCCCGCCAAAGCGACCCATGCTACCGTTCGGCTTTTTCTCAGATGGGAACCCAAAGGTGAAGTGGAGTGGAGTGGGGTGTCTTTCGCAAAATCCCCTCCGCGCGAACCGCGCAAGGCAAGGCTCGCAGCGGTCAACTTTCGGCCCAAGGGTGGTAAGTCAACTCTTGATAACTGTCGGATGCTGAAGCCTTTCGTTGAAAAGGCCGCCGCCAAGAAAGCTGACCTTGTGGTCTTCGGGGAGTGCATCACTACCATGAACAATGGGTTGGATCACGTAACCGGCGCCGAACCGATCCCCGGTCCTTGCACCAAGTATCTCGGCACCCTTTCCGCCAAGCATGACCTTTATCTGGTGACCACTCTTTTTGAAAGGGTGGGGCACAAGGTGTACAACACCGCCGTCATGCTTGGCCCGGACGGGGCTCTTGTCGGAACCTACCGCAAGCTATGCCTGGCCCGTGGAGAATATCGCCGGGGGGTAACCCCGGGCAGCGGGTTTCCCGTTTTCGAAACCCGTTTCGGGAAAGTCGGGATGATGATCTGTTTTGACGTTCATATGCCCGAAGTTGCCCGAGGGATCGCCGCCAACGGTGCGGAAGTCATCGCCATGCCGATCATGGGCGGGCACCCTGCCTTGGCCAAGGCCCGGGCGATCGAAAACCAAATTCATCTTGTTACCTCGACCTATAGCCTCAACGACGACTGGATGCAGACCGGGGTATGGGACCGGGCAGGTGAGCTTCATGCCCGGGCCACGACCAAGGATGAGGTGGTCATACACGAAGTCGATTTATCCAAGCAGAATTTCTGGCGGGCCAACGTGGGTGATTTCAGAGGCCGATTGCGTCATGAGCGGCCTCCCTTCGAATTGCCCGAGTAACCTGGCTACTTCTTTTCAAGACACCATTGCACGGCATTGAGAAGAAGCTTGTTAAAGGCAGGTTTCTTAAAGTCATCCACATGTCCGAGCGAGGTGTAGAATACCTTGCCACCGGAAGGCGAGCGGTTCGTCCAGGCCAAAGGTTCGGAAGGAAAACCCTCGATCGTTCCGCGTAAGAGTGGGACGGACTTGGCAGGCAAGGGAGAATTTCGGTAAAGCGAGGCCGGGGTCTCGAAGGGAAGCTTGAGGTTCTTGAGAATGGGATGATTGGGGCTGGAAGGGAAACGATCGACCCGACAGGGTTTCCCCCTGCCATGATGCCCGTCGTAATTTCCGCCCATGATTTTCTTGTCCCATTCGTCCCAAGTCCCGTGACCCTCAGGCAGGGATTCCTTTCGTAGGGAGAAAGCATGGGAAGCCGTGCGGATTCCCAGCACGGGTTTGCCATCCGAGACGTGTTTTCGGATCAAGCTCATGGTCTTGTCCGAAAAAGCCCGCCGGCGTACGCTGACGAAGAGTAAGTCGGCTTCGGCGATTGCCCCGGCATTCTTGAGAACGTGACGGTCGGATCCCTCCTTCTCCGCCTTGCAGTACTTGATGATATATTTCCCACCGAGGTTTTCCTTGGCAAAGACTGGGAGGGTTTCATCGGTTTGGTATTCGCGTTCGGCGATAAGAAAGACGATGGCGCTTTTTTTGGCTTTCGCGATGGCGAGAGGGAGCAGGAAAAAAAGAAACAGGGCTTGGTATACTTTCATTTCAAGAAAATATGGAGTTATCGAAACTCCGGGTCGAGGTATAAAAAGCGGCTTGCAGACGTTTTACCAGTTGACCCTCGAAACGAAAGTATTCTGATATATCAAACCTAACCCAAATATGAAAATCCTCACTTCCCCACTTTGGACTTCAACAAGTCCGCGCATTTGATCATGATTCTCCCAATATGAATTTTTCCCTTTCGAAAAAAGTAGCCTTGGTCACGGGCAGTAGCCGTGGTTTGGGCCGTGGGGTGGCCATGAGCCTTGGCAAGGCGGGGGCAAAGGTGGCCCTGAATTATCTGAATGATCGCGAATCGGCGGAGAAGACTCTGGGTGACCTTCAAGCTGAGGGAGTCCGGGCCATGCTGGTTCGCGCCGATGCCTCTGATCCCGAGCAGGTATCCGCCATGGTCGAGGCGGTGGAGGAAAAGTTCGGCAGGCTCGACGTCCTTGTTCCCAACGCCACGCCCGATCAGCCGCAAAAGCCGATCGAAGAATACGATGCGGATTTCTACAGGCAAATGTATGAATTTTTCGTTCTTAGCCCCTATCACTTGGCACGGGCCGTTTTGCCCGGTATGAAGGAACGCAAATGCGGAAGGATCATCAATATCACCAGCGAAGTCTTTCATTGCAGCGTTCCCGAGTTCAGCGCTTACGTGGCGGCCAAGGGCGGGCAAATCGGGTGGAGCCGGAGCATGGCCAGCGAGTTGGCCCCTTTTGGCATTACGGTGAACACGGTGGCTCCCGGATGGATCCCGACCGAGCGTCACGAGAACGATCCTCAAGAGGCCAAGGACGCTTATCTCGAAACGGTTCCACTGGGCCGGTGGGGCACGCCCGAGGACGTCGGAAACGCCGTGGCGTATTTTTCTTCCGATGAAGCCTCCTTCATAACCGGGCAAACTTTGTGCGTGAACGGTGGGCGCACTCCGTGGTAGTATCTCACCTTAGTAAATTCCAATCCAACCCTAATTATCTCAAAAACCTCAGCATTATGAAGCTTCCCGCAAAAAAATCGTTCCTTCGCAGTTCGATTCATCTCGTTCTTGTTTACGCGCTTACACTCTTTGTCTCATGTGGCAAAGGGGGCGATTCCTCCGAGGAATCCAATAACACGGACGCCAATGGCTCTGCCGAATGGTGGCAAAAAAAGGAACCCCAAGGGACCGACAAAAAGAAATTGCAGATCGCTTTCGTAACCAACCAAATTGCCGACTTTTGGAACATTGCCAAGGCTGGTTGCCGTGATGCATCCAAGGACTTGGGTGTTGAAATCGAAGTCAAAATGCCCCCTGAGCGTTCGGCTACCCTGCAAAAGCAAATCGTTGAGGACCTCGTTAATTCGGGTATCCAGGGAATTGCGATCAGCCCTTTGGATGCAGACAACCAAACCGCCTGGCTCAATAGCATTGCTGAGAAATTGCACCTCATTACACATGATTCCGATGCGCCGCAATCCAATCGGAAGGCTTATGTCGGCATGGATAACTACAAGGCCGGTCGCATGTGCGGACAACTGGTCAAGGAAGCCCTTCCGGATGGAGGAGGAGTCATTCTTTTCATCGGAGGAATGGGTCAGGATAATTCAAAGCATCGCAGGCAGGGGGTGATTGATGAATTGTTCGATCGCAAGCGTCCTGAAAAACTAGACACGAACAATTACGATCTGGACCTCGAAAAGGTCTTGGATTCAGGAAAGTATCAAATCATCCGCACGATCTTGGCCGATGGGCAGAACGCCAAGGCCAAGGCTGCCGATGCGATTAACGCCTACCCGGAAATGAAGGCCATGGTCGGTCTTTTCGAATACAACCCGCCCGGTTGCTACAAAGCGCTCGAGCAGGCCGAAAAGCTTGGAGAAATCAAAATCATTGGATTTGATGAGAACGACGTGACCCTGCAGGGAATAAAGGACGGAACCATTACCGGGACGATCGTACAAGATCCCTACCAGTATGGTTATCAGTCTGCCGTCATTCTCAAAAGCCTGCTTGAGGGCAAGAAACTCGAGCAAGCTTTCATTGACATTCCTCCCCGCAAGGTGGTCCGAAAAGCCACCAAGGAAGGCGAAGTGGACGTCGATGAGTATTGGGCCGATCTCAAGGCCAAGAAGGCCGGTTGACGCTCTGGCGAGATTCCGGTGCAAGAATCCGATCCTAGCGAAGAAAGCGATTCGGGAGGGACAACCCTTCTCGAATGCAAGGGCATCGGCAAATCATTCCCAGGCGTACGTGCATTGGGGGGGCGTAAACCTCTCTTTGGATAAAGGGCAGGTTCTTTCCCTGATCGGGGAGAACGGGGCCGGGAAAAGCACCTTGATGAAAATTCTGGCCGGTGTGCAACCGCCGGACGAAGGAGAGATTTTGCTGGATGGAAAAAAGGTCGAGATCGAATCCACGCGGGCAGCTTTGAATCTAGGGATTTCATTGATTCATCAGGAACTCAACTTGGCTACCAACTTAAGCGTGGGAGCCAACGTTTTCTTAGGCAGGGAACCTTTGCGCGGAGGATTGATTGACAAATCCACGATCCGAAAGGAATCGGCAAGATTTCTCGAGATGGTCGGGCTTGACGTTTCCCCCGATACGCTCGTGGGAGACCTCACCATCGGAAGGCAGCAAATGGTGGAGATTGCCAAGGCTCTTTCCGTGAACGCCCGGGTTCTGATCATGGACGAACCGACCTCCAGTCTTTCTCAAGCCGAAGCGGAAAACCTTTTTGTGGTGATCAAGGATTTGCGGGCCCGAGGGGTGAGCGTGATTTACATTTCTCATCGTCTTGGCGAGGTGAAAGAGCTTTCCGATCACGTTACGGTGATGCGGGACGGAGAAAATGCGGGTGAGCTAAGCCGTGAGGAGGTCACCCATGAAGCCATGGTCCGTCTCATGGTCGGACGTGACCTTTCGGAGTACTATGAGCGCAAGGACCGCGAAAAAGGGGACCTTGCTCTCGAAGTCAAAAAGCTGCGAACACCGGTTCACCCCCAGCACGAACTGACCTTTTCCGTTGCATCCGGTGAAATCATCGGCGTTGCCGGGTTGGTCGGTGCGGGGCGTACGGAAATGCTCGAGACTCTTTTTGGCGTGACGCCCGCACTTGGTGGTTCCATTCAAGTTTCAGGCGCGGACTTGGAACTCGATTCTCCTATCTCTGCCATTGCGGCGGGAATCGCATTGGCTCCCGAGGATCGCAAGCAGCAAGGCTTGGTCATAGACATGACGGTCCGTGAGAACCTCAGCCTGGCTGCCCTCAGGAGAGATCAAAAGAAAGCCGGTTTCCTTGATTTTGCGAAGGAAAAAAAGATTTCCGAAAAAATGATCGAGGCTATGCGGGTCAAGACACCTAACGAAAATCAGATTATCCGTTACCTCTCGGGAGGAAATCAACAAAAGGTCGTTCTTGGAAAATGGTTGGCCATGAAACCCAAGATTCTGCTTTTGGACGAACCGACCCGCGGAATTGACGTCGGAGCCAAGAGTGAGATTTACGCATTGATGGAGGAACTGGCTGAGTCCGGAGTTGCGATCCTTTACGTTTCCAGTGAGATGGAGGAAATTCTCGGTATGGCTGACCGGGCCTTGGTTATGCACGAGGGTCGTATTTCCGGAGAATTGACACGAGAGGAATTAACCGAAGAAAACATAATGCATCTCGCTACGGGAGGAGAAAAGACGGCCGCTTGAGTCGATACCGGATAAATTTATTCATATGAATGTTAAAATACTTGGAATCACTCTGCTCTTGGTTGCCCTTTGGCTCTTTTTGGCCGTTCAGGTGCCGGAGGGGTTTCTGAACGGAAACAACATGTTCAATTTGTTTCTCCGTACGGCCATGTACGGAGTTCTTGGCATCGGAGTTGCCTTTGTAATCATTACAGCCGGGATCGATCTGTCGATTGGTTCAATCGTATGCTTGAGCGGGGTTTTGCTCTCCCTCTTTCTTTCGGTCAGTTACCATCCTTCGGATCGGGAGCAAGTCTTTGCCATCGACCCCCAGCAACAGGTGATCGTTCTTGCTGAAGAGACCGACCGCTTCGAAGAGGGTGATTTGCTCCGTTATTACGGGAGTACGCAAGCCCGTAGCGCGGTGGTTACGCTTTCGAGCGTTGAGTCCACGAATATCCCCGGCCAGGCGGGTGATGGCACCTCATCGGCTTCCTTGCTTAAGGTAGAGGGCTTGGATGGGAACACCTCAACTGCCCGGGACGGGGTGGTAGCCAAATTGTATCCGATCAAGGGAGTTGATTCCGCAAAGGGCACGGTGCTTATCGCAGGAAAGCACGAAGGTCTTGCTGCGCGCGATCAAATCCGCTTCATAAACCCGAGTGGCGGCATGGAGCAAATTGTGGTGGCTGGTACTGAATCGATAGATGGCAATACCCGCGTCAGCGTAGATGGAGATACGGGCGCATTGGGTGAGGGTTGGCTTGCCATGCCTCTTTTGCGGGATCAGACGATGCCTGTCCCCGTTGCCTTGCTCTCGGTTCTTGGCATCGCTCTTCTTTTGGGTGTCGTGCATGGCCTGCTTGTAACGAAAATTCACCTCCAGCCCTTTGTCGTCACGCTTTGCGGATTGCTTCTCTATCGGGGGATTTCCCGTTGGCTCGTTAACGATCGGGACACCGGATATGGGAACGAATACGAGTCTTCCCTATCGCTTCTTACCAATGGCAAATTCGAATTGTTTACCTTAGGCGAACCCTATGGAACCTATTCGGTTCCCTATGCCTTTTTCATTTTCATCCTTGTAGCGATCTTAGCCGCGGTCTTTCTAAACAAGACAATCTACGGGAGGTATATGCTCGCCCTGGGCCGTAACGTCGAAGCCGCCCGTTTCTCGGGTATCGACACGGATCGCATGACGATTATCGGTTATGTCATTTGTACGGTCATGGGGGCGTTGGGCGGACTGTTCTTCCTCAATTACTCCGACTCCATAGCCCCTTCCTCACACGGAAACTTCTTCGAGTTGTATGCCATTGCAGCTGCGGTGTTGGGAGGTTGTAGTCTCCGGGGCGGGGAGGGAAGCATTCTCGGAGTGGTCATCGGAACGGCCCTAATGGTGACCCTGAAGATGTTCATCAACTTGATGAAGATCTCGGACACGCTTGAGTTTGCCATAATCGGGGTCGTCATCCTAGTGGGCGTGGTTGCCGACGAGTTGCTCAAGAAGGCGGTTGCCCGCAGGCAAGCTTCCAAGTCATAGGCCGAAAAGCCTTGGCGATTGCATAGGCTTGCGCCATCTTGGCAGGCTTTCAAACTGCCCTAGAATTATCATGAGTTCATCCGCCAAAGAGTCTTTTGCCTTGAGTCCAATTAACGAGTTCCTTGTTTCGAACCACCTTCGAATCAGCGACAACCCATGCGTGAGCCCGGATTTCTGCCTCGATTGGAATGCCTTTGTCCAATCGGTCGAGCAAGGAGGGGCTATCGAGGAATTCCCCGAGAGCGCGTTTGTGACCGAGCACGGAAATTGGGTGTTGGTGGAGAATGAACATGGGGATCACGCCTGGTGCTTGAGTTCCGACCAAGGCTCGGTGCAGACGGATGTTTTGGCAAATGGGGTGGAGTTGGCAGAAACCGCTTTTTTCCCAGCCAGTTTTGAGAACCTGATCGGGGTCAAGAATCTCCTGCAGGAAAGGGATGAGAAAAACACCGCTTTTCCGACTGCCGGGGGAGACCTTGGCAAATCGACCCTAGGGATCGGAGCCCGCTTCACGACCTTGCATTGGGACGGGGTGGACTGGGCCATGAGCCGTTTGGGCAAAGGACTTACGGCCAACCAGAACAGCATACCAAGGGAATTGGTCTACGACGTCGACGAGATGCTCGCCGATAATTTGGATTCCGTTCCATTCCCATTCATCGGATGTGACGTACCAGAAGGACACCAAGGCCAGAGCGTGGAGGGGATGACCCATGGTTGCGTTTTGGCCAAGTTTAAGAATGGTTTTCACAAGCGTGGGATTCCCTGGAGTTTCAATGCGGATCACCAGCCTATCGGGGGCAAGTTCGATGAGCGCGAGGATCAACTGGTCGCCGGTTGTATGTTTGCCAGTTACATCACCTTCGATCTCTCTCCTGAATTGGCCATTACCGAAGTGCCTGAGGCCGCCGATGCAAAAGCCTCCTTTGTGCGGGATGAAATACCCTCGGACTTGGTCGAAGCAACGCGCAAGCGCGTCGAGCAGGCTGGCTTGTCGCCTACCGAAGACGAGTTCAACGGTTTGCTCGCCTACGTATGGCCTGCGATGAAGAAAATGAAAGTTCGGGATGAAAAATACCGGGCTATCCGTGAGAAGAACTTTACCACCAAGTTGGGTTGCGAATACCTGCGCGAGTTGTCAATTGACGAGTTGCCCGGGTTGACCACCCCTGAAACAACGGCCGTTATGCTTGCCCTGTCCTTCGAGATGGGGATGGACGTTCATTTCGTGGCTCCTGCCTTTGGTTTCCAAAAGAACATACCCTATCCCGATAACGATCAGCTACGTAAGATGGTTGATCCGATCTGGTCCGTTTGCCAGTCCTTTGGGGTTTCCATCGGTTTCCATTCGGGATCGGGAAAGTCTGCGGAAAATTACCAAGTCGTGGGCGAGGTGACGGGAAGCAACTTGGAAATCAAGACGAGTGGCCGCTATACTTACGAGATGGGGGTGGCCCTGTCCCGGTCTAAGGACCCGAACGATCAGGCTCTTTGGAAGGACTGGTATGCCTTTACGGTTAAGTTGGCCTCGAAAGGATGTTTTGCGGAGGACGAAACGGAGAGGAAAATGGCCCGCGAGTTCGTTCGCTTGACCATTGGTGACAAGGCGTTCGAGGCGTTCGAGAGCCAGTCCGCTTGCCTGGCAATCCTGGGAGCCTTGGAACCGAGCCCCGAGGATTTCTTTTGGTTCGAGTATAATTTTCTTTTCGTCTTGGCTGCCTTTGGCAGTTCTAAAAAGGAATCGCTGGGTGACCACTCGGCAGCCGGTTACCGTCAGCGCAGCAGGTTTTACTCAATCAGTGCCGAAGGCCGCCTTCTTTATGCTCAAAGAGTGGCGGAGTATATTCTGTTCTTGGCGGAGACGACTGGGATTTCCACATCCGAGACATGCGACCGGGCAAGAGAGGAACTTCAGTCCTTTTCAAGTTTCGAGGATTTCCTCAAAAGCATAGCGGGGAATTAACCTAGCTTTTCTTCTCGCGGTCGGTGTGCCCGAGATCCTTTTCGGGAGCAACGAAATCCCGAATTCTTTGCTTGAGGGTTTTGATTTCCGGGAATCCATCGTCCCTTTTTCTGCACCAGATGAGTTTTTCGTTTATCAGAACTTGGAATACCCCGCTTTCATTCTTCGAAGGTGTGAGGGTAAGGTCGTCCACCTCTTCCTTGAAGGTTGTAAGGATTTCCTGCGCCATCCATGCCGAGCGCAAGAGCCAACCGCAACCTGGGCAAAAGATTATGGTTACTTGGGTTCGCCCGTCTGCATTTGAAGGGGTGGAGTCTTTTTTCATTAAAATTCTTTCGCAGTAAAATTTGTTTAAGCTTTTTTGAGGCCTGGTTGCCTAAGCCACAAACTTTATAAATCCATGATCGGCTTAATTGACAAGTGCATGATATTTTGAATGCTTGGAGATATCTTCTTGAGTGCACAATCTAAAAGTCTGTTATTGCTTGGCTGTTTTCTTGCCTCGGGCGTTCTTTGGAGCGCGGAGGAAACTGGGCTTGCTTTTTTCGAAAGCAAGATAAGACCGGTCTTGGCAGAAAAATGTTATGATTGCCACAGCGCTCAATCGAAGAAGGTCAAAGGCGGTCTTCGGCTTGATCACATAAGCTTGATCAAGAAGGGTGGAGACACCGGTTCGGCCATCGAATCGATTGATGGGCTCGAGCCATTGCTTTTGGAGGCTTTGAGCCATGAAAACCCGGATTTGGAAATGCCTCCCAAGGAAAAACTGCCGGCATCGGTTCTGGCGGACTTCAAGCGGTGGGTCGAGGGTGGGACTTTTTGGCCGGATGAACCGGTTCCCGCAATGGGAAGCGCCGTGACCCGTTCCTCTTTTGATTTGGAGAAGAGGAGGAAGGAGCACTGGTGTTGGCGGCCGATTGTCAAACCGAATCCCCCCTCTTTGAAACAGAAGGATTCCATCCTGAAGCCTCTTGACTCCTTTATCCAGTCCGCGCTTTCCGAAAAGGGGATCCTTCCTTCCGAACCTGCGGACCGGAGAACTTGGATCAGGCGGGTATATTTTGATCTGATCGGTTTGCCTCCTTCTCCAGACGAGATAAGCGCCTTTTTGGACGATTCCTCTACCGATGCCTTCGAGAAGGTCGTGGACAAGCTTTTGGCGAGCCCTCATTTCGGTGAGAAGTGGGCCCGTCACTGGATGGATCTGGTCCGCTATGCCGAGACCTGTGGGCACGAGTTCGATTACCCTCTGGAGCATCCGCATGAATACCGGGACTACTTGATCCGCGCTTTCAATGATGATCTCCCTTATGACCAGCTCTTGATCGAGCACGTCGCAGGCGATTTGCTCGAGAAACCAAGGCTCAACGCGCAGAGCAAATTCAACGAATCCATTATCGGGACCGGTTATTGGTTCTTTCACGAAGCCGTTCACGCGCCCACCGACCCCAAGCAGGATAATGCCGACCGGATTGAAAACCAGCTGGACGTTTTTGGGAAGACCTTTCTTGGGCTTACCATTGGTTGCGCCCGTTGCCACGATCATAAATTTGACGCGATTTCCGATGAGGACTACTACTCCTTGGCGGCCTACATGCAAGGAAGCACGCGCCAGGAATACCCCCTTGACCTTGATCAAAAGCATGAACAGGCCAAGCGGGAGATTTCCGATTCGGGACATAAGCTCCTCGATGAATTGAGATCGGATGCTCCTCTCGGGCTGAGCGCTTTCAAACCCAGTGATTATCTCAAGGCTGCGGATGAACTTGTATCCGGAGGGGGAAAGAAACCAGCCACCTTGCCCGGTTCGAAAGAAGTGCAGTCTCTTGCCGGGGACAAGGGCTTGAACCCTGAAGTGTTGATGGAATGGTGCCGCAACCTTTCCGGAAAGGCAAAGCTTGGGGAGTGGAACCGTAAATTCACCAAGGAATCGAAAGCATGGAAGGATCGAATCGAGCACGACCGGAACTTCATCAAGAACACCCGTGAGTTGTCCACTTTTTCAAGCCCCTCCCTACCTGATGGCTGGAAGGTAAGCGGTCACTCCTTTCCTTTGAAAAAAGCGGGATTCCTTTCCCCGAAACCATTGTTTTTCATCCCTTCACCCGACCGGTTTGGGGCCACCGTCTTGCCCAACCGTTTTTCCGGAAACCTAAGGTCGCCCCTCTATGTTTTGGAGGAGGACCGTATCTACGTCAGGCTTAGGGCGGAAAAGGTTTTCGTGCGGTTGGTTTTGGATAACTTTCACATGGCCAAGTACAACTCCCTTCTTTTCCGGGGCACCTTGCACAAGAATGCATCGACCAAGGGACAGTTGAGCTGGCTTTCGGTAAGCGGACTTAACAAGTACAAGGGGCACAAGGGATACCTCGAGATAACCGGGAAGGGCAGTTCCTTCGTCGAGATCGAGCAGGTCAGGACGGGGAGCATCGGTGCTCCGGGACCCCATGAATTCCATTCGCTCCGGGCCCTTTTGGCCAAAGGAATCGGGCCGGAAGATACCCTTGGGTCCAACCTGGACGAGGTCTTTGCCGAATTTTCCACCGGTTTCAAATCCGGAAAGTTTTCCCAGGAGCAAGCCGACCTAGTCAATTGGTTGGAGCAAAAAAAGCTAATCGACTGGGGGGACGGTCTTTCGCGAATTGCGCAATTCCGTGAAAAAGCTCTCACGCTTGAAAAAGCCCTTCCTAAAGAAAGGTATGCCACTACAATGGGACGAGGAACTGACTACGAGGGTTACGTATACGTACGGGGTAGCCACCGTAAGCAAGGTGACAAGGTGAAAGGGCGCAACCTGACTGCCCTTGGCTCGCAAAAGGGGGATAGGCTGACTTTGGCCAAAAGCCTTGTTGGCAAAGATAATCCTTTGGTATCCAGGGTCATGGCTAATCGTCTATGGCATTATATGTTCGGCCGTGGAATCGTGCCGACCACGGATGACTTCGGACCGATGGGTCAAGGGCCCAGCAACCCGAAGCTTCTTGACTGGCTGGCTGGTGACTTCATGGAAAACGGTTGGTCTGTCAAGCGAATGATCCGGGAGATTGCTCTATCTTATACCTATCGCCAATCGAGCAAGAGCAACTCCGCCAATTCCTCAGCCAAAATCGATGAACTTGATCCGGACAACGCAGGGCTTTACCGGATGCCCGTTCGGAGGATTACGTCCGAAGCGATCCGTGATTCCTTGCTTGCTCATTCCGGGAGGTTGGATCGCAAAATGTTCGGCCCATCGGTTGCGGTTCACCGCACCGCCTTCATGACGGGTCGGGGAGGGCGGGGAAGCGGTCCTGCAGACGGTGCCGGAAGAAGGAGCGTATATGGTTCGGTTTACCGCAATTTTCTTTCCCCCTTCATGTTAGCCTTCGACCAACCGGCCCCGTTCGGAACAAAAGGAAGAAGAACAGTATCCAACGTTCCCGCCCAGTCTCTTGCTTTGCTGAACGATCCCTTCGTGGTCGACCAATGCAACCTTTGGGGGAAGAAAATCCATCAGCTCAAAGCCCCCGTCAGGGAAAAGATAAGCAAGATGCACGAACAGGCTTTCGGTTCTTTGCCCGAGGCTGAAAAGGTTGCCCGATTCGTAGCCTTCATGGACCGACAATCATCTTTGCGCGGAAAGATGGATGAACAGGTTTGGGGGGACTTGGCTCACGTTTTCGTCAACTCCAAGAATTTCATTTACCTAAAGTAGAATCCAGCCCATGCATTGCCGAAATTTTCGTACCAGTTCTCACCTTAGCAGAAGATCCATGCTTCAGACATGCGCCATGGGTTTTGGCGGGGTTGCCATGCAGGCCATGGCCGGAGAGAAGGCATCCAAATACGTTGATCCGCTCGCTCCGAAACCTTGTCATTTTAAGGCTCGGGCAAAGAACGTTATTTTCCTCTACATGGACGGTGGGCCTTCGCAGGTGGACACTTTCGACTACAAACCGGCTCTTGAGAAGTACAACGGGCAGGATCCGAGGAAGGTCATAGGGAAACTTGCGCCGACTCAATTCGACTCGATCGGGAAAGTCCTCAAGAGCCCATGGGAATTCAAGCAAAGGGGGCAGAGCGGGGCCTGGGTGTCCGATCTCTTTCCCTACTTGGCCAAGGAAGAAGTGATAGACGAAATTTCGATGGTCAAGTCCATGACGTCGAACTTTTCGGAGCACACCTCGGCCAACTACTTTTTACATACCGGCAATGGTTTTCAAGGCCGGCCAAGCATGGGTGCCTGGCTTGGGTACGGTCTTGGCACGGAGAATCGGAATCTTCCCGGATTCGTGGTGCTCAACGGCGGACTGATCCCGCCTGGCGGGCTGGATTGTTTTGGATCCGGTTTCCTGCCCGCGACTTATCAGGGGTCGGTTTTCCTTCCCCGGCCGGAGCCGGTAGCCAATATAAACAGGCGCGAGCCCTCCGAGGAATTGCAGAAGTCCAAGTTGTCCCTTCTTCGCAACATGGATGAGGAAGCCTTTGCCGAGCTCAATGGCGATCCTCAAGTGGAAGCCGCAATCCGCAACTACGAAACGGCCTTCCTTATGCAAAGCGCCGTTCCCGAGTTGATGGACCTGAAGGGCGAGTCCGAGGTCGTCAAGAAGGCTTACGGGATTGATTCTTCCTTTAAAAACACAAGAACCTTTGGGCTTCAATGTCTGACTGCCCGGCGGTTGGTCGAGCGGGGCGTACGCTTCATCGAGTTGACCTGTCCGGGTGGCAATGGGGACAGGTGGGATCAGCATAACAAGCTACAGGATGGCCACACCAAGAATTGCAAATCGGTCGACCAGCCGATTGCCGCCTTGATCAGTGATCTTCGCCGCTTGGGTCTTTTGGATTCGACCTTGATTGTCTGGGGAGGGGAATTCGGCAGAACTCCCTTCGCTCAAGGCTCCAATGGCCGCGATCATAACCCTTTTGGTTTTACCATGTGGTTTGCCGGCGGAGGGATCAAGAAGGGGGTAAGCGTTGGCAGTACCGATGAATTTGGCTACAAAGCGGTGGAAAACCGCTATGAAATCCACGACCTTCATGCCACCATGCTTCATTTGCTCGGCATAGATCATACCAAAAGTACCTTCCGTTTCAGCGGTCGGGACATGAGGTTGACCGACGTGCACGGTCATCTGATCAAGGAAATTCTATAGTTCGGAGCCTTCTTTTTTGTCCATCCGTTTGAACCCCTTTTTAGAAAAGCCTTTATTTTTTCGGTTTTTCAGTGTCATAATGTATTGATAGATAGATTCCTTTAGAGAATAGATGGACGATACTGCAGATATAGAGCAATTGGAACCTGAAGAAATTCAGGAGACGGCGCCTTTGGAAAGCCCGTTTGGCATGTACCTGAGGGAATACCGCTTGCTTAACAGCCTGCTCTTCTCCCTCCTTGTTTTGGTTATCCTCTTTGCGGCAATTTGGAACATTATCATTTGGGCTGCTCCCGCCGGTGAAGCCGGTTCCGACTTTACGGACGGAGGTCAACAGGTCGCAGCCCCGAAGAAGCAGGAGCAAAAGGTTCGCCTCATGCAGAGGCAAAAGAGCGCCAAGCCTTCGCAGACCTTTACTTTTCGGGCTCGGGCAGTTTCTGACATCCCGGTTCCCGTGGTGGATATTGAAACGAAGAACCTGAACCCCGCAATCGTGGTGAGCCCGATGGGGAACGTCGGGGACGTGAGCGTGAACGTTGACATGTCCGTTCTCAACAAGGCATTCGCATCCAGTTTCATGGGGGTCAAATCAAAGGCCAACAAAATCCTCTTCATCATAGACTACTCCGCATCCATGAGAGGTCGGGACGTGGTAATGAGGGACGAGCTTAGCAAGGCCATTGAGAAGCTTCCTGCCGTTGGATCAGTGGCGGTCATCTTTTTCTCCGGTCCGACCTGGGTTGCTGGGGAGGACGCAAATGCTCTTCATCGCAAATGGAAGGGGGATAACGGCAAAACTGGATGGAAGCCGGTAGACGGATACAAGCCCAAGCGCCCCAAGTGGCTTCCCGTTACACCCTCGAACAAGAAGAACCTTATCAAGGCGGTCAAAAGCACTCCGCTGACCTTTGGGACGGTCTGGGACAACTCGTTCGAATGGGCCTTTTACATGAATCCCAAACCGGACGTCATCTATTTCATGACGGACGGGAATGCAAACGACAAGTTCAAGGGGATGGACATTATCAAGTCCAAGAAGGGGAGAACCAAGATTTATACGATCGGATACGGCGCTCCGCAAGGAGCCAAGAAACCGCTTGAGGAAATCGCTGCCATGTCCGGTGGAAAGAGCAAGTTCGTGGACATGGATAAAATTCGCGAGATGGAAAAGGAAATTGGTAAGAAACCCAAAAAATAAATAGAAAAAAACATGAAAACCACCCCATGGGCATTGCTCCTTGCCATCCTCACAGCCTTCACTTTATCCGCAGCCAAAAAAGCCCCCATCCGGGTCCTGCTTATCGATGGTCAGAACAACCATAACTGGAAAGCCACCACACCGGTCATGGTTGATGCCTTGCGCAAGGGTGATGCGTTCGAGGTAACGATCTCTACCACGCCACCCAAAAAATCCGCGGCCGACGCTTGGAAGAAATGGTCGCCCGCTTTCAAGGATTTCGACGTGACCCTGAGCAATTACAATGGTGATCTTTGGCCCGAGAAGGTTCAAGGCGAGTTGGTGAATTACGTTAAGGGCGGAGGGGCTTTCGTGGTCGTGCATGCAGCCAATAATGCATTTGGAAAGTGGCCCGAATATAACCGCATGATTGGTTTGGGCGGTTGGGGTGGCCGTAACGAAAAGTCCGGGCCCTATCTTTATTTTGACGATGGGGGCAAGCTCGTCCGTGATCCTCGTCCCGGTCGCGGAGGAAGTCATGGTCCGCAAAGCGCTTTCAAAGTGACTTTGCGTGACGAAGAGCATCCCATTACCAAGGGCATGCCCAAGGTTTGGACACACGCCAAGGATGAGTTATACGATTCCCTGAGAGGACCTGCTGAGGAAGTCCAGGTCTTGGCAACTGCCTACAGCGAGAAGAGCAAGAAGCACGAGCCCATGATCATGACCATTTCCTATGGCAAGGGCAGGGTTTTTCATTCCCCCATGGGCCATGCCGACTATTCCATGAAATGCATAGGCTTTCAGGATACCTTGAGGCGTGGAACCGAATGGGCGGCTACGGGCAAAGTGACCATCGGATTGTCCGAAGATTTTCCAAAGTAACCATCCGTCGCTCTTTTTTGCGATGAGCTAGGCTGAACGACTGGTTGTCGCCTCGAAGACTTTGCACAAAAAAAGACCGTCCCGAAGGACGGTCTTTTATAATCCTTGAAAGAGAGGGAGCTTAGCTCGAAGAGTTATCTTCGGTGCTGTTTCCTTCTTCTCCCGCTTCGCCGCCGTTTCCGCCGCAAGAAGCGAAGAGGGCCAACGAAAGGATGCTTAAGATGGTCAGAAGAGTCTTCATCACGTCTGTTTCCTTTTGTTAGGTTTGATAATATTTGTTTAGTGCTGAACCGAGTGATTCAACACGCCTCTAAAATTGACATTTTAGTGAATCTGTCAAGTTGAAATCCATCTCTCAAAATCCTCAAAAATGAAATTTTCGAGCATTCTCATTGCCAAGACCTGATCGTTTTAGTTGCTTGATTTCATGTACTATATCGGACTAGACGTCGGCACATCATCGGTCAAAGCTCTCCTCGTTTCCCAAAACGGAGAGGTTGTGCGTTCCGCAACGCCTGAGTACCCTTTTCAGACCCCCAAGCCAATGTGGGCGGAAACGGACCCGGACGTTTGGTGGGACGCCACCCAGCAAGCCATCCGTACCTTGCTTGAAGAGGTTAACCCGGAGGAGATCGCTGCGGTGGGGCTTACCGGACAAATGCACGGGATGGTGGCATTGGATGGCAAGGGTCAGGTCTTGCGCCCCTGCATCATGTGGAATGACCAGAGATCCTATCAGGAATGTGAAGAGATCACGAGCAAGGTGGGAGAGAGCGAAGTTTTGAAAATCACGGGCAATCCGGTCTTGGCCGGGTTTACCGCTCCCAAGATCTTGTGGGTTCAGAAAAACGAACCGGAAGTGTTTTCTGCGATCGACAAGATCGTTCTTCCCAAGGATTACGTAAGATACAAACTGAGTTCCGAATTCTTCACTGACGTTTCCGATGCCTCGGGAACCTCGCTTTTGGACGTGGGGGCACGGAGTTGGTCTCCGGAAATGCTTGATGCCTTGGGCTGGTCCGGTCAATGGATGCCTGAGGTGACCGAATCGACGGAAGCCACCGCAAAAGTTTCGGCCGAAGCTTCCGCATCAACCGGTTTGCCCGTGGGCATTCCGATTATTGCAGGTGGAGGCGATCAGGCGGCGCAAGCGGTGGGTTGCGGGATCGTGCGGGAAGGATTGGTGTCGGCCACCCTCGGGACGAGCGGTGTCGTGTTCGCGCAAAGTGACGAGTACCGGGTCGAACCGGAGGGCAAGCTTCACGCTTTTTGTCATGCAGTTCCAGGCAAATGGCATCTCATGGGGGTCATGTTGTCCGCAGCCGGTTCCTTCCAATGGTATAAGAATCAGCTTGGCTCGGAGGAGCAGAAAAGGGAGGAGGCGGGTGGTCCTAATGCATATGATTCCCTGACTGCCGGAGCTGAGAGCGTACCTGCCGGCTCGGAAGGTTTGATCTTCCTGCCTTACCTTTCCGGTGAACGCACTCCTCATCCGGATCCGCATGCCCGGGGTTGCTTTATCGGCTTGAGCGTGCGCCATGAGAAAAGACATCTTACCCGGGCCGTACTCGAGGGCGTAACCTTCGGCTTGAATGATTCTCTTGAGCTGATGAGGGGCCTGGGGGTCAACCCCGAGGAAATCATTCTTTCCGGCGGAGGGACCCGGTCGGCGCTTTGGAAACAAATGCTTGCCGACGTTTTTTCCTCCCGCTGTTCCATGGTCAACGCCTTGGAGGGGGCGGCTTATGGGGCCGCTGTTCTTGCCGCAGTGGGTTGCGGTGATCATTCTTCGGTCGAATCCGCCTGTGACGAATGGATCAGGCAGACCGAGGTTGTGGAGCCCGGCCCGGAAGGCGGAAGTTATGACAAGTTCTATTCCATCTATCGTTCGCTTTACCCCTCGCTTAAGGATACTTTCCATTCCCTTTCGGAATCGTCCTCGTCCTAGGCAAACACATGGAAGACGTGTCCAATCCCTATGAAACGTCCGAGCTGTTGGGCGAGTATATGCTTTTTCACTATGGATCGGACGAAGACGTCATGCCCTGGTCAAATGGTCCGAAAGAAGGCCTTGGCTTTGCGGTCCGAACGGTCTCGGAATTGATCGACCCCTTGACACTCGGAGCGGATTCTCTGGGACTTGACGTCGGATGCGCGGTCGGTCGGTCGACCTTCGAACTTGGGCGCTTTTGTTCGCGGGTCAAGGGAGTCGATCTTTCAGTCTCCTTCATCGATGCCGCCAATCGGCTGGTCGAGCATGGCAGCCACGAATATAGGTTTCTTGAGGAAGGCGACTGCTTCCGCGAAGCCATCGCCTCCGTTTCATCCGAACAAAGAACCGGTGTCGAGTTTGAGGTTGAAGATGCTTGCGCTTTGCCTGCGCAGTTGGGACCGTTTGACGTCGTGCATGCGGCAAATTTGATATGCCGCTTGCCCCGGCCCGATCTTTTTCTCGATAACCTGGCCAGCTTGGTGAAGCCGGGCGGGCAACTTCTTCTGGCCACTCCCTTTACCTGGCTTGAGGAATTTACACCGCGGGAAAACTGGCTTGGCTCGGGGAATTCCGAAGAAGGGCTTGCTCGCTTTCTGAGTCCTTTTTTCGAGCAGGAGGAGCGCAAGGAACTTCCGTTTGTAATCAGGGAGCATCGAAGGAAATTCCAATTTTCGATGTCCTTGGGTTCGCGTTGGCGAAGACTCGGTTCTTGATCCATCCGCCCAACTCTCTTAATCGTACTTCAAGAGATGAAGACTGCAAATGATCTGCTAGCCAGCGTCAGTGAGAATGACAATCCGCCCGAAGGGTTGTCGATATATCTGCAAGCTCTTTGGTGGGATAAGAAGGGCGACTGGGACAGGTCTCATGACATTGCGCAGGATGCCGGCTCCAGAGAAGGCGACTGGATTCACGCTTACCTGCATCGGGTCGAGGGAGACCTGAGCAATGCGGGATATTGGTACAGGCGCGCGGGCAAGCCGGCAAAAGGGAAAGAAAGCCTCCGGGAAGAGTGGGAAGAATTGGCATCCTTCTTTCTCGCGAGCGGGGAAGTGGACGGGGAATGATTGATGCAGTCGAGTAGGAAGACGAAATTGTCTTCAGCCGAAAGCGATGCCAAAATCATATTGGCAGACGAAGGTCGATGGGATCTCCTTACGCCGATAAGCCTGCTTGTTCTGTGCGTGATGAGCGTGCTTTTCATCCACTCCGCCCAGGCTTACGTCGGCGGTAATCAATGGAAAATGCAGATCGTATGGTGCGTGATCGGTTTTTCCCTCTACTTCGGCGTTTCCATGCTCGATTATCATTTTTGGATGAAATTCGCCCATGTTTTTTATCTTATGGCGCTTTTTGCATTGTTCCTGGTCTTTTTGGGCCCGGAAATTTACGGGGCAAGGAGATGGATTGACCTGGGTTCCTTCAAGATCCAGCCATCCGAAGGGGCCAAATGGGCGACCATGGTATTGGGCGCCAGTATCTTGGCCCGTTCCCAAATTGGCAACGTGCGGGATTCCCTCAAGGGGATTTTGAAGCTTTCCGCCTGCTTCGGTCTACCAATGTTCTTGATTTTCCTGCAACCGGACTTAGGATCGACTTTGGTTTTTCCACCAATTGCCTTTTCCATCTTGTACGTCGCCCGCATACCTACTCGCTTTTTTCTGACCACGTCCCTCGTGTTCGTGGTCTTGGTGGGTATACTTGGGTACGACGTCTTTC
>JAOLZO010000004.1 GCA_028343845.1 Verrucomicrobiota bacterium | reverse complement strand
AGTGACGGGGAGGAACAGTTTCCATGGCCCGGAGCGGACGGCTTGCAACTGTTCCTGATGATAATAATAAAAACCTTCGTAAGGAGTTTTGGTCGAATCGTTCTTAAACATCAGCGACGATACGTCATGCCCGTCGGGCTTTGGGGTTTCCGATTGGTTCGCACCGGCAAGTTTTTCGAAGGTGGGTAGCAAATCCATGGTTGTGGCTAATTCGTGGCAGACCGTACCGGCCGGGACTTTGCCCGGTTGCCAGACAAGGGTGGGAACCCTGAAGGCTCCTTCGCTTGTCGTGTAGCCTCGACCGTGGAGCGGGCGGTTGGAACCCCGGCGGAAATTATTGGGTTCACGATTGATCGGAGCTCCGTTGTCCGAGGTCCAAATGACGAGCGTGTCCTCGGCGATTCCCAGTTTTCGAAGTTGATCGAGCATCACGCCCATCGACCAGTCCAATTCCTCAATTGCGTCTCCCCAGGGTCCGTTACGACTCTTCCCCTTGAACTCGGGACTTGAAAAGGGTGTCGAGGTGCTGCCTGGCATAGCCTGGGGAAAGTACAGAAAGAATGGCTCGTCCTTGTGCTTGGCGATCCATTCCATCGCCCTTTCGGTGTAGCGTTTGGTGAGGCCATTGCGGTCGCAGGGCGCCTCGATCACGTCTTCGTTCTCCATCAGCGGAAGGGGAGGCCACTTCGAACCATCCTTTTTCCAAACTCGCTCGGTCATGTCATCCGAGTAAGGTACGCCGAAGAACCAGTCGAAGCCCTGCCGGGTCGGTAGAAATTCGGGCTGGTCTCCGAGATGCCACTTGCCGACAATTGCCGTCGCGTACCCCTGCTTCTTCAGGACCTCGGCAATCGTTGTTTCACCTGGGGCAAGCCCGTACCTCGAGACCGGACGCAGCACCCACCCGTCCCGTTCGTTGAAGTGCATTCCGACCCGTTGGGAATAACAGCCTGTCATGAGGCTGGCTCTGGACGGCGTGCAAACGCCGGCGGTGACGCAAAAGTGAGTGAACTTCCTCCCCTCCTTGGCCATCCTGTTCAGGTTGGGCGTGCGATGAAGGGTTGACCCAAAGGGTTCGACGTCCCCGTAACCGAGGTTGTCGCAAAAGACTACGATGAAATTCGGTTTGCGGGGAGCGGCACTTGCCGGGGCTTGGCTGGTGACGAGGCCAACGAGCAAGGTCGCGGACAGGGTGGCGGGCAGGAAGTTCCAAACTCGGGGGAAAAAGACCATCTGACCCAATGCCTCACTTCGGCTTGTTCTTGTAGTCATCTCTCCAAGCTTCCCACATCTTGGCGAGTTCGGCGGTTTTCTCAGGCCTTTCCTTGGCCAGGTTGTTCGTCTCGGTGGGGTCGGTCTTGAGGTCGTAGAGTTCCCAGGCTTTTCCCGCGCGGACCACTTTCAAGTCGCCTTGCCGGACTGCATTGGCCCGGCTGAAGTGCCAGTAGATTTCCTTGTGGGGCTCGCGCTCTTCGCCTTTGAAGACGGGGAGGAGAGACTTGCCGAGCGGGGATTTGGTCTTGTTTCCGAGGATTTCCTTGGGGTACTTCGCTCCGGTTATATCCCGAAAGGTCGCGGAGACGTCGATGATGTGGCCGACCTGGTTGGTCATGCCCGGTTTGATCACGCCCGGCCAATGCGCGATGAAGGGGGTGCGGATGCCTCCTTCGTAGTCGGTCGACTTGAACTTGCGATAGGGGGTGTTGCTGGCATTGGCCCAGCCGACCGATACCGTGCGGTAGCTTTCCACAGGGCCCGGCGGTATGTTCGGGGTGGTGTTGGGTTGCTCGGGGCAGGCCCCGTTGTCGGTCAGAAACATGATGAGGGTGTTGTCCCACTCGCCCAGCTCCTTGACCTTGGCGAAGAGTCGTCCGAGGTTCTGGTCGACCCGGTCGATCATGGCGGCGTAGACGGCCATCTTGAGATCCTCGGCATCCTTTTGCTCGTCGGACAAGTCATCCCATGCCTTGGAGGCCCGCGGGGTGAGCTTGTGGTTCGGCCCGATGATGCCCATTTCGTTCATCCGTTTGAAGCGTTGCTTACGAATCTCGTCCCAACCGATCTTATACTTGCCCCGATACTTCGCGATGTCCTCGGGCCAGGCATGGAGAGGGTAGTGCGGGGCGGTGTAGGGAAGGTAGAGAACGAAGGGCTTGTCCTCGTTCTTGTACTCATCGAGACGGTCGATGGCGTAAGTGGTGAAGGCATCGGTGTGGTAGAATTTCTTGTCCGGGCTGGTATAGCCCATGATTACCTTGTCCTCGATGGCCCAGCGGCGGACGCGGGTCTTGCCTTTTCTGCCCGGAGGTCCCTCGCCGGGGCGGGCCTTGAGCCCAGGGTTGAAGAAATTACTGCACCCGTCGGCCAATCCGTAGTAGCGGTCAAAGCCACGGGTCGTGGGGAGGGGCTTTTGGTGCCACTTGCCGGCAATCAGGGTTCGGTAACCAATGGGCCGGAGAACTTCCCCGAAGGTGGCCCCGTGCTCCATATTGTTATCTCCGATCGAATAGGCGTAATTTCCCGTGAGGAGCTCGGCCCGGGTGGTGTGGCACTTGGCTGTGTTGTAGAACTGGGTGAAGCGCATCCCATTCTTGGCCAGTTGATCGAGGTTGGGGGTCTTGACTTCACCGCCGTAACATCCGATGTCGGAGTAGCCCATGTCATCCACCATGATGAGAATGAAGTTGGGCCGGGCGCGGTCGGGAGCGGCGTGAGCGAGGAGTGAGCCAAGCACGAGGGCGGCGAAGAGTGAGAAAAGAAAAGTGAGCTTCATTTTTCGATTGGTTGAACGGGTTTCTATTCGTTTAACGTCCGGGAGATTAAACGGGTCGCTATTGCTTTCCCTTTTTCTTGGGCTTCTTCTTGGGCTTTTCCAGTTTGGCTCGCACTTGCTTGCTGACGCCCGAGAGGCGGGTCTTGGCTAGCCGGGCGAGGGTGCCCTCGAACCCTTCCTTGATGGAGAGCTCGTCCTTCGACAGGGCCGAATCCTCCAGTTGCTTCCCATCGAAAGGACCCTTGTAACGAGTAAGGTTGGCCTCGCTTCCGTCTGTCTTTGCGACGAGGGAGTACTTTTTGTCGCGAACTAGGACCCGGCCCCGGTACCAGATGTAAATCATGTCCTTCTTGCGGGTTTCCGCTTTGTTTTGAAGCACGGGAACGATGCTGGCCCCATCACCGGGGTGGTCCTTGGGTAGAGCGGCCCCGGATACCTCGCAAAGGGTAGGGAGCATGTCGGTGAATTCGACCAGATCGTCCACGATCCGGCCGGGTTTCTTGATGCCCTCCGGCCAGCTGGCGATAAGAGGCACGCGCGTTCCGGTGTCCGTCATGCTACCCTTGCCGCCCACTACCTTGGTGCCGTTCCACGGGGTGACGATCGGTTTGTCGGTGCCATTGTCTCCGGTGAAAATGAGCAAGGTGTTGTCGCGCACGCCCGACTTTTCCAACTGGGCCACGATCTGCCCCACGGCTTTGTCCGCGAATGCAACCATGTCCACGAAGTGGCGCTGAGGATCGTTTTGATCCCCCTTGTAGCTGGTGGATCCGAGTCGCTTCGGATCCCAGTCGGTGGAGTCCGGCGTGGGGTCAAAAGGGCAGTGGGTAAGGATCATCGGGTAGTAGACGAGGAAGGGCTTCTTCTTGTTTGTGTCGATGAAGTCGCAAATGAAGTCAGTGCATACCTGGGGGCCATACTCGCCATTCGTGTACTCCTTTTCCTTCCCATTGAATTCGAGCAACGGGTTGACGAAGCGCCGGTCGAAGGTAGTTCCACCTTTCTTGGAACGTCCGCCGCGGGTATGCTGCCAGAGGCAGGATTTTTCGAAGCCAAAGTGCTGTGGCGCATCCTTCTCCTTGCCCAATTGCCACTTTCCTGCGATCGCAGTCGCATAACCAGCCGCCTTGAGTTGATGGGCGAAGGTGGTCTGTCCACGATCAAGCATGCCGAATTTGACGTAGTTTCGGACGTTGTACTGTCCGGTCATGATCTTTGCCCGCGAAGGTGTGCAGATCGGGTTGGAGAAACAGTTCGTGAAACGGATGCCTCCTTTGGCCAATTTGTCCAGGTTGGGAGACTTGCAGGATTCGCTGCCGTTGGAGGACAAGGCTTCATAGCCCATGTCGTCGGCCATGATGAGGATGACGTTGGGTCGGGCAAGGGCGCTGAGCGCTCCGCAGATCAGGAAAAGGAATAGATAAGAGAAGGATGATTTCATAAGGAATAAAAAGTTACTACTTTGTCCTAGCTCTTATGCAGGAGGCAAAACCTTTCTTCGGATTGCCCGTTATTTGTTTTGTCAGACGGTGCGTCAGTCGAAGCACTGAAATCAAACTCCCGTATTTCGTTAAATCGAAATTGAAAGATAGATCCTTTTCTTATATGACTATTTTGTCGAATTCGTATGAAGTCTCACCGATGGAATGGATGGATCCCGTTTTTTTCAAAACCAATGAAAGGTTTGGTTTTGTTGCTGGTCGTGGTTGCATCGGGGCAGGGGAGAGAAGATATAAAATCGGATTTGGATGGCTTCCGGCAAAACGTGAAGCCTTTGCTCCAAAAGTATTGCGTGGACTGTCATGGTCCCAATAAGCAAAAAGGAGATATGCGTTTGGATGAAATCGATCCGGACGTGGTGCGGGGGACAAGTTTTGATCAATGGGAAGACGTTCGGGAAGCATTCAATAGCGGTGAAATGCCCCCGGAGGAAAAACCGCAACCTACTGGTGCAGAACGTGACTTGATGACTCGCTGGATGGATATGGAGTTCAAAAAAGTAAAGCTTCATGGTTCCACGAAAAAGCGGGGAACCGTGCGGCGGTTGACCCGGTATGAATTGAAGTATGGCTTTGAGGATCTGCTCGGTTTTTCCATTCATAACGAGGTAGACAGGCTCCCTGAAGAGGGGACGAGCGTCGAAACCGGGTTAAAGAACAATTCCCGGATGCTTCTCATAAGCAGTCCCCACTTGGAATCCTACCTGGACGTCGTAATGACCATCATCGAACGGATGAAGGAAATCGCGGTTTTCGAACCTTTCGTCAACCGTGCCGACATCGCCAACCTAGACGTTGCTCCGCCGGTGAAATACACTTCCGAAAAAAAGAAAATCCCGCCCGTCCTCGCCAAAGTATCCCGTGCGGGGACTGGGATAGTGATCGAGAAAGGGGGATACCTTGATCTGAACGTAACTTCGATTTCCAAGTGCAAATCCCAAACTTCCATAGCGGCAAAGGCAGAGAGTGTGGGAAGGATTGAGGTTGCCATGGGTTTCCAGCGTTCGGACGTCGATACCCGATTAACGTTTTGTCGGATGGGGACCATCGATATCGCAGAAGGCGATGAGCTTCGGGATTATATTCTGGAATCCTATCCGGAAGGCTTGACCGAGGAGTTTACGAAAGGCGACCGACCGTTTTTTCTCCGGATCACAAACAGGGGGGCGGAGAATCTCTACCTCGAATCCTTGGAGTACCGGGGCAACGTGAACACGGAATTGGTGAACACTTTGATTCCTCATGACATCCGAGAATCCGAAGTTGACCGGCAGGTCCGAAGCAAGATTGCTTCCTTCGTCACGAAAGCCTTTCGAAGAACCCCCACCGAGGCCGAACTCAAAAAGTATCAGCAGGTTTATGAACTTCATGCCAAAGAGGAATCTCCGGCTCTCGCCCTTCTGAGCGCTTACAAGGAAATCCTCTGCTCGCCCAAATTCTTTTATCTCGGGCTTTCGGGGAATCTTGGGGGTAAGGAAGATGCGAATTTCAAACTGGCTGAACGACTCGCTTTTTTCTTGTGGTGTTCGGTACCCGACGAACCCTTGCTTAAGGCGGCGGCCGAAGGGAGCCTAATCCGACAACCGGAACTCGAGTCGCAAGTGCAGCGCATGCTGAAAGATGAGAAGTCGAGGAGATGGGTGGAACGTTTTGCCGACCAATGGTTGCAAACCTCACAACTGGGTAACGTTGCCGTTGACCGGAACTATTATCCCAAATTCAAGGATACGATCAAGGATCTGATGCATAGGGAAACCTACGAAGCCGTGAACGACGTCTTTCGCAACGGTTCCCCCGCTATCGACTTGCTCAAAGCGGATCACGTGTTCGTGAACCAGACTTTGGCTTCATTTTACAAGCTCAAGGGCGTAAGAGGAGAAGAATTCCAAAAGGTCGCAGTGGATGAAAAATCTCATCGGGGCGGATTACTGACCCAAGGTACTTTTCTAATCGGTAATTCCGACGGTATGAATTCACATGCCATTCTCCGAGGGGTTTGGCTTGCCGACGTGATCCTTCACGATCCACCTCCCGATCCGCCCGCAAACGTACCTCCGCTCGATGAAAATATTCCCGGTTTCAATAAGATGACCCTTAATCAAAAGCTCTTTGCTCATCGCAACAACGAAGCCTGCCGGAGTTGTCACCGGAAAATCGACCCGTGGGGAATACCCTTTGAAAATTTCGATGCAAGTGGGCTTTGGCGGACTAAAGTTTTGGTTGTATCCAAAGCATCCGAGCCGCCGAAAGGTGAGGAGGCTTCGGCCCCAAAGGCCAAGAATCCCGCCTTCGAAAAAAATTATTTGGAGATCGAGCGCAAATCCACTTTGGAGGATGGCGTGGAAGTGGATGGGATCGAAAAACTAAAGGAGTATCTGATCAATCACCGTAAAAGGGATTTTGCAAAAGGTCTGGTGGAACGGATTCTGGCCTACGGGCTCTCGAGAGACCTTGATTTTCACGATGAAGAACTGGTGGATGAGTTGGTTGACCACTTTGAGGGAAGTCACTACTCTGTACCTGAATTGATTGAGGAAATCGTTTCAAGCGAGACGTTTTCAAAGAGAAAATAGAAAGAACAATGGCATCCAAATCCTGGCATTTCGAGCGGCGAACCTTTCTGAGAGGGGCGGGCATTACCCTTGGGCTTCCTTTCCTCAACGCCATGGCTGGGGCGAGCGAAAGCAAGGCCCTCGCTGCCTTGCCCAAGCGGGCGGCCTTCATCTTTTTTCCCAATGGGGTGAGCCTGCCGACTGAAAAGGATCCACAGCACGAGGATTGGTACTGGTTTCCCAAAGGAGAAGGAAGAAACTTTGAGTTCCGGAAAAGCCAAGAGGCCTTGAACCCGTATCGCGAAGACCTTTCAGTGGTCTCCGGTCTCTCTCATCCCTTGAACCGGAATAGTGGAGATGCCCACGTCAACCCGACGGGCTATTTGACCTCCAAGGAAATGGTCAAGGGTAAGACTGCCCTTAACTCGATTTCCATTGATCAAGCGATCGCCAATCATCATGCGGGCAAGACGCAATTGGCTTCCATGCCGCTTTCGACCGTCGGGGGAGTAGGTAGTTTGACCAGAAACTACACCTTGTCCTACGATAAGGATGGGAAAGGGATTCCCGCTTGGTCGAATCTGAAGGAAATATACGAGCGCATGTACGTCGCAAGCAATCCGGCAGCCTTGGCCCGCTTGAAGGGGAAAACTCATTTGCTTAACGAAATTCACGAGGATGCGAAGGACCTGACCCGCAACCTTGGAAAAGAAGATCAGGGAACTCTCGAAGAGTACCTGCAAGCGGTTTCCGAATTGGAAAAGAAAATTGCCAACGACCGGCTCTGGGCGAAAAAAGAATCCGCGACCGCTCCACCTGAAATCGAATTGGACATCGAGTTCACCGATGTGGAAAACTACATGCGTACGATGTACGACTTGATGTATATCGCCTTCAAGTCCGATATTTCGCGGGTTGCGACTTATCAAATCGCGTCCGAAGGCGGCACGGCTCCCACCAACAATCTTTCCAAGCGGATCGGACTTACCCAAGACCTTCACCAGTTGAGTCATTCCGCGGCCAAAGGAAAAGAAGGCTTCAAGGATTGGGGTATATGGGATCAATTCGTGGCCAAGCAATTGGCTTACTTCATTAATCGTCTCAAAGAAACCCCCGAGGGTGACGGCAGTCTGCTTGATCGCACTCTCGTCTTTCAGGGGGCGGCGACCTCAAGGGTTCATGACAATACGAATTTTCCGATCATCATGGCCGGTGGAAAGCAAATGGGCCACAAGGCAGGCCAATTCATCACCTACGATGAGAAGAAGAACGCTTTGTCCAACCTGTTTGCCCGAATTGGTAATGCAATGGACGTTCCCATGGAAAATTTTGGGGACAGTAGCGGAATCCCGATGACCGAGTTGTTCGGCTGATCAAACTATCCTCCGCCCAGTCCAGCGGATTTTCAAATCAGGCAAAGGGTAGGGTGAGTTTTGGGGAAGCCTGCTGGACCTACTTGACTTGTAACTCGCTTAGCTTGAGCTCGAGGGAATGAACGGCTTCACCGTCGATGCTTATGACCGTGTACTTGAAAGTCGGATCCTTGGCCGTGAGGTCGAAGTCGACCCGCCCAAAGGATTGCTTCTCGTTGTAGCCGAATAAGGAATGCTTGATCAATTTGTGAACGTGCTGGTTGGTCAACCTTGAGGACTGGCATTCGTAGAGCGGATACATCCCCTCGATTCCGGTATCGATCTTGTACGCGTCCGAGCGGTGTCGGTCGGCGGATAGGATGACGACCCCGGGAATTTTTTCCTTGGCGATGAACTGGAAGATCTTTTGGCGTTCACCGTCGAACCCGTCCCAAGTGTCCTTGGATCCCGGCTTCACTTTGGGTGTCACGGGAACGTTGGTGCAGAAAACGGTGAAGGTTGCGGGTTCCTTGAGGGTCTTCTTGAGCCACTTCATCTGGGCGGACCCAAGCATGGAAGGGTTTTTCCCCTTGGGCGATTCCCGATAGTAGCGTCCGTCGATCAGGACGAAGTGGACTTTCCCGATCCAGAAATCAAACCAGCATCCGGGTTGTTTTTCGCCACCTCCGTAGTAGGGGTTGTCCCAGTTGTCTTTGAAGATTTTCCATACGTCGCGCTTCCACTTGGGTTCCTCGATGGCGGGCCCGCCCCAACCGTCGTTGGTGGTGAAATCGTGATCGTCCCAAATGGCGTAAATCGGGACCTTCTTGGCCAGTTTTGACCACTCAGGCTGGCTCTGGCGGCGGTAGTAGTGAAAAAGCTGCATCTCCGGAGTCTTTGGGTCGTCGATGTAGACGTTGTCTCCAAGCAGGAGGAGAGCCCGTGGATCGATCGCTCCTATTGTATCCCACATCCGCTCGTGCGGGGGGACGTAGCCGGCACCTCCGCCGAAGGCGATGGTGAACTTGTCCGACGGAGCGTCTTTCTTCAGGGAAGTGTCGGGCAGGGTACGTTTCCAGGGCCAGGTCTTGGCATCGAACTTCCAGGCGTCCGGCTTGTCGAGGGCAAGGTCAAGGAGCATTTGCGTTTGCTCCGGGTTGACCTTGTCGTCCTTGTACTTGTTCAAATAGGCAATGGCTTCCTTCTTTTTCCCCTGGAGGATGAGCTTGAGGCCATGCGGGTGGATACGCTTGGACTGTCCACCTTTCTCGGGCTTCTCATTATTGACCCTCAGGTTGGAGGCTTGGGCGAAAAGTCCGGGGCCACTCGACATGGCTGCGACCACGAACAGGGAGAGGAACGTTTTGAGGATAGGCATGCTTTTTCTTTTTCTCATGAGCGTTAAAGTGTTTCCAACCCGAGCTCTCTTGGCAACCCGCTTTAGGGGTGGTCGGTAGATTTGGACGGCTTTACCCGTCGCTCTTCAAAAGCTCCAGCATGGATTCGGCAAAGGCCTTGCCGACCAGAATGAAGAACCGACCTTCGCCACTGTAGTGAAATCCCTTGTTTGACATCGCCCGACCCAACATGGCCCTTTCTTCTTCGGTTATAGGATCCTTTTTGAAGTCACGATCGTATTCGGGCAACCAACCACCAGCAGTGAGGGCCACGACTCGGGGGTCCAAGAGGGAAGCGGTTTCAATTGCTCTGGCATTCCCTTTGAACTCGGGCACGCGGTTGATAAAGCGCTGACCTTCGCGGACGTCCTTTTGCTTGGGGTTATGCTCGTTGTGGGGACCATTCACTCCCATGACCCCGACAACGACTTTCATATCCGGAGCCTTGAACTCGGACCTGACGTCCTTGATCAAGTGGACCAGGTTGGCTCCGTACTGCTTGCGCCCGGTGACATCGAACATGTCGTTAAATCCTTGGAACCATACGAATCCGGCGATTTCGTATCCTGCCTTCTCGTCATAGTTCGGGTAATGCTCCTTTAGGTTCTCAAGTGTCTTGCGGACGTACCGGATCATGTTCCGGTATTGCAGACCGACGACCGGTTCGATCCGGCCTTCATTCCATTTGTCGGCCACTTCCTTTGTCAAAATCTTGTCATCCAGTTTCTCGACGCCCGTTTTGCCCGCACTCGGCGGACGGAAGTTCACGTAAAGACTCTGTCCCCCGGGAGCATACTTGATCAACAGAACTTGTTCTTCAAAAGCCTCGCCGACGTAATGTCCGAAGGCATATTCCGGCCCGATGTTGCTCCCCAATTTATCATAGTTTCGACGCCCTCCGAAACCGGGTTGCAGTTTGTCATGCACCCCTGCATTGGATACCCAGACGTCTTCGCGGCTCATCAGTTCTTTCCCGTCCGGCTTGAAGGTCTTCAACAAGGCGGCCCGTGCCGGATCCAAATCCTCTCCCAGAAAGTCAATCGTTCGGACATGGGCCTGTCCGTCCATATTGGACTGACCGGCCAGGATGAACACCTTCAGTTTGGCAGGTTTGGCCCAGATGGTGACGGACACCGACATGAGCGGAAGGATGAGTAGGTTGATTTTATTCATTTATTTGAAATTACTTGTTTTTGTAGCCAAGTGCCCCGGCGGGTAGCTTTTTATTCCAGCAGCTTTAGTTCTCCTTTAAGCTTTTTCCCGAAGATATCTCCGTGGGTTCCACAACCTCGTATCCCGGGAGAGCAAAGAAGGAATGAATGGCCTTCGCGTCAGTCTGGTTCCATATGTGAACCCTTCCATTAAAACCGGAAGAGGCTACAAGTTTGTTCAACGAATCAAAGGCAATCGACAGGGCCCAGTCCTCATGACCTTTGAATTGGTGCCGCTGTCTTCCATCCCCAAGGGAGTATTCGTAGGCAACTTTGTCGTTCGAGCTAATGAACACGGACCTTCCAAGAGAAAGAATCTTATGAACCGACCCGCCAAATCGATGAACGTCCCTGATTTTCTTTCCATCCTCTATCCTCCAAAGAAGGAGAAGTTTGTCATCACTTGCGGAGTAGACTTGTTTGCCATCCGGGTGAAAGGCAACTCCGTTGACCGGTCCCGAATGTCCGGAGAAAGTGACCACTCGCTTGCCACTGTCGAGATCAAAGACTTTGGCCGTCTTGTCCCGACTGGCCGAGGCCAGTCTCTTCCCGTCCGAACTCCAAGTCACGGCATTAACCCAGTCCGAATGGTTTGCGAAAGTTTTAAGAATTTCCCACTCCTGTTCGCGCTGTTCAAACACGCGAATCCTTCCATCGGTCGAGGCCGTTGCCAACTTGGTTCCATCTGGTGAGAAACGGGCATCCAGGGCAACGTCCGGCGTGCGCGCCAGCACGTCGAGGAGATTGCCATTTGCTGTATCCAGAAGCCGAACCTCACCGTAAAGCCCGGGCGCGCCACCGGCAACGGCCAACAAATGACCATTTGGAGACAAATCAATCGCATAGGACCGCTCTCCGATGTTGCCGATGCGGCGAAGCAGTTTTCCGTCCTTTGGGTTCCAAACCGTGATCTCGTGGTAACCACCGGCAAAAAGCTCATCTCCATCAGCCCCATAGGCCAACGCCTGAATGGGGATTTTTGAGGAATATTTCTCGGGCGATTTTGGATGGACAGGTGGAGGGATTATGGAGGCAAGAGAGGCACCTTGTTCACCATCGAAAGTAGAGCCTTCCTCAATCCAACGCTTGAACAAGGAAATTTGCTCCTTGGAAAGCGGATCCCCCTCCGATGGCATCCGTTCGTCTTTGTCATCGGTGATCAAACGATAATAAACCTCGCTTTCATCAAGATTTCGCGGAGTGAATCCGGGTTGGTCACTCGCTCCCTTGTCCATGGCCCGTAAAAAAGTGTCCACTCTGTATTTCCCTTTGGCCTTCTTGGGCCCATGGCATGACTGGCATTTAGTGAGTAGAATCGGTGCCAAGTCTTTGCTGAAACTTACCGGATCCGGATGAACTTGATGACCAAGAATACAGGCTGAGAGAAAAGTGAAAAATCGCCTCATTGCCTGGATTCAATGATTAAAGAGAAATTCATTGCGATTGAGAATAGCCCAGCAAAGGTCCTCCAATGCCTTGCCCTTGTCCGTTGCCTTTTCCAAATAGGCCAAGGCTATGGCTTTCTCCTTTTCATTGGGAAACCGGGAAAGTGCAGACAGATGCAGATTTTCTACGATTTCAGATAAAGGTTTCTTGGCTGAAAGAGACTTTCTAAAGAGTGAGTCGCCAGCGGTCAGCATACTATTGAAAAGTTTGCCGTTGAAGAGCTGCAAGGCCTGGCCAAGACCGGCATCGCCCGCCCGCTCGCAAGAGCAGACCGTTTGTCGTTCGGGTTGACCGAAAACCTTAAGGAACTCAATGTCTCCGATCATGGAGCGATTCTTTTGGCCAAGATCAGGCGCCGGCAGGTGAACGGCCTTGACCGTATTGGGAACCCCGGGAAATTTCATTGGCTTGCCAGTCACTTGTCCCAAGGCATCCACAAGCTGCTCAGCCTCCAGACGGCGGGGTTGGCGAAAGGAGAAAAAACGGGTGTCGTCCCGGTTAAACTCGTTGGACTCTGCGGAGGTTTGGTATGCATTGCTGTTGACTATCTTTCTGATGAGATCGCGACGATTGAATCCGCTATCGACGAAATCTTTGGCAAGTGCCTCCAGGAGAGGCTCGTTTGAGGGAGGATTCGTGTCACGAAAATCATCAAAGGGCTCGACGATGCCTATCCCCATTAGAGATGCCCAGATACGATTAACTTCCACTTTGGCAAAAAACGGATTACCCGGCTTGGTCAACCATTCGGCGAAAACCTGACGGCGGTCCTTGTCGGGAGGCAACTCAAAGGGACCCGTATCGGGCACCCAGGGAGGCAGGTGCTTACCGCTGACGGGATGCTTAACCTCACCTTCCTTGGCATTCCATACAAAGGTTTCTTCACTTTTCCCAAGCTTTTTGGTCTTTGTACGGGCAAAAAAAGCAGTGAGGCCATAATAGTTGTCCTGCGTCCATCGTTCGAAGGGATGGTTATGGCATTTTGCGCACTGGATTCGGGAACCTAGAAAAAGCTGTGAAGTAGACTCCATGGCATCTTCTGCATTAATTGTCGTGCGGATGAAATTAGCCTCGGGGTTCAACAAAGAACTGCCCTTTGCGGTTAGTAAATCACGGGCGAATTCGTCGTACGATTGATTGGTGGCAATTGATTGTTCCAGCCAATCGGCAAATTTATAGACGGCGCCCTCGCCAATCTGTTTTCTCGAAAGACGAAGAAGGTCCCCCCATTTGCGTGCCCAATATTTGGCGTAGTCGGGAGAATCCAGCAATCTGTCGATCAGTTGCGAGCGCTTGTCCTTGGCATCATCCGAGAGAAAGGTTTGAACCACTGCCGTTTTGGGAAGGAGTCCCGTCAGGTCGAGGTGGATTCGGCGGACAAAGGTGGAGTCGGAAATCAAGGGGGAGGGCGCGTAATGCAGGAGACGAAGCTTGGCGAGAACCTTCTCGTCAATGTAGTTCACGGGAGCTGGAGCCTTCCAGGCAAAGCCCTCGGGCTTTCGGGAAAAGGTTATGTGAATACTTTGCACTTGCTCCAGGTAACGAACGAGAATTGCCGCCTGGCCACGATTTTTCCCCGTAACCTTTCCCGCGGGAGTTACCACTGCTACATTTTCATCTGAGGTTGTGAAAACGGCAAGGCGGGTCACGTCCCGCGAAGAGCCATCTGAGAAAGTAGCTCTGGCAGAGAGTTGGAGATTAAATTCAGGCCACTTCAACAGCTTTGATCCTCCGGGGAGAATCTCCAGTTTGACACATTTGGCTTCATCCTCCGGAGTCGGACAACCTTCGCGAATCCAATCACGAATAAGGTTGTATTCGAAACTATCGACTTTAAGGCGTTGTCCCCCCTCATGGGCAATGGCCATTGTGGGTTTCAAGAGGAGAAGACTTTTGCTTGGTTCAATTGGATTGATCCTCCTGCCCAATTCCTCGCGAAAGATGGTATGGGAATCAAGAGATGGATCGAAAGCCCGAAGAGACAGCCGAAAGTGACCTTTGCCATGAGGCGCGCCATGGCAACTGCCCTGACTGCAACCTTGCTTTGATAAAATCGGAAGCACTTCGTGGTTAAATGAAATCTTCGGCTTGCCTGGGCAAGCAAGCCCTAGAAAAAGGAGGGAAAAGACTGGATAAATAATTTTCATATAAATCTTTTCTTCGATTATTTAGTTTCCTCAAGAGTATCTTCCTTACCCGTAATTCCGATTGAAATCCTATTGGAAAAAACGCGCATATAGCGGGCATTTTCGAGTTCTCCGCGAACCGATGCAAAAACCTCAATCTCATCACCTGGAATTGCCTTTTTGGGAATGGTTACTTTCAAAAGGGCAAAACCTTTTTTCTCATCGAAATCCTGAGCCTTGACAGGAACCTTCCATTCTTTTGGGAACCCATGCCAAGAAGTCTTCGGCTTTATGAAGCGAAAAGTTCCATCCTTCTTTTCCAATGAAACCTTCATTTCTACCATATCTCCGGGTTCTCCACTAATGGGGTCCAGGGACACCTCGATTTTCCTTGGCATCACAAACATTGGGATTCGATTAAGTAATTCCTCGGGTGGAAATGGAATATTCGGGAGGACGTTCTGAAAGGCTGACTTAAAGTCGAGAACGTCGGTCCACTCCTTTGGGCTATCCCCCTCTTTGGAAAAAGAGGCTCGTAGACGAAGTAAATCCCATTCGCCTGGTTTCATGGTTTCGGGCACGTGGATTTCAAAGTCAAAATTACCCTTTTCCTTACCAATGGAAGAAGAACCGAAAACCTCATAATCGCCACGCTCACCAAAGGGGGTTAACTCAATGGTTTCAGCGAAGTTTTTGCGCAGGCTCTTGAGTTTCAACGTGACCGTCGATCCGGGTTGGCCGGAGACTGTCAAATGTGAAGCCTTTCCCGCATCCCAATGAAAGCTGAGTGGTGTGGCTTGAATGCGTGCGGAAATTGCATAGTGAAAAGCTGGAGCGCCCCGTCCGGCCAGTTCACTGACAAGGAGAAAGAGGCGCCCATCTGCAGACGCTACGTGGTGAAGAGATTCTTCCGCTGAGTTACCATTCCCTGCCGAAGCCAAAACTCGCCCTTTTTCATCCTGCAGGGAAAGCAAAAGAAAAGCAGGTGATCCTAGACTACGGCAGAAAGGGCGGAAATGGAAATGCTGCCCTTTTTTCGAGTCGAAAGCATAGACGTCAATGTCATCAGGTATTAGTAAACGACCTGTCAGGGTGGCGGAGGATTCGATCAAATGGGCTTCGGATAATTGATTGTTCGGTTCCTTCTCAATGAATGGAGGCTCTTCTACCAGTCGGAGTGGGACAAAGCCGGACGCATTATGTTCGGAACCCCTGAAGCCAAGACTGTACCGCGATGGGGCGCCGTAAAGACCGGATATTCGAGCGGATCGGGAAAGTGACGTTTCTCCCGGAGGGCCTACGGATGCAAAGGACGTCTTCATCCCAGCTTGGGCAACCATCGGAAAGGCAGCCATTGGCAATGGAAAATCACCGACCCGCAATCGATAGAACTTGCCTCCCTGGTAGCGGATTTCACGAACCTCAACGTAGGCGGTTTGATTCTTCCTGAAGACGTGAGACAGTCGGGGGTCCTTTCCGGATCCCGGTTCATCATCGGAGGCAGCGAGTATTCGTCCTCCGGCATCAAGCAATTTAAGAGCGGCGTCCACATCCTCCCCGAGGCGACTGCCAAACACTTCAATGGCAATTCGTTGGCCGGACCTGCCTTCCAACTTGTAATAGTGAACGTCAAGGTTCGGAGTTCTTGACTCAATGGCAAGTGGTGGATCAATGAGTATCGCCTCTTCGCGACGAGACTTCGGATCCGCTTTGCGAGTAGGCAGGTCGTCCACAAGAAAAAGAATCGGAGGGGTTATTCCCATTGAGGTCACCAAGCGAAGCCAACCTACGCCCACTGGGGTATCTTTCTTCAACGTCACCTTTAGGCGAACTTTGTTTCTGGTCTTCGCTCCCTTTCCATCTGCGGGTGGTTTGGGAAACTCGCTGATAATTTCCTGCTGGCAGGCAAAAGAAGCAAGTATCGAGAGATTGCCATCACCGGAAAGGCCGAGGTTCTTACCGACAAACTCAATTTCAACCGGCTCGCCGACAGTTGCCGTCCTGGGGGAAACGGATGAGATTTGCTGAGCCTCGACCAAAGGGAGCAGGAAAAGGAACATGAGCAACCCGACGTGAATTCGCGGGTTTTGTCCTTTTGAGTAAAGGAAAGCGCGCATCGATTACTCCACAACTAGCGGTTCGTCGTGATCTTCCCGGAAGAGGGAACTTCAACCATATAGAGGTCAAATTTTCCTTTGCGTTCGGATACAACGGCCAATCGCTTGCCATCCGGATGCCAAGTCGGGTAGTCATCTCGCTCCTCGCTATCAGTTACCTGCCTTACGTCGGATCCGTCGAAGTTCATCACGTACACGTTGTAAAAACCATTTCTCATGCTGGTGAAGGCAATCTGCTTACCATTAGGCGATACAACGGGCCGGATATCCATGATCGTGTTTTCAGTCAGCCTTTTCTCGTTGGATCCATTGGCATCCATAGAGTAAATCTCGTAGTTGTTTTCACGAGTGTTGGAGAAAACAATGGTCTTTCCATCCGGGGTGAAAGAAGGCCAATTGGAGATGCCTTCGCACTGGGTTAACTGCTTCTTGTTCTTGGCCTCCATGTCGACTGACCACAGTTGCTGGGGGCCCTTTTCTGCAAAGGCGTAGACGACAACGGAATTATCCGGAGCAAAGGCGGGGCTTCGCGTCCCTCCGCGTCCACTGTGCTTAACGAAATAATCCTTCTTCTCCTGCAAATCCTTGATGACGAATTGAGCCGTCAGGTTGCCCGTGCACTCGGTATAGGAAATATAGCGGCCGTCCCTGGAAAAAGCCACCTCCACATGGTGACGGTTGGCACTTTCGTAATAAGGCTTGGACTCGAGAGTATCGAGATCAAGTTGTCTGAGACGAATGAGATCTCTGTTCTCATCAACACCGTAAACCAAAGTGGCGCCGTCATCAATGAAGACGGGGTCACGCTTGTTTGACCCATCGGTCGTGAGCGGGGTCTGGGCTGATGAAAATCCAGCAGTTAGTAAGCCAAGGAGAAAAAAACAGCCCCTCGTAAAACTATAAAAGCTCATTAATGACACTCCCGCCGTCCAGCACCTTCATCTCCGCCCTTTCTCTTGCTCCAATACCACTTAGCTCGGCAATGGTGGTACCCATCATGAGGGGTGTTATGGGTTCGGTCACAGGACGTTCGCCCCGTTTGTCACTCTCTCCAATGACACGCCCCGGTTGAATTCCCGCTCCTGCCCAGACTGAAAAGTAACAATCCTTGTGGTGCTCCCGGGCCGCTCGGTTACTGATTTTCGGAGTGCGTCCAAATTCCCCGGTCGCAATAACCAGTGTATCCTCAAGAAGTCCTCGGCTGTTCATGTCATCCAAAAGGGCGGAGAAGGCACGGTCAAAGATCGGGCAATGCCGATCCTGCAAAAGCTCAAAATTGTAAATGTGGGTATCCCATCCAAAGTCGCCGTTGGGGGTAAAGGTCTCCACATACTCGCTCCAGTTTACTTGCACGTACGGTACACCGGTTTCCACAAGTCGACGGGCAAGAAGGCAACTTTGCCCGAATGAGGTTTGTCCGTAGGCATCACGGGTGGCTTGAGTTTCAGTTGTGAGGTCAAAAGAATCTCGGGCCTTGGGATCCGTTAACAAACCGTATGCCGCATGATGGGCTTGGTTCCATCCCTTCACGCCCTTGCCATCTAATTTACGACTTGTGTCATCAAGTTGGGCCATCAAGCTGCGACGATGATGTATTCGGTTCGGCGTCATCCCGGGCAATAGATCCAGGGTTGGTATGCCGACTTTTCCATTCTCAGAACAACTTACAAGGAAAGGATCATATGCCTTGCCCAGCGTACCTCCACCGTAACCTTCAATTCTCCTGGGCAAATCCCGAGGAATACCTTGGCCCAAGTAGAAGAAAGGGGGCAAGGCGCCCGACCTGCCACGATGCTTGGACATGATGGAGCCGAAATTAGGATGCACGGTCGGATTCTCCTCGAAACCTGTCAGACCTACCGTACCCGCCCCTGGATGGCCCCCGTTGGTGGTCTGCATCGATCTAATCACTGAATAAAGATGGCTTCGCTTGGCCAGTTGTGGGAGCAGTTCCGTTACTTGAAGCCCATCTGTCTTCGTCGGGATGACGCCGAATGGTCCCCGATATTCCATCGGGGCATCTGGCTTTGGGTCAAAGGTATCAAGGTGACTGGGACCACCCCACAACCAAAGCAGGATGACGGATTTTGCTTTTGCCCGGTCCCCTAGTTTGCGGGCAGCCTCCAAATCGATCCCTCCATAACCGGCGCCAAATGCAAAGGGAAGCGCAGATGCCGTCTTTAGGAAAGACCGTCGGCCCAATCCATTCCCACAATCCCTCGCTTTGAAGTTTCCGAAATCTAACATACTTTTATATTAAAATATGATAATTATAATTTCTCCTGCTCCAAACCAAGACAATTTTGTAGGGTTTTGTAATCTTTAATTTAGACACAAGCGTGTATTTTCTGATTCTTCCAGGAAGAGCAGTGAGCACTCAATGTCAGTGAATTTCAGGAAGTGGAAAGAACGACCGGAGGCCTAACGCTTCTCTCCCTCTGAAATTTGTTTTTGCAACCAAGCTCTGGCCGTTTGCCGGGTGGGGCTTTCCCTATGAGCCCAAAGGTCGGTGTGGGGATGGATGACCGGACCCTCTGGGATTTTGAAGATTTTATCCACGGGGACGGGAAGAAAGGTGAAGTCGCCGAGCTTGGGATGTTCCTTGAGATAATCGTTGGCGTTTCCGCACACAAGGGTAGGGCGTCCTTTGAGGCGGGCGAGGCGCTGGAGTGCGGATGCACGGTCACTTTCGGGGTAGCCCCATTTTTTTTGCCCATCGAAATGATCATGGGCGATCATTCCCTTCCAAAAGGCGGCGATATCGTCATCCGCCAGACCGATGTATCCGCAGGCGATGGCTCCGCGGGAAAATCCACAGATAAAAAGGTTGTCCGGATCTCCCCCGAATTCCTTGCAGATGCGGGGCAGGTTCACTTTGCAATAATCGATGGTGGCTTGACGGTCACCCCACCAAGTCACGGCGTTCTCTTTTTTTCCTTTTAGAATATAGGGCATGGATACCCAAATGAATTTCTCTCCCCCGCTTAGACCGTAGCCCAAGTTGGCTCCCTTGACCTCACCGGTTGATCCGCAAGCGGGGAACTTATTTCCAGTGTACTCGACAAGAACGGGGTAAGTTTTTCCCTTTTGCCAATCGGTCGGGAGGTAGAGTGAATGATACACTTGAGTTCCCTTGAACTCGGGGGCGACTTGCCTGACCCGCTTGCCGGGGGCAGGAGCCTCGTTTGTCATTTGAGGCGTGACCAAATCTTCGGTTGGTGGTGGTTTTGCTAGTGAATCATCGCGTCCGCTCCACAGCAAAGCGAAGTAAAAAAGGAGGCGGGTAAAATGATTCATAAAGTACCACCCTAGGCAGACTGAATCGCTGGTCGATGCGATTCGTGGAACGGATCAAAGATTTCCGAACCTAAGAAGGTTGGCAAAAATCAGGATTTTGCCAAGGCCACTACGACTTCCTGCTTTGATTTCACGACCCCACCCGGTTGCTCGAGGGTGATCACGAATGCCGCCGGTTTCGTGACTTGCAAAGCATTGCGAATAGGTATGATCGATTTGCCATCCTTTTGGGTGATGTCAAACACCCCTCCATCCACCGGAAGTTCATCGCGATCCGGATCCACGATCCAAAGTTGGTATTGGTTCTTGGTTGGATCATTTACCGCAAGGTTCTTAAGGGACATATAGCCTTCCTGCTTTTCATCATTCCATATCACTTCTCCGCTGAGACCTTTGTATGGATCGCTTGCTGATGCAAATTCGAGTCTTTGAGTATCCGACTCGTCCTGGATAAGAGATTCAAATTTTTGTAACAGAGGAAGTGTCTCGGTTAGCTTTGCGATCTGGGTATTCAATGCATCAATCTTTTCTGACTCAGTTGCTAATTCACCGCTCAATTTTTCATTAAGTTTGGCCAACTCTTGTTTGGCAGATTCTAGGTCAGTAATGGTGTTTGCCTTATCTGAAAGTTCTGCATTCGCCTGAGCCAATTCAGCTGAAACATTTTGGACACCATCTCCAGTTGGCAAATTGAAGAGAACCAGCAGGCAAGCAGCCGCTGCCCAACCGAGCCAGGGAATGATAGAAGTGACGTTTGCGGAAGCAGGTTTCTTCGATTTCTTTTCAGTGAACGCGGGAATAGTTTCGTTCAGGCGGGTAACAAGAGAAGATGAGAGCGGACAAGGCTCGGAATTTCTAAGTTCCAATTCCGCGCTAATCCAATCGAGTTCCCCTGAGCTTTCCGATTGGTGCCTCGGAGCGAGATCCTTCCATTCATTGACTTCATCAGAAGACAAGTCGCCAAGTACCCGACCGGCGTCCAGTTCATCAAAGCGGTCGTAGGTTCCCGTTGCGCTCATGCTTCTGAGACCTCCTTAGTCGTGAAGTCCTTCAACAATTTTCGGGCGTCAATCAAGCCACGTCTCAACCGGGTCTTTACGGTGCCGAGAGGCAGTCCGGTTTCATTGCCAATCTCCTCGTGAGTCATACCCTTGACGAAATGCAGGGAAAAAAGTTCCCGCGTTTTCTTTGGAAGTTGTTCGAGGGCCTTCCAAAGAAGTTCCCTGTCCAAGCTGGTCCCGGCAAGGGGAGTTGCGGAGGAAGCTTCGGGAACGCTCTCCAACTCAGTCAACTGAGGAAGCCGGTTTTGTTTTCGCTGCCAGTCAATCGAGCGGCGACGGGCGATCATTCCGATGAAGGTTGATTCGCGAGCCAATTCCGGGTTGTAGGAACCGGCTTTTTGCCAGACTTCGGTAAAAATCTCTTGGCATGTTTCCTCCGCGTCGTTGCGCTCGCTTATACGCCGGCAGACTATGCTCCAAACAAGCGGGCCGTATAGATCAATGCACCTTTTCATCGCTTGTCCGTCCCCTTTTGCGACCAGGGGGAGCAAGGATTCATCCGCGTTGGATTGTGAGCCCTCGGATGCAACGATTCCGAGTGCGAAGCGGAAGGAATCGATGTTGGAAAAGAGGATGAAGTTACGTAATTGCATGTAAGGGAGAAACCAGAACTAAAACCAAAGAAGGTGTTTCCATCAATGAAAATAGGTCGTTTGTTTTCCATGAATCAGCGGCCAAAACGAGACTTGTTGGGAACCTGCATAAGATAGGAATCGACAATACGGTCTTCTCTTTGCTCGAGTTCACGCAATAAGTCGCGAAAAACATTACGCGACGCCCAAGCCTCCTTGGCAAGCTGAGCGACCGGTTGATCGTCGAAGATCACGGCTCTTACCTTGTTGCTTTGAGAAGAACTGGCGAATTTGGAATACTTGGTAAGAAATTCATTTCCCCGCACGATATAATTACGCCAGCTCGCTTCATACTCGCCTTTGTTGTAGAGTTCTGAGCCCTCTTTCAATGAATTCTGCACGAAAAGAATGGCATCCACCGTGGAGATATCCTTCTCGGGAAGCTCCATCGGATCTTTGATTACGGAACCGATTGCGTTTACGAGCCCGTTGAAGGCTTCCGTATCGGAATTGATGATCCGGATGCCACTGATTTTGGATTTGCCCTCGCCTTGAGTCAGGTAAATCGGTGCTCCGTGAATGGTCCTGAGCTTGTTGTAAGGCTTTGGGTTTTCGCTTACGTGTTTGCCGACAATTACGTGTCGCGCCAAGACGCCGTACAGTGCTTCGCCGCCTGAGTTTTCAAGATTTTTGACTAAGGATTTGTATGGTTCTTTCTCCCATGCTTCGTTTACGGGAGCAAAAATAGTGAGGGTGTTTCTTGACGATGCCAAAGGAAGGTCCAGTCCGGTTTCACTAAGCAAGCGGGTCAAGGTGCTGAAACGCTTCTCGCCTTTGATCAACTCGAGAAGGCTATTCTCGGAAGGAAGAATTACGTTATCAATCACGTGAATGATACCGTTGGCGCAAGGTATGTCCGTTTCTGTGATTTTCGCTCCATCAATGGTGGCATGTTTGCCATGAAGTTTGAAATTCAACTGTTGGCCGAAGGCACTGAATGGCGTGACGTCGGAGACTCCCAGGCTACGACGATTGCCGGAAGATTTTCCATAAGCATATACTTGCTCTGTTATGTGGTGCTTGATGATGTCTTCGAGACGTTCGTCGTTTTCAGGAAGGAATAAAGATTCCAGGGTATTTGCGGGAAGTTTTTTGAACGCCTCGTCCGTAGGAGCAAAGGTTGTGTACAAACTATGCATGTTTTGAAAGAGTTTGCCCTGACGACTGGCGGTGATTGCCTTGGTGAAAATCGTAAACCTGCCATCCTTTTGGAGCCGCTGAAAAAGGTCATCAGTTGTAGGAGTAAGAACCTTGTCGATCAGGTAAATGACTCCATTGGAGCACGGAATGACAGATCCAGTGAAACGGGCATCACCAATTTTTTTGTCTTTGTAATTAACCGAGAGAAACTGACGCGTAGTCATCCGGAGCAAGGAATACTTCTCTATAAAGATAGGGGCTTCCGAAGTTTCTTTGACGTGAAATCCAAAAACTTCCTCCAAACGGTCGTCGTTTCGTGGATCTAGCAATGTTTCTACAGTCCCCTTGGGCAATTTCTTGAAAGCTGCATCAATGGGGGCGAAGACCGTGTAGCTTGCGCTGGTGCTCTCTGATAGAATGGACCCAATACCCGTTTTTTCAAGTAATTGGAGAAAGCTTGATAACTCCGGCATTTCCCGAACTGTTCGGCCAATGGTTTTGGCTTCGGCAGGATTCGCGGCTTGTAGAAGGGGAGCAAAAATCGAAAGGGAAGCAATGAGAGTTAGAGAGAATCTTTTGAAGAGTTTCATGGAGAGGATGAGAAAGAAAATTACAAAGTGGTCGGTTGAAAAATAACGCGGACTCCCATTGCGGAAGTCCGCGTTACCCTATTGGAACAGACTAAATTAGTTCGAGGAGGCAAGAACGTGATCAAAGGCTCTTCTCATGATCCAAGCTTGGGAAGTCGAGCAACGTTCGGATGAGGCCTTGTGAAGCGCGACCTTGATGGTTTTGGATGCAGTTGGGCATGCGGAAGAGGAGCATTGCCCCAGGATTTCCTTGCCTGCATGCATGTACAAGGCTGCGGTTTGGGCGTGATGACCAGAATTGAACATGGGCACTCCCCTGTGGATAGCGTGCTTGATAATTTCATGGGTCTTACCGGCCTTGCCTGAAGTTTTCTTGCAATCGCTGGGGATCAAGACGGCATCGATCACGTGAATGATGCCATTCGAAGTTTTGATATCAGCTTTGACTACCTTGGATTTGTTAATCATCAGGGTTTTACCGGATGGCTTGATCGTGATTTCCGAACCATTGACGGTTTTCGCGGAATCAAGCTTGGCGGCTTTCTTGGCCTTAACTTTGCCGGGAACCACGTGGTAGGTCAGAATACTAACGAGCTTTTTTTTGTTTTCAGGTTTGAGAAGGGACTCGACCGTGCCTTTGGGAAGCTTGGCAAATGCCTCGTCAGTCGGGGCGAAAACAGTGAAAGGACCATCGCCTTTGAGCGTGTCGACAAGCCCAGCGGCCTTTACGGCGGCGACGAGAGTCTTGAAGCTACCGGCACCGACGGCGGTGTCCACGATGTCTTTCTTGGGGGCTCCCGAAAGAAACGAAGCGAGCATTAGCAGGGATGTGAAGGATACGATTATTTTTTTCATAGATAGTGTTTGGTTATTAATAGAAAAGAAATGTTTCTATAGGAGTGTTCGTCCGTTTTCTTGTTTTGGATTCAAAAAAAAGAATTTTTTTCAAAAAAAGTCCTTTTACCCTTTGAAATAAAGGCGACCGGGTTTCCCAAAAGCCAATTCCACTACTTTTTCTTTTGCCCTTCGCTACTCGTGAAACTGCGCAAACCCGTTCCACGGGAAAGCGATGCAAAAAAAACGCGGGCTTCCCAAAGGGAAAGCCCGCGTTGATAAAATAAGGAACGGAGGAACTTACTTCGAAGAAGCAAGTACCTTGTCGAAAGCGTCTCTCATAATCCAGGACTGGGTAGTCGAGGACTTTTCATTGGATGCTTTTTTCAGTGCAGTCTTGATTGTCTTCATCGACTTTGCGCAAGTTTTGGAGGAACATTGTTCCAGGATTTCCTTGCCTGCTTTCATGTAAATGGCAGCAGTCTGCGAACGATTTCCGGAGTTAAAGAGGGGCACTCCTTTATTTATAGCCTGCTTGATGATGTCGACAGTATTGCCAGCCACTTTCTTCGATTCCGGAATCAAAACGGCATCAATGACGTGAATGATCCCATTGGAAGTCTTGATGTCAGCCTTGACGACCTTGGACTTGTTGATTTGCAGAGTTTTGCCGGATGGCTTGATGGACAGTTCCGCCCCGTTGACCGTTTTGGCCGAATCGAGTTTGGCGGCCTTCTTGGCTTTCACTTTGCCTGCAACGACGTGGTAGGTAAGGATGCTGGCGAGTTTCTTTTTGTTTTCAGGTTTCAGAAGGGTTTCGACCGTGCCCTTGGGGAGCTTGGCAAAAGCCTCGTCCGTTGGGGCGAAGACGGTGAAGGGACCCTCGCCTTTGAGAGTGTCAACGAGCCCGGCGGCCTTGACCGCAGCGACAAGCGTCTTGAAGCTTCCGGCCCCGACGGCCGTATCCACGATATCCTTTTTGGCGAAGGATACGAGCGAACTCATTATAAAGAGGGAAGCGATGCAACTGATTGTTTTTTTCATGACTATTTTAGGTTAATTTAGCATTCAATTAATAAAAGCTTATTTTTAAAGCGTTGAAGGTTGGGGTTTGGATTCAAAAAAAACCAAGTATTTTTAAATCAAAAGTAAGGTTGGGGTTCAATCTGAATTCTTGAAAGGCAAAGTCATCGGCCTGTTTCCCAATGCCCCGTCAGTCGGATCTATTCGGGTTGCGTCATTTGATAGTCCAAATCGAAACGGCTGGAAGCTTGGTTACGAAATTTTTTCAGCGCCGGGTTGTAAGTGTAGACCTTGATCTTGTTCTGGGTTGGTTCGAAGACCATGTAGCGAAGCCAGGATTCTCCTCCATTGTTCAAGTTTTGGTAGTCGCTCAGTACTTGGTGGACCTGATTGCCGTGATCGCCCTTGGAAGTAAGGACAGCTTCTCCGCTTGCATGACCGCATAAAACCATAAAAATATTTTTGTGTTTGCTGACCAATTTTTCCCAGATTGCTTCCCCTGCGTTTCCCTTGATCTTGTATCCCAATTTTTCGAACCTTTTTCCATTCGCTCTCATGTAGGCATGAGTCAGAACGATGACGCGATGGTCGGGATGTTCGGCTACCACTTTGTTCGCCCAATCCAGAACTTCGTCGCGTGGTTTGCATTCGAGCGATACGATTAAAAACTTCATTCCGGCGGACTCGAAATGGTACCAGGAGTTGTCATGGCGCTTGGGATCGAAAGTTCCCCCGAATTCCTTTGTTTTGGCAAATTTCTCACGCGGAAAATATTTATTGAAGTGAGTGGTCCGGTTCACGGCGATATCCCCGCCGTATTTGTTGTTCGACTTTTGGAAACCCATGTCGTGATTTCCCAGACATAGGCAGTAGGGCACATGACCATCCAGGATGGACATCGCCTTTTTTGCGATGGCCCATTCCTCCGGAGCATCTGCCTGAACGATATCTCCCTCATGCACGAGAAAAGCGATATTGAGCCGCTTATGATTATCACGAACCCAACGGGTTTGATCAAAAAAGTAACGGCGCAGGTCTCCGTTACCCCACTTCTTGGATAGCTTCAGACGGGTGTCGCAGTAGAATTGCGTGTCCGGTAACACAGCCAAAGTGAAGGATTGTCTTTTCTCCGAGATCTGCTCTTCCGAAAATTCTTTTTCTGTCGCAACGGATAGTTGGCTGAGAGAAGCGAGTAAGAAAAGAAGAACAAAAAAGATTTTCATGGTTGATGAGTTTTTGGGGCAGGAGAATTAGAAATCAACAAACAGTTCTTCATCGTACACCGCAACTAAATCATCAAAGAGTCCTTTCTTTGAAGTTAGGAAAGGCTCACCTTTTTATTGCTGGTCAAAATTTATACCAGAAGCTTCATCCCGAAGCCCGGGGTATCGTATATGTTGAGTTCTTCTTCCATGATCTTGTAATCTCCGTAAAAGACCTTTTGCCAAAAGGTTTAATGAATCTTTTTACCAATTACTTGGTCATAAGTTTATTTGTGAAACAGAAATTTTTTCACCTACTTTAATTTTTTTTGGAGCTGTTGATTCTTTCTAGCTGAATTTCGGTCAGTTTCTTGCCTCTTTTCTACGACGCGCCCGTAGACGATGTTCCCTTCCTTGTCCCTCCCCGAGGGCCTGAAGTTGATCATCCTAAAGCGGTTCTCCAAAGAACTCGGATCATCGGATAAGAACCACTGACCATCCAGCAAGATCCCTTCATCCAAATCCAGCACCCACTCTTCACCATTGACCCGGAACCGGCACAGAATCCGGCTAGTGCACGTTATGCGAACACCCATGAAAGTCTCTGTTTTCACATTCGCCTCGGCGGAAACGAACTCAATCTTTGCCTTCGGATCAGCGATCTGCTCCCGCATGATTCGGAATGAGTGCCGTATGGTGGTGTTTCTAAGGCGCAACTTGGCCAAGAGACGTTGCCTGTCTACGGCGTGGCTAGGAAGGTTCAACTTACTTATCTGCCTCTTCCTATGGCTAATGGTAGTATAGCATTGTGCGTAGGCAACTGGGTCATCTGCTGCAATCGAGTCGAGAAGTTCCCTGCAAAGCTCGTCAATTCCCTCGTCTGCCGTTGCTCTGGGCAAGTAGCTTGCCAAGGCCAATAATGATGTGGTGATAATGAGTTTCATTGGTAGTGGTATTTTATTGTTGTTTTTGTTGGCCAAACTGGGTGCTGTTTGTGGGTTCAAAAAGGTAAAACACTCCTTATCCAAATTTCCTGACACAATCCCTTCTGATAAATCTTCGTTTTACTTCGATTTAGTAAATGTAACAGAGTCTCGTTTTCTTATGTAGCGGCGGAATCAAATTCAAACATTCTGCCCGCCTTTCTTAGAGGGTTCGGATCGGTAGTAAATCTCTTCAACTAACCACTTACTTGGTCATAGGTTTTTTTTGTGGAACAATAATTTTTTCTCCTACTTTAATTTTTGTTGGCATGCCCATTAGATTAGCAGAATTAATCCATTTCACTTTTGATCCGTATTTTTTAGCAATGCTTTTTACCGTATCACCTCTTTTAACGATGTGAATAATGAGTTTCTTCCCTGATGGGGTCTCTGAAGGAACCGGATCAGCTTTTTCTGAAACTTTATTTTCGTGAGTTTGATGATAGATGTAGATGGGTTTTCTTTTGATACTAACCTCTTTCGGAGTGGAGGGATTTTTAAATGGCTGAATTAACAATTTCACTTTTGAATTTTTTGGACCTTTGATGAGTTCAACAATTTCAGAAAGTTTCATATCACCTATATCTGCGAGGGTGCCGTCTGATTTTGAGACTTTAAGGATTACATCCTTAGGCTCCAATTGCTGAGATTTCTCGGCTGGTCCGCCTGGAATTAATTCTGCAATGGTACAAGATCCATTTTCATCTATCAGCCTTGCGCCTATCCCTATAATTTCGACTTTTGATGACTTTGGGTATTCGCCATTCGTTTGATCAATTCCAGCTCTAAGTTCGGCCAGTCTTTTGTTCATCTCATTGTTGGCTTGTTCATCTAATCGTTTCTTCTCAGCTTTTAACTCTTCTAACATTCTGTTTATAATAGCAATTTCGGCCTCCCTTTCTGCGAATGGATCTGCGAATGGATCTTGCTGAGCCCTTAACACTTCTAACATTCTGTTTATAATAACATCACCCTCCTTTTCTGTGACTGGAGCACCGACTAAGAGGGATACTGACATTATCAGGGAGATTGTGGATATTAGTATTTTTTGCATGTGACTTTATTTAAGGTGAGATTTCGAATGGTTCTGTTGGGAGAGAAACTCTCGTTTTACTTCCACTTAGGATATGTAACAGAGTCTCGTTTTCTTATGAAGTGGCAGAATAAAATTTAAATATTCTAACTGCCTTTTTTACTAAGTTCGAATTGGTTCAGGAGACTAAGTGACTTTCATCTTCCAGTTTTTGCCTCTTGTCTGGAACCACCAGAAGAACAATGTGAGGCCGAAAGTGATGATGAACTTTGAAATGGAACCAATAGGCAGGAAAGCCATGAAAACAGTCATAGTTCTATTAGGAGAGTCGCAGGTAAAACCCAGAAAGCTTGGTATTATGGCCGTAAAAGCGGTGACAAACCATAACCCTTTCCATCCGAGAGGCATTTTCCGGGCATGATACGCAAGCCAGCTCAGGCATAAGAGCCATGGCAAGGTATCGATTAGGGTAACAAGGTATTTTATCATTTCAGGAGAAAGATAGTCAAAGTTTGCCTTAAGTAGAGAGCCACCTGCTACCATTACCAATATGCCGAGGAGAAAAACAACCAAGCTTAGGATTCCTGAAGACAGGACTGGGTTGCGTCCTTGCCATGATTCCATCGCCAATTGTTTGGCCGCGGAATCAACCAGTGATTCAGGTTCACCCAAAGCCTTGCATGCATCCTGATAAGAGGATTCACGGTCCTGGCCTCCTGCGACGAGCTTTTCCACTTCGCTTTCAAGATGGTCGTTCCATTCTTCGAGCAGAGCTTTTGCCCGCGATCCAATGATACCATGTTTAATCAGAGCCTTTTGGGCCCTTGCAAGAAATTTACGCTGTTGCATGGATACTGTCCTTTCCAAATTTACTGATCCCTGCGGAGACTTTGCTCCATGAATCTTCAAGTTGGGATAATCTTTTATTTCCCTTGGCCGTAAGGCGATAGTATCGGCGTGGGCGTCCGGAAACCGTTTCTTTGCGAATATTCAGGCAACGGTCTCCCACGAGGCGGTGCAGGATGGGATAAATGCAACCCTCACCAAAGCGAAAGGCGCCGTCCGATATCGAGTGAATCTTTGCCACCAGCTCGTAGCCGTACATTTCATTTTGTGCGAGCAGGCGGAGTAGAAGTAGTTCCGGCACGCCATCAATAAAGAGTTCTTTCTTCATTTCAGCCTGATACCTTGAGCTTAAAGGTATGTCAAGCATCGAGGCGCGAGGTATGAGGCTTGCTGTTAGATATTGGTGCGGTTTACCAAACCCTAAACCGAGGATGTGCACCCGCACACCTTACGCTTAGGAGATACCCTCTATCCCCAGATGGAATGGGCCGTGGCGTTGGCGTCAGCGAAGCGGTCGACTCCGACTCCGGCATCTTGGAGCATGGTGGTCCAGAGGTTGGCCAGTGGAGTGTCTTTATTTGGAGCGAACCGGTGCTGACCGTGGGTAAGTCCTTTAAAGCCACCGCCCGTGAGCAGGCAGGGGACATTGGTGTTGCGGTGAGCCGTACGTAAGCCCCCACCGCAATAAACCAGGCTGTTGTCGAAGAGAGTTCCTCCGTTAGGATCCATGGGGTCCTTGGCGGATCGCAACTGGTCAATAAAATCGGAGTACAATTCCATCCATTTCCGGGTGCGACGAAGATTCAGTTCATGAAGGGAGGAATTGCTTCCGTAGTGAGAAAGTGTGTGAGGCGTGGAGGAAATATCCATGCTTTTGAGAAGGCCGGCATCGGGCATGCGGTAGGTGACCACTCGGGTGGTATCGGTTTTCCAGGCCGCGAGAATGAGTTGCTGCATGGTACGGATTGCCTTTTCACCATGGGAACCGCTGGCCAGAACCTGACTATCATTGGGAGCCTTCATTGTGGTCTTTGGATAGGGAACATCCAGCCATTCTTCCTCGCGGCTAATGGTTAGCTCGATATCTCGGATGCTGTTGGTGTATTCTTCGAGTTTCTCCCTGTCCTCCCGATCGAGGATTCGTTTGGTGGAACTGCTCTCGAATTCGAGGATGTCAAATATGCTCTTTCGTTGTTTGAGGGTATTGAGGACTTCTTCCTTGGAAACATTACCTCCGAATAAGCGCCGATAAACTTCCAGGGGAGAATCAAGACCAGTCAGTGGGCTGCCATCCTCCCGATAGGATATCGCCACACCTCCGTGTCCATTACCGGTGTCACTTTTGGGACAATTAAGCTGCAGGCTCTGATAGCGGGTATCCTTTCCGAGGTGAGCGGCCGCAACCTGATCACAGGATACACTGTTGTGCCGTGCTTTTCCCGGAAAACCGATCACATTGGCACAGGTAAGAACCGCTTCACTTCCTTCATGCGGCTGTTTGTTTTGCATGTTGGAGAAGTTGGAAACCAAGGTGGTGTGACGGAGGTTTTTCTTAATCGGGTCCCAGCCGGGTGGCAAAGAAATGTCAGTCAGTGAGCCGGAATCTTCCGGATAAAAGTGTTTTTCCATGTGACCATGGCCCATGGACATCCACAGCAGTCTTTTCGGTGTGTTACCGGCCAGGGTGCTATTCGTGGAAGCTTGGAGCGCAGTTGGTAGGAGACTGCCAAGAAAGGGGAGGGTGATCGCCTTGGCTCCGTTACGGAGAAAGGACCTGCGGTTGGAACTTGTGGAGAGGTTCATAATGTTTCTCGAATGTTAATAATTATAATATGTCTCTGAAATAAAATTCTTATCAATTGTATTTTGGTTATGACTTTGAGAAGGGTTCGCTGAGGACGATTTTTTTGATCATGTCACGGACTGGATATTTTTCTTTTTCCAGTTCATGCATGGCTTTTTCGATGATCGGACGATCGGTAAAACTGACATCCCGGCCGAGGGCATAACACAAAAGCCCCTCAAAAAGGGAGGCGGCCACCTGTCTTTCCTGTTTCATGAGGGCGGTTTTCAGTCCATGTACATCGTTGAATTTTTCTCCATTGGGAAGTTCCCCACTGGCATCCACGGGATAAAGCTTTCTTTTCGCCTTCGGGTTGGCTAGCTGCCGAAAATGCTCAACATCGGTAACCAATTCTTGATCCCGCCACATACCGACTGCATCGAAGTTTTCCAATCCCAGTCCGATGAAGTCAAAGCGGGCATGGCATGAGGCGCATTGAGCCTTTTGTTGGTGGAGTTCGACAAGATCGCGAACACTGGGTAAGGGCTCTGCGGTGGATGTGATCAACTCAGGAACATTCGGAGGTGGAGGGGGAGGCGGATCATTAAGCAGAATCTCTTTCACAAGGGATCCCCGAATGACGGGTGATGTGCGACTGCCCATTGTTCCCGATGAAAGGAAGGCCGCCTGAGTGATCAGCCCACCTCGTGGGGAAACGGGCGGGATGGATACTTTCTTAAAGCCATCTCCATCGTAGTGTTTGGACAAACCATATTTATTAGCGAGCACCCCGTTCACCACTATGAAATCGGAATCGATCAGGTTCGACGCACTTAGGTTCTCATGCACTAGGACTTTAAAAAACTCAACAGGCTCCTGTTTTGAGGAATGAATCATTCCGTCGGTGCGATGCAAAAATAATTTCGAATCAAGGCCAAGCGAGTCAAAACGTTTCAAATGTGTCCACTGTGCCATGAACCCCTTAAAGAAATTATTCGCTTTCGGGCTCTTCAGCATTCGCTCGATCTGCTTTTCTATCACTAGTGGTTTCTGGAGGTCACCTGTTTCGACAAGCCGGTTAAGTTCTTGGTCTGGGGGGCTGCTCCAGAGGAAGTATGAAAGACGACTGGCCAGGCTGTAGGCGTCGAGTGCTTTTGATTTTCTACGAATTGGTTCTTTGCTGACTACCTGATTTGGAAGAGTCCTTTCGCTTTCTTTGCTATTTAGCTCGGTTGGTTGTTTTTGAATGTCATCCGGTTCGCATAGATAAAGAAAGCGAGTAGATGTCAGGATCATCGCCAGTGGATCAATGATAGCTTCACGAAACCCGGGTTTGGAGTTTCGCTGTTGTTGGTAGTATACCAATAGCTTTTCCAGGTAGTCATTGGAGATGGTTCGGTTACGATAAGCAACTTTACCAAAATCAGCTAAGAAATTCTTTGCCGACAAATCGAGCTCTTCATCGGATGCCGAGTTTACTTGATACTTCTCAATCAGGTTTTCAAACGGTGATTTGGGGCCGTAGAACGGGCCTTCAACTTCCATCCATTTGGCAAAGATTGTATCCTTCGGCGCACTTGGTTCGATCGGTTTGTAGTGGTGGTAGAACTGTTCAAACCCGGGCCCGCCCCGTTTATCTTCGAGTGCGAATACATGTTTGCGGGATTGGTGCCAATGTTTCGGACGAAAGTCGGGTGCGAAAACCGGATGATACTCAGCCTCATGTACCGAAGGTTGGTCTATCGTTCCTCGAATCCAAAAACTACCGATAGCACTACCGTGCTTGCCACCGAATCGTCCATTGTGCTCCATCAGACGGACGCCCCGACGTACTTTTACGCCGTCCACGACTCCCCCGCAAAAACGAACGCGATAATGAGCTCTCGCATCGTGGCGGAAGAAAACCCCCACATGTTCCACAAGCAGGTCATGTGACAACATGCGTCCCTTGTCATGGATGTGCATATTTCTCTGGTAGTACTGTTCCTGACCTTTCCATACGCCGTTTTGTGCATTTGGTCCATCGGTGTCGTACTTTTTCCATTCTTCTTGGGTTAGTCCGGCTTCGGCGGGCGTCTTGCCCTCTTTCTTGACCAACCTGACTTTTTCCATGAACTCATAAACCCGCTTGCTCCGGGTTTCGGTATTGGCAAACTCCCGTCGTTCAAGCACTTTGGATTCCTGCCGTGGCTCACAAGCCCAATGCAGAGCCGTTTTGGCGACTTCCTGAGCAAATTTGAAATAGGTTTCCAGTTGCATCGCGCTCAGTGACTGGTTTTGTCCAATGGTGTCAAAACGACCACTCGGATCATCGGGTAGTTTCTCTCCGTTAATCCGGATGCCCATTAAATCCTTGATGGTCGTAATGTATTCACGCTTGTTCAATCGGCGCAGAGCAATCTCACCGCCACTGTCTTTTAACATCTTTTGGGCGGATTGTAAGGATTCAGTAAGATCGCCAACAACTTTGGCCAATTCCTCTTTGCCGGGTTGAGCTTTCTTTTTCGGGGGCATTTCTCCCGAATTAAGCTGGTCGAGAATATCCTGCCAGTGCAGGGCGTCCGTCCCGTTGGCTATGGAGCGGGTGAGGCTTTCGAGGTCAAGATCTGCTTTGGCTGTATCTGAGTCGTGGCAGTCGAAACAATAGGTTTCAAAAAAGGGTTCAATGCTTTTGGGGATAGCTACCTCTGGATTTGCATGAGCTTGTAACCATCCAAAAAAGAAAACCGCGGTTGTGATAAAGAGTGCAAACCTGTTGGAAGTGAAAATCATAGAGCAATGACTAGGAGAGGGAGAAATTAATGAGTAACATGAGAAAATGAATGATTTGCAAGATATCTATCTAAAGGTGTCGTCATGCTTTTTCAATTGGATCCTGTTTGATTTTGAGCCTGCTTGTTCAGCAACCAGTGTTTGACCTCTTCGATATTCGCAAATTCAGGTATCCAAGACAATTCGGTGGGTGAGTCGGTCGTGAATTCGCAACGCATCCGGACAGGGTGGGCACCGGATTCGATCGCTGCGTATTGGTTGTAGATCCGGTCATCGACTAGAATGGTCTCCTTGGGGTTGAGATTGTATTTTTGATAGCAGTCCCGAAGCCTGTTAATTTTGGCATTGTCGTGCATGAACTCGCCATGCTGCACACATTCAATGGTCAGGAAATCAGTAACGGGTGAAAGGACGTCCCGAAGGTAGGCAGTCTTTACCTCGACATCAAAGGTCGCTGACATGGTAAACTGGCGGTAGCCCAATCGATTGAGTTCCTTGAGGACTTCGATCACCCTGGGGTAGAGCGGGCGATTTCTGAAAAAGGACTGATCCGCACAAAAGTCTCGATCCATCTCGGTTCCCAGTTCCGGATGAGTTTTCAATTCCAGGGCACCATACTCGGGAAGGATCGGCAGAACCTCAGGAAGTTGCTCCCACTCTAGGTCTTGGTATTGATCCCGATAGTTGGGATGCCCGGTCAGGAAATGATAGTAGGCATGATTTAGGTCCGCCAAGACCCCGTCGACATCCCAAAAGATATTTTTGATCGAGGCTGGATCCACAGGATTTTGCATTTGGTTATTTGAATAACTTTAGATCAAAGTAGTCGAGGTTGACGCCGCCTTTTTTCTGACTCCTGAACAGGAGTTGGTTCTTCCCGGATTTTAGGTTCAGGTATACCTTGGCCGCTTTGTAGGTGCTCCATCCGCCAGTAGTCGGGAGGAGCAGGTCGGTTTGTTTCTCTCCGTTCACGAGCAGGGCGACGCTGGCATTTCCTCCGCAGGCATAGCCCAGTGTCATGAGGAACTCCCCCCCTTTTTTAACGCCGTCCACTTCGATGGTGACGGATGCACCCATGTTTTGCATGCCTCCGACATGTCTGCCGCCGGCAGTGGCACCACCGGAGACTTTTCCTTTCTCAAATTCATACCGTTTCCCCTTGGGCTTACCAGTCTTAAAGAGTTTCATGGTATGGTTGGGGCTTCGATCAATCAAAGCAGCCAGACGCTTAGCGATCTCCGGGTGCTGATCGATTACATTCCTGGTTTCGCCAATATCCTTAATCAGGTGGAAGAGTTGTTTTTCCTGTGGATTGTCTTTGGGCATTTCTCCCCGGGGGAATGCCCAGTTTCCGTATCTGCGTCCGGCACGATATTTCCAGGGTCCGCTACGAACTCCGGAATTATTGGAGTAATAAAAGGTTGTGTAGGGAGTTTTTCCTTCAGGACTACTCATGATCAGGTTTTCAATATTGTGGCCATCCGGTTGCAGCTTCAGGTCGGCAGGGAGCTTAATTCCTGAGATGGCGGAAAAGGTGGGGAGAATATCCATGGCCGTAGCCACTTCATTGCACTCCGTCCCCGCGGGAATTTTGCCCGGCCAGCGCATGACGCAGGGTACGCGTTGGCCTCCTTCGTAGCTCGAACCCTTGCCGTCGCGAAGGGGTTTGGCGGATCCTCCGTGATCGCCCTTGATGAGCCAGGGTCCGTTATCGGAGGTGAAGATAACCAGAGTATTGTCATCCACGCCGTGTTCCTTAAGGGCGTCGAGGACACGGCCGGTGTTGTAGTCGATTTCCTCGATCACGTCGCCATAGATCCCGCCGGCACTCTTTCCTTCGAAGTCCTTGGAAACGAAAAGGGGCGTATGGGGCATGGGGTTGGCGAGGTAGACGAAAAAGGGTTTCTTTTCTTTTACGCTTTTCTTGATGAACCGGATGCTTTCATCAGCGATTCGCCGGGTAATGGTCCGTTGATCGAGCGGAAATTCAATGCATTCCTCATCGCGCATCAGGGGGACCTTATCCTTGAGCCTGGGCTGGTGGCCGGGTTTGGCATCGGCAAAGGCTTGTTTGATTGTCTCCTGCGACATGCCTTCGAGGTAGAGGCAGTCCTTGGCATATTTCATATTCTCGGCCGGATACATATCGTTGCTGTAGGGAACTCCGTAAAAAGTATCGAATCCCTGATTGGTGGGGAGAAACTTGGGTTCGTCCCCGAGATGCCATTTACCAGCGGCGAGAGTTTTGTATCCGGCGCTCTTGAGAAGTTCGGCAATGGTGAAGTGTCTGGGTTCCAATCCATGAGACCCGCGGTTGGGGAAAAAGACTCCCCGTACTCCGACCCTCATCGGGTAGCATCCGGTGAGCAGGGCGGCACGTGACGCCGAGCAGACTGCGGAGGCAACGTAGAAGCTTGTAAACTTGCGGCCTTCCTTGGCCATTTGATCAACGCGTGGGGTTTTGATCTTATCCGCACCAAAGGAGCCAAGATCGGCATAGCCCATGTCATCGTTGAAGATGATTACGAAGTTGGGCTTTTCCGCGTGTGAGAGTAGGGCGGTGACTAAGAATAAAAGAAGGCTGTAAAGTTTCATGCGAATAATAGCAGGTTTGTTATTTGTTCAATTCCGCCAGCGTGAGCTTAGCATCGCCGTTACCATTGCGTCTACTGAATTGCTTTCGAAATCGGCCTAATGGACATGGTTCTGGTTTTGCGTGAAAAAGCTGTAAGCGACATGTTCATCACGATGTCAGTGCAAAAAAAAGCCTTGCCCCGAATGGGGCAAGGCAGAATTGAAATTAGAGCTAGTTTTTAGCGTCTAGGAGGAGCACCTCTTGGGTCGCGTGGTGGAGCGGTTCTAGGATCGACGGCGGGACCTCTTGGCTCACGCGGAGGAGCGGTTCTAGGATCGACAGCGGGACCTCTTGGGTCTCGTGGCGGAGCGCCTCTAGGATCGACGGCGGGACCTCTTGGGTCACGTGGCGGAGCGCCTCTAGGATCGACAGCGGGACCTCTTGGGTCACGTGGCGGAGCGGTTCTAGGATCGACAGCGGGACCTCTTGGGTCACGTGCAGGTGGCAGCTCGATATGATCAATAGCTCGACCTCTTACCATCAAACGAACAGTTTGTCCTCTTAACTGTCTCATAATGTTGTCGGCAACAGCTTGTGGCAATTCTCGTTGTCCGCGTCTGAGGATAGGACCGTCCCAGTCACGACCAAAACCCGTGAGCTCGGTGCCTTCATTGACTTCGAATATCATCGGACCGTCCGGAGTGTTTACGGATACGGTACCATTTCTTACGTCAAAACCGCTGATGGTTCCAGATTGTCCTACACCAGGCTGGTCGTCACGAGGAGGAGCGCCTCTTGGATCGCGTGGTGGTGCGCCTCTTGGATCGCGTGGAGGAGCGCCTCTTGGGTCGACGGCGGGACCTCTTGGATCACGTGCTGCTGGTCGTGGTGCTCTGACACCACGAGGGTCACGAGGAGGAGCGCCTCTTGGATCGAAGGCGGGGCCTCTTGGATCACGTGGTGGAGCGGTTCTAGGATCGCGTGGAGGAGCGCCTCTAGGATCGCGTGGTGGAGCGCCTCTTGGGTCGACGGCGGGACCTCTTGGATCACGTGGTGGAGCACCTCTGGTATCGCGTGGAGGAGGTGCGCCTCTTGGATCGCGTGGAGGAGCTCCTCTTGGGTCGACGGCGGGTCCACGGGGGTCGCGTGGGGGAGCGCCTCTTGGGTCGACGGCGGGTCCTCTTGTATCACGTGGAGGAGCGCCTCTTGGGTCGACGGCAGGACCTCTTGGATCACGTGGAGGTGCGGTTCTTGGATCATTTGCTTGAGAATGTAACCCTGAACTGGCCAGGAGATACACCACGAGCATAGATAAGGTAATTTTCATAGTAGGTATGATTTAAGGGTGAAGGCTAAGTTAAGAAATGGCATTACCTACCATTAAAATTCTTAGAGCAAGCAAAAAAAAATCATTTAAAAACACCTAAGAATATGAATTTAAAGGGGCTCGTAGTTGAGTTTTTCTTCCGCATGCTGCTGATTCTTATACTCCAATAAGTTTCTTCCGAGTTTTAATTCAAGGTGATATTCGGGTGGATTTGTCGGTATTCCATTCCTCGGTATTGGGCAGAAGAAAAAGGCTGAAAATTGGTTAATTGCTTAATTCCGCCAACGTGAGCTTGCCGTCGCCGTTGCCATCGCGTCGACCAAATTGCTTTTTGAGCGCGGGCACGTCCCGGCCTTCCGGGTTGCCGACGTACTCTTTGAACGTGAGGAAGCCGTCCTTGTCCTTGTCCCGCTTACGTAGAAAGTCTTCGGGGCTCGGTCGGTTGGCCGCCGGTTTCTTGGCAGCCGGTTTCCAGTCCGGGTCGTAAGTGGGGTTGGGTTTGGGATAAAGAGCACCGGTTTTCTTGACGAAGCCGTCGATGAGCGCCTGTAGTTTTCTAACCCGGTCGGGCATCTTATCCGCCAAATTGTTTCTTTCGCCGATATCTTTTTTGAGATCATACAACTCGATGATTTCGGGGAATTGCGCATGAGGCTCGAAGCGTCTGATTAACTTGTAGGGACCCTGCCGTACGGATACCGCACCAATGAGATGAGGAAACCAAGTGAAGTAGGCCTTGCGCTTGATCGAACCCTTGCCCTCGAGCACGGGCAGTATGGATTCGCCGTCGATGGTGTGACCCTTGGGTTGCGGCAGATCGAGCGCATCAAGAAGGGTGGGGTAGAGATCGATGGCGGCGACAATTTCTGCACTCGTTGACCCTGCCTTGATTCTTCCCGGCCACCGGACCATAAGCGGGACTCGTTGACCTCCCTCGTGAATTCTCGCCTTTCCCTCCCGCAAAGGAGCATTGTTCGTGGGTGGTTCGGGGCCGGCCCACTTTCTCCAATCCTCAATCTGGGGATACCTGGGATGCCCCGGCTTGATCTTGGCGATCTTCTGGTCGCCGGGAAGGTTGCTGTGAACGTTGCCTCCGTTGTCTGAGTAAAAAATGAAGATCGTGTTCTTGGCCAGTCCGAGCTCGTCGATCTTGGCCAAGACCCTGCCAAGGCTCTGATCCACGCTCTTGAGCATGGAGGCCATGATGGGGTTGCGTTGCTCGCCTCGGGGATCGGTTTTTTTGGCAAACTCCTGAGTGTATTCTTCCTTGTGTCCCCAAGGTCCGTGGACTCCGTATTGCCAAAGGTTCAGAAAGAAGGGCTTGTTTTTGTTCGCCTCGATGAAGGCAATCGATTCCTCGGTCAGTCGGTCGGTTATGTATTCTCCCTCCGGGCCGTCGGTGATGTTTCCAACCGGTCCCTTTTGCCCGGGCTTTCTGGTCTGGGTCACCCCGTAGGGCGAAAAGTAATTGGACCCCGGCGGACCTGGGCTTGGTTGGGCATGAAAGCTTGACTGGAAACCGTATTCCTCAGGCCAGTGCTCGGGAGCCAAGCCGAGATGCCACTTTCCGTAGTGTCCGGTTACGTAACCGTTTTCAGACAGAACGTCGGCTAGGGTAACGAGGTCCGGGTCGAGAAAGTTTTTGCTCGAAGCATAGAGCAAGGGTTTGTCGCGCGGGGCTCCCTTGGGGTAGCGGGCCGTCCCCTCGGGCCGGGCTGGCAGGTGCCCGCTTGCGGTGGTTATGCCGTGCCTGGATGGATACTGGCCAGTAAGGATGGATGCACGGGTTGGAGAGCAGAGCGGATGAGCGTAGGCGTCGGTGAACAGCATGGACTGCTTGGCGAACCTGTCCATGTGCGGCGTTTCGTAGTATTTCGATCCATAGACCCCGCTGTCCATCCATCCCATATCGTCGACCAGGAAAAGCACGACGTTGGGCTTTTGAGCATTCGCTCCGTGCAATACGGAAAGCGAGCCTAGTGAAACGATGAGGAGATTTCGTAAAAGGGAATTCATGAGGTTTATACGTAATCGAACTTTATTCTCTTACGGATTTGGAGAACAAAATCAGCTTATTTCTTCTTTTTGTTTTCTTTTGCGTGATAAACCGAGAGCTTGTCCAATATTTTCTGGCTGGTGGCGGCATTACTGGTTCCTTTTCCGGGAACGAAATCGCCGTAGGGTCGGGAACCCATCTTCTTGACCGATTTGGTAAGCATGTTCTTCATCTTGCGAAGTTGTACGGCGTAGCCTTTGTCCTTCGCCAAGTTCTTTTGCGAATCCGGATCATGAGTGAGATGATACAGTTGGTCGGCAGAAAACGTTCCAGGGTGGAAATCCTTGGCCCGGGAAATTCCACCACTCAAACCGAGGAAAGTTTTGAATGCCCTGTCCGCCCGGTTGCCTTGGGCAGCTTCGATCTGTTCGTCTGTATAGCGAAGGCTTACGTATTCCCATTCTTTCGTTTTGATCGCGCGGGCCGGTCCCTGTTCGGCATAGATAAATTCGCGAATGGAAACGGAAGGATCTTCAAACATTGGGACCAAGCTTTTGCCATCCATGTGATAATCTTCAGGTGGTTTGGCTCCGGCCAATTCGAACCAGGTAGGGACAAAATCGGTATTTTGCAAAAGGCCATGGCTGACCGAGCCGGGCTTGATGACTTTCGGCCAACGGATCAGGCAGGGGATTTCGGTTCCGCGGGTCTTGATCAAGGACCCTTTTCTTTCCGATCCATGATCGGAAACGAAGACCACGATGGTGTTGTCGGCAATTCCGAGGGCATCGAGTTTGTCGAGGATCAGCCCGAGGCTGTCGTCCATCCAAAGGTATCCCACCTCCGCTTCGGTCAGGCCTGCCTTTTGAATGCGTTTCCATACCGATTCGCGATCGATCAGTCCCAAGGGTTTTTTCAAGTAGCCCTCTCCGGTAACGAGCTCTTTTTCCATCATCGATTTGAACCATTCTCCGTTCGGACCGTGCAAAAGGGTGGAGCAACAGTGGAGATAAAAAGGCTGGTTCTTATGTTCCTCGATAAACTCCAGCGCGGCTTGAGCAGTCCAGTCCGGATTGTGTCCCTTGAAGGGACTCTTGAGGTTTCCCCAGTAAATGTTCTTGGCCCAGGAAAACCCGTTCTTTTTGACTAAGTCTCTTTGTAATTTCTCGAGTTTGAATTTCCGCTTGTTGATTTCCTCGGTGTACTCCGCGTTCTTGGGGACGTCCAGATCACCGAATAGCGACCCTTCATTCCCATGATCCATGTCGTGAACGTGATACTTCCCTACGAAACCCGTGGCATACCCGGCATCCGCGAGCACTCTTCCTACGTTCATCCGGTCGGACTCCAGTCCGACGTTGAAGGCCGGTAGCGCCTGCGTGCCTTCCGGGCATTCTCCCAGAAAGGTCTTGGAGTGGGAAGAGCTTGCGTAGCGTCCGGTCAGGAAGGTGTAGCGCGATGGCGTGCACACCGTGCTGGTCACATGGGCGTTGTGGCAGATCATGCCTTCCTTTGCCAACCGATCGAGGTTGGGAGTCAGAACTTTCCCTCCGTAGGGGCTGGTCTCGGGCTTGTCGTAGTCATCAACTAGAAAGACGATGACGTTCGGCCGGTCCGTCTTTTCCCCAAATGATGGGGCAAGCAAAACGCAGGCAAAAAGAAGGGCGAAAACGGGTAGGTTTTGTAAGTGCATGGGAATCTTTAGGAAACTGGGAATTGAGGCTCATCCCGCTTTGGGGAAACGGGGATTCGACAATCCGGATAAAAATGAATTCTCATGCCCAAGTGGGCAAACCTATAACTAACTCCAATCGAGGATTGGAAAGAGGGGGCGCGTGTCCTCTTGACTCAGGGAGTCTTTAGGCGAATGGCCAGGGTAGGCGGAGGCAGGGTGGGGTGTCTCCGGCTTGCAAACCCGTGCACGAGGCCACCGTCTTCGGTTTCCTTGGTTTCGCGCATGACCATGAAGGTGACTTGAGAATGAGTGCGTGCCTTGAGGAAGTTGGTCAGGTCTTCGGTGCGTACTCCGAAACGGCCTTTCTGTACCCCTTTGGCCAATACGAAGGATCCCAGGTAGACGGTTTCGGGGGTGCCGGGAAATTCGTCGCGGATGCTCGCTTCGTCCCAATCGGAAACTTCACCCGCCAATCCATACACGTTGAATGTGCTGTCCGGCAAATGGGACGCCAAACCCCATCCGCTCGGGGCGAAGTGCAGCAAAAAGTCGGCCTCCTCAATTTGGGTCCGGTCTATCCCGCTCAAGTCAAAACTTACATACGCCTGCCGGTTCATCGGGCCCTGGCTTATGGCATTCTTTACCAGCAACAAAACCTTCGAATTATGGTTGTGGACGTCCGAGTCGTAAGAATCCTTGAGGAGGTCCACGACTTCCTTGTCGTCGGTGACGAAAAGATGGTTGGGTCTTCGGCCGACGAAGGCATCCTTGGAGGATTCGAAAAAAGTCCACTCCGGTCCGTGTTGCAGAGGTTTGTCAGGGATGGTCCCGAGCTCGCGAAAAGTTTCCGCAGGCGGGATGGCGAACCCATTGCCTTTCACCGTATGGCGCTCTCCGGCGCTTAACGCGACGATTTCACCCGTCCGAGTGTATTCCACCTGAACCTTTCCTTCCATCACGCGGGTATGGGTTTCGCCGGTTTCTTCGAATACGGTAACCGAAAAGCGGGTGCCGTAATCCACAATGTCCGCTTCGGGGGTAATGATCCGAAAGCCAAGGGCCGATTCGGGGACGTAGGTCACGGCGGTACCGTTGATCAATTCGCATTTCATCGAATCGATCAGTTTAAGAGAAACCGGGGCTTCCAGAGTGACCTCGGCACCGGAGTCAAACTGCAAGGTTACCAAGCCTTCGCTCAAGCGAAGGGTGCCGTCTCGAAGGCGACTTCCTTGCTCGGTGGTCAAGTCGCCTCCTTCCCAGGTCGCGGAATAGGTGTCCTTGATCAAGGCAAAGGTCGGATCCTCTTTCGGTTTGGGAAAGAGAAAGAGGCTCAGCAGGAAGACCACGGATGCGGCTAGAGCCCAAGGTATATAGGAACGGAAAGAAGTGATGGTTTTGGTTTCCTCCTTTTCGGCCCATTCGGGTTGTTTGACCCACAAGGCTTCGTCGACCGCAAGGCTGGCATGTAAATCGGTCATTTCCAGGTAGAGTTTTCTGGCGTCCGCACTCTCGCTTAGGTGATCCGAAAGCTTTTTCGCGCTGGCCAAGTCCAAGTTTTCCCGCAAATGGCCGTCGATTAGATTACGAAGTTCTTTTTCCTTCATAATTTAGCCTCCATTTGAATTTTGTTTTCGATGCAGGCATGGAGGGTCTGGCGGACGCGTTGCAAGGTCTTGTAGATTGCATCGACGCTGCGCTCAAACCGTTTGCCCAGATCCTCGACCGATAATTCGTTAAAATAGTAATCTTTGACCAACTCCGCATTCTTGTTCGGCAAGGTCCTCAGGCATTCTCTCAGGTGATCCTTGCGGGCATCCAATCGGTCCGCATTTTCCATTCTTTCGATTTCCAACAGATCGACTGCCTCGTCGCTCAACCGATTCTGCCGTGCTTTCTTGCGCAGAAACATTTTTGCTTCGTTAAGCGCGAAACGGCAGGCCCAAGGAGCAAAGGGTTTGTTGGGATCGTATTGATCGATTTTGTCCCAAAGAGCCACCGCTGCCTCCTGAACCACGTCACGGGCGTCCGCGACGTTAGGGATCAATACCATGACGTAACGCAACAAATCTTTTTCGGCTTCGAGAAAAAGCCTGATGAAATCCTTGTGCGTACAGCTGCCAGAGCCGGATTCTGTAGATTCAACCGTCATTATTATAATTCTGCCGCTATTACTTGATTTTGGACAAAAAAGATAAAAAAAGTTTGTTTCGGGGGAAGCCTTTTCGGGTAGTTGTAATTATCTGATTGTAAGTGAATTGCGTATTGCTAGCCCTCCTTTTTTCAGCGGCTTTTGTTTATCCGCCAAAATCTTTCTTAATTCTTCGAGTCTTTCTTTAAGATTTTTATTTGGCAAATCAACCCGATCACCTACGCCAGAATGTCATGAATCAAGTTACCGGCGACATCTGTGAGTCGAAAGTCGCGACCGTTATGGCGGTAAGTGAGCTTCTCGTGATCCAGGCCCATCAGGTGTAGAACGGTGGCATGCAGGTCATGGACGGAGGTTCGGTTTTCGATCGCTTTGTAGCCAAAGTCGTCGGTTCGACCATATTGAGCGCCACCTTTGGTCCCACCGCCGGCAAACCACATGGTGAAGGCATTGGGGTTGTGATCGCGACCTGTGCCGTTGCCCTGCGAGTCGGAAGTGCGGCCGAATTCGCCTCCCCAGACCACCAGAGTCTCGTCGAGCATACCGCGCTGCTTGAGATCGGCGAGCAAAGCGCTCATTGGCTTGTCGACCGACCGGGCAGCGACCGTATGGTTAGCTTTGATGTCGTTGTGCCCATCCCAAGGAACGTCGTTGACGCCACCGCCACCGCCATTGGTTCCCGCGAAAACGTGGATGAAGCGCACACCGCGCTCGACCAGACGCCGTGCGGTCAAGAGCTGCCGACCGACCAGTTCGGTTTCTTTGGTGTCGATGCCGTAGAGTTTGCGGGTGGATTCGGTTTCGTTATTCAGGTTAAAGGCGTTGGGCGCGGAGGTTTGCATCCGGTAAGCCAACTCGTAGGCTTCCTGCCGGGCTTCCAGGTTGGAGGTGTGCAGACGCTCCGTTCTATGGGAATCGTTGAGAAATTTGATGGCATCGAGTTGGGAGCGTTGTTGGTCGTCGGAAAGGTCTTCGAGACGATCAAGGTTGTCGATGACTTTCTTGTTGCCGCCGTCGATGGCGGTGGCCTGAAAGATCTTGGGAAGGAAACCTGTAGACCAGATTGGGTCTTCGCCGCGTGGCTTCTTGGGGGCATGAAAGACAAAAGATCCGGGCAAGGATTTGTTGGGGGTGCCGAGTCCGTACATCAGCCAACTGGCGATACTGGGAAAGCCCTGACGGAAGAATCCGGAGGTAAGCTCGAGCATGGCCGGTGTATGGTTGTTCGAGCGCGAATACATGGAGTAAATGAAAGCCATGTCGTCGACGTGATTGGATAGATGGGGAAAGAGATCGGAAACCCAGGCTCCGGATTCGCCGTATTGCTTGAAGGCAAAGGGCGAGGCCAGGCACTTGCCGCTTGTCGTGAAAAAGCCGGTTTTGGAATCCGCGTCCGGCAAGGGCTTGCCGTGGTTTTTGTTGAGCACCGGCTTGTAGTCGAAGGTGTCCATTTGGGAAGGAGCGCCGGTCATGTGAAGCCAGATGATGCTTTTGGCTTTGGCAGGAAAATGTCCGGTGCCGAAGGCCAGCGGGTTGTTTTGGGCAAAGGCGCCCTGGGTGGCAAAGATACCGGCGGCAGCTCCCGCTTGGCTCAAAAACTTTCGTCGTGAGTGTTTCATGGGTCGTTTTAATCAACGTAGACAAATTCGTTGCTGCAGATCAGTAGCTGGCAAAGATCAATCTTAGCCTTGTCCGCGGCCTTGGCGTCGCCCTCGTAGAGGCTGGTCTGCCGAGAAAGGAATTCAGCGAGGTAGCTCAGTTCTCGGGGGAGGGGCGGTCGGGAGTAAGTTTCCCAATAGAGTTGGGTGACCAAGGCTTCGTTGGAATCCGCTTTTATGCGTGTCGCCAGCTTGGCGCTCATTTCGCGTACGAACTTGGAGTTTAGCAGAGTCAGGGACTGTGGAGCGGAGTTGGTCTCGTTGCGCATCTCTTTGCCTTCGATGGCGTCGGGGGCGTCAAACAATTGAAGGAAGGGCAAAAGTTTGCTGCGTTTGACGGTGAGGTAAACGCTGCGGCGCGGGTCGGTCAGCGAAAGCGTACCCTTTCCATACATTTTGGTTTCGAGGTCGCCGCTCATTTGCATCAGGCGATCACGAATGACTTCGGCCTCGATGCGCTGGCGCGGTCGCGTCCACAATAGTTTGTTGTCGGGGTCGCGCGAAAGCCCAACGTCACTGGTGGCGACGCCCTGTCGATACACTGCTGAATTCAAAATGAGACGATGAATGGACTTTTGGCTCCAGTCATTCTCGATCAGGGTCATGGCCAACCAATCGAGCAAATCGGGGTGAGTGGGCCTATCGCCGGTGGTGCCAAAATTGCTGGCTGAGGCGACGATTCCCTTGCCCATATGTTGCCTCCAGATGCGGTTGACGATGACGCGCGCGAGAAGGCTGCCGGCACCTTCCTTTTCGTCGGTAATCCAATTGGCAAAGGCGACCCGCGGTTCGGCTTCCTTGGTATCCTTTAACCACTTTTCGTCGCTCACCTCCGATCGCATCAGCACGTCCATGAATCCGGGATTAGCCGGTTCGAGTTTCATGTCGGAGTTGCCGCGCACGAGGTGATGAATGGTGTACTTGCCGTAGGTGGTACCGTTCTTCCTTGCTTGATAAATTTCGGTGAGCTTGGGTTTCGGTTCCTTTGCCTTGCTGGCGTCGATGTCGGCCTTCATTTTTTTCCACTTGGCGTCGTACGGCGCGTGCCACTTGCCCAACGCCTTCGACTCCTCAGTGGTCAGTTCCGGTTTATTGAGCAGCACCAGTGTTTCGTTTCCTGCGCCAGGTTTGAGGCCAAAGTTCAGACGAGGCTTGTTGTTCTTGGTGTCGAGCTTAACGACGAGGTCGTTGGCACCCTTGCGCAGATAGACGTGGCGGGTGTCGACTTGCTTGAAGTTACCGTTCTCGCGCTTCACCACCGACTCGCCATTCAGCCACGCTTCGGTGTTGCCGGCTACCTTGAGTGTCAGGATAACCGGGTAGTCGCGTGCCGAATCAATCCGTCGGTAGGCATAGCCGTTGGTCGTGGTGATGTCTTTTTTGTCCTTCCAGTCCACCGCCTTCCAAGCCTTTTCGTCCAGTTGATCAAAGTCGATTGCGTCCAGGTCGATCGCCTCCTTGGTACTCAAATGACGCCATCCATTCGCCTCAAAGGGGGTCGTGGCATTGGTCCGCAGGTAGTAATCGCGTGTCTTCTTTGCTTCTGCGTCACTGCGCGTATCCTTCAGCAGGATGGTCGCGATCGCCTGCGGTACTACGGCATCGCCCTTGATCTCATCGGTTGACTTCGGGAAGTCAGACAGCGCTCGCAAGCGAAACTTCCCGAGGCTGTGGCGGTGGCCATACTGATGATCCATGACGATCTTGAGCGTTACCGCTTCCTGTGAGGTGATCGGTTTTTCAAGCTTGAACACCGCGATATGATCCTTGCCGATGGCACCGGAAACTGCCCAGCCAGTCTTCTTGTTCGTATCAATGGTGTGGGCAATTGGGTGGCCGTTCTGGCTGAAGTCCGCGAGCGCCTCGGTGAGCTTAACCGGCTCACCGTTCGATTCCACGGTGAAATTGCTGAGCACGAAGTTGCCGTTCGTGGCCCGTCCGGGACCCTTGCCCGGCAATTCGTCGTCAGCGAAAATCTCCAGCATGATGGCGGCGATCCGCGGAACCGGACCGGCATTGCCTTCGAGGGTGTAGGTGGCTTTTTCCGGATTTGCGCCGGTCAGGCGCGTAATATTCTCGCTGTTAGTCTGGATCTTTGCGTTGCCGGTTGCCGTGGATGAGCGTATCTCGATCGGGTATTGCTTCAGTCCGCCGCGCTTGATGACGGGGATCTGCATCGCCTCCCAATCCTTTTGCTTCTTTGCCAAGAGCGTCTCGTCGGCCTCATGCGATTGCCATTTCTTTTTCATTTCGGAGGTGCGCTTGGGCAGCTCGTTGTCTTCATAGGCCTTCAGCGCTTTTACGATCGGCTGATGCTTGCGCTCAAACTCCTCCTTGGCCGCCTTGTAAACGTCGGGCTCAAAGTCCGTGCCGACGGTCTGGAAGCCGGTCTTTCCGAAGGCGGTGATCATGCTGTAGTAATCATCGGCGCTGATCGGATCGAATTTGTGGTCGTGGCAGCGGGCGCAGGCCACCGAAAGCCCGAGCATGGCGGTGCCGACCGTGCCGATCAGGTCGTCCAACTGCTCGTAGCGGCTGCGTTCCCGTTCCTTGGCCGTCTGCTGGGAAGTAAAGGGGCCGGCGGCGATAAAGCCCGTCGCGGCGACGTGATCTTGGCTCTTGTCGTCAATCAAATCCCCGGCCAACTGCATGCGTACGAATTCATCGTAGGGCAGATCCTCATTGAGCGCCTTGATGACGAAATCCCGATAGTGAAAGGCGCCTTTTCGATCCCTGTCGAAGGCGTAGCCATTACTTTCCGCAAAACGCGCCAGGTCCAGCCAGTGGCGAGCCCAGCGCTCGCCGAAACGTTTACTGCTCAGAACTTTGTCCACCAGTTTGCTCCAGTCCTGGGGATCTTTGTCATTCAGGAATACCTCGACCTCCGCTCTGCTTGGAGCAAGTCCGGTCAGTCCCATGTAGAGACGACGAATCGAAGTTGTTTTCGATGCCTCGGGAGCGAACGGGATCCCTTTGGCCTCCAATTCGTGCAGCACGAATTGATCGATCGGGTTGGCACTCAAGGCTGTGTCTTTGACCGGCGGTGGGCTAACCTTCTCCAGTGGGCGAAAGGACCAAAAGGTTCTCGCTGCTTGCAAGTCGATGACCTGTTCCTCGGTCTCAGGAAGCTCCCCGTTGCGCGGGTCGGCGCAACCATCCTTTATCCACTGCTCCATATCCGCGATCTGCCGGTCGCTGAGCTTTGCCTTCTTCGGCGGCATCTGCATGTCTATGATTTCATGGCGAATCACCTGCATCAGCAAACTCTTCTCCGGTTGACCGGGGATCACCGCCGGCCCGCTATCGCCACCCCGCAACAACCCCTCGCGTACGTCGATATAAAATCCACCCTTCAGTTTGTTCTGCTCAGCTGCCTTGACCGAGTGACAGTCATAGCACTTTTCTACGAAAATCGGCCGAATCTTTGATTCAAAGAAAGTCAGTTTTTCATCAGCCAGAGCCGAAGTCGTCAGGCACACACTGGCTATGGCAAGTCTGAAGGTATCGACCGATCGTATCAAATGCACTGTCTTGTTCTTGGGTTCCATGCGATGGGTCAAAGGTTACGAATCAATGATGAATGGAAAGTTCACGTTGTTATGGTTTTGAAATTATTTTTTCTTAGAGCACTTTTTACGCAACTCCAAAAACATCCTTATTCAAAAGTTTTTTTCGCGAATCAGTAGGGTAGAACGCGAAGATAAATACAGAGAGTGGAAAGCAAAACCTGACCAACGAATTACTTACTTGGCAGGATCTTTTGCGTACGCCCAGCCGTGACCCGTCCCAATGCGATCGTCGGATCTGGCGAGTTTGGGGATCTTGCCCAACGGGGCGAGGGTCTTGACCCAGTCCGCGTGCTTGACGGAGAGTTGCTTGACGACCTCGGTGTGCTTGGCCGCGACGTTCCGTTCTTCCTTGGGGTCGGCCTCGAGGTCGAACAATTGCCAATCATCCTTGGCATACTTTTTGTAAAGTCTCCACTTTTTCCACCGCACCGCGATCAGATGTCTTCTTTCGGCGTCACCGGGCTCATTGTTCAACCAGAAAAGATACTCGTGAGGTTCTTCCTTTTTCTTGCCAGTGAGATAAGGGATCAGGTTGACCCCGTCGCAATGTTTCGGGATGGGCAAACCGGCCACCGAGGCGATGGTGGAATAGAAATCGAAGTTGGCGATTTGCTTGTGGTAGTCCCTGCCCTGGGGAATGACGCCAGGCATGGAGAAGACGGTCGGTACGCGCACCCAGCCTTCCTGTTGGGTACCGGATCCCTTTCCTCCACGGTAGGGTGCGGAGGATCCATCTTCGCTTCCGTTGGCTCCGTTGTCACTGGAGAAAATGACCAGCGTGTTCTTGCGCAGACCATTCTTGCTCAAGGCTTTCATCAGCTTGCCCACCTGATCGTCGACCGAGACGATGGCTCCGGCCAATTTGCTCCGCTTGCCTTTGGCGGTGGTGCGTTCGGTCAGGCTCGGGGGAGCCTCGTCATTCTTTGAATGGACGGCTTCAGGAGACCAGTAGAGAAAGAAGGGTTTGTCCTTGTGTCGTTCGATGAAGGTGACGACGTTGTCCCCGTCGTAGTCGGTCAGCCACTGGATCTTGCCGTCCTTGTTTTTGCAGAAATATTTCGATCCCTTTTTCTTGGGCGGTTTTTGCGCGACCTCAGCGAAGCCGACTTGAAGCGGACCTTGAACTTTCGAGCCGATGTCCCACTTGCCAATCTGACCGGTGACGTATCCATTTTCACCCATGAACTTGGCGAGGGTGGGGCGGTCTTCGGGAATGGGCAGTCCGCGGGACATCCCGTACTTGCCGAAGCGTTGGCCGTACTGGCCCATCATCAGGGCGCATCGGCTCGGGCAGCAGGGTGGGTTGGTGATGTAGGAAGCGGTGAAGCGCACTCCTTCCTTGGCCAAGCGGTCGACGTGCGGAGTCGGGATGTCCTTGCAGTCATAGCATCCGAGATCACCGTAACCCAAGTCATCGATGTAAATGAGTACGACGTTAGGCTTGTCCGCGGCCGAAAGGGTATTCGGGCTAAAGAGGCAAGCTCCGGCGAGTGCGAGGAGGGCGAATAAGAAGGAATGATGTGTGTATTTCATGTGGATTTAGTTAAGGTCGGACGGAATGTAATCGGAATAAAGTTGGAGTGATTGTTTATGCAACACCTTCGTGGTCATTTTTTCCCGCGCTTGCGTGGCATAACCAATGAATCAGCGGGGATCGAGCCCTTGGTCGTATTCGGGCCTTCCCATTGCAGGTTGAGGGCGGGTTGTTCGGAAGACGTCTTGTAATACAGGCGGTAGGGATGAATGCCCGCAGCCAGTCTTACCATAGTGCTGAGCTCGCTTCCGTCGTACTTATAGTCACCATCGAGGACCAGTTTGTTGTGTATCTTGAAGATCAATCCACCCGATGCCTCGCACTGAAAGGTCCAGTCTCCTGAAGTGGGAATTTTGAGGTATCCGGAAAACAACAAGCCTGCGCTTTTTCCAGCAGGAAGCGATCCTAGGCCGATGTTCTTTTCCACGGATATGGTCTTGGCTTTCATTTGAAGAAACTCGGGAACCCAGTCCCATTCCCCAAGGTAGGATTGGACCAACACGCCCTGGCTTAAATCACCTTCGGCAATGGCAAGGCCGGGGACAAATTCCTCATCATAGGATTTCTTAGCGTGCCGGTTGGGCATTCTTATCCTGAGCACTTCGTCCTTCATTCTCTTTTGCAAACGAACGAACTCTTCGGAGGTTCCGGCCAGGTTCTTCGACTCAGGCTCGTCATCAATGGTGTTGAAAATGGCAAAGTCGACCGAATGATCCGTGGCTTTCATGCGCAAGCCTTTGTAGCCATCCAAGTACAGTCCCTGTTGGTTGTTGAATTCGACGTAGACTACGCCTTGCCTTTGCTTGCCTGCCTGATGGAGGGTCGGGGTCAGGGAGACGCCATCTGATCTTGCGGGCGCAACAAGGCCGGCATAATCGCAAAAGGTGGCCATCCAATCGTGAAACTGGGAAGGCGCGTTGGATTTTTGCCCCGCCTTTATTCTGGAAGGTCCCCACGCCAAGGTGGGCACTCGAAGTCCTCCTTCTTGAGACGAACCCTTGGAGCCCGTGAATTTGCCGGCCGATTCAAAGACCGATGGACTCCACCGCGCTCCTTTGATGTAGGATTCCCGATGAGGCCCGTTGTCAGAGGAGAATATGACAATGGTTTCCTTGTCGATCTTAAGGTCTTTGAGGGTTTGCAGAAGATCACCGATACAATGATCAATCCGGGTAATGGAAGTGGCAAACCTCTCTGCCACGTCCGTCAGACCCTTGTCGGTGTAATGGGGATCGCGATAATGATCGATGGTTCCCTCTGCCGTGTTGATCATTCTGCCGGGTTTGCCCAACCATTGCAGTCCGTCTTTGATTCCCTTGCCTTTGGGGTAGGCGATGGTAGGCAATTGCAGCGCGGCATGGGGCGTGTCATAGGATAGAAACATAAAGAACGGCCGCTTGGGATTCTCCTTGGCTTCCGCCACGATCAATTGCTTGGCCTTGGCGGTCCATAAATCGGTGGTGTAGCATTTGTCCAAACCTGCGGAAACTTCCTTGTTGTTTTCCCAAACTTCCTTTTTCTGCTGGTGGGATTTATTATCTCCGAGTTCCCAGAAATTTGCCGGGTAATGCTGGTGTCCGTCCACGTGCCTGACGTAGCCATAGAAATAATCAAAGCCCCGTTTCGTCGGATAACCGGCCCATTTTTCAGGAGAATTGCCCCAGCCCTGCAACCCGTACTTGCCCAAATGGATGGTGTGGTAACCCGCTTTCTGCAAGGTGTTGGCAAAATTCCAATTATCCTCGATGGCCTTGTCGAATTGCATGTTGCGCACGTTCGAGTGCCCTTGGTGCATACCCGTTATGAGGGAGGCCCGGGAAGGAGCGCAAATGGGCGCGGGACAGTAATGCCGGTTCATGATCGTGCCTTCCTCGGCCATTTGATCCAATTCCGGGGTTTTGAGCTGAACTCCCTTCCGCTGCTTTTGAAAAAGAACGCCAAGGTCTCCGTAACCCAAGTCGTCGGTTAATATGAATATGACGTTAGGCTGGGCAGACTTCGCTCCAAGGGTAATGGGCATCGTGAAGATTGCCACACCTTGAATGAAGAGGAGAAAGTACTTTGCAAAAAGGTTTCTTTTCATGACTGACTGTGAGGATTCAAAGTTTCTTAACGTAGACCCAAAGAGCTCCGAAGCGTTTCTTGCCTTTGGCAAACGAGGCCTCGAGATCATAATTCCCGGTTTCCAGGGTGAGCTCGAAGGTGGCTTTCTTGGCCCCTTCGTCTAGATCGGTTTCGGCGGTATGGTCACCAATCTTAATCTCGGCGCCTGATGCGCCGACCGGCTTGTCGGCGGCCCTCGGAAAGAACCGGCATTCGAATTGGTAAAGGCCCTTTTCCGAAAGAGTAACAGCCCAGGCTCCGCTGGACGAGCGCTTGTAGGCCCCGTTGTTCCATGGGGATCCGCCGCGGTACCAGTCCATGCCGTTGAGGACCACTTCTTCCTCGCAATCGGGATGGCCGAGCAGGTGCCGGCTTAGTGTGGTAGCCTGGTCGGGCAGGTCTGCCCAGTAGGTTTCGTAGGCATTTCGCAACTGATTCACGACCTCGCGATTCTTTTGGGCGACGTCCGTATTCTGGCGGGGGTCGATCGTGACGTCGTAAAGCTTTTCTCCATTTACCAGGCGCCATCGGTCGGTTTTGACGGCCGAATTCTTCCATTTGCTCGCCTGCCGGCTACGGGGACACTGGATGATGAGCGTGCGGTCTGCAGGGTAGCCTTTTTTCTCAAGCAACAGGGGTTTCAGGCTGATGCCGTCGGTATTTTCCGGTCTCTTGATGCCACAGAGATCGAGGATGGTTGGAAAAAAGTCGATCATGCCAGCGAGCCGCGTAATGACTTTGGGTTTGGCTCCCGGGAGACGGATCATGAAAGGGACGTGATGGGCTGGGTCGTAGCCAAGACCCTTTCGGTTGTCACCATGGAGAGCTCCACGGTCGTTCATGCCCTGATCGGAGGCGTAAACAAGAATGGTGTTCTCGACCAAGTCCAGTTCCTTGATCTTTTTCATCATCCGTCCGATGTTGGCGTCTAGGTTCTGAACTTGAGCATACAGTTGCAGGTTCCCTTGGATGCCATCGGCCTTCAATTGAGCGACCAGTTCCTTGGGGCCGTGGTGGGGGGAGTGTGTTACTGGAGTGGATACGAAGCAGAAAAAGGGTTTCTTTTCCTTGTGCTTTGCCTCGACGTAATCCATCGCCCGGTCGAACAGGACGTCGGTGCAATAGCCTTTGCTCGGGCTGACTTTCCCATTATGAATGAAGGTCGTGTCGAAGAGGGAGTTGCCGAAGTAGTCCTCCATTTGCCCGACGCCACCGCCGCCATGGACGAACACCTCGTCAAACCCACGATCTTGTGGCCTGTACGGGTAGCTGAATCCAAGGTGCCACTTGCCGAATATCGCGCTGTGGTAGCTGTCCGGTTTGAGAAATTGGGGCAAAGTCTTCTCGTCCTTGTGGAGAATGGAACGTCCCGCGATGGTTGTGAAGACCCCCGAACGCATCGCATAGCGGCCGGTCAGAATGACGGCCCGACTGGGTGAGCAAAAGGGAGGGGCGTGGAAATTGGTGAATTCCACGCTTTGATCGGCGAGCCTATCGATATTAGGGGTCTTGATATCGGCGTGACCGTGACAACTCATCTCGTAGAAGCTCTGGTTGTCCGAGAGAATGAACACCACGTTCGGTTTGTCCGACGCGGTCAGATCCAACGCATTCGTGAAGCAAAGCAGGGCGGCGAACAGCCAACCAAGCAATATGGACCTGACATTCATCGTTCAGATTTTTGAGAAAACGGAAAGGAAGCCCAGGAATCAGAACTTACGGTATTTGCCTTCGAGATGCGGGTTGGCTTCGTCCAAGTTGGTCACCTTCATCTTCTTGGCGTTCCAGTCCAAGCGCTTGCCTGGGAACTGGCAGGCGACTACGCCAAGACAGAGGGACTCCGCCAAGGGCCCGGCATAGTCGAACCCAGCCAAAGTCTTGTCCTTGCCCTCGATCGCATCGAGGAACTGGGTGTAGTGGTCGACCCCTTTGACATCCGGTTTGGCGACCTTCTTCAGAACGGATTCCGGGTAGAAGGTGGGCATGGAACAGTGGGGGAGAACCATCCGTCCGCCTTCCCCCACGAAGACCGCACCCTGCTTGGGCAATTGGTCGCCATTGGGCAGGATCAAGTCGGGGTTGTTCTTATGACGAGGTGAGTCGGAACCGTCCCACCAAGTGAAGGTAAAGTCATCGGTGGTGTATTTGGACGGTGCAAAGCCGTAACGCACCATGTTCTTTTCCGCATGACCGAAACCGTTGGGTTCGCGACACTCTGCTTCCACCCAAAGAGGATCCTTAAGATCCAGAGCCTTGAAGGGGGTGTCGAAGATATGGATGCCCATGTCACCGAGCGTACCGCAACCGAAGTCTATGAGCTTGCGCCACTGTCCGGGGTGATAAACCTTGCTGACGTAATCATGAACGGGCGCGGTGCCCAGCCAAAGGTTCCAGTCCAGAGAATCCGGTTTTTCGGATTTTTGCTTGAAGGGTTCGCCATCGTATCCCCAGGTCTTGAAGGACCAGACGTATACTTTGCTGATCTTGCCGAGAATTCCCTTGCGCAGGTAGTGACGGGTCAATCGGTAGGCCTCCCGGGATTGATTTTGGATTCCCATCTGCGTGGTAAGTCCCTTTTCCTTGGCGAACTTCGCGAGGTGCCGGGCTTCGGATAGCTTGTGCGTAAGGGGTTTTTGGGTGTAGACGTGCTTGCCGAGCTTCATCGCCGCCAGGGTGGCGGGGTAGTGGGTATGGTCAGGTGTGGAGATGGAGACCACGTCGATCTTGTCATCGAGTTCGGCCAGCATTTCGCGGTAGTCTTGATAAGCGGTGGCGCTTTTGAATTGTTTCGACCAAGTGTCGATCTTGCCGTGCTTGTAGTCGACGTCGCATAACCCAAGCACCTCAACGTGCTTGTGCTTGGCGAGGTAAGCCGTATCCACGCGACCCTTGCCTCCCGTCCCGATGTGGGCGGTGCAAATTTTGCCGTTAGGGGAATTGGCCCGCAATCCGGAGGGCAGGATGAAGAAGCTGCTCACGGCTCCCGAGGTTTTGATGAAGTCTCTGCGCGACGTTATTTTCATGGTGATTCTGTCTGTTTAGTAATCTGAACGTTCTCTTTTAAAAGAATCTTACTCTGCCTAACCTTTCTTTACTCCGCAAGAATGGAAGGGATGATCTCACTTTTTTGGCGTTAGAGCCTCTCGGAGGGAATTTACCTCTTTTACGGATTGATGAAGGCCGGGCCTCCCCGCCATTTCTTCGCCGAAGAAACCCTGCTTGAGGCCGGACTTGCCGAAGCCCTTTGGAGTGTCGACCGGGTTGCACCAAAAGACGCCGACTATGTAATCGGTTTGGAGGGCGGCTTGGACGTACTCGGCATAAGCTTTTCCGGCGGCCACGGAATTGGCGGCCGGTTTCCAACTGCGAATGTCCTTTTCGCCATCCTTGAAGCGGATCGCGAAGTCGCAGATCAGGATGGGCTTTTGGGTTAGCTGGTGAATTTCGTCGAATTTCTTCTTGGGGAATTCACCATGAAAAGGTGGTTGGATCGCAATGCCGTCCACATAGGGAAGCATTTCCTTCATGACGTCTTCATCCAGGGTGTTGAAGGCGAAACGGTCTCCGAATATCAGGTGGTCGGGGGCATGTTTACGTTGAGCTTCTCCGATGATACGAAAATATTCACGGGCGATGAGGCGAAGAAAGGCCTGGTCGCGTGCTTTGGTATCTTCGCCTTTCCATGTTTGCAGGAAACCTTGGTAGGCTTTTTGACCGGCTGCGTTCTTTGGCAACTGGCGGATGAAGTCGACCCAGTTCTTGCCCGAAGGATTTTCCAAGGGCCATGAACCGAGGTCAGTCCAGCAATAACCGATGACGTTGCGGGAGGTGCTGGCGTTAATCTGGCAATAGGCTTTTACGCCGGATTCCAGACGGGCTTCCACTTTGGAGTCGAAGACGTCGACGAACTTGACGGCATTCTTGCCCCGGTAGTACGAAATGGGAACGAGGTGATTCCAACTGGCAACATAGGGCATGTCTTTGCGGAGCTGTTGGGGGCAACCGTATCCATAAGCATTGAAACCAAGCTCCTTGCAGGCTTCTGAGAATTTTTTGAGATCGAGCTTTGCGAACTGGTTGCCGGCATGGGTAATTCCGTGCGCGAAGAAGGGTCTCCCTTCGGCCGTGAGCAACCAGTCACGCCCCTTGATTTTTGTAAGGCTGACGCGGCCCGACTTCTTCCCTGACGCGGGCTCGGCGGCATTCGATCGAATTCCACCTGAAACCAGGAGTAGGATTGCAAGGACCAAGGCTATCCCTAATTGAGGTCGATACGATCGTTTCGGTTGCATTTGAGCTTCTTTTTTTATTTCTTTTCTCCCATCGTCTTCAACTCTTTTATCCAAACAAAAACTTCAAAATACCTTGGACTTGAAGTTGTTATTCTTTATTTAAACATTTAAATTTCGATAAGTGAGAATTCTTCTTCGCACCCTTCTTTTCGCAGTCACCGCAACGATCGCCTCCGGTGTAGCCAAACCGGATTACCTTAAGCATAGGTTGCTTTCGGAGGTCAAGACCGTCGCTCCCGGCCAAACTTTTACGGTGGCCCTTTTTCTTGATCACGACAAGGACTTTCATACTTACTGGCAAAACCCAGGCACGGTTGGTCTTGCTACCTCACTGAAGTGGAGTCTTCCCGATGGGTTCAAGGCCGGTCCCATACAATGGCAGGCTCCCGAGAAAGTGAAAATGGTCACCTACGATGCCCACGGGTACAACAGCGACGCAACCCTACTCGTTGAGATTACCGCTCCCGAAACTCTCCCTGAGAAACGGGTTGAGCTAAAGGCAAAGGCGGTATGGATGGTTTGTGGACCGGAACCCAAGCAATGTTGCAATATGGGGTTCAAAAACCTTTCGCTCGAGCTGAAGACATCTAACTCCCCGGAGTGGGACATCGCAGGCCGAGCTCATATAGCGGGGGCCCGGCAACGACTTCCGCAGGTTCTCGACGGATGGGAGCATGTTGCAAAACGGGAGGGAGAGAAGGTGATCCTGACTGTAAAGAATGCCAAGAGGCTACCTGTTTTAGCTGATGAAGGGCTCTACTTTTATTCTAAAGCGAATCATTTCACCACGCTTGCCGACCAGCGGGTCAAGGTGGATCGCAATGAGGTGAGCGTTGTTCTTCCTGTTGCCGATTATGCCCCCGATAAACTGGGTGAATTGGTCGGGCTCTTGTTCCATCCCAAAGGATGGCCGGGCACCAATGGGAAAAAGTACATGCCCGTTTCCCTGCTTTTGGAGTAGAGATAAGCGGGAAGCCGGCTCCTTCCCTTATTCTTTCTTGGCGGGCTTTACCTTAATGACGTCGCCGCCCTTTGGCTTTCCTTTGCCGTGGCAGACCATGTCGAGGAACTCGAGGTAAGCGTCGTGGGTTTCCTTGTTCCGTGATTGCGGGCTGAAGAGAATACGTTTGGCGGGCACGTGTCCCATGAAGTCGATGTAGACCATCTTGCTCCAGACCTTGTTCTTTTTGAGGGCGGCCTGGATGTCGTGGCCCTGTTTGGCGGGGGTGGCGGGGTGTTCTCTCTTCCCTCCGTACATGACGAAACCGGGAGGGTCGCCGACGCCAACTTGATTGATGAGGTTTTTCGGAAGGAAGGGACTGTTTCCGAACCAGCCCACGATATTGAGTTTCTCCGGCTTGTGCTTGGCATAGGCGGGCCATTTCCAATTCTTCTGGTAGGCAATCCAGGCACTGATGTAGCCACCGGCTGAAGCTCCCGTAGAGACGATTTTGGTTGGGTCGCCGCCGTATTTCTTGGCATTGGCTTGGATATGGGCCACGGCCATGGCGGTGTCCATGGCGCAATCGTCCTTGCTTACGGGTTCGCCTTTCCCGACCAGGCGGTAGTTGGGGGAGACCACGATGCAACCCTTGGACATGTAGAGTTTGATCATGTCCTTGTTGCAATAGGCCTTGCTCCCGTTCTTGAATCCGCCGCCGTGAATCGTGAATACGATGGGTGCGTTTTTGAATTTGGTGTTCCAGTAGACGTCCAAAACGTTGCGTTCATGCGGCCCATAAGATACGTCCTTGTCCGCCTTGAACTCGGCCGAAAGGGTCGAGGAGAAGAGCAAGGCAAGGACAGTGGTGGCGAAGGTTATGATTTTCATGGTTTTGATTGTTTTGGGGAAACGGGTTGGAAAGTAAAAAGTTTCGTCAGTTGGCCAAAACGTTCGCGATTTCCTTTCGGGCCCGGGTGAAGTCGGGTGTTCCGTTTTTCGTCGTGTAGTGCAGACGTTTGGTCACGGTGGCCCCGTTGGCATGTACGCTGAGCAAGCGGATCTGGTGGTTTCCATCCCGCAGATCACCGATTCGGATACGGAATTCACCGTCCGGACTGAGAACGGAGGTCCAGGTCGTGGCGTCGTAGTCCTTGTTCACCATGTATCCTCGCTGTCCCTTGTTTTCCCGGTCGTTGTAGGCGATCATGGCCACCGCAGGAATGGTGGACCCGATCCTTCCACGGATATGAATCTTCCCGTCCGCGTGGGAGACGTTGAGTTTCCCGTACTTTGCCTTTGGTGATTCCTTGCTTTGCTTGGTCGTGCCGCTGAAGAGGGGATGGACGAGCAGGCGCAGGGCGCTCGAGTGAGTGAGGAAGGAGCCTTTTCCTTCGTTGCGCCATTCTTTGCGGTAGGTGTAGTTGCCCGCCCCCATAAGAGCGGTCCCCATCTTGGCCTCAACCTTGGTCGCATGATTGTGGGGGAGGGACATGCCGTGCCCGAGTTCGTGGATGGCCCCGCCGACGTAGGTCGTGTTGAAGCGGGCGAGGGTAAAGGGTTCGTAGCCCCGGTGTTCCTTGACTTGCAAAATGGTCTTGGTTGGATCGGGCCGTAGCCCGTCGATGGACAGCCAGTCCATGTCGGCGGTGAAGCAGAGGCCGTAGATATGATTGGCTCCCATTCCGTAGTAGGGGGAATAGATGGTGACTTTTTTCCCCTCGGTCCGGGAAAGACCGCAGACGATCAGGATGGTTTCCTCCCGGTGATTGATCCCTTTTGCTTGTAGGGCGTTGAATACTTCTCCCCTGATTTTGTTACCTGAGCCGTAGGTGTAGGAACCGTCGTCGTTGGCGTTGCCGCGAACCTCGTGTAGCTTGAGCAACCCGTTCTCCCGTTCGAGGCCCAACTCGACTTTCCCATATCCCAACCGTTTCATCTCGGTGCGGTAAAAATCCTGAATGTCGTTCATGATCCCATCCCAGCGTTTCGTATGTTCCTTGAGGGGTTTGCGGTCCTTGGGATAAAAGTAGACGACACGTAGTTTCTTTCCCCCGTTCTTATCCTTCTCTCCCCGCCAGGCATTGACGCTCTTGAGGATATGCTTGGCTTGTTCGGGCTGGGTCTCAACCTTTGACCAATCGAAGTTGTCGGGATCCTTTGTCTTTTCATTTGCCTCGCTTGCTTTGCTAACGCAGAAGATTGAAGCAAGAATAAGAAGAGAGGCAATGGCACGGGAAATCATAGGGATAAGAATGTCAGGAGGGCAGGGGTTTGCGCGAGTTCTATTTCCCCTTCTTTTGAATCTTTTCGGAAAGGACCTCTTTGCTCGACTGAAAATGAATTTCCATTGACGGACGCATTCTCTATTGCCTCCTCCCGAAATATCGTTCGGTATTGATGGTTTTTAACCATGAATCGATCCACCTTACTTTGCACTTTCCTCATGCTTGGCCTCACCGGGTTTCAAGTTCACGCCGACAAGCCCCCCAAGGGCTTTGAAAAAATCGATCAGGAGATCGTGATCAGTACGATGGAAGCTCAGATGAAGTACGACGTGCGCAGTTTCAGCGTAAAGCCGAATGCCAAGGTCAAGCTGATCTTCAAGAATCCGGATACTCTTCCCCATAACCTGATCCTATGCACTCCGGGCAAGAAAAAGGGCGGGGACGGTGGACAGGAGGTGATCGATGCGGTCTTGAAACTCGGAGACAAAGGAGTCGAGCAAAACTGGGAACCCACAGGCCATCCTCGTATTCTCGCAAGTTCTGGAATGGTCCAGCCAAAGAAAGAGACCGTGATCTATTTCAGGGCGCCCAAGAAGGAGGGCGATTATCCTTACATCTGTACCTTCCCCGGTCACTTTCAGCTCATGAACGGCGTTATGGGGGTGAGCAAGTTGGCCAACCCCATCACCAACCTCACTTACAAGTTTTATCACGGAGGCTGGAGCAAGATGCCTGATTTTACGAAAATGGAACCCAAGAAAACGGGTGTCTTGGCGAGTGGTTTGTTCGATATCTCGCCCCGCGACAGAAATGATGACTTCGGTTTCTCCTTTACCGGGGACATTGAGTGCCCCAAGGAAGGCAAATATACCTTCACCACCTCTTCCGATGACGGATCCCTCCTGTTGGTCGATGGTAAGCTCGTGGTAAACAACGATGGCATTCACGGTGTGAAGACCGTCTCAGGTTCCGTAAAGCTCAAAGCGGGCAAGCACCTTATCGAGGTGCGTTTCTTCGAGAAAAGCGGAGGAGAGGAACTTTCCGTTGCCTGGTCCGGTCCTGGAATCAAAAAGCAGGCTCTTTCCAAGACTTCTCCTAAAAGCGGAGGCGGAGGAGCCGTGGGCATGCTCATCGAGCCTCCTGAGGGCGAGGCTTCCATATACCGTAACTTTATCAACGGGGCCGGGCCGCGTGCAATCGGAGTGGGCTATCATGAGGGCGTGAACTTGGCCTTTGATGCCAACAACATGCGTCTGGCCATGATCTGGCAGGGAGACTTTATTGACGGCGCCCGTCATTGGAACGGAAGAGGGCAGGGCTATCAGCCTCCTGCGGGGGATGCCGTGGTCAACCTGCCCGAGGGCGTGGCCATTGCGGCTCTTGATAGTTCCGATTCCGATTGGCCCAAGGCCGAGTACCGGACCAAGGATCTGCGCTTCCGGGGCTACTTCCTGGATAAGATGCAAAGACCTACCTTCAAGTACGAGCGGGGCGAGGTGAGCGTCGAGGATACGCCGATGCCCATAGCGGGGGCATCCGAAGACGCCGCCGGAAAGATCAAGCGTATCATCAAGCTCAAGGCCAAGGATGCGCCCAAGAACCTTTATTTCCGGGTGGCTCAGGGTAGCTTCGAAAAGAAGGGGCAATCATTCGAGGGAGATGAGATTGCCATTTCGGTGAAGGGTGGAGAGCCCGTCGCTCAAGGAGGCGACCTGCGGGTTCCCATCGTGTTCAAAGGGGGAAGCGCTCAGATTGAGGTTACCTATTCCTGGTCCGAATAACCGATAGAACCCAAACGTATATAAAAAGTTAGTCATGAAAAAGTTTACCATTCTTTTGTCTTCCCTCGTCTTCACTCTTTCGGTTGCTCTTGCGGATAATCATTCGGACAAGCTTCCGGTCGAGGCCGACTATTATCCAATCACCACGATTCCCTTACCCGAGGGGGAAGTGATCGAGGTGAGCGGGATCGACGTCCTGCCCGGCAACAAGGTAGCCATTGCCTCACGGCGCGGGGATATTTTCGTGGGCGAGAACGTCTTTGGCCCGGAACCCGAGCCCAAGTGGACCCTCTTTGCCCGTGGTCTTCACGAGGTCTTGGGGATCGCATGGAAGGACGGTTGGCTATACCTGACCCAGCGCCCCGAAGTTTCCCGAATCAAGGATAGCGATGGGGACGGCCGGGCTGACGTTTTCGAAACCCTGGGCGATGGCTGGGGAATCAATGGCGATTACCACGAGTATGCTTTCGGTACCAGGCACGACAAGAACGGTGACATCTGGGTCGTCCTTTGCCTGACCGGATCGGGCGGAGCTGATGACAAGAGCCCTTTCCGTGGCTGGTGCATGCGTGTGACTCCGGATGGAAAGACCATCCCGACCGGTTACGGTATCCGTTCACCCGGTGGAATCGGTTTCAATCATTTGGGAGACGTTTTCTATTGCGACAACCAAGGCTTGTGGAATGGTTCGAGTTCCCTCAAGCACCTTCGTCCTGGTGGGTTTCAGGGAAACCCCGTGGGCAACAAGTACTTCGCTTTGACCGACGTTCTTGGTCCCAAGCCACCCGATCCAACTTCCAAAAGTAGAATCGAGATCGAGCGCAAAAAGGTGCCCGATTTTGTTCCTCCTCCGATCGTTCTACCTCATGGAAAGATGGGGAACTCCCCGGCCGGAATCGAGTGCGACGAGACGGGAGGAAAATTCGGTCCCTTTACGAACCAGCTTTTCGTCTCCGAACAGACCCATTCGAAGATTCACCGGGTATTTCTAGAGAAGGTAAACGGATTTTACCAGGGCGCCGCCTTTCCCTTCGTGAAGGGCTTTGGATCAGGTAATATCGTGGCCCGCTTTGCCGCGGACGGAAGCATGTTCACCGGCGGGACAAACCGGGGATGGGGATCGCATGGGAAGAAGCCCTTTTCCTTTCAACGGGTCAATTGGACGGGCAAGGTTCCATTCGAAGTTCATGAAATGAGGGTCAAGCCCGATGGTTTCGAGCTAACCTTCACCAAGGCTGCGGATTCCAAGACTTTGTCGGACGTTTCGTCCTACGCGATGGAGTGCTACACCTATATATACCAGAAGGGCTATGGCAGTCCGGTGGTCGACAAGTCGGTTCCCATCGTCAAGAAAGCGGTTCCTGCCAAGGATGGCAAAAGCGTACGGCTAACCGTCGAGGGCATGGTCAAGGGCAACGTGCACGAACTGAAGATGCCCGGCATCCGCCTCAAGGGTAAGGATCATCCTCTTCTTCATGACGTAGCATACTACACCCTGAACGAAATTCCGCAAAACTGAGGCCGGCGGACGCGCAGTCCGCAATTACATAAAAGGCCTGAAAGGGGGCTTTCGGCTATCGAGCTTGATCGGTTCGTCCATGGGCAAGTCGGAACGGATCAGTTCGAGTCCGCTGAGAATGGGTTTGCCGCGGACCGGGCGAAGTCTCAGGACAAGGGAGTTCTCCAGCTGAATCCCGGAAAACGTTTCGGTCGTGGAACGCATGGCACCCCCGGCGGCCTTGGCTACGTCGAATTTTGACAAGAGCTTCTTTCCCTGGTGAATGACGTCGAATATGCGTTCGCCCAGTTCGATCCGGTCCGGCTCGAGAAAAGTAAGCCGAAGAAAATAGGTTCCCTTGGTCAGACCATTGATCCGGACGTTCTCGATCCCTTCTGCGAGGGAAGCGGCGATCCAGGGCCATCCTTCGCCTCCTTCCACGCGCAGGGAGTGATGGTAGCGGTAGGTGACCTGTTCCGGTGACGTCTTGATGGGCAGGATGGGGGAGGGACCGCCCACGCTGGGCTGATCGAGCCAAAGGGTTCCGTTTTCAGTCACGCGGTCCCCGGGAGCTCCGAAGTTCAAGCCCACTCTGCGAACCTTGCCGTTGAGTTTTTCCGGAGGCATTTCTCCCCAGGACGTCCATTGCTCGTGAGTCTGGGGCATGGAGACCAAAGCCATGGCCATGGGCAAAGGATAACTACAGGTGCAACCTTCGTAGTAATAGGGGACGCTTAGCACGCCGTTGGCCGGTATGATGCTGTTGGTACAACCGGAGCGCGGACCGCTCAGGTTGATGGTTCCGCTCTCTATGCGCTTGTCGTAATAGGATGCGGTAGCGGAACGCATGGTGTAGAGATACCCGTAGTCGAGTCCTCCGTCACAACCGTAACTCTTGGGGAAGGCGCGTGGTTCCTTTTCTCCGGTCAAAGGATTGATCCGTTCGCCTACGACTGGCTTCTTGGGCTTCCAGGCATTATCTTGCTTGGGCGGTCGGTATTGGCTCGGTTGAAGGGTTTTCAAATCCACTTTTCCATGCTTTTTGCGAATTTCGGTTTCCTCGTCCGAACCCATTACGCGCCCCGTGTAGACGTCAGAGAGAAAGGCTGGCATAAGGCGGTAATCGGAGTTCCGGGTACGCTCGTTTTGGTCGATCATCCATTTTTTTGGAGTCGAGACCATCACTCCATCGACAAACTTCGGCTGAGGGGACCGCTTGAAATGACCCAATTCATCTCCGAACCACAATACGCCGAGGGGGAAGCGCACGCCTTCGTCCGGGCTCTTGGCCCATTCACCCAGGTAATTGCTGGAGCCTGGCAAGGCCCCTTCCTTTTTGAGTAAGGTAAATCCAGCGCTTTCGCTCAAGCTGGCACCAGGTAAGGCGCATTCCTTCACCATCTTTCGAAAGGCATCCCGGGATTTTTCCGATCCCAAAACACAGAGCGACCCGCCATAGGGCCTGAGGGAAGAAAAAACCTTGTTCAACGAGCGCCGGGACCAACTGACTCCCGAGCTTTCCTCGACTACGATCAAGCTTGCGAAATAGCGGGGGAAATCCAGTTCGGATCCGGTGCCTGCGAACAGCGATACCCGGTCTGCCGTGAAACCGCGTTTGTCCATTTTTTCACGAAGGGCTTGAATGTCCGCCGGTTTGCCTGACCCGACAAGTTGAGCGGAAGAACTTCGAACGAGCTCCAGCCACTTCTCCGACATGCCGAGCACTAATCCGTAGCCTTTGCTGAAATTTGTCTTTTGAATGATTTCCGAAACCAAGGGGTGTTTCTCCATGACCTGGTTTCGGTCCGGTTTGGGTTCATGAACCTTTGGGGTTCTCTGATTCTTTGCCAAACAATGAATCTCTCCTTTCAAAGTGACGACGAAAAGCCGCCCTTCCGAAAGCAGGGCTTGGTGGATTTCTCCCTTCACGCCCTTTACCCCATTGGAGAATTTGAAGTCTTTTTTACCCAACTCTATGGTCGACCGTATGCCGGGTTGTCCGCTTGATCTTTGCTTGTCCTCGTGGCGGCGGGTGTTTACCTCGCTGTCAAAGAGTAACCCTCTGCGCTGCAGTCGCTGACGTTCTTTTTCGGAGGGAGTGGATGCAAACCATCCGCCGGGCAGCCTGCCTTGAGAAGGAAGTTCGAATTCCTTTAGTTTGCCGGTAGCCGCATCAAAGCGGGCGGGGAAAGCCACACTGGAAGGAACGATCAAGTCCTCGCCGTCGAGCAACAAGTAACCTTGGGGAGCAAGCCCGCCGGTGGCTTGAGCGTTGTGTGGTTGGGTTCCGTACTTGAAACCGCAGGAGTCGTTTATCCAGATTGATTTTCCGGTCTTCGCATCGAGGCAGTGGACGAATACTCCCTCCGTAGGCCACACTCCGGCTGCGAACCAGACCTTTCCGTCTTTCGCAACCGGGCCACCCCGTACCGGCCAAAGCGAAATCATCCGTCCATTTCCCAATACCTTTCTGGTCGAGGGTACTGCCCTAAATTTCCAGAGCAATTTGCCCGTGTCCGTTTCCAGGCAATAAAGAAAACCGTCGTCCGAGCCCACGAATACCCGATCGTCCAAGGCAACGGGGGCGAAACGAACGGGTCCCTCGGTCAGGAATCGCCAGGCTTGTCCGCCGGTGGCGGCATCATAGGCGGTTACTGAATCCGTCCATGAAGAACCGATCAGCAATTTACCTCTTGTCACAATGGGCTCGTAGCCTTTGTCGAACTGGAGGCGCTGATCCTTGTAAGCAGGAACCAGAGGCGGAAGCTTCAAGGTCCATTGCAAATTCAGCATCTCCGGCATGCTCTCAGGGGTGGCTCCCGTTCTGCCGGGGTCGTGTCTCCACATCGGCCAATCACCGCCCTCAACGCACAGGGCGCTCAGAAGCAAAAGCGAAAGGGTCTGGATCCAACGAAAATTCATTGCGGGTTCAGGAAGCCAAAGCCCCTTGCTCAATAGGCGCAACAAGGAAATGCCCTTGTGTAGGTTTGTCCGATTCGGGACGAGGCCTATCTCGTTTCGGGAGGCAAGACCTCTCTCCATCCACCCTTTAGCATCTTCGCCAAACGGTTGAGAGTCTTCTTGTGCTCGGGGGATGCGGCCAAGTTGACGTTTTCGTCGGGATCCTTCTTCAAATCGAAAAGCATTTTCTGGCCATCATCGAACTCGGCGTAATTGAATTGGTGGGTGATAAGGCTTTCGGCTGGGCCGAACTTGGAGAAAGCGGCGCTTTTCCATTTCAAACGCGGGTTCTCAAGCAAGGGCTTGAAGCTCGTTCCCTCCAGTCCTTCATTGACCGACTTGAGGCCGGTCAGGTCCATAAGGGTAGGGTAGAGGTCGACGAATTCGACCAGGCGCTCGCATGCTTGTCCGGACTTGAACCCGGGAGCGGAGACGATCAAGGGGGATCGGGTCGAGAGGTGCAAGACGTTGTGCTTGCCCCAGAAATTGTGCTCGCCCAGATGCCATCCGTGGTCTCCCCAAAGAACAATGATTGTATTTTTCCGGAGATCCAAATCGTCCAATGTTTTCATCACTTTGCCGATCTGAGCATCGACGTAGCTTACGCAGGCGTAATACCCATGCAGGCATGACCGGTGCCATTCCTCGCTATTGTATTTCATCCCCCGGTCATGGTAGCTATGGATCTCGCCCGAGCCCCTGAGTGCGGAAGGGGCGTCCTTCGGGCGTTCGCGATTGTCCGCAAGTTCGAGGGATGCCCGGTCGTAAAGATCCCAGTATTTTTTGGGGGCATAAAAAGGAAGGTGGGGCTTCTTGAACCCACAGGCTAGAAAGAAGGGTTTGTCACTTTTTTTCATGCGCTTGAGATCGGCAATCGTCTTGTTCGCAATTTGGCCATCCGGGTATGCGTTGTCGGTGACGTTGGGGAATTCCAAAACCGGCCCGCGTTTCTTTCGCCCGCCAATCATGGATTTTGACTTTGGATCGAGAAAAGAGGCTCCGCCCATACTAGGCTTCCATGGATCCTCGCTCCAACTCCGTTTTGCGGTGTCGTCGTTGTGGTGAAAGATCTTACCGTTGGAAATGCAGTGGTATCCGTTCGTCTTGAATGCCTCTGGTAGAGTCATGGCATCGGGAGCGTCCTTTTCGGCATAAGTATCGAATTTGAGAAACCGTTTTTCCGTGGGCCTAAGTCCGGTCATCAGGCTTGCCCGCGATGCACCGCAGACCGGAACTTGGCAATAGGCTCGGTTAAAGATCATTCCACCGGTAGCCAATTTGTCGATATGGGGGGAACTGACTTCCTTGCCGCCAAAGCATCCGAGTTCGGGTCGAAGGTCGTCGATGGCAATGAAGAGTATGTTTGGCTTGGCGTAAACTGGGGATAACCCAAGCAGCAAGAATGTGACAAATGGCAAAAGACGTTCGCTCATGAGCTGGCTTTTTTTGCCTATGGGTTTTGCACTTCGGGCATTTTCTTGGCGAAGGCACAGTCCGTTCTTGCGAGTTCGGAAATCGTTTTCTTTCTAAGCTTGCGAAGAAGATTCAGGTGCTTGTTCTGTATCGCCAAGTTAATCAATTCATTGGGATCCTTCTTCATGTCGTACAACTCTTCGGTTTCTCCAGGCAGGAGATTACGGATGTACTTGTAGCGGTCGGTGCGCAACGAGACCCACCAGGGAACGCGTTGCTTTTGGTAGATGGGGTCGTCCTTCATGTCGATCACCTCATCGCAGTCTTCCCCAAAGCTCATGCCTGTGTGGGCCAGAAGCAGGGGGCTCTTCCAATCCTTCCGCTCGGGTTTCTCCAAAAGGGGAGTCAGGTCGCGTCCGTGCATTTTCCAGGGAAGTTCAAGCCCGGCGGCCTTGAAGAAGGTGGGGACTAAGTCGGCCCCTCCTACCGGTTTGGGACAGACTTTGCCCGTTGGGAATTTTTTTGGCATGCTGACGATCAGCGGTCCACGGATGGTACCGTCATAAGGAGCCAGTTTCATTTGAAACCCCTTTTGTCCCCAGGCTATCCCCTGATCGGCCCCGAAGACGATCAAGGTATTGTCGTACTGACCGGTTTCCTTGAGCGCTTTGACCAGCTTGCCGACGCCCTCGTCGATAGCGAGAACCCCTTGGTTGTATTGCCTCTCAAGGGAATGAATGTCGGTCCCGTGAATGAACTTACCAGTGACGGTTCGACCCGCGAACCGTCCAGCCTTGAGCACCGGCAATCCGTTGGGTCCGGGGATCCATTGTTCCTTGTTTCGGGAGTATTCGGGTTTTCCTTTGCGGGGTGGATAAACGTCCGCGGGGATTTTCACTTTCGCATTCGGGTAGTTCTCGAAGTGGCGCTTAGCCGGGGTGAAGGGCCCGTGGACGGCTCCGAAACACACCCAAAGGTAGAACGGTTTGTCCGCCTTCTTCCCGTGTCCGCCCCGGATGTATTCATCGGCCCACTTGGTATAATTGTCTGTGGAATATCCCTGGGTCATGACGGGCTTGGGTCCGTTTGTCTGAATAAGTTGTTCCTTGAAGTAGTTGCCTGCATTTTCCGGGAAGGCGGGGCGGTTCCAGACTTTTTGAAAGTCCCAGTCCCGTCCGAATCCGTTGTCCGTGCCGGTGTGCCATTTTCCGACTTGAGCGGTTTGGTAACCGTTCTTCCTGAAGACGGCAGGCCAGAAGGGGCATTTCTCATGATCATATGAACTACCCGGGTATTCTCCTTCCATCCTCATGGACTTGACCCCGTAGGTCTGGTGTCCGGTGAGCAGGGTTGCCCGGGAACCCATGCACCAGGATCCCATGTAGCAATGGGCGAATCGAATCCCTTTGTCAGCGAGCGAATCGATGTTCGGAGTCTTTACCCAATCGGGGGATTCAGGATAGCAACTGACGGTCCGGTGAGATTGATCGTCGGTAAAGATGAACAGTATGTTTGGTTTCTTTTGCGTTTCCTTGGCAAGCAAGGCAAAGGCGGAAAAAAGAAAAAGAAAGAGTTTCAAGGCGTTTGTTTTCGATGTCATCTTGGCTGATGGTTTTTGGAATGATTGAGGGAGCAAAAAGTTTTCTATCCCCTCAAACCCTTGCTTGTCGAAGAAAATGGTCTTTTTCAGGCTTTGTCATAGGCAAGGCGAAACCCGGTATGTGAAGTAGACGAGTCGGGCGTGTTCCTTGTCCGGGCACCCGGCCGGTAGCGGTTACAGTAGGAGTCGTGACACAGAAAGGATCCTCCTTTGATCACTTTTTCGGTTCCTTTACTGGGGCCGGTTGGATTCTTGTTTCCGGCCGATTGACGCCAAGTGGGATGGAACCAATCGGAAGTCCATTCCCAAACGTTGCCCGATGCGTTGTGCAGTCCGAAACCGTTGGCCGGAAAACTTTTCGCCGGGGCGGTCCATAAGTACCCGTCCTCGCCCGTATTGTTTTCGGGAAATTTGCCCTGCCAGATATTACATTGGTGTTTTCCCTTGGGCGTAAACTCGTCCCCCCATGGGTAGCGTTTTTGATCGAGTCCTCCGCGGGCCGATTTTTCCCATTGCGCTTCCGTGGGCAGCCTTTTGCCTGCCCAATCGGCATAGGCGCAAGCGTCATTCCAACTGACGTGCACGACCGGATGGTCTCCCAGTTTGCGAACGTTCGTGCCCGGTCCGCCCGGTTTGCGCCAATCGGCTTTTTCGACTTTTGCCCACCAATGCATCCCGACCACCGTCTCGAAACGCTTGCGCTTTCGCTGGGCCTTTGGAATCTGTCCCATGAATACGATGGACCACCCGAAGGTTTCCGCCTCGGTTTTGTATCCGGTTTCCTTGGCAAAGGTTTCGAACTCCGAGTTGGTGACGCAACATCGATCGATCCAAAAATCGTCCAGTTCGATCTCACGGATAGGGCCTTCGCCGTCGCTTGCCCAGCATTCCGATCCTTCCGCTCCCATTCGGAAGGGCCCGGATGGGATCCGGGTCATTGCCTTGGTTTCCACACTCTTGTTTGCGGTTGGCGAAATGTCTGCAGCAGGTCCTTTCGAGGGCCCGTTATGAGCATGGCCAAGTGTTGGCGCGCAGCATGGCTTTCCGTTCATTTTCGAGGATAGTCCGTGCGGGGCTTTGTCGGTCGCGGAATATTTCTTCTAGGCGATGATATCCTTGACGACATGGGATTTTTCCACGCCAGTCAGTTTTTGATCAAGGCCTTGGAAGGGGAAGATGAGCTTTTGATGATCCACGCCGAGGAGGTGAAGCATGGTGGCATGAAGGTCCCTGACGTGTACGGGGTTTTCGACTACGTTATAGCTGAAGTCATCGGTTTTGCCGTAGTGCATCCCACCCTTGATTCCTCCGCCTGCGAGCCAACCCGAGAAACAACGTGGGTGATGGTCGCGCCCATAGTTTTCCCGGGTGATGTTCCCTTGGCCGTAAACGGTGCGTCCGAATTCACCGACGAAAACGACCAACGTATCATCGAGCAGTCCGCGTAACTTGAGGTCCTTGAGAAGGGCGGCGGTTGGTTGGTCGACGTCCTTGCATTGTCCCCTCATGTGTTTCGGTAAACTGGTATGATGATCCCAACCCCGATGAAAGAGCTGTATGAACCGAACGTCTCTCTCCGCCATCCGGCGGGCAAGCAGGCAGTTCCTTGCATAAGACCCCAACTTGTTCACCTCGGGCCCGTACATATCCAAAACCTCCTTGGGTTCCTTGGAAATATCGGTCAGTTCGGGAACGGACGATTGCATGCGAAAAGCCATTTCCTGCTGCGCAATGGTTGTTTGAATCTCGGGGTCCCCGATTTCAGCAAGATGCTTGCGGTTCAAGGTGGCGAGCGAGTCGAGCATTTTCCGCCGTACCTTTCGGTCAATGCCCTTGGGGTTGGATAGGAAAAGTACGGGATCACCAACCGTTTGAAAAGAGGTTCCTTGATGTCTGGATGGTAGAAAGCCACTTCCCCAGAGCCGGGCATAAAGGGCCTGGACGTTCACCCGTCCGCTCCAGAATGCCGAGGGAAGGACCACGAAGTCCGGGAGGTCCTTGTTCAAGGATCCCAAGCCATAGCTTAACCAAGACCCCATGCTTGGTTTGCCCGGGGTTTCCGATCCCGTACAAAAGGAAGTCTTGCCCGGGTCGTGATTGATGGCGTTCGTATTGAAGGAATGAACGAGGCACAAGTCGTCGGCAGATGCGGAAAGGTGAGGGAGCAATTCACTCATCCAGACTCCGCTCTTTCCCTTTTGAGCGAACTTGAAGGTCGAGGGCGCGACTAATTGTTGCTTCCCCCGGGTCATCGCCGTTACACGCTGTCCCTTGCTGATGGATTTGGGTAACTCGGTTTTGAAGAGCTTGTGCAGTTCGGGCTTGTGATCGAACAAGTCCACTTGGCTTGGGGCGCCGGCCATGAAAAGGAAGATGATTCGTTTGGCCTTGGGCTTTGTCGCACTGTCGGATTTGGCGGCAAGTGCATGTTTTGAGAACAAAGATGCAAAGGTGGCCGTGCCCAAGCCCATCCCGGAATTCAGCAGGAATGCGCGTCGCGATTGGAGGAGTTCGAGTTCTTTGATTGGATCCTTCATGCTATTCACGGGTCTTGGTGATATCCAGGTTGTAGAGAGTGTTGACCAGTACGGTCCAAGCCGCGAATTGGGCTTTCTTTTTGGCGTCCGTCAGGTCGACTCCCTGACAGACCGCATCCGCCAGAGCCGGCTGTTCGATGTAGTTTTTTTCAAGAGAGCTCACGAGATCCGAAAGAACTTTGCGTTCCTTTTCATCCGGCAACTTGGAGGTTACCGTCTCGTAAGCAAAATCCAATCTTCCCGCCGAGTCCTTGGTCTGCAAGGTTTTCCCGGCAAGCTCGCGAGCCGCTTTCAGGTACTCGGCTTCGTTCAGAAGCAAAAGAGCTTGGGATGGAGTGTTCGTACGTTCTCTTCGCGCTATGCAGGCATCACGGACGGGGGCATTGAGGATGGTCATCTGGGGAGGCGGCATGCCCCTTTTCCAGTATGTGTAGAGACTGCGTCGATAAATTGCGTCTCCCGAATCCGGCTTGAACCGTTCGCCTATCATGGTGACGGATTTCCACAAGCCATCGGGTTGTGGGGGTTTTACGCTCTTGCCATACATGGCATTCACGAGCAACCCGCTGGTGGCCAAAATCTGATCGCGGATCATTTCGGCATCCATTCTGAATCGGGAGCCTCTGGATAAATTTCGATTCTCAGGATCCTTGGCGAAGTGCTCGGTCTTGGAGACGGAAGATTGGCGATAGGTTTTCGTCAGGACGATTTGCTTGATCAGGGCCTTGACCTTCCATCCTGATTCTACGAAGGAAACAGCCAGGTGATCAAGTAGCTCGGGATGACTGGGGACTTCGCCCTGGGCTCCCAAGTCCTCGGAAGTCTTTACCAGACCGACTCCGAAGAATTGCTGCCAAAAGCGATTGGCTGCAACCCGGGCGGTGAGGGGGTTCCCCGGCTGGACAAACCATTCGGCAAGATCCATGCGGGATGCGTTTTCTCCGGCTTTCTTGAGGGCGGGCAAGAATTCAGGTGTGTTTCGGGTAACCAATTCCCCGGGAGCGTCGTATTCCCCCCTTATCCTGATATGCGTTGGCCGGATGTCCTTGCGTTCCTTCATTACCATTGCCCTGGGAATTTCCCGATCCAGTCGGTCACGTTTGCCTTTCACCTCGTTATACTTGGCGGTAAGGGATTTGAGTTCCTGGGAATGAGCTTTCTTCTTCTCAGCGTCCTTTTCGGAAGCCAATTCCTTCTTCTTTGCCTTGAGCGCTTGATCACTTCCGGCGAGCTGTTCGTTCAACTGGGCGAGCATCTTTTTCTGCGCGGGGGATCCCAGTGCAACAAAGGGTGGTTGGAGGCCATTCTTGGGACGCCCGCCGGTTTCGGGAGCGGCATCGATATTATTGAAAAAAGCGAACAAGGAATAGAAGTCCTTTTGGGTTAGAGGATCATACTTGTGGTCGTGGCAGGTCGCGCACTGAACGGTCATTCCCATGAAGGTAGTGCCGGTCGCCGTGACCCGGTCGAGCACGTTCTTGAAGAAGCTCTCCTCGGGCAATGCGGTACCGCGGTCAATGATCAGGTGAAGACGGTTGAACCCGGAAGCAACGAGCTGATCGTTGGTTGGTTCGGAGAACAAGTCACCTGCCAATTGATAACGAACGAAGTCGTCATAGCCCAAGTTTTCATTGAAAGCCCTGATTATCCAATCCCGGTAAGCGATGAAATTTCGGTAAAAGTCCTTGTGCATTCCATTGGTGTCGGCAAAACGGACCAAGTCCAACCAGTACCGAGCCATGTGTTCACCATATTGTTTTCTGGCCAACAATCGATCGACCAAAGCCTCGTATGCTTCAGGGCGTTTGTCTCCCAAGAATGCCTTGATTTCCTCCCGAGTGGGGGGCAGACCGGTCAAGTCGAAGGTAACCCGTCTGATCAGAGTTCTTTTGTCAGCATCGTTCGCTGGCTGGATGTCTAAGGACTCGAGCTTGGCCAAAACAAGCTGGTCGATGGGGAGCTTGCTCCAGGAATCGTTCTTCACCTTTGGAGTCTTCGGTTTCTTGGGCGGGACGAATGCCCAGAAGCGTTCGTAGGGGGCGCCTGCTTCGATCCATTGCTTGATGACTGATTGCTCTTCCTTGGTGAGCGGTTTCTTGTGCGCTTTCGCAGGAGGCATCAGGTCATCCGGATCATCCGTGGTGATCCGGTACCACAGTTCGCTGTCCTCGAGTGAACCCGGTTTGATGGCAGTGACGTCGTCATGCGTTCGGTACGCGCCGTCCGGACCATCAGCAAAATCCAGTCGAAGCTTTGCCTTACGATCATGAGCATCCGGACCATGGCATGCGAAGCACCGGTCTGAAAGAATGGGGAAAACGTCTCTGCCAAAGGATACTTCCTTTGCATGGGCGGCGAAGGCTGAGCAAATGATGCACCCGCCGACAAGGGAGATGCGAAAGACGATCCGGATCAATTTTCTTATGACAAACATTTTAGATTAACGTAATGTTACTTTTTCAATTCGAACTGCAATACTTTCAAGCCTTTTTGGATATGAGCGTTTTGATGAAGCAGGCGCCAAATGAGCTGCGTGGAGTAATTCTCGAACATCAAAAGAACCAAGCCCTTGTCGATCCCCAAGTAGCTTTTGGCAATCCAAGGCTGGTCGCCCTTGGCTTTGGTAACGTAACTGTATGCATCGTAGAGGCCGTACTTTCCGACCAACCCCGGAATCTTGTACATGTGCTCGAGGGCGGCTTTCGATTCTATGGGAGTAAAGGGGAGGAAGGATAGGGCGCCGTAGGGCGCCACCGTTCCATCCTCCAAAAGCTTGTGTCCATGGCCAATCGGATGGGAGCCGTAGAACCCGCTGTATCCGGTAGACGGACTTATGGATGCGGACATGCCCCACGAGTTAGGACCGAGGCCCTTGATGCGGTGAGCATTGTCGATTGCGTATTGCCTAGCGGCCAGGGCGGCGTGGCGGGAATTATCAAACCAATTTCGATCCAATTTGTCTCGAAGGTTACGGAAGTCGATGAATGCATGCGTCCATTGGTAGGTGAAGGCGGCGCCCGATCCGCAAAAGATGAAGGTTTCGCCCTTGTAGCTACCTTTGTAGGTTTTCATCGCATAGTAGGAATCCGCCCCCGTGGCGAAGTCCGGATTGGGAGAACCGGCTGCCAAAATATAGAGAAAAATATGTTCACTGTAGGCGGACCATCCACCGAACATTCCATCTTTGTTGATTCCATGAGGAACTTTCTTCGGGAGATCCTCCGGATAACAGGCAAGGTAGGGATGTTTGGTTTCCGGGTTGGTGAACCATTTCCAATTCATCTGAGCGTACAGCTCGTTGGTAAGCTTTTGGATCTCTCCGCCAAAATATTCCGCAGCGGCCAAGGCTCCCAAAAGCATTGTTCCCGCAGAGGCGTTGCTAAGCTCGATGTTATGCGAATCCTTCCAACCTCTTTTGCCGGTATCGGGGTCGATAAAGTGGTACCAGAATCCATTGATACGCTTCAGTTTTCTAAGGGTCTTGAGGGTAATGAGGATTCGTTTCTCACCCTCTTCCCTGGAAATCCATCCCCGTTCCACGCCGATTATGATGGCGGTGAAGTAGAACCCTTGTTCCTCGATTGCCAAGGGAACGTAATTGTGGATTCCAATATAATCGCCGTTCGTCATCCCATAGGTCGGACTCTTTGGGTCGGAGTTCCATTCTTTCCAAAAGAAATCAAAGCAGCCTCGAAGCTCCCTTTCCATGAGAGGGCTTAGCTTTTGCGGGCTAGGGGATACGGGGAAGAGGCTTTCCTTGTCGGGGGTTGAATATGAACATGGGAGAATTCCTAGGCAGAAAAAAGGCAGGAGGAAGCGCCAGGGTAGGGTAAGCCCGTTCACTGGAGTCTTGATCATATGTCCAATAATCAAAAAAAACGCAGGGCTTCAGGCGAGGATGCCCTTGATGACTTTCCCTTCCTCGGTCGGACCAATGAGCCTCTGGTTGAGACCTTGATAGGCAAAGCTGAAACGATGAGGATCGAGACCGATTTGATGAAGGATGGTGGACTGGAGGTCGCGGATTCCGACCGGGTTCTCGGCAATGTAATAGCCGATGTCGTCCGTTTGGCCGTAGGCCCCCGGCTTGATGCCGGCTCCGGCCATCCACATGGTAAAAGCGTGCGGGTGGTGGTCGCGACCGTAGAAGCCTTTTTTGAGGGTCGAGTTTCTGTTGTTTTGCATCATTGGCGTACGGCCGAATTCCCCCCCCCATACGATCAAGGTTTCTTCAAAAAGGCCACGCTGTTTGAGATCGGTTATAAGCCCGGCAATGGCACGGTCGATTTGTTGGCATTTTATGGGGAGGGTTTCGTCGATCGATTCCCCCGGAGAGGAACCGTGATGATCCCATCCCCAGTCGTAGAGTTGGACGAAGCGAACCCCATTCTCGACCAAGCGTCGGGCCAAGAGGCAGTTATTGGCAAAGGTCGGATCGTTGCCTTTGTAGAGGCGGCGTGGGTCTGCCGCCGATTCGGATTCGGAAACGTGACCGGGCTTGGCCCCGTACAGCTTGAGCACGTGTTCGGGTTCCTTTTTCAAGTCCATTACTTCGGGAACGGACATTTGCATGCGGAAGGCCAGTTCGTATTGGGAAATCCGTGTCAGGGTTTCCGGGTCACCCACGTGCTTGTGCTGGTATTCATTGAGGTCCCGGATGGCATCGAGCGTTTTGCGACGGGCTTTGCGGCTCAGTCCCTTGGGGTCGGAAAGATAAAGGATCGGATCCCCTCCGTCCGTGCGGCATTGTACGCCTTGATAGAGGGTAGGGAGGAAGCCGGAGCCCCAGAGGGACTTGCCTGCGCTGGGCGTCTTGCCGCCGGATGCGAGGACTACGAAGCCGGGCAGGTTTTCATTCGAGCTCCCCAGACCGTAGGTTATCCATGAGCCCATCGAGGGATAGCCCAGGAGGGAATTGCCCGTTTGGAGGAGGAGCTGGGCGGGGGAATGGTTGAACTGTTCGGTGTGCATGGAGCGGATCATGCAAACGTCATCGATCACCGAGCTTAGGCCGGGCATGAGTTCGCTCACCCATTGTCCGCTCTGCCCATGTTTCTTGTAGTCAAAAACCGGACCCATCATCTTGGGGGTGCCCTTGATGAAGGCGAAGCGTTTACCCTCCAGGTATTCCTTCGGACAATCCTTTCCATGGAACTTGGTCAAGGCGGGTTTGTTTTCGAAGAGATCGATCTGCGAGGGAGATCCGGCCATGTGCAGGTAAATGATCGATTTCGCCTTGGCGGGAATACGGAATCCCTTTTGCTTCGCCGCATGACCGTTATTGGCCAAAAGCTGGCTCAGGGCGATGGATCCGAAACCTAGCCCGGTCTGTCCGAAAAAATGGCGCCTAGTGATGGCTTGGGTATTTTGCAGGCTGTTGGGCAAATTCATGGGATCAAGGCTTCATAAGGGTTTCATCCAAGTTGAGCAACACGCTGGCAAGAGCAACCATGGCAGGATCGCCCGTCTTCAGTTTGGCGGAGGCCAGAAAGTCCTCTTTCTTGGAAAACTCCGGTTCGAGTTGACGGTAGAGTTCGATCAGCCTTTTGAGCTCCTCGGAATCCGGCTTGCGGATCAGAGTTTTCCTGAACCCAAAGGTGATTTGTTGGGCGAGCACGTCCGAAGATTTCAGCATAAGGGTGGCGAGGGCTCCGCTCGCTTCCACATAGGCCTCGTCATTCAGAGTGATGAGCGCTTGGAGAGGTGTGTTGGTGCGGATTCTACGGATTTGACAAACCTCGCCGGAGCCCGCATCGAAAGTGATCATGGCAGGATGGGGGCTCGTGCGCTTCAAGTAAGTGTAAAGGGCCCGGCGGTAACGGTCCGGACCGGTTGCGTTTTTCCATTTTTCTCCGCTGTAGGTAGATTTCCAAACTCCGGGTGGTTGGGGAGGCATGACTGAAGGTCCACCGATTTCCCTGGTAAGTAGCCCTGAGGCAAAAAGGGATTGATCTCGCAGGACCTCGGCGGACAAGCGAAACCTGGGACCTCGACCGAGAAACCGGTTCACCGGATCCGAGGCAAGGGATTGCGGGCTCAGGAAGGAGCTTTGCCGATAGGTTCTGGAGAGTACGATCGTGCGGAGCATTTTCTTCAGTGACCAACCGTTTTCCCGGTAGTCGATGGCAAGCCAATCAAGAAGCTGAGGGTGCGAGGGCATGAGTCCCTGGGAGCCGAAGTCCTCCTCGGTTTCAACGAGACCTTTGCCGAACAATCGTGCCCAGACCCGATTCACCATGACCCGAGCGGTCAAGGGGTTCTCCGGTTGCATCAGCCAATGAGAAACGCCTAGCCGATTCGCTTTTGCGTCCTTCGGCAATTGGCCAAACACCTTCGGGACGTGGGGTTGGACCTTATCTCCTTGATCGAGAAAGTTTCCCCGATTATGGATACGGTTTTCCCGATGCCGGGAGGGAGGACGCTCGCGCATGATCGGAATCTTGGTAAGTCCGTTTTTGAGCTTTCCCAACCTCTGGTTGAGAGATTCCAGTTGCGTATGCAGTTTGCGGGTTTGTGGAAATTCCACCTTCTCGAAAAGCTGGTTGAGGCCACGCGTGAGATCCACTTGAGGAGTCAGCCATTTGGTCAAATGAGTGCTGGCGGATATCCTGAATTTTTCAAAAAGCAGACCCTGCCCATACTCCTGCTCGAGCGTTACCTTGAGGCGACCGCCCGAAACCGGATTTGCAAAATCGAAGATGGCGACGTGCCGTTCCGATGCTTTGGGGGAGAAGGCCCATCCTGCATTGGTCTTTCCGTCAATCGCCTTGGCTACCTCCCAGCCCCGTTGAGAGAAATCGGCTCTGGGGTTTTTCAAAGTAAGGGGAACGGGTGGCTTTCCGACCTCGATCCATTCAACGGTCAACTCGCGCAGGGCCACGTTTTTGTCCTTCCATTCCCCCCCTTTCTTCTTGGGTAAGGCATCGATGCGGATTGCCCTGAGAGGTTTTCCTTCCGGAACCCTTAGGGTCAGGATCCAAGTATCCTTTTCGGGGTTTTCCTTGTTCACGCTCAGGGTTCCGTTTTTTGACTGACTGAGGGTGACCTTCCCTTTCGATTCCATTTTCAATAGCCTGAGTGGTGTCCAAAGTGGGTTTTTTTCAAGTTGCTTCTTCCACTTGGCAAGCGCTTCGGAAAATCCATCGGGCTTTGATTTGATCCGTTCTTTGAGGCTGTCAATCTCGTCTTCCAGTTCCTTCATCCCAATGCTTTGATCCGCGGTTGGAAAGGGCATGACCGGGGTTACCTGGTCGGCATCCTCGGTTTGGTTGAAGATGGCATAGAAGGAGTAATAGTCCTCGATGCTTATCGGATCATACTTGTGGGAATGGCATTTGGCGCAACCCATCGTCAGTCCCATCCAAACCTGAACCGTTGTGTCTACCCGGTCCTTCACCGCTGCGACGCGGAACTCTTCGTTGTCGGTACCTCCCTCATCGTTTTCCATGGTGTTGCGATGAAAGGCCGTTGCGAGCATTTGCCCTGCAGTTGGTTCGGGTAACAAATCACCAGCCAGCTGTTCGGTGGTAAACTGATCGAAAGGCATATCCTTGTTGAAGGCGTCGATTACCCAATCCCGGTATCTCCAGACGTCACGGTGCCGGTCTTTTTCGTATCCTTTGGTGTCGGCAAAACGAGCTAGGTCGAGCCACATGCGGGCCCAATGTTCGCCATAAGTATTGGACGATAGCAATCGGTCCACCACCTTTTCATAGGCATCTTCTCCCTTGTCTGCGGCAAAGGAATCGGCGTCCTCTGGTGTTGGCGGAAGACCGGTCAGGTCGAGTGATACGCGGCGAATCCAGCGATGACGATCCAAGTCACGGGATGGTTTCATTCCATTGGACTCAAGTTTACTTAGGATAAAGTGATCCAGAGGAAGCAAAGGCCAATCCGTCCTGTTTGTTTTGGGCAAAGGGGCTTTCACTGGGCGTTTGAAAGACCAGTGAGTCTCGTATTTGCCGCCGGCGTTTACCCATTGTCTAAGTACTTTTCGATCATTTTCGGTGAGTTCATGACCGCTGTCCGGAGGGGGCATAACCTCATCGGGGTCATTGCTCTCGACCCGCAGGATGAGTTCGCTGTCGTCCGCTTTGCCCGGTTCGAGGGCCCGATAACCCCCGAGATCGAACAAGGCGCCTTCCTGCGTGTCCAGTCGCAACTTTGCTTTGCGGGCTTTTTTGTCAGGACCGTGGCAGGAAAAGCAATTGGCGGACAGAATGGGGCGAATATCCCGGTTAAAGGAGATTTCACCGGCTAAGCTTGAGGCGAAGGGCAGGGAAAGAAGAAAAATCCAGTGCCGGTAACCGGAACGCAGATTATGAAAGGAAGACTTGTATGTATAGTTCACGCTTAATTTGAAGTGCGATATTATAGCTTCGCTTTCTCGCTTCATCTACTACTTTTTCCTGAAAAAGTAATACTATTTTAACATTTAAGGTTGATATCGGTATCAAAATATAACTTTGTAATGCCGTTGAAACCAATCGTAGAAAAAATTGCGTCAATGGACCGGAGTGTCTTTCTTTTGAAAAGAATAAGGCATCCATTCTTTGATGCCCCTTTTCACTATCATCCGGAGGTCGAGTTGACATACGTCTCCTCCAGCTGCGGTCGCAGGGTGGTTGGTGACCACGTAGGTTCTTTTGAGGAGGGAGACTTGGTTTTGCATGGGCCGAATCTTCCGCATGTTTACGTAAACGATTCTGGGGATAGCCGATCCAAAAGCTGGGCCCGGGCAAGCGTGCTTCAGTTTGGTGTGGATTGTCTAGGCCAAAAGCTCGACCAAATGGAGGAAACAAAAGGAATTGCGGATTTGATCGAACGCTCGATGAGGGGGATCCGCTTTCTCGAAGAATCCGCTAGGCGAGGGGCTCGGATGTTGGAAGAACTGAATGGATTGAACGGCCCCCGTCGCATTGTTTTATTCATCGAACTACTCGATTTTCTTTCCAACTGTGAAGAAATCGAATACTTGGCTGGGGTTGCCTATTCGCCCTTGCTTAACTTGAGTCGGGAAGGCCGCCTCAACGAGGTCTTAAGCTACATCTACAAGCATCAATCAGAAGAGCTTCGGCTTACGGAGATTGCCAAGTTTTTCGGCATTTCTCCCGAGTCATTCAGTCGATTTTTCAAGAAGGCTACGGGAAGAAGTTTCATCGTCTTTCTTAATGAACTTAGAATCAGCCAAGCTTGCTGGCTTCTTCAGCAATCGGACAAGACGGTTGTTGAGATTTGTTTTGCAGTCGGCTTCTCTAACCTTTCGAATTTCAATCGCAGATTCAGGAAGATCAAGGGGATGACTCCCTTGGATTATCGCAAAAAATCTCGTTTTCATCCTGTTCCAGGCACTTAAGGCGCCGGCATGAGCAGGCGTCTCTCAATACCCATGCGCTGAGAACCGAAAGTTCATGGCTTTTCTAAGCCGCCCGGTGGAGCAAAGTCTTGCAACTGGTAAAGGTTTTCTTGTAGTTTTCAGCAATGGCAGATGCAAGCATCAGGGAGGAATTTTTCAAGAGCCTTACCCATGACAACCAAATAATAAAGGTTTTCGACCTTTTGCCCGAAATCGCTTTTTACCTAAAGGACAAGGAGAGTCGTTTTGTTGCGCTCAATCGCAAGACTTGCGAATATTTGGGTGTGTCTCAGGAGGAGGATGCTCTGGGGAAGACCGATCACGATTATTTTCCTGAAGAGAGCGCAGATGCTTTTCGTTCGGACGATTTCGCAGTTATGGAAAGCGGTCAGCCGATCGAGAACCGAATCCAACCTTATCCCTATCCGGGATCTGACCGGATGGTTGTTACGAGCAAGATTCCCTTGCGAAACGATAAAGGGGAGGTGATCGGGTTGGCTGGCTTTTCGCGCGAAGTCGACCGATTGAGTGGACGTTCGGGCACTGCCGATCAATTTGCCGAGGCTCTCGAGTACCTGAAGAAGAATTTCAACGAACCGATTAATACTCCTGAACTAGCCAAGATTGCAGGAATGTCGGTTAGCCAATTCGAACGTCGGTTCCGGCGAGGTTTGGGTTCGTCCCCGAGGCAGTATCTGTTGAGATTACGGGTCGATTCAGCGGCCAGGTTATTGACTTTCACCGCCCGTCCGATTGCCCGGATTTCGAAGGAGTGCGGATTTCACGACCATGCCCACTTTACCCGAAGCTTCAAGAAGATGATGAGCATGACGCCCTTGAGCTTCCGCAAGAGACAGCAGGGGATAACTTAGGTCTTTTTGTCTCTAGAGTTAGGCTTGTTCGATCGCGAATGAAACGATCTTTGCGGGCAACCAATATTTCGAGCTAGTGCGAGAAATAAACACTCCGGGGTGCTTTTGAGCAATGGCTTCGATTGTCTGCCAGTCTTTTGGTCCGACTTGGCCTTCCTTGCCGTAGTAAACCCAACCGTCCTTGCCCTGCTTGGCCAACTTGGCCCACTCCTTCGCTACGTCCGTTGCGTTTTTGAGTTCGGACTCGTCAATGCGTTTATCCTTGTTCTCGTCAAAGCTTTTGATCGAGTTGAGGTTTTCCCTGATCAAGGCCTCGACTGCATCGGTGTCTTCACCACCTTGCCCGGTCGGCTCTGATGGTTGCGAGGGCGGACTGACTTTAGGCGTTACTCTTTTTTTTTAGCCTCTTCGGCCTTCTTACCTTGTTCAAGCAATCTAGCGGCCTCCGCTGGATTGTCGGACAATTTGCCAAGGAATTCAGGTAGCTCGATCCCGACGTTCTTCGTGATTTGATGAAGCGGGGGAAGGGCGCCGACCAGGCCTGAAACGAAATTTGCGGTATCGTTCTTTCCACCTACTCCTTTTCCAGAGTCCCAGACGGTGACCGAATCGATCTTGAGATTGGCGATGGCCTTTACCTGTTCCGCTACCAATTGAGGAAGTTGTTCGGTTACCAAGAGCGTGCTTGCGAGATCTGCGCCTCCCGCGGCCTGTACGATCCGGTCGAAACCTTCCGCCTTGCTTTGCAGGGCGGCCAAGGTTCCCTTCGCTTCCGCCTCCATCAACGATTGGATACCATCCGCTTCCCCCTTCTTGAGCCTACGGATCTTTTCAGCGTCCGCCTCGGCCAGGGTTTCGATCTTCATTTTCTCGATCTCAGCGGGAATCACAATATTAGCGTGCTGGCTGGCTTGTTCGCGATCGGCCCGAGCTCTTTCAGCTTGGGTTTCGGCTGCATAGGCTTCCTTAAAGGCTTCGGCTGATTTTACCTTCTCCGCGGCAACGGCAAGTCTTTCGGCTTCCGCTTCTTGTTCGCGGCGTTGAGCATCGGACTGAGCGACCTTGATTTTAGCCAAGTTTTCCCCTTCGGTTGCAGTTGCTTGGGCGCTGGAAACTTCAATTCTCCGTTCGCGTTCGGCTTGAGCGGAGCCAATTTCGCCGTCTCTTTCACGTTCGGCTACACTTACCTTCGCCTCATTGATGGCTCGAGCGGATGCTTCTTTACCCAGTGCGTCGATATAACCGGACTCATCGGTAATGTCCTTGATGTTGACGTTGATCAACTTGAGACCGACTTTCTTAAGCTCAACCTCAACCCCGTTGGTGATTTTCTCGATCAACAGATCCCGGTTGGCATTGACTTCCTCAATATCCATGGTCGCGATAACAACCCGCATTTGACCGAAGATAATATCACTGGCCTGGTTTTGGATCGCGCTCATGTTGAGCCCGAGCAAACGCTCCGCTGCATTTTCCATGACGCCGCGTTCTGTGGAAATACCAACGGTGAAAGTGGAAGGCGTACTGACCCGGATGTTCTGTTTCGAAAGGGCGCCGACCAGCTCAATGTCGATGGGGATGGGGGTCAGATCGAGCCATTGGAAGTCTTGGAGTACAGGCCAAACGAAGGCTGCCCCACCATGCACGCATCGGGAAGACCGTCCGCCTTGGGTTTTACCGTATATGACAAGAATCTTATCGGAGGGGCACCTTTTATAGCGCTGAATCCAAAAGAATACGGTTCCGAGCCCTACAACGATCAGGGAGATGATTAATATTACGATGAAGTCCATGTTTTGCCTTTGGTTTGTGAGAGGTTGGTAAAAGTGGTTGAGTTAAAGTTGATTTACGATTCCTTCGGGGATTCGTTTTCAAGAGGTTCTACGAGAATGGTTTGCGTGTCCACGAGTTCGGTAACCCGGACGGCTACGCGGTTGCCGATCTTCTTGTCGTTGTCCGTAATGGCTTGAACGATTTTCAACCTGCCCTGGACCAAGACTTCGACCTGGCCGATTCCTTTGCGATGAGGCGGAATTGGCAGGTATACCGAACCGATTTTTCCAACGGCATTTGCGTAGTTGATCGTGCCTTCCTGACGCAAACTGTGAAGGTAGGTCATCAAATAGAAGATCAAGGCCATGAAGATCGAACCGACCACGATGCCAACGAAAGTTGCGGCGCCGGTTCCGTAACCAGCTTGTAGCATGGCCGCTCCCGACCAACCGAAGCCCGTGAAAAAGGCCCCGATCGTCCGAATGGACAAGATTCCGGAGGCTCCGCCTTCGCCTGCATCGGGAATGTCCACGTCCGTTTCCAATCCATCCATATCTCCTCCGAACATCGCAAGGACCATTTGCAGGGTCAGAACGGCACTGGAAACCGTCCCTATTCCTACAAACATCTTCATCGTAGGTGTCAAATGAAGCCAGTAGTCGATCATTAGTGGTTTTTTGGGGGGAATCTATTGGAGGAAAAAGTAATTTGGTGAGAGTATAGGAATAAGGATCGAGACCCTGATGAGTAAAGCAAATAGTTTTCATATCGTTATGTTACCCTAATTGCATGAGACTCATCCATTATAAAAAAGGAAAAAGATTGGAATGCCCTTGAAGATTTTACTTTTTCGGTCTTTCCGCAAGCAAGGGAACGAGCATTGCCCCTATGGCTGAGGTCACGAATGCATAGGCTCCCCACTCGATCTTGGCTTCGGATCCTCCCGGCAAGGTCTTTACGGTGAGAATCAGGAGGGCGAGAAAAAGGACTTCGACCATTGAGAATTTGCTTAACCGGTCCGTCCATTTCAGAAGGGATCGAACGGATCCGGAGTTCGGATGGCGGTCGGTGACCAACCAGTAAAGCGAAAGCTTGAAAATGGGGAACAGGATCGAAAAGAGCCCGAGGACAAGGGCGAGAAAGAAATTGTTCATCAGGTAGAGGTCGCGAATCGCTCCGAATATCGAGTAGGTGACGGGCTTTGTCGCTTCTTCGTCCCACAGTTCGACCAACCAGGTGAACTGACCTGCTCTCGGTTCAATCGTAAGGGTTGGGGCAAGCAAGCCTATCCCCAAAAAACCGCAAGAGGCCAGGATGAGTATGCGGGGGCCTGACATGTCGCAATCAAGTCACTTCATCAGCTCAACCAAATCCTTCAGCGCGGAGCCATGGGGGAGGGCTCGCAAATTAATCCTGCGAACCGCGTTGATCGAAGTCTTCTTAAGTTTGATCTCGTTTTTTCCGATCATGAGGTCGTCGAGCTCGATTTCTGCACGGCCTGCATCATCGTCGTCCGTCAAATCGTCATCCTCGACAACGATCTCGACCACTCCTCCTTTCTCGTAGCGGATTCTTGCCGCCTTGATCGCCTCGTCCGGCGAAATTGTCTTTCCCATCAGGTCACCCCATTCCAAATCCAATGACAACCCCGACCAGTCTGCGATCAGGGCATCGTCCTTTTCCTCGCTTTCGAACACTTTGTTCCCTTGCCAGAGAATCCGGTACCTGATGTCAGGTCCGTTTTCTCCACCATCCCACGGATCGTTCTCCAAGTTAGTCGGATAAAGTTCGATTTCCGAAGCAAAGAGGTAGTAGGTCTGGCCTTTGACAAGTCCTTGTCTCGTCGTTCCATCTGTTGTCTGGATGGAGGGGCTGTCTAGGTAAGGCGACCCACCGTTGGAACTTATGAACCAATAGAATCCGGCAAAGGCCAAAACGACAAGGGCCGGAATGAGGAGCCCCAGCCAAGGTCTTTTGGGTGCATCGAAGTCGGAAAGGTCAGTCATGTCTAACCTATGCAAAACATTGCGCGGGCAAAAAAGGAAGACGAAAATTTCACGGCGGACAAAGCCGATCCGGAATTATCCCTCGATTTGGAAGTCGAAGGAAGGGAGAGCTTCGAGCAGAAAACCCAAGCCGTTGGTCAGGTCTCTTTTGATCTTAAGTCCTTCTTCTTGATAGAGCATCAAGGTGGAATCCGAAAAGGCCGGGAACTCAAAGTCGGAGAGGGTGCTGGGGGTTGACAACTCCTCGTAAATCGTAGCGATTGAGCGGATCGGCAGGGAGGCATGAAGCTGCTCGGCGTTTAGGTTTTCAACCCAATCGTCCGAGGGCAGGGGCAAGGCGTCCGTAAGGGCGGACGGATCCAAAAAGAATCCTTCTTTTGCGAATTCGGGTGTGCTCTGGTTTTGACTTGAGGAAGTCAGGGGTATGGGTGTGGAAGGCGGGTTGTTTTTAATCAAAAAAGAGAATGAAAAAATGCAGATGACAGATGCGAACCCAATCGTCCAAGCTGGAGACATGACTGATTTTTCACTTTTCGTCGGAGAATTTCTCTCTTCGGTTCTTTCTTCGCGCAGGGCAATGAGCACGCCCCCAATTCCCTCTTCGTTTGATTCGGAAAGCTCGTCGCCGGCCTTTTCCTTGAGCGCTTCGTCTCGAAGGTCTTGCAAGAGCTTCTCTTCCTTTTCGCTCATGGAGCGGATTCCTAGAATTTCAAGAAGGGTTTTCATAGTTGTCTTTCAATTGGTCAGAGTATTTGGAAAGCTTCCGCCGGGCCCGGTGAAGCATGACTTTGGTAGCGGTTTTCCCTTTTCCCACAACCTTGGATACTTCCTCAATGGAAAGGTCTTCCGCATAATGAAGCCGCAAAACGGCATAGGAGTCGGCAGACAGACGTTTCTTGGCCAATTGCCAGAGCGGACCGAAGGAAGCCGGTTTCTCGTCAAGGGTTTCTTCGGGCGGATGACTTGGGAGGGAAACTTCTTTCTTGCGGCTTTTGCTTCGGATTTCATTGAGAGCGAGGCGTCGCGCAATGGTGAAGAGCCAGGGGAGGAACGGTCGGTTGCCATCATATTGCTCGATCTTCCGGTACGCCCGCAGAAAAGTCTCCTGAGCAACGTCCTCAGCCGATCCGTTCGGAAGGTAGCCGAGCAGGAACCGGCGGATTCCCGGCCAATGCCTGCAGACCAGCTCGTCAAAGGCTTCGATTTGGCCTGACCGGGCAAGTTTGCCGAGATCTTCATCCGAGACGGAGGAAGCGGGGGCTGAGGAAGTCTTGGTAATTGTGGAAATCAAAGGTGTTGCAGATTTGTTTACCGGGGCAGGGAATCTTGATTCGATATACTCTGCTTGGCCGCTCTTCTTTGCATCTCTTCGGAGATCTTTTCGAGCAGGAGATCCGTTTCGACTTCGATCATCATGCCGACGTTTTTCTTAGTGCGGGAAACGGAGCTTTTCATCTTGGGCAGAATTTCGTCGAGCTCCGGTTGGATTTGAATATCGGTTCCCAAGGCCATTAGACTCGAGGCACCGCGCAGGATGTTTTCGAGATGCACCGCTGTTTCTTCGTTTTCAGCCTGCATCACCATTGCCATCCGCATGGATTGACCGCTTTCCCCGAGAGCGAAACCCATCAAGCCGGTTTTTTTCAGGAGGGCGGCCTCCGGGACTGACAAACTCCGCTCTTGCTCGGTCATAACCTTGGTCAAATGCATGGTCATCAAAGCCATTGGTTGGTCGACCATCTCGGCAAGGAGGGAAGTCATTCTTTTTTCGGATTGAGCAGGACTCTTTCCTGAAAGGACGTCGAGTCCATGACCAAGCAATTTCATGTTGCTCCCCATGATGACGGAATCGGGGCCAAGCTTGCAAAAGGCGCCCTTCTTGAAGGAGTATAGAGTTTGATTTCCTCTTTCCTGTACCTGAATGTTTTCGTTCAAGGATGCGAATCCCTCGATTTGCGAAGAATTGATTCCGCCTTTGGCCAGGATGACCGCTTCATCTTCCTTGCCCGAACCATAGGCGGTCGCGGACCCAAGGTTTTCGATGTCTATACCCAAAGCAGCCTTAATCCCGGCGATCTGTTGCGCAACATTTGGATCTTTCTTGATCTCCGAAAAAATGTGGGATCCGATCTTCGATTTGAGAATGGATTGGAAGTCAATGTGGGCGACCCAATTGGCCTGCTTGGAGACCTGCTTGAAGTTCGGAGGCGAAGCTGAAAGAAAAGCGAAGGGAATAGCAATCAAGCCAAGTGAGAAAGCAAGGGTTTTCATATGCAATTTGTTTTTCGTTTGATGGGTTGCTTTGATGTGCGTTTACCCCAATACACTTCGTCCGTCCCAAAGGTTACGTCCTAGTCGAAAAAATTTATTTGATCGGATGTTTCTTGAGCAAATCCTCGGGCTTGTACAAACCGATAAAGCTCTTCACTTCCTTGCGGACTTTTGCCACGTCGCTTTGCTGAATCGCGCTAGCCTTGTTTCCGAAAGCGTTTCGGGTGTAAGTCAGGACGGCTGCGATTTCATCGTCGTTGAGCAAATGCTCGAACGGAGTCATCGGAACTTGGCCTGGATATTTTCTCCCATTCACTTCAATCGGTCCCATCAACCCCTTGAGCGTGAGTTTGATGAGTCGGTCGGGATCGCCGGTTACCCAAGAAGATTTTACCAATGGAGGGAGGCCCGAATCGGGCAGTCCCTTTCCGTTCTCTTGGTGACAGGTTACGCAATGCGCTTCACGGTTGAAAATCTCCGCTCCTTGTACGAACAGCTTGGCGTCTTTTTCCGCCAAATGCTTAGGGGCGTTTACCTTGTCTTTGCCGGCTTCGGAGGGAGCGGGCGCATTTTCGAGGACACCCTTCGCGTATTCGTAGGTTGTTTTGTACTGTTTGTGAATCTCCTTGCTCTCGGCGGCGGTCAGGATTTCCGATCCGGTTTTTTTGTTCGTGAAGGAGGCTGCTACGACTGCCTCCATTCGTACTCGGCCATGCTTGTCCTTTGCCGCATCCAAGAGCATTTTTTTGCTGTTTCTAAAAAAAGGATTCCTGTCCATGTTAAAACGCAGTACGCGGACGGCGGCCGCCCGGATCCGGTGATCGGATGATTCGAGTAGCTCGCTCAGGAGGCCAAAGTCGGTTTTTTGGGCACCCCAAGTAACCCAAAGTGCTTCTAGTTTGAGTCTTTCGTTTGCTCCCTTGGGCAATTCGCTTACCCATTTTAAGGTCGCCTTGACGACTGCTTCCGAATCTCGCCCGCGGAGCTCGCGCCGTGTCCGGTAGCGCGAGCGGTATTCAGGAAGCTTGAGGTTTTCAAGAAGTTGAGGTATGGAGGCTCCGTCGATCTCGGCCGGTTTGACGAGGGGTCGGGAAGGGTAGGTGATCCGGTAGATCCGTCCGTGCTCGTGATCGCGGTTGGGATCACGGGCGCTGTGTTGCATATGACCGATCAAGGCGTTCTGCCAATCCACTACGTAGAGCGAACCATCCGGTGCGAATTCTAGGTCGGTCGGTCGGAAATTCAAGTCTTTGGACACAAGCAAGTCTTGGCGGTATTGAGTCGTGAACCCTGGATCCTCGTCGATCATACGGTGCTGTTTGATTCCAAGAAACCCGATGTTGTTGTTGATCAAAACATCTCCCTGCACCTCATCGGGGAAGTGCCGGCTGGATACGAACTCCACCCCGGAAGTCGGGCGGACCTGGTTGGACTTCAAGATACTGGGAGCCTTCATATTGGCCCCGTAGCGTGCCTTGACCATGCCGGGGAGCATCCAGGAAAAGCTTGTGCCCGAGGTGTGGAGGAAGAGGTCTTGACCGTAGTCGTCAAAAGCGATCCCCCATGGGTTGGGGATGCTAAACTGGGAGTATCGGATGATGGTCTTTTTTTGCGGACTGTAACGGTAGAAGCCCCCGTTGGTTGCCCGTTGCGGACCGAATGCGGATTCGACGTTACTATGGAGGAAAACGCCCTCACACATGATGAAAGCTCCCGAAGGATCGGCGCAAAAAGCGGAGATGGCATGGTGGGTATCGTGGTCGTCGAAGCCTGAAAGCATGACTTCGCGCTCGTCATAGCGATCGTCCCCATCGGTGTCGCGCAAGCGGATCAGGCTTCCGCTTTGGGAAACGTAGACTCCGTCGTGCGAAATCTCGAATCCGATCGGGATGTGCAGGTCATCGGCAAAGTTAATCTGCTTGTCCGCCTTTCCGTCGTTGTCGGTATCCTCGAAAATGATCAATTTGTCCTTGGGGAGAGGGTCGCCGATGCGATAGTGCGGATAACTCGCCATGGTCGAGACCCAAAGTCGACCCTTGTTGTCGAAGGCCATTTGAACAGGGTTGGCCAAATCGGGAAAACGTTCCTCGTCGGCGAACAATTCGATTTTATAGCCATCGGCTACTTTGATTTTCCCTTCCGCTTCAGGCCCGGGGACGTAATCGAGATACCCGTTCTTTCCATTCTTGTTATTGGGTACGTAGTTGGTCTGGACGGCGGGTAACTTGGATGTCTTGGCATCCTCCTTGGCGAGGTCGAATTTCTCGCCTTTGACCGCGGCCCAGATAGCCCGGTCTCGGATTACGGTATATTCACGGGTCTTCTTGAGTTCGTAGGGATAGTTTTTTGGGCCAAAAGGGTTGTAACGGCGACCGTATACGTGGACGCCATTGGGTACCTTGAAATCATTGAGCCAAAAATAATTCTTTTCCATGACGGCATTGTGCACGGCGTTCCGAAACTTCGATGCGGGTTTTGCCTTCTGGAAAAGCGAGTCGGCAAGAAAACCCGCCAGTTTGCGGTAGCCCAAGTCATTGAGGAGGGCACCATCCACAGTATGGGGCTTGCCCTCGGCGTACCAATTGTTGGAGGGGCTGAAGGCGTCGACGAACAAAACCTTGTTTTGCTTGGCAACCTGACGCATTGCCTCCACGTATAGGATGAGGTTGGCATTTTGCCTGGAACCGGAAGTTACGCCCGCCATCGGTTGGAGAGCGGTCGGGGAAACAAGGGCAAGCCTTGGAGCGCTCCGCCCGTTGTACTTCTGATCGAGCGTATGCTTGAGAAAGGCATCGAGTTCCTTCTTGAAACGCCCCAATTCGCGTCGACCGTCAAAGGAAGAGTTGAAGCCGAAGAAGGCAAGGACGACGTCTGTCTCAAGACGCGAGAGCCATTGGTCGGGGGATTCGAAGTGTCCTTTGGGGCCAGAGCTTGCCTGTAGTTTTTTACTGATCAACTCTTTGGCTCCGGGAAAGGCATATTGTCCTTCTTGACCTCTTCCGGGATGTGGTCTGAATCCGGGTGTATTGCCTTCATCGCATAGATTGCGGATGGTCAGTTTCAAGGTAGGAAACCTCAGGTGCAATTCCGTCTCAAAATGGCCGTAGTGGATCATGCGGGAACCCATGCCGGCTCCAACGAGCGTGATACGGTCTCCTTCTTTCAGTTCGAGCGAGCCATGAAGGGTCGAGAGTAATGCGATGAGCAAAACAAAAGGGAAAAGGGTGCGGATGATTTTTTGAATCATGATCAGATTAGTTTGTTTGCGGTGTGCGGGCGGAAGGCAATCATGACCATAATATAGTCTTTCTCCAATGAAATTTTTGGCCAAGCGGTCGAAAAACGGTTTTTTTATTCGGTAACCCCAAGCTTTATTACAAAAGCGCCAATCTTCTTCAGGCGATGATTGGTTTTACGGCGTGTCCATGAACGTCGGTCAGCCTGAAATGCCGGCCCTGGTATTTGAACGTTAACCGTTCATGGTCGATGCCTAGCAAATGCAAGATAGTGGCATGGAAATCATGAACGTGTACCCCGTTTTCGGCGACGCTGTATGAGTATTCATCGGATTGCCCGTAAGTCAGTCCGCCCTTTACGCCTCCCCCCGCAAACCAAACCGAGTAATTTCGTGGGTGATGATCTCGTCCGAAATTCGAGCCGTTGAACTTTCCTTGGCAATAATTCGTCCGTCCGAATTCGCCTCCCCAGATGACTAGGGTGTCCTTGAGCAACCCACGTTGCTTCAAGTCTGCGACCAAGGCATAGGAGGCTTGGTCGGTTTCCTTGCATTGTCTTCTGATACCCCCGGGTAGTCCGCCATGTTGGTCCCATCCGGGGTGATACAGTTGGATGAAGCGAACGCCTTTTTCCGCCAGCCTTCTTGCCAGAAGGCAGTTGGCGGAAAAGGTTCCGGGCTTGCGGGCATCCTCTCCGTACAGCTTGAAGGTCGATTCGGGTTCCTTGCCAAGATCGGTAACATCAGGGATGGATGATTGCATGCGGAAACCCATTTCGTATTGGGCGATGCGGGTTTCCAGTCCGGGGTCCCCCGTCTTTTCCAGTTGAATCTCGTGGAGTTCCTTGAGCCGGTCCAGCATCTTCCTTCGTCCTCCGGGAGAAACGCCTTTGGGACTGTTGAGGTAAAGAATGGCGTCCTTGTCGGCCCGAAAACGTGTCCCGGCATGTTTGCCGGGCAAAAAACCGCTTCCCCAAAGACGCGAAACCAAGGGTTGCCCACCTTTGTTTTTAGTGACGAGAGTAACGAAGCTCGGGAGGTTGTCATTCATCGATCCCAACCCATAGGAGAGCCATGCCCCCATGCTGGGACGTCCGGGAAATTGAGAGCCTGTCTGCATGAAGGTCACCCCCGGACCATGATTGATCGCCTCGGTGTACATGGAGTTGACAATGCACATGTCGTCCGCGGCTTTTGCAGTGTGGGGAAGGAGTTCGCTCATCCATTGCCCACTCTGGCCATGCTGTGAAAACTTGAAGGGGGATCCGACCAAGGGAAGGCTGGCCTGGTTTCCCGACATGCCGGTCAGCCTTTGTCCTTTGCGCACGGAGTCGGGCAGTTCCTTGCCCGTTTCCTCTTTCAGTCGAGGCTTGTGGTCAAAAAGATCGATTTGAGATGGCCCTCCGGACTGAAACAAATAAATCACCCGCTTTGCCTTGGCCGGGTGATGCAGGCTGTTTCCGGATTCCGCATGGAGCATATTGGTGAGAGCCAATCCACCCAAGCCACCGCCAAATCGGGTGAGAAAGTTTCTGCGGCCAAGCCCGATGGGAGATTCGAATCCAGTGCATTTGGTTGAAGGTTTCATTTTATCTTTTGGATAGGCTTGCATCGAAATTCATTAGAGCCGAAACCAAAGTGGTGACGGCTGCGAGATGAGTAGGGTCATCCAGAGGAGCTTTATACTCCCCCGTTTGGAGTGCGTTGGCAGTGAGGAATTCCTTGGCCTTGGCCGGATCGGAGAAGACCTCTTTTTGTTCAATCAGTAATTGCTTGAGAACCTTGAGCTCCTCTTTTTCAGGGTTTCGACTGGTAAGGAGACGGAAGGCATGAACCACAAGTTCCTCGTCTTTTTCCTTTCCAAATTCCTTAACCAGTTTGTGGGCGGTTGCCCGGGCTGCTTCCAGGAATTGCGGGCCATTGAGCAGGACAAGAGATTGCGAAGCGGAGTCCGTGCGTTCGCGACGGACCATGCAAACGTCTTTCTTAGAGGAATCGAAGGTCATCATGACCGGGGAAGGAGCCGTTCTCTTCCAAAAGGTATATAGGCTTCTCCGGTAGACGTTGGGTGCCCTGTCCGGGTTGATCGGCTTGAAGGAAACTTTGAGGTCGTAAGGTCTGACACCGGGGCCTCCGATTTTGCGCTGGAGCAATCCGCTTGCGGCCAAGGCTGAATCGCGGATCATTTCTGCGGGAAGGCGGTAAGCAGAGGCCCTGGAGAGGAGAAGATTTTCGGGGTCAAGCTCTTGGCCCAACGGCGTGAGTTGGCTAGACTGACGATAAGTGGAGGAGAGAACCATTTTCTTGAGTAGATGTCTAAGGTTCCAGCCGGAATCAATGAAATCCCGGGCCAACCAATCGAGCAGTTCGGGATGGGTTGGAGGCTTGCCTTGGCTTCCGAAATCCTCCGAGGTGGAAACCAATCCGCGCCCGAAGATCATTTGCCAATAGCGGTTGACCGTGACCCGGGCGAGCAATGGGTGGTCGGGTGAGGTAAGCCAGCGGGCCAGTTCCAAACGATTTTTCTTTGATTTATCTCCTTCGCCGGGAAGGAACCCCGGCGTTTGCGCAGTGACCACTTCTTTACGATCGGAATACAAGCCACGGTTGAGAATATGCGTCTCCCGGTTCCCGGGCATTTCTTTCATTACCATGATTTCGGTCAGGCGCTGACGCTGATTGCCGAACGCTTGGTGGGCGGCAATCAAGGTGCTTTTTTGAGCAAGGTAAGGAGGATACTTGTATTCCAGGAAGATTTGATATTCATCTTCGGGACTTAACTCCTTTGCCTCTCCTGCAAGAATGGCAACCTCGGACGGGTTCAAGGACCGGTCGTAGAGATAGAATTCGTCAAGCATGCCATTCTTGAACCCTCGGTCCCTCATCCTCTGGGCGAATCCGAGAAAAGGATCTCCTCCACCTGTGATCTCGCGGGTCAAGTGGTCCTTTACCACATCGACGTCCACTAATTTTCCGTTTTCGTAGAGTTTCAATCCTTTCGCTTGACTCGATCCGTCGTAGCTCAGTGCGACGTGTGTCCATTCGTTTAGGGGAAGTTTTGTTTGCGAACGGATGCGAATGGCGTTGCCCGGCCAAAAGTGGATCAGGGCAGGAGATAGTTTTCCATCTTCGATCAGTATTTCGTATCCACGGCTCGCCGCATCGGTCCATGCCTTGGAGCGACGAACGATGACCGCGCGGCCAAGTAACGTGCTAGGCTTGACCCAAAAGGCCATGCCGAAGGATTGATGGCGGTTGAAGTCACCGAATCCGGAAGGAAAGTTCAAGGGATCGTCCCCACTGAACCGGATTCCTTTCCCATGTTTTCCATCTGCTTCCTTATTATTGCCATTGGTGTTGGCGTCCTTGCCCTGCTTGGCCTTATTGGGGTACTTGTTGCCCGTGCGGTCGTCAAAGGAAAGGTAGGCGACAGGACTGCCGAAAGTGGAAGCTTCTCTTTGGATCTTCCACTTGTCGATGAGGTGATTCTCGACCTTTTCAATATCGTCATCGGAGAGTGCTTGGTCGTAGACAAGCAGTTCTCCGATTTCCCCGTCCCAATTGTATTTTCCCCCAAACCCGCGATCCTTGCCTACTCGGCTTGCCGTAACGTTTCCCGATGTTCTGAGGGAAACCACCGATAGGCGAGTGGGGTAGGCGGATGACGAGTTGCCTGCAATGCCATTGATTCGCAAGCTTCCCTTCCGGACGTTTTCATGAGTGTGTTGAGGATGCCAAAATTTGGCTCCGTTTGAATAGAAGTGGTGAACCGAGGGGTGGCTAAGGGGTGACCCGGAGTTCCCCGGCTTTTTGCTCAGTAGCCAAAAAACGGTTCGTATATCCTTGATCTCTTTCCACTCGTGGTAATCGTTTTTGGATGAATCGTATTTCATTAGCGATAATCCACTTGGCTTGTGGTCTATGATCTTGGGGGAACCGAACCTTTTGGCATGGTTTTTCTTTCCACTACGATCATTCCAGCTTTCTCCCGAGGAATTAAGGTCAGCCGCATCGAGCCATAGAGCTGGCTTTAGAGCAAGCGGCGTCCAATTTGCTTCGAGGTTCTTGACGGGGGTAGGGGCTTCGGAGAAGAAAACCGCATGCCCCATCGTTTCCTTCTTGGATACACCCTTGAACTTGTCGAAGGCTTTTCTTGCCTCAGCGGATTGGGCGACATCGGAAAGTTTTCTTTGCGCCTCTTTGATCTTTTCATCGCTGGGCAAGTCCCCTAGTTCCAAGGTCGGCGTAGGTACGGATCCCGTAAAGTAGGAATAGAGCCCCGCCTCGTCGATGTTATTGAAATAGGCGGACAGGGAATAATAGTCCTTTTGGGTGATCGGATCGTACTTGTGGTCATGGCACCTTGAGCACTCGAAGGTGAGCCCGAGGAAGGCAGTGCCGAACGTATGTACGCGGTCCGCTACGTATTCGATTCGGAATTCCTCCGGCACGCTTCCACCTTCCACCTTTTGGGAGTGCAACCGGTTGAAGCAGGTGGCGAGGATTTGATCCCGGGTGGCGTTGGGAAGCAGATCACCCGCAATTTGTTCGGTCACGAATTGGTCGTACGGCTGATTTTTCCGAAATGATTGAATCACCCAGTCGCGCCACGGCCAAACGTTGCGGTTCCGGTCCACTTGATAACCGTAGGTATCGGCATAGCGGGCCACGTCCATCCATTCGGCGGTCATGCGTTCGGCGTATTCGTCGGAACTCAGGAGACGATCCACGACTTTCTCGAAGGCATCCCCGGAAGTGTCGGCCAAAAAAGCATCGACCTCGGGGAGAGAGGGGGGCAACCCGGTCAAGTCGAAGGTCGCCCTGCGCAACCAGGTAACCCTGTCCGTTTCCTTACTTGGACTCAGTTTTTCATTCTCAAGCCTGTGGGCGACGAAATGATCGATTTGATTGCGGGGGGCAGGGTGTTGGCTTGCAGGGACTGCGATTTTCTTCGGCAAGGGTTGAAAGGACCAGTGCTCCTCGTATTTGCCCCCCTCCTTGATCCATTGATCGAGCAAGTCCATTTCCCTTTTGGTCAGGGGAAGTTTGGATTCGGGCGGTGGCATCACCTCCTCCGAGTCGTCGCTGCGGATCCGCCAGTGAATCTCCGAGTCCTCCAGATTTCCGGGAGTTAGCCCGATCATCCCCTTGTGGTCCTTGGTTGCCAACCCAAAGGAATCCAAACGAAAGTCCGACTTTTGATTCTTCGCATCCGGGCCATGGCACTTGAAGCATTTGTCGGAAAGGATCGGCCTGATTTCCCGGTTGAAATCAATTTTCGCATGAGCCAATGTCAAAGGCAGAAGTGCGAGCAGGGAGATTAATCTCATAAGATTCTTTTGGGAATAAGACGTTTGTTTGATTGGTTTTTTATCGGACAACAAGTTTTCTTGTTAAAGATCAAGCCATTCTTTTGCAAAGAATATAGGAGAGCAAAAGGAAAAAAATTAAGGAATGCATGGCCTGGTGAAAGGACGCTTCCTCATAGAAGATTCTTAGGAAAAACCGAACTTGAATTTATTCCTTTTCCCGTCTCCCCTTTTTGGTCTTGGAAAGGTTTTGTCCTCTATTGCTTTAAACCATTGGAATATAAATTACCCGTTGACAGAAAGTTCTCACAGTTGTGAGAATCGAAGATTCTATGGCAGGTCTCTTCAGCAGCGTTCAGTTTCTTACCACTCATATGGGTAACGAATCGTTGCGTTCGGCTAACTCGATCAAACAGGTGGCCGCATCTGGTGATCCGGTAAAACAAGCCTCAATGCAGGGCCAAGGAGCCGGGGACGTAAGTTTTGCAGCCAATTTGCTCAATCGAAATGCTTCGAAAAGAAGTTCGATCAATGCTTTTCAGAATGCGGTTACCCACATGCAGGCGCAGGCCGACGGTCTTCGTCAGGCGGAAAAGATTTATCAGCGCATGCTCGATTTGGCATCCTTGGCCGTGGATCCCATGCTTAATGATAACGATCGGGCTCTGCTCAGTCAGGAATTCGAGTCCTTACGAACCATGGCGGTTGAAATCAATAGCCAAACCATCGGAGGCGCGAATCTCTTTGATATGAGGGCGGCTACGACCAAGTATCAAGTCGATTTTCTCGAGGGTACGACTCAGGATCCCGCTACCAAAAGCGGAAAAATCAATGGCAATGACTATTGGGACATTACCAAAGACGTCATTTACAATTCGGGGAAAATCACCGTTGATCATCGCCCAATGAGTGCTTGGGATCGAGTCACGATTTTTCAAAGTGATCCCACCAAGCCTCTTTTTGACACCGGCGAGTGGACTACCAGTGGTAGTGATTTCGACAGGTTCATCATCCGGTACGGTCCGGATCGAGATACCACCTTTCAATTTGTTCCTCAGGATACCAATGGAAACAACATATATGCCAATAAAAATCGTTATCTTGCCCATTTGGGGTTAGCTGACGATGGGACTCCTTCCGGTTGGGACACTCGCACGGAGACAGAGTTCAAAAACTTGGGCTTGATTACGACCAATTCATCCGATTCGACCACATCCGAACTGACGGTAAGAATTGAAGCGACAGGTTCAGTGTTCGATATTGAAGCGAACTGGGAACCTCTTGAGATAGACGATGCCTTTGTGGGAAGGAGCCAAGACCTTCAGCTCGGATTGAATCCGCTTGGTCTGGGAGCCCTCCGTACTCAGGATAGCGGATTTCCCAAGATCGCAATAGACACGCGCCAAAATGCTCAGAGTGCGATCGATCTCATCAGGGATGAAATCAATGGTTTTACTCAGCAAATTGGTAACCTGAGTAGCAATATGAGCCGGGTCGAGAATTCCATGGAGGCCACGCAGCAACAGATTGCCACCCAAGAACAAGCGCTTTCCGGAGTAGTCCGTGAAGATCTCGCCCTGCAAATGCTCAAGGTCACCAAGGCCCGGATCGCAAGGTCGCAAAACGCGGCCATGCTCTCTCAGGCGATCAACCTCAATTACGATATCGCAAACATGATCCTCTGAGTGCTTCGTCCCCTTTGGGAGAGGGGTATTCCGAAGGGTCCATGAGAGGAGTTTAGGTTGTTCCTGATTACTCCTTTGGGCCATGCCTAATCGACTTTGGGCAAGTTGATTTCTTTTTCGGCAGACTGTTTGAAACTTGGAATTATCCCTTGACAGCATGGGCAAACAGAAAAAAAATTTTAATTTTTATGTCGAGCCTCTTTGGCAGCGTTGATTTTCTGGCCCATAACATGGGTCACGTATCCATGCGTTCAGCCAACTCGGTTAGGAAAATCGTCACAGCAGGAGATCCGGTGAAAAGCGCATCCGTTCACAACAAAGGCTCTTCGGGCGTGTTTTTCATGGCTAACATGCTTAACCGCAGCGCTTCGAAAAGAAGTTCGATCAATGCGTTTCAGAACGCCATGACCTTTCTGCAAAGCCAAGCCGATGGACTGAGGCAGGCGGAAAAGATTTACGATCGTATGCTTAGCTTGGCTTCCCTTTCGGCAGATCCTATGATCAGTGACCAAGACCGCATGTTTCTGAGCGAAGAGTTCGAAGTGCTCAGGCAGCAATCCCTGACTTTGGCAAAAAGCTCTCTGAATGGTACAAGTTTGTTTGATGAAGCGGCCGCTTCCAGTCGCTACGAAATTTCTTTTGGATCACAGCTTTCCGATCAAAGTGGTATTGCGGTCGAGGAAAAGGACGTTCTGTATAGCAGTGGTACCATTGAGATTGACGTGAACGGAGGAACTGCGGGGGAGACTTATTCCTTGTGGCAAGGAACTCAGAAACTTTTCGATTCCGGAAATTGGAGAACGCGTGGTTCTGCAAGGACTTATGATTACGACCGTTTCATCATTGAATTCGGTCCGAACAAACCGACAACCTTTCAGTTCAAGCCCCTGTCTGCGGGTACTTCTGCGCAAGTACAAATACAAACTCCTCCAGGTTATCCCGACAACCTTGTTGACGATGGAAATTTTGACAACAAGAGCTATTATCTAGGCCAATTGGGTCTTTCGGACGATGGGTCTGCTTCCGGTTGGGAATCTCGTGAAGGAGAAAAATATTCGACGCTCGGTCAGGTCACTACTCAGGATTCGAACTCCAATTTAACCACCCTGAGGCTCGAAGTCTCCTCCACGTCCTTATTTCAAGTGAGCGGTAGGTACATTCCTCCCGAAGCTGAATCTGCGGTGGTTGGAAATGCACAGGATTTGCAGGTTGGTTTGAACCCCGTGGGACTTGGGCTGCTTCGGGAGAACGATGATGCGAACGGGTTTCCCTCCATAAGTATTGCCACGAGAGCGGATGCCCAAAAGGCGTTGGATAGCATGATGCTCGAAATCCAGGGACTGGGTGAGCAATTCGGAAAAGTCGGAAGTAGCATGAACCGGGTCGAGACTTCCATGGATGCCGCTCAAGATCAGGTGTTAAGCCATGAAAAGGCCCTTTCCAATATGGTGGATGAGGATTATGCCAAGGATTTGCTGGAGCTAAGCAAGACCCGGATTTCCCGTTCTCAAAACGCCGCTCTTTTGACCCAGGCAATGAACCTGCATCAGGATATCGTAAATATTCTGATCTGAGTGGGTAGAATTTATTTTCCCGAGTATTCGGGGTTGGGCTTGGGTAGTTTGGCCCCGTCCGCTTTCAGTCGTTTGAGCAGAGCTGTATCCAATTCCCGGACCTTGTCCGGCATGCTCTCGGCCAAATTCTTGGTTTCTCCCAAATCCTTTTCGAGGTCGTACAGCTCGTAAATCCCTTCCCAGAACTTGATCAGCTTCCAGTTGTCCCGCCTGATGATCGAGTAGGGGCCGGGCGCATGCCGGTAATGCGGGAAGTGCCAATGCAGGTCTTGGCGCCCGATTTTCTTCTTTCCGCCAGAGAGAAGGTGCTCCTTTAGCGAAAGGCCGTCGATCGGACGGTTTTTGGGAAGATCTACGCCAGCCACAGCCAAGATGGTGGGGAACAAATCGACCGAACAAACCGGGGTGTCGGAAACTTTGCCGGAGGGAACCTTTCCGGGCCAACGAACCAGAAAGGGTACTCGGATGCCTCCTTCGTAGGAGTATCCCTTCCCGCTGCGCAGGGGCGCGTTGTCGGTGGGGTTGTTGTTTCGGTCGAGTCCGCCGTTGTCGCTGGTGAAGATAATCATCGTCCGGTCGTCGATCTTGAGTTCCTTGAGGACGGCCAGGATGTCGCGGGTCGAATCGTCCACCGACTCGACCATGGCGGCGTAGCTCTTGTTCTTCTGGGTCTTGCCTTCTTTGCCCTCGTACTTGTCGGCCACCTCCTTGATCGACTGAATGGGTGTGTGCACGGCATAGTGCGCGACCTGCAAAAAGAAGGGCTTGTCCTTCCACTTGCGGATTAGGCCGACGGCCTCGTCTCCTTCCCGATGGGTGAGGTATTCACCCTTCTTTCTGCCAGGCAACTTGTGGATGCCCGCCCGGATAGTGCGGTGTCTGTGCTTCGGGTTGCTGTAGGGATCAAAGTAGGAAGGCGGTTGCCCATAATCACATCCTCCGAAATTTGCCTTGTAGCCTTGGTTTTCCGGGTACCAGGCCTCGTCTCCGAGGTGCCACTTTCCGATGTATCCGGTCTGATAGCCCTTCGGCGAGAGGGCCTCTGCGATGGTGATCTCCGAACTGTCCATCCAGAACGGATTGGGTGGGCAGAGAAGTTTACGGTTTTTTCCTCCGACGTATTCGGTAGGGTTTTTTTCGGGCGTACCCATGTTTCCACGCTGGAAGAGGGAGCGGATCCAGTCCGTCACCCCGAGTCGGTGGGGATAGCGTCCGGTCTGTACGGCGGCCCGGGTGGGTGAGCACACGGCGCAGGCGGCGTAGCCATTGGTGAAACGCATGCCCTCCTTGGCCAGGCGGTCGATGCTCGGGGTTTTGTAAAAGTCGGAACCCTGGCAGGTCAGGTCCATCCATCCCATGTCGTCGACGAAGATGAGGATGACGTTGGGGGGCGTCTCCTTGGCGTGGCCTGCGAGGCAAAGAGAAAAGCATGAAAGCAAGGCGATGGCGCCGAGCCTGAGTGACGTATGAGGGAATGAAGGTTGAAACATATTGGTTACCTTAGGGAAAGCGAAGGCTCTCATCAAGTTTCAGATTCATTACAAAGCAAAATCTTTGGCAAGGTTGGGTTGCCAAGATGGGGAAAGCGGGTAATGAAAGGCCATGATCAAATACTTGTTTTTAGCCGGGGCGATTGGTTGTGAAGTAGCCGGTACCCTACTTCTTCCAGCCTCGAAAAACTTCAGCAAAGTCGTGCCGAGCGTCAGCCTCTGCGCACTGTATTTGTTGTCGTTTTACTTTTTGACCTTTGCCATCAAGGAAATTCCCCTCGCCGTGGTCTACGCGACTTGGAGCGGACTGGGGGTCTTTTGCGTGGCTCTCTTGGGGGCCTTGCTCTACGGCCAGTCACTTCCCTGGCAGGTCCTCGCCGGCCTTTGCCTGATCGTGTTCGGGGTGGCTCTGGTCAACGGCTTCTCGCCTCAGGCTTCTTGAGCCTACCGTCAACCTTCGGGGTTCGGTTCCTCGATGAGTTAATGGAATTTGACTCACCCTTGAGGGGAAGATGCAGGTAACTCACGGGATTGGCTTAGCGAGGACGATTCGGAAATGGCCTAATCCTTGATCTGTCACTGGTCTTGCAGCACTCCTTGAGCTGCCCCTTTTGACTACAAGCCCAAATACATAAGAAGAAACGTAAAAATTTTCATCGCTGAAAGGAGTTTTTAGTCCTCGGAAGTTGCTGCCATCGGAAATCTTCAGATTTTTGGGCGTTTCTCCAACTGGATCAGTTTTTTTCCCCGCAGGATTGAACGCTGCACCTCCTTCTTCGTAGTTTCTAGCTTTATCAGATATAAACTGACCACCCCATTTTGAATCGACCAAGTCGTACAAACCCCACGGATTAGGCTTGCCAAGTGTACCTACATTATTAGGCAACCGATCAGAAGAACTTCTGTAATCAAGTCCGTAAGGTTTTCCTTCTTCTCGATTGTTCCCCCAAAAATAGGCGGTTTTGGTTCCAGCTCGAAGGGCATATTCGAACTCGGCTTCAGTTGGTAATCTGTAAATAAGATCCTTTCCAATGAGACCCTTTTCTCTATGTAGTTCAGTAAGTTTACGGCAATATTCCCTAGCGTGATCGTACCAAGCATTCACGGGGGTTTCCTCAAAAAAATTCCCGACATATCCTTGCATATACTTTTTAGATCGATTTACTGTTTGACTGCTCCCGGGACGCGTATGATTGCTCCACGCACCATGAGAGGGTAATGGGATTTTACTTATTCCTTTATTAGATTTTACCTCAATCAAATTTCCCATTACGGATATCCATTCTCCTTTAGACACTTTATACTTTGCCATTAGAAAACTATTCGAGATTGTAACCTCGTGCTGAGTTTCCTCCCTTTTCCTCCCTTCTTCAAAGGGCGGACTACCCATTAGAAATTTGCCTGCCGGTATGCGTACCATTTCAGGTAGTTTTTCGCGATAGGGACGAAGGACGCTTTCCCGCCAGGCCCTGAATGCCTTGAGGTAATTCTCATCCGCCGCGGAGAATGCCATCTCGCTGATTTTGGGATAGAGAAGGTTGGGTCCATCCGGGGTGTTCTTGACTAGGCATATCGCATCGGCTTCCGGGACGTAGCCCCAAAGGTAGGCTTGGATCTTGTTTCCGCCCTTGTCCGTCCAGGCTCTGTCGTGAAGCCCTTTGGGGTAGTCTTTGAATTTGGGGTCAGGTCTCCCGGCCGGAGGGGGAGGCCGAACCGGTTGGGCAGGCTGTGCTTGGGCGATTTGTCCCTGGAATGCCTTGATGAAGGCACGGTCTGGTGCGGAAAAAAGAGCGATCGGGGAGACGAATTCCTCACCGTCCTCGCGCAGGATGCGAACCTTGTCGCCGGAAACCTGCAGGAGCCTGGCCCGCATGGAATTTCCATTCAGATCGGTCCATGTCCGCAACGGGAAGCCTGCTTGAGCGGGCTTATTAGGCTTGGGTTGGGGCGCGAGGGGATCACCCAATCCCGCGAAGGGTTTACGCTTGGGATCCCACTCTACGAATGCCCGAATTTTTGCCTCCTCTTTCTCGAATGCCTTGATATAGGTACGATCGGCGCGGGAAAAAAGAGCGATCGGGGAGATGAAGTCCTCACCGTCCTCACGGAGGATGCGAACCTTGTCCCCGGAAACCTGCAGGAGCCTGGCCCGCATGGAATTTCCATTCAGATCGGTCCATGTCCGCAAGGGGAGAGAATTCCTCTGCAGTTTTTCAAGGAGAGCATTGCGATCGAGGGGAATCCCGACCTTCAGAAGAACGCTTTTGACCCTTTGAAGGATACGCTCGGGCGTCGACTCTGACTTTAAGTGATATTCGTCCGCGAATACGATCCCGTTTCCGTTTCGGACATGCCCCGCATTTCTCGAAAAGTGGTACTGTGCGAGGCTTTGACCGGCTCCGGCCAAGTACCCTTTTCCTTGCCAGGCATTGGTGACAAATTCCTTGAAGCTTCCGGCATAAGTCTTGCCCCGATCCACTTGGAACATGATCCCCCGATACAAGTCATCGGGGTCCCTGCCTGTGAGCTTGCTTTGCAGGAGTCGCAGGTCGCTCGAATATGCGGTAGTCGGATTCTTGTTCTCACTCGGCAAGTTATAATCGGGTTGGGCTTCTTCCTGAAAAACAAAGGCCAGTACCTTTTTCTTTTCGGCGGCTTGGGCGAAGAACCTGAGGGTCCGCTCCCCCATCATCCCGTCGACGACGAGGACTCTCTTATCGTAGATCGACTCGTCGTTGTCATAGAAGGGCAGGAGGGCTTCCTTTAGGTTCGTGTCCCTAGCCTTTTTTAGGTAGTTTCTCAATTGAAGCATCGAACCGCTCCCATCGACGTGGAACAGGATGTGGAGGTCCTTGAGGTTTTGCGGGGCCAAGGCAGGTAAGTCCTTGCCGGCGCTCGGGACGGGTGGGCTGGCAGGTGGAACGGGAAGAGGAGAGGATGGGGGAGCAGGCGCTGGCTTTGGGGTGGGTGCGACCGGCGCCGGAGGGCGGTTTTGTTGCGTAGGCTTGTTGACGGTTGGGGGAGGTGTTGGCTTGGCCGGGGGCGAGACGGGCTTGGGGGTTGCCGGCTTGGCTGATGAAGCAAAGGGGGAGCGCATCTGGTCGGGCGGGATGCTGGCGAGGTCAATGGGTTCAATCCCTTGGGCTATCCCGGATGAATCGGGTTTGAGGGAGTCAAGGTTTTCGATCCTTCCCGTATTCTCGGAAACCTGTCTTTCGAGATCGTTGATTCTGTCGAGCAGGAACACGACCACTGAGAGAAGAAAAAGGCAGACGGCTGCGAAGGGCAGGCAGAAAATCAGAATTTTTCGGGTGTCTTGGGAAGCGGAAGTCTTTGCCTTGGCCGGCTTGCGCCTCCGGGGTTTCTCCTTGGTCTTTTTCGAAGAGCGAACGGGGGCACTCTCCCGTCGTATGGGCTCGGGTTGGGTCTGGGCATGGGTCTCGGCCGGAGCTACGGCCTGGGGAGCGGGTGGCTTCTCCTCTTCAAGGGACTGGTAACCGGGGTCCTCCTGGGAGGGCTTCCATGACTCTTCGTCCTTTTGCGATGCCGAATAGGAGATGGAGGCAACTTCCTCGGGGTTCGTTTCGACTGTGTCTTGAGGAGCGAGCTCAACGGGTTCCTCTTCCTTGAGCAGTTCTTCGACCGGAATTTCCTCCTCCGCCATTTCGATTGAAGTCCTTTCGGTTTCCTGCGGGATGGTTTCTTCGATTCCTTGGTACAATAATTTTTCGTCAAAGGGATCGAGTCCGATGAAACTGATCGACGAACCGACGTCTATTTTGTCGGCCGGGGAACCTTCCCACCCTCCGATCCAGACGAAATCCTCGGCGTTGTCCATGGGCTGAAGATAGGTGGTAAAGGGAAAGTTCCAGGCATCGGAAGGTGATGCAAGAAGAGAACAGGATTCGGAATACAGGCGGAGCAGAAAGGTCTCGTCCCCCGGTGCCGTGCGCAGGATGGAATGCCCTTTGCCAAGAATTTTCGCATTGGCGGAATCCTCGGTCCACGCTCTCCAAGTGTTCAACTTTTTCGAATCCCCGGGATCGATGGCCGAAAAGTCGTATCCGGATTCCGAATCCAAATACCTTGGTTGCTCATCCCATCCGTCCTTCCATCCCGTCCACTGATCGAGAATCGCGCTGGGAGGAGGAAGGCCGGCAACATCCTCGGGGGAGAAAATCAAATGGTGGGAGATATAGTTGGTTCGATTGGTGTAATCGGTGCCGGCGCTCCGCGTGCGGGAGAGGAGAAAGTGAATCGAGTTGCCCGATTCGATGATGCGGAAAGAGGAAACCTCGGGAGCCGAGTGGGTCGACTGGGAAAGGTCTAGTACGCTGAGTTTCTCGATCTCCCGAACCATCTTTCCTGGAATGTCTCTGCTCCTTGCAACGGTGCAGTATCCGGATCTGCCCGGTTCGAGACCGACAGGTACGCTGGTAAAGATAAGTTCCCTTGTCATGAGGTGGATAGATGGATGCCTGATCCGAATGGATCAGATAAACAAAGTGTAGATGAAGGTAACCAAATAACTCAAGGTGAAAGAAATTTTCAATCGAAAGGCATTGTCTGACACTTCGGGACTGTGCCTAATCGTGGGTTGTGTGGCCCTGGTCAACGGCTTCTCGCCTCAGGCTTCTTGAGAATTCTTCCTTCTCTCGTTTCGAGCCACCATGTAGACCCCGAAAAGGATCAAGCTTCCTCCGATCCCCTGCTGGAGGTCGATGGTCTCCCCAAGAAAAGCCCAGGCGAGCAAGATGGCCCCGATGGGTTCCCCGAGCAGGGCAAGTGAAACGATGGCCGCCTTGATCCATTGGAGCGACCAGTTGTAAAGGGTATGTCCGAATATTTGGGAAACCACGGCCAGGCAGATCAGGTAAATCCAAGTTTCATTTGAAAAGCCATTGGCTTGCTGACCGGAAATCAGAACCGCGATCCAAAGAAAAACGGAGGCCGATCCGTAGCATACGGTGGCGTAGGCAAGGAGCGAAAGTTTTTTCCTGAGGTTTCGGCCGATCATCAGGTAGAGGGCTACGAAAAAGGCTCCGGTCAAGGCAAGACCGTCTCCCGTCAGGGTGTCGAAACGAAGGCTGAAACCCTTGCCGCAGAGGACGAAGGCACCGGTCAGGCACAGTCCGCAGGCGAGCCAAAAGGAACGATTCGCTTTTTCCCCGATGGCCAAGGGCCCGATGATCCCGACCCAAATGGGGATGGTGTTTACAAGAACCACGCTGTTTGCGACCGAGGTGTGATCGAGCGAACTGATCCATGTTCCGAAATGCGCAGCGAGGAAAAAACCTGCCAACGCGCAGGCTCCAATCTCCCGCTTGGACAGACTGAAGATTTCCTTGCGGGTCTTGAGCAATGCGAAAGGCAGAAGCATCAGGAATGAAAAGGTCATCCGGTAGGCGGCGGTGGCAAGGGCGGGCGAGTCTGCCAAGCGCACGAAGAGAGAACCCATGGATACTCCAATCACACCAAGAGCCAAAACAAATCCTGCCTTTCGGTTCATTGCTTGGGGATTTGGTCCATCAGTTCCTTAAGCGCTTCCTCTTGCTTCCATCTTTTCCATGCCCGGAGGACTTTTCTGGATTTCGCAGGAACTCGGCTTATTCCCAGGCAGAGGACGGAGCTGAGGGCAAAACCAAGAACGCTTCCTGCTGAAAGGTCGAAAAGGGTGAGGGTCGTAAGCAAGGCAATCGTCCATGTCGCGCAAGCGAGTGAATTCATCGCCCAGACCAGATTCCTGCAAGTGCCGATCTTATGCATGGGTTGTACGCAGTCGATGCAATGCGGGGTTTCCACAACGTCCGAATAGGTTCCGCCGTCCGTATCAGCCCGGGAAACAGTAGACCATTTCCTCCGGTAGTCGGTGTATCCCCGACAGGTTAGGCACCATGGTTCCTCGCCTTCCGGTTCTTCGGGTTCATCCGTTATGGTCTCGATGTCATCCATCACGGACATTCGAACCCTTCTTTGCCAAGATTGGAAGAAAATTGCGATTTCTCTTTCAGGTTGGTTTGCCATGGACAGGACCAAATAGTTTTGCATGCATGGAGTGCGCATCCGTTCCAATCCCAACCGTTTTTTGCCATGAAGAAAAAGTCAGTCTTTTTAGACGAGAATACGAACCTTGAGATCGAGGAGTTTCTCAAATCCCATTCCACTCTATACGTCCCGGTCGGCGCGACCGAGCAACACGGTCCCCACGCCGCCATCGGGACGGACGTCTTTATCCCGAGGGAGATTGCCCGCCGGATCTGCGAACGGGAGGGGAATGCCTTGGTGGCGCCCCCTTTGGCCTACACCTTGTCCTATCCGCACAAGGGGTTTACGAGCGAATTCAGCCTGAGCATAGAGACCTTCATGGCCGTGGTCAAAGAGCTGGCTCTTTCCTTTGCCAAGGCCGGATTCAAGAGAATCGTCTTTCTCAATGGCCACTATGACAATACCTATGCCTTGGCCTATGCCTGCGCCCAAGCCGCCGAGACCATGCCGGAAGGAGCGAGGGCCTTTCCCTTTAACTACTACGACGGTCTGACCCCTGAACAATTTGCTCTGATGACCGAAGACGGCAAGGGTTTGCATGCGGGGGACGGGGAAGTCTCCATGCTCCTTGCAATCAACCCCGACTGGGTCGACATGGAAAAGGCCAATGCCGAGTTCCCGAATTTTCCTGAGACCATCACCAATTCCCCCGCCTTGCACAACGCGGTCTTCTTTTCCTCGCCGGGGAGCGTATACCGGATGACCAAATCGGGGACTTGGGGGGATGCGGGCAAAGGAACGGCTGAAAAAGGCGAGCAGATTCTCGAGGCCGGAGTACAGGCCGTGATCAACCTGATGGCCGACTTCGAGAAGACCATCGAGGGCTTGGAAGTCCGCTAAGCTTATTCGAGCTCGTCGATGATGGCCTTGATCCGTTTGGCCACGGAGGGGTTGTTCGCGGCCACGTCCTTTTCCTCGCCAATGTCTTTGCTCAGGTCATAGAGGGCGACTTTCTTGTCCGTTTGCACGCCTTTCCATTTTCCCATGCGGACTGCCCGGAATCGGCTCCATCTCCAGAAGAGGTACTCATGCTTGGCTTGCTTGCCTTTCCCCAGAAGGGTGGGGGCAAAGGACAGTCCGTCAACGTCTGAGGGATGCCCGACTCCAGCGAGTTCGCAGGCGGTGGGGAGCCAGTCCCAAAAGGCCGACGGGAGATCGCTTTGACCGGGTTTGATCGTTTCCGGCCACCATGCGATCATGGGCACGCGGATGCCACCGTCATGGAGGGAGCGCTTGTAACCTTTGAGGGGGCCGCTGGAATTGAAGAAGCCCACTTTGTGTCCTCCCTCGTTATGGGGACCATTGTCGGAAGTGAAGATGACGAGAGTGTTCTTCTCGATTTTGAGCTTTTTTAACAGGTCGAGGATTTTGCCCATATCCTTGTCCATGAGCGTGATCATCGCGGCGAATCCCTTTTCCGGTTCGGGCCAGTCTTCTTTCTCGTAGATACCGTGGCTGGGCACTTCCTGTCCGTTGCCCTTGGCCTCGTTGTTGGTGTGCGGGATGTTCCAAGTCAAATTGAGATAGAAGGGCTTCTTGTGGTTTCTTTGGATAAAGCCGAGCGCTTCCTCGGTGAGCCGGTCGTGGGCATAGGTGACCTTCTTGGACGAGACGTTGCGCTTGCCGCTGTTGACGTTCCCGGGGAGCTTTTCCTTGGTCTCGTTGCGGTAGAGATGTTCGGGGTAGTAGTCATGGGCTTCGCCTTGGTCGAGGTAGCCGTAAAAGAAATCAAAGCCCTGTTTGTTGGGATGTCCGGTCGAACCGAGATGACCCAAA
>JAOLZO010000039.1 GCA_028343845.1 Verrucomicrobiota bacterium | reverse complement strand
ATCCGCGCCTCGACCTCGTTCGCATCGGTTTCCAGGAGATTCGTTGAGTTCAAAGCCAACTCCCGCCGCTCTGCATGAGTGTGACCGGCATCCTCCGCTTCCTGCATGGTGTGCAATATTCCTGCCTCGATTCTCTCCGGTCCGTTGTTCGATAGGCCAAGGTTCAGCGCGATCTTGTCTGCGGTCTTGAATCCAATCCCCTTGACGTCGCGGATGATCCGGTAGGGGTCGTTTTCGAGGACGGTCTTCGCCTCGTTCCCGTATTTACGAACCAAACGCAAGCACAGGGCGTCCGTCACTCCATAGGTTTGGAGGAACATCATGACTTCACGAATTGCCTTTTGTTCTTCCCAGGCCTGCTTGATGCTCTTGACCCTTTTTTTTCCGATGCCTTCGACTTCGTGCAATCGGGAGGATTCTTCGGAAATGATGCGTAGGGTATCCGCGCCAAAGTGATCGACGATCTTATTGGCATAGGTTTTTCCTATTCCGTGGATCAAGCCGCTTGCGAGATACTTTCTTATCCCGTACGCAGAGGCAGGGAGCTTGCTTTCGAATTTGACGAAAGAGAATTGCCTGCCGTGCTTGGGGTGGTTGGTCCAGGATCCAATCAGGAGCAAGGTCTCGCCACATTGGACTTTGGGAGCTTTCCCCACCACGGCCACTTCCGCGCTCTTGTCATTTCCCCTGAGTTTGCCAATCAGGAATCCGTTTTCCTCATTGTAGAACGTAATCCGTTCGAGTACGCCCTCGAGGGAGTCCGTTCCCGCTGCGTCTGTTGAATTATTGGGCAATATCAGACTTGGTCGGGAGGTGATTGGTCACCGTTTAGCCTAATTGCATACCAGTCAATCTTACGGGTGAAATACATTGCCGCCGCCAAAGTCGCAAACAGTCCGATGCTACCCATCAGCAAAGCATAGCTTTCCAGTTGCAGGGTTACGTATAGGTATCCGTAGAGAATGGCTAGGAGCACACCAACTGTCATGCCTAGTTTCGTGCTTCGTAGAATGGCTTGAGCATACCCTGAGATAAGTATGATTACTCCTGCAGTGGAAATTCCATAGGCTAGGTCGAACCCAAAATGTTCTGACAAGGAGAGCAAGAGGAGGTAGAAGACCAGTACGGCGAACCCTACCAGTAGGTATTGAATCGGATGAACTCTGGCTTTTTGCAGAATCTCGGAAAAGAAGAATGCGGCAAAGGCAAAGCCAAGAAAGAGCAGGGCGTACTTGGCCATGCGGTTGGTTTTTTGGTAAACGTCGGTTGAAAGATAGAAGCGAATGCCGAAGGCGGAATCTCCTAAGATATTTTGGGGACCTGCCAAGCCTCGCGCTGGATCCCCTGGCATGGATCGATAAGAATCTTCCCAACCATTTTCCAGTTCGTTTTTGCTTGGGGCGCTTCCGGTCCAAGCTTGGGGGATGGCCCTGTTCAGGTGCAGGATGCGCCAAGTCGCGTCAAACCCGTCCTCGTTCATGTTTTTATTCAAGGGCAGAAAGGCGCCGTCGAAGCTTGGTGAAGCCCAAGGGGAGGCGATTTGGACGGAAGTTGTCTTGCCCAATGGAGAGAAGGCCAAAGTCGAACTGCCGTCCAAGTGCAGGTCGATCATGAATTCGGATGATGCGTTCGTTTCACCAAGGTTGAGCTTCGCTTTGATTCCGCTACTCACGACGTCTTGAGTGGGTAAACCGGGTAGTGCTTCCAGGGTTTTGTCCGCGAAGGTTATGCTCGTGGATTCTCTTATGCCTCGTACGTCATTGATTCCGATGCACAACCAAGCTTTTTCCTTGAGGATGTCTTCCTCCGGTATTTTGGCAATGTCCCAGTCCGGGCTTTCGAAAGTGCCGCTTATGCGAAGATGGGACTTGTAAACCACGCTCTCGTAGATTCCGCGATAACGAGTCTCCGGATCGACGGTTCCGTTGATTTCAAGTGTTTCCGGAAGGAAATGAAGGTACCGAATTTCCCGCGTCGTCCTGGTCTTTTGGTTGGACTGACTCGTGACCTCGACGTAATAGGGGACGGTAATGATCGGTCCGACAACCGTTTGGTCCAAGCCCCATTTGGAGCTTATTTCCTCGGTTACCTCTTCTCTTCGTTCCTCCCGTTCATGAATAATGAAGAAGAGCGGAATCGTAAGAACGAGCAACCCCAAGACAAGTAGGGTGATAACGATCAATTTGATGGTTATTGAACTGCCGGAGGAAGGCTTTTGAGGTGGTTGGGAGATTGGTCCGTTCATAATGCAATTTCTGTTATCTGGTTCGGTTAAAGGCGCTTATCAAGGCAAGAAGGCCACTTTTCTCGATGCTTGAATCGATTCCACATCCATAGGCCGTTCTTCCGGATTTTGTCTGGAGTTGCACGAAGGCCGCCGATTCGGTCGCCGAGCCTTTTCCGATCGAATGCTGGCGGTAGTCGGTCAGCTTGAAATCCTTGACCCCCTCGTTTTCGAGGGCGTGTACGAATGCGTTGATCGGACCGTTGCCCTGACCCTCGATGGATTTGCTTTCGCCCTCCATTTCAATCGTGGCGTGGCATGAAATTTCTTCCGAAGATCCTTCGATTTTGTTTGTTTGGTAACCGACGAGCTTGAGTGGAGAGTTCTTTTCCAAAAATTCGGCTTTGAAGGTTTCGTAAATCTCATCAGCCGCAAGCTCACGGGATTCCGAATCCGCCTTGTCATTAACGAGGAAACCGACTTCCGGATGCATTGGTTTTGGCAGTTCGAGCCCGAATTCGCGTGAGAGTACGTAGGCGACTCCGCCTTTGCCGCTCTGGCTGTTGATTCGGATAATCGCTTCGTAGGATCGGCCGAGGTCCCTCGGGTCAATCGAAAGGTAGGGGACTTGCCAAGGTGTATCGTCTGAATCGCCCTCCTTCTCGCGGCGGTCCATTCCTTTCTTGATCGCATCCTGGTGAGAGCCGGAAAAAGCGGTGAAAACAAGATCTCCCCCGTAGGGATGTCTCTCATGGACAGTCATCCCCGTCGTGCGTTCGTAGGTTTCCCTGATTTGGTCCAAATTACTGAAGTCGAGCCCAGGGTGAAGTCCCTGGGAGTACATGTTCAATGCGACGGTTACGATGTCCAGGTTTCCGGTTCGTTCACCATTTCCGAACAAGGTTCCTTCCACCCGGTTCGCTCCAGCAAGGAGGCCGAGTTCCGTTGCCGCAGTTCCGGTTCCCCGGTCGTTGTGCGTATGCAGACTGATGATCGCCTTGTCCCTCTCCTTGAGGTTTTGGCAAAACCATTCGATTTGATCGGCATGAACGTTTGGAGTGAAGAGTTCTACGGTGGCCGGCAGATTCAGGATGATGGGGGATTCCTCGGTCGGTTCCCATGCTTCCATAACCGCTTCGCATACCTCCAGGGCGTAATCGACTTCAGTATCGGAAAAACTTTCGGGAGAGTATTCCAAGCGGACTTCGGTGCCGTCGAGTTCGGGCAGTAAGTCGCGGATGAGTTTCACGCCATCCACTGCGATTTGCTTGATTTGATCCTTGGACATTCCAAAAGTAACTTTCCTTTGCAGCGGGGATGTCGAATTGTAGACGTGAACGATTGCTTTTTTCGCCCCCTTGAGACTCTCGAAACTCCTCTTGATCAAATGTTCGCGCGCTTGAGTGAGAACTTGCAAGGCGACGTCGTCAGGTACGAGGTTCTCATCAATAAGCTTGCGGGCGAAGTCGAACTCCGTCTGCGCGGCAGATGGAAACCCGACTTCGATTTCCTTAAACCCGATTTCGACAAGCAGTTTGAATAGTTCGAGCTTTTCTTTTATCCCCATGGGAATGGGCAAGGCTTGGTTGCCATCTCTCAAGTCTACGCTACACCAATGAGGGACTTGCTCAATTGTGCGGGCGGGCCAAGTTCGCTCTGCGAAATCAATGGTTCCCCAAGGTTTGTATTTTGTTATCGGGCTTTTTTGCATGAGTACCCATTACCCTTAGAGAATCCTAATCCTTATGGAAAGCTGAAATCCTTCGATTCAGGACTCTGCAAGGCTTTTTCGTCCGGTTTCTGTTAGCATGAAATACTTGGTTGTTGCGAATGCATCGGAGGTGAATATGCTTATTCGTTCCTATGAATGAAGAGCAAACTGAGGATCTGCGGAACCTTTCAGGCAAGACCATTGCCGTTGGGGTTTCCGGTTCGATCGCGGCCTATAAGTCGGCTGACTTGGTGAGCGAGCTCAGGCGCGCTGGCGCTGAGGTGTTTGTCGTGATGACTGAATCTGCGACGAGATTTATTTCCAGCCTGACTTTGGGGACTCTATCAAGGAACCCGGTCCTCGTTTCCATGTGGGAAGAGGAGAGGGGCTGGCAACCAGGGCATATCGAGTTGGCGGACAGGGCGGACGTCTTGCTCGTGGCTCCCGCAACCGCCAATCAAATTGGCAATTATGCCAATGGATGCGCCCCGGACGTTCTCTCGTCGATTTATCTGGCGACCCGAGCCCAAGTGGTTCTGGCTCCTGCCATGAACGGGAAAATGTACCAACATCCGGCCACCGAAGAGAATTTATCCAAACTGCGTGGTCATGGAGTCACCATCATAGAGCCCGAGACAGGCGAGCTTGCGTGCGGATACGAAGGGGTGGGGCGGATGGCTTCGATTGAGACTGTTTTACGGGCGGTCAACGGTTGCTTGAGCGGTAACCCTTGACCTAAAAAAAAGACTCCCCGAAGGGAGTCTTTCAGAAATTTTCTTTTCTGAATAAGTTTTATGCGGCGTCCGGTAAATCTTGTAGGGAACCTTGCTTTCTCTTCACTCGCTTTAATCTGGCCCTGCGACGGAGTCCCCGATCAAGTTTTTCGATCAAGTTATCTATTGACTTGTATATGTTGTCGCTTGAACTGGAAATGGTGATGGTTGACCCCTTGAGCTCCAAATGACCCTTTGCCGTATATTCATTTTCGTGTGACGACGACTTGGAATCATGTACAAGTTCCACTCGTGCTCGGATGATCTTCTCCTCATGTTTAAAAATCTTTTCCATCTTCTCGTTGACGATATTCTTAAGCGCCTGTGATAGATCAAGATGCAGTCCAGAGATAATCAAGTTATTGTTCATATATATATTTTTTTGGTTTGACTGTATTTCGATGCATTGAAGCATCCACAACACTTAACAAAGCGCGCCCACGCACGCTTTTCCAATTTTGTTTCGACTTTTTTTATGAATTAATCAGATGAACTCTTTCTTTTCAGATCCATCCCCTGACGCAGGGAATCGAGACATCGCTCCGTTGGTCAACCCCTCGGAGTTGGAGGAGTGGGTGATATATCAGGACGAGTCGATTGTCGTCCTCAACAAACCGGGTTGGTTGGTCTGTCATCCTTCGAAGAATGGACCGTGGTCGAGCTTGGTCGGGGCGGTTCGTGAACATTTTCAATTGGAGCAAGTTTATCTTGCCGGCAGGTTGGACAGGGAAACAAGTGGAGTTGTTCTTTTGGCCAAGGAGGAAAGTGCCGGAAAGCATTGGCAAAAAGCTCTCGAGCAAAAGAAGGTGAAGAGGAGTTATTGGGCAATTTTAGTGGGGGAGTTGGCTGATTGCGCTCAAGTTTCAGGTTTTTTGGGGAAGGATCCGGATAGTCCGGTTTTCGTTAAGCAAAGAGTCACCGCCAATAGCCGAAAGTCAAAAAGGGCGCAGAGTGCTTTCTTTCCCTTGTTTTCTGCCAACGGATATACCTTGTGCACCGTCGTTACGAAAACCGGCAGAAAGCATCAGATCCGGGTGCATGCCCAGTCCTTGGGGTTGCCTTTGGTCGGAGAAAAGCTTTATGGCATTGATGAAGAGTATTACCTGGAGTTTTGCAGAGCCGGTTGGCGGGAGGAGTGGATTGAGACCCTTGGGATGAAGCGACAGGCTTTGCACGCGCGGACCTTTGGCTTTGTGGCGAGCGAACCGACGTTTGTTGCTTCCCTTGCAGAAGATTTTCAATCCTTTCTCGTTGAGCGGATGGGGATGGACGAGCAAGCATTGGAATCTGCGGAAAAGAAAGCCCAAGAGTGGACCGACATTCAATTCAGGGGAGAATAGAGTTGTGCCAAGACGGCTAAATCGGTAATCGGTTTTGGGAAGTTATGTCTACGCCCCATGTTAATCCGTTGGATGCCTTAAAAGGAGGTTTTCGAAAAGCCTGTGTCAAGCGCTTGGTTGGAGATGAATCGGGTGCAGTTGAGGTGCTGAGGGACGAAATACCCAAATTGGTCGTTGCTTGGGCCAAGTCAACCAGCTTGGAAGCTGCTGAGAAAAAAGCGAAATTAAAAGAGCTTTTTGACGACGAATCCAGTCGCGCTGAAGAACTTGCCGTGGCTTTCGATCTATTTGCCGGGAGGTTTGAAACGAGAGTGGCGACCATCGTTCGGGACGAATTGAGCAAGGTTGCCGGAAGGCTTGAGGCACTCACTGGGAAGCTCGATGAAGCATCCCGCCAAATCCCTGCTGAAGTTGTTTCGGGTGATGATGAGGGTTCGAATGAAGAGCAATTTGACAGTGCTGAGGAAAACCGGGAAACGTATTCCGAGGATTCCGTTGATGCGGATGAACTGGATCCACCCAGAGGCATAGGTTTGAGGTTCGATGAGATCGAGCAAATGATCGATGAGGTTTTGGAGACGGATGATTCGTGATAATTTGTTTGCCAAGACAATGTTTTAATTGCCAAAAGGTATTAATAAGAATGCACTAGCATAAAATTCCCTTTTTTACCCAAATGACTGATAATATTGACGAACCTGAAGCGGAGGAAGCGAATCCTCCATCTGACACCTCTGCCTCCGCAGATGGAAAAAAGAGAAAAATGTACGTTGGCTTGGATTTAGGCACTTTGCTCTCGTGCGTTGTAACCAAGTTGACCAAGCCCGGTTCCGACGACGTGCCCGGAGAACTTATTCCCACCGTAGTTGGATATCCCGAGGACGGTATCCTTGCAGGAATACTTCCGGGGAATTCTTCTATGCTCCATGGTGAAGAGGCCATGGCCAACCAATTGCACCTTCGTCTCGTTCATCCCCTTAGCGATGGGGTGGTTCAGGACGTCGATGCAACCAAGTCGTTTTTGAATTACCTCCGTGATAAGATTGATCCCGAGAGGAAGCGTGAAGTCCTTTGCGTGGTCGGGATTCCTGCCGAGGCTGATGCTGAGGCTAAGGAGAATCTCAAGAAAGCTGCGACGGGGGCATTCGATGGGGTACTATTTATTCCCGAACCTTTTTTGGCGGCTTTGGGGATGAGGGATGAGGAGCAAGTTGGAAATCCGGACTATCAGGATCCTGTGAGTAATTCACTGTTCGTGGACATTGGAGCAGGTACCACTGACTTTTGTATTGTCCAAGGTTACTTCCCCAAGCCCGAGGACTTGATGAGCATACCCTTTGCCGGTAACGAGGTAGACGTCATTTTGGATCAGGCGATTAGGGAGGCTTACCCTGAAGTTGAAGTGCCCTTGTCCATGATTCGTGACTTCAAGGAATCTTATTCTTACGTTGGTGAGAGCGAGTCGGGAGTCAGGGTCAAAGTACCTGTGGAGGGGAAGCCTCGTAAGATTGAGGTAGGCAAACAGGTCGGAGGGGCCTGCAACCAATTGCTTGAGGAGGTTTTCGAGACGATCAAGAAGGTGATTGCCGTGGCTTCTCCCGAGTCGGTTTTTTCTCTCCTTCAGAACATCGTTCTGACCGGAGGTGGAAGTCGCATAAGAAATATTGATCAAGAATTGCAGAGGCTTCTTTTGGATGATGGGTATGAAGATCCCGAAGTGCGTATTTCCGCTCGCGAAGTAAAGCCATTTGTCGCTATCGGAGCCATGAAGGTTGCCAAGGCCGCCCGGGAAGACCAATGGGTGCGCTTGTAACGCCTCTCAAGGGGATTGATTAAAGGATTCCGTGGAGGGTTTGCGAAACCCTCTCTATGGTTGATTCGAGGTGATTCTCAATCGTTTCCATTTCCTGCTCGTTCTTGTCACCGAAAAGTATCTTCCATCCTTCCAGTTCGGAGTGTTCTTGTTGCGTTTCCCCGGAATGCCTGTTCAGTCCCATTACCCCAATTCCGCAGATGATGGAGTCAGCTACCTGAATCGCGGCGGCGAGGTGTTGATGGGTTTCCGCTCGTGACGGTTCGTTGTGCCAATGAATTGCTTCCACTATCTCGTCTGAAATGTGGTGATTCCAAAGATAGTAGGCTCCGATTTTTGCATGATCCCAACCAACGATCTTTTTCTCCATGAGCAGGAAATCTCCACTTCGCTCCTGCTTGTTTTGGTATATTTCTTCAAAGAGTACGGGAAAAGTAATGGCAAGGATGAGTTTGCCCAGGTTGTGGAGAAGTCCTGCAACGTAATCCGCTTCCTCTTCAAACTGTTGATCCGTCATGGATAGGATTTCTCTAGTCAGGATCGCGGTCCCAATGCTGTGCCGCCAATAATCCGTCCAGGGGAAGGTTTGAGAGTTTTTGCCCAAGTCCATGATCTCCTCAATTACGGGCGTGGCTGAGATGAGTTCTCTGATCCGGTTCAATCCGAGGAAAATGGATGCTTCCTCTACTCCGGTGATTCTTTTTTCATCCTTGCTCCCGAAAAAAATTGAATTCACAAGATCAAGCACGCGGGTCGTCAGCGAAGGATCCAGACGAATTACTTCGGCAATTTGAGCGACAAAACTATCCTCTGAGTCGAGCAAGTCGTTCAAGGTTTCGTTGATGCTTTTGAGCGAAGCTAACTTGGGGCACTGATTGATTCGCTCAATCAGCAGGAAATCGGAAAGAGGTTTGGGGACCTCAGGGCTTCCGTGACGATCGATCTCTGAATCGTCACTTCCCATAATGAGTCCGGAAAAGGATTAGGCGACGTCGAATATTACGGCATCGGGACGTAAGGAAGTGAGGTTTTTCTCTTCCTGTACGCATAGATCGAAGTAGTTCAATGCATTGGCGCATGATTTCGATTCCTTGGCCAATACGAGAGTCTCTCCCGACGAGGAGAGGAACTTGACCGAGCCATCCGCTCTTTTTTCGAGAAAAACCTGACAATCCTTGTTTCTATCGGCAAAGGAGGCAATTTGAGGGTCCTCAAGCAGGGAAGCATGCAAGGCTTTTGCGTTCATGCTGGTTTTCTCAACCGGAGTTGCAGAAGCACTGTTGAGTTCATCGGAAAAGGAGCTTTTCCCGAGAGAATCGACCTCGGAATCAGAGGTTAGGGTATTCGAAATTCCTTGAATGAAGTTCTTGCCAACTGAAACGAGGCCGCTTGCGATAATAGGATCCATGAAAGCATGGAAGCAATTCCCTTGCCAAAAATACTACATGAACCTTAACCAATTGCGTTTGACGAGGTGTTCGGCAATTTGGATGGCGTTTAAGGCGGCCCCTTTCCAAAGTTGATCTCCTACGACCCAAATCGCCAATCCGTGCGTTAATGCGTGGTCCACTCTGATCCTGCCAACCCCGCAAACTTCCTTTTCAGTATAATTGATAGGCATTGGATACCTGAGAGCGTTCGGGAGATCCCAGAGTTCAACCCCAGAGAAATCTTCAAGCGCCTCTTTGGCGTCAGGGACGTTTACGGGTGCTTCGAATTCGGCATTGATCGAGATCGAATGGGCTCGATAAACGGGCACGCGAACACAGGTGCAGGAAACCTTGAGTTGGGGCTGACCAAGAATCTTCCGGCTTTCGTTGCTCATTTTCAACTCTTCCTTGGTGTATCCGTCTTCTCGGAAATCATCGATATGAGGAATGAGGTTATAGGCGATGGGGTGCGGGAAAATCGAATCGGGTTTGGGCTCATGTGGTTCCTCGGCCAGAACCGTCTTTGTTTGATCGTTCAATTCCGCTACTCCTGCAGCACCTGCTCCGGAAACGGCCTGGTAGGTCGATGCAATGAATCTTTTCAGCCCAAAGCGCTTGTGCAGGGGATAAAGTCCCATGAGTGCGACGGCAGTGGAGCAATTTGGGTTTGCGATTAGGCCTCGATGAGTCTCCAGAGCATCACCGTTGATTTCGGGTACGACCAAGGGGACGTCGGCATCCATCCGAAAGGCTGAGCTGTTGTCTATGACCACGCAACCCTGCCTTCTGGCAATTTCGGCAAATTCCTGCGAACTTTGCGATCCGGAGCTAAAGATCGCCATGTCCAGACCATTGAATGCTTCGGCGGAGATCTCCCGAACGGTTTCGAGGTTGCCGCAAGCTTGAATCTCTCGGCCTGCAGATCTTGCAGATGCGAGAAGGCGAGCTTCGGCAACGGGAAATTCTCTCTTTTCGAGCAGGCGAATAATTTCTTGGCCAACGGCGCCCGTTGCCCCTACGATTCCAATACGATATTTTTTCAATGGATTTAGATTTTTTGTATTCCGAGTATGCGGGAGTTTGCAGTTCCTTGGGTTTGAATGTGGCTGATCATGTTTTGATAGCTTCCGTAGAACATCAAAGGATTAGCCATTTTCAATATGGGAAAAGCGGTAAAGCTTACGTTATGTCAAGTTCTAAGAATCCTCCCTCTTGCATCGAAGGTTCCTTGGGTACTCCTTGGGGCTTACATGAGGTATGCGAGAAAATCGGAGATGGTGAGCAACAGGGCATGGTTTTCGAGGGTAGGGCGTCAATTGGCTTGAGGTTCTGGGAGTGCGACGAAGAGAAGAGGGTGAAAAACCTAATTACCACTAGAATCCTTCGATTGCGCGGTTTGCAAGAGGGGGTAAATAGCGGAGGTGATGTCGATACTTACGATCGATATGTGTATATTCATGGCACCAATCATGAGGACAGACTGGGCTCTCCCTCGAGTTCAGGTTGTCTGCAGTTGGGAAACCAGGACGTATTGGAAATTTTTGAAAGGGTTCCGGAGGGGGCGCATCTATATGTATCTCTCAAGGGCGAAGGCCCCCGCTCGTGATGCCCCGGCATTCCTGCGGGTTCGTTCATTTTGTCCGCAAGTAATCAATCAGATGCTGTAGTTAGCCCCGCCTTTTTTCTTTTGTTCCGTGAGGAATCCGACTTTCTCGACCACTTCGCTTGCCAGTTCATCCTCGTTCGTGGTGATGCAGATTGTATCAGTTTGGAGAGATTTGATGGTTGAGGTTAGCGCATCCTGTTCGAAACCCGCGGAATCGGAATCGTAGATCAGGCAAGAATAATTGATTTGCCTAAGCTGAATGAGAGCGTCGTCCAATTTTTCAGTTTCAATGGCTTGGTATCCTTGGTTCTTAAGCAAGTTGGACAGGCAGGTTCTCATATGGTCGTCTTCAAGATGAATGAGGATTGGGATTCCTCTTTTGTCCCGAATCAAATCGATTATTTTTTCGACTTGAATCGGCTTTCGCAGAAAAGCGTAACTTCCAAGGGCGACGGCTTGCTCCTCCAGTTCGGGGACGGAGTACGCGCTGAAGAATATGAATTTCGATTGGGTTTGCTTACTGTCCCTAATCTTTGCCAAAACTTGGATTCCATTTAGTTCAGGCATTTGCACATCCATGAGAACGAAGTCATATTCATTTTCAAGACACTTGCTCAAAGCTTCTTCGCCGTTCACTGCCTGCTCTGCGGAAAATCCTTCTTCTTCCAATATGTCGAGCATGGTTGATCTGATTGCGGGGTGATCATCGACCACGAGGATGCTTGTTTTCTTCATATGCTTGTGAGTTCTGCTGAGTTTTTAACTGGTGTAGGTTGTTCTTTCGATGGATTTTCTTCGGGTAGGAGGATTTCGATGGTCGCACCTTGGTTCTCTTCGCTTTTAGCCGTTATCGTGCCACCATGCCTCGTTACCAATTCCCTGCATAGTGAGAGCCCCAGTCCCACACCGCCCTTCTTTTTTGTGAAAAGAGGATCGAAAACTTTTTTGATGTCTTTTTGATTAATTCCAATCCCTTGGTCAGAAACAGAAATCAAAACTTGGCCGTTATCAAGTTTACTGGCAACGAGAGCGATTTTGCCTCCTTCTGGCATGGCTTGAATGGCATTGAGGAAAAGATTGCACAAAACCTGTCTGAACAAAATGCGATCCAAGTTTACTTTGAAGAATTGAGGTTCAAAGCTTAACACAAGGTGTACGTTGCCCGTTATATTGGAATAGGTCATTGCTTCCCTGGCAAGTTCGCGCAAGTCCGTGGGTTGCCTCCTGAGGGTCTCGCCTTTTGTTATTTCCAGTAGTCTTTGTATGACGTCGTCTGATCTGGATAGCTCCCTGTCGATTACTTCCAAGTAATGGGAAGTCTTGCTGTCACCGTTGTTCTTTAGCCTAAGGAAATAGGTCGAGTTTCGAATCGCGGCCATTGGGTTTCGCAATTCGTGCGCAATGTTTGAGGAAACTAGTCCGACGCTGGCGAGTTTCTCTTGTTTGCCCAGCCGATCTCTTGTTTCGATTAATTCATGGGTCGCGCGTTCCCTCTCCTTGATTTCGGAAAGCAATTTTTCATTGGTCAAGGTTAGCTCTTTGGTCCTATCTTCAACCCTCTCCTCCATTTCCTGATGGGCGATGAGTAGTTGTTTGTTTGTCTCATTAATGGAATCGAGCATATCATTGAACAGATCCGTAAGCTTTCCGAATTCATCCATGCTCATTTTCTTTGCCCGTAGGTTGTAGTTCTTTTCGCTTGAGATTTTTTCTGCTACCCGAGTCAATTCCTTAAGCGGGCGGGTCAAAGAGTTTTGATACCATACAATCACAAAAAGGATGGCAATTATGATAAAGATCCAGGATGTAAGGGCAACTTGCTTGAGTTTTTCCTTTTTGTAGACCAAGTGCGATAGCGATCGGTCCAAAACGACCCAACCGATCAATTTGCCCTCACCGTCAGATCGGATGGGTCTTATGATTCGAAGAACCGAATCAAGCCAGATTTCACTAGGGGAAAAGCTATCGGGGGCAGGCTCTGTACTTTCCTTTCTGGTCGAGCAAAATAGTTCGAGGGCTTTTCCGTTTTTTTTATCTTCCTCGTTCTGAATCCAAATGCATATGGAGTTAATTTGAGGGTTTTTGGTGATTCCCTCAATTTCCTCCGTTGCAGTGACCAAGTCATCAAACACCAATGGGACGTAAATGCTTTGGGCAATGTTCTCGGCAAAGGTTACGGAATCGTTGAAGATGAATTCTTTGGTGGAGGAAAGTTCACCCCTGAAAAAGATAACGGCTGCTATGGTCGGGAGCACCAAAGTCGCGATGATGGTGGAAAGTAAGAATTTTGCCCGGAAAGACCATGGTTTTCCTTTGGTTTTCATGTTCTGGCAAAAGAAAATTGAGTGGATTCCTGAAAAACGCAAGAAATTAGCTCATTCCTGAGCTGTATTGCATAATCTTCAAGCCTGGACTCAGCGCTTTATGATCTCGATTGCCTTGGAAAGAATCTGCTCTGGGCTCGAATCCAAGTGACTCTCAAGCTTGACGCGGATGAACTCTCTGAATTCTTTCTCGTCAAGATGATCCGATTTTCCAGGCCCCAATCCCTCGGGTGGGGTTGAGGTTTCCTCCTTAGATCCATCCTCCAAGGATTCTCGAGAGCGGTTGAGGATATCTTCGGCAATGGTTTCCTTTGCATTGAATAGCTCAATTTCCTCAGTGGCATTGGAAATCTCTTTTTTCAAACTTTCGACAGAAGGTCTGTCCTCCCACGAGAGAACCTTGATTTTCGTTTGGCATCTATTTGAAAGGATGCTGCCTACATCACTTTCCGTCGTCGTATGGACGGGTTTGGTGAAGACGAATATATTGCTGTTTTGGTAAAGGCCGGATCGTAGAAGAATTTCGAGCGACGGGCAAAATCTCGATTCGAAATTGTGAGAGGGGAAGGCGTCCGAAAGGATTTCGGAATATGATTCCGGACCGATAAAAGTAATGGAGGTTCTAGAGTCGGGCTTTTTTCTGTTATACCTGCTAATTGCATCGGGCAGATTGAGGTTTTCCAAACAGGAAACGGGGAAGACCGATTGGGTGCGATCTTGGGGTATGATCTTCATAATAGGGTAGTTCTATTATGAGTGCATGTGCCTGATAGTCAAACCTCAAAGAAATCTCAACAGATTTGAGCGGCTCTTTGTTCGAGCTTGTTCGGAAAATAGAATCGAGAGCAAACCTGGTCTAGGTTAGGTTTCACGAAATCCAGTCTGGTCCGCCAAGAATTCGGGGAGTGTTTTGTCAAGGACTTCAAAAAGATTTCGATCCACCGAGACAGCGGGTAGCTTGCTTAACTCGGTTTGAGAGTGTGTGCCCGTTGCGACGAGGAGGCAGTCCATTCCCACCCCTTCAGCCGTTTTGTGATCGTATGGAGAATCTCCTATATAGAGTGCTTCATCGGCACTGACGCCAATCTTCTCCAAGGCATAATGACTAAGTCGTGAGTCCGGCTTCTTCCAGTCGGTATCATTTGCTCCAAGGGTGAAGGAGAGTAATTCGGAGAAATTCAAGTGGTCGCATGCGGCCCGGGCATGAGGGCCGTACTTATTGGTGAGGACGGCTGTTTTCAGTCCGTGTTTTTTGCAAGCTTCAAGAATCTCCCGAGAACCGGGAAGCGCCCTTAGCCCGTTGAACATCTCTTCTTCAAAAATTGGCCTGAGAATTTGAACTGCCTCTTCGGCTCGCTCCGCTCCAATTAGTTTGGTCATGGTTGCTTCGGAGGCTCCGCCTACAGATCGCTTGACCTTCTCAAAGCTGGGTTCAGGAAATCCCATTTGGGTAAGTACCCTGACAAAGGCCCTGTGGATAGCTTCAAATTGATCGAGAAGCGTTCCGTCCAGGTCAAACAAGATTGCTCGTATTGGCATTGTCCTTTGAATATATATAAGTTGTGATCAGAATTTTAATTTGCGAAACATGTCAGACAAAGAAAGCCCAATGAAGAAGCAAGGAGATTTCGCGAATTCTTGTGTTCGTTTTTCTCGTGACGCCGATATGGGAATTTGTGAACTGACGGGAAACTGGTCGTTGCTGGATGGGGATGCCCGTCGAGTCTACGCCAAATGGCAGGCGTTTCTGTCTGCGAACCCGACGATTAGCGTGTTTCGGTTTGTTGTCCGGAATGTCGAGTGTTGGGATTCTTCGTTAGTCATATTCGTCAAGCATTGCTGTAGGGAACTCTCTGAATTCGGAAAGGAAGCTGACTGTTCCAAATTGCCTGAGGGTATCGTTACCCTTATCCGGTTGAGCCAGGGAAGGAGATCCAATAAGTCGAAAAGCGAATTTAATTGGAATGCCGGGATCGACCTTTTGGAAACAGGAATCTCTCGGTTTCGGGAAGGCGTGGTTGCTTTCGTGCTCTTTTGGGGCGAGTGGATCGGCGCTTTTTTTCTCATGTTTACCGGGAAGTCGAACATGCGGATAAGGGACTTGTTCGACATTTGCAGAAACTGCGGGGCATCCGCCCTGCCCATTGTCACTTTGATTAGCTTTCTTACCGGGCTGACCATGGCTTTTGTGGGTAGCGTTCAGTTGGAGAAATTCAACGCCAAGATTTATGTGGCCGATCTAGTTTCTCTTGCCATGGTAAGGGAAATGGGCGCATTGATGGTCGCAATTGTCATGGCGGGAAGGACGGGGGCTGCTTTTGCTGCCGAACTTGGAAGTATGAAGCTAAACGAGGAAATCGACTCATTGAAAACATTCGGGATTTCGCCTATGCAGTTTCTTGTTCTTCCAAGAACCATGGGTCTTTTGCTCATGACTCCCTTGCTCACCCTGTATGCTGACGTTGTTGGAATACTGGGAGGGCTTACGGTGGGTACCCAAGTAATGGATTTCTCCGTTCTCCATTATTTTGACCAGACTCAAACCGCGCTCAAGAGCATGTGGGAGGTCTATTCCGGCTTGGTCAAGAGTTTGGCCTTTGGATTGATTATCGGTTTGGTAGGTTGCTTCAAGGGGTTGAGGAGTGGCAATGACTCGGCTTCTCTAGGGCGGGCCGTTACCTCTGCAGTGGTTACGAGTATTACCTTGATCGTGGTCTGTGATGCTCTGTTTGAAGTCGTTTTTAGCTACCTGGACCTGAGATGATGGAAGAAAAGTCAAATGATTCTGCTGTTTTACGCGTCGAAGAATTGGATCTGGCCTATGGAGATTTTGAAGTCCTAAAGGACGTTAGTTTCGAAGTGCGCGACGGTAGCTGCCTCGTGGTCATGGGCGGGAGTGGATGTGGAAAGAGCACCCTTTTGAAATCTTTGATCGGGCTGCTTCCTCCAAAAAAGGGACGAGTTTTCCTTCATTCGGAGGACCTTTGGGCATCTGCATCGGAAAAAAGGCTGACCATTCTGCGTAAGTTGGGCGTGCTTTTCCAAGGCGGAGCCCTGTGGAGTTCGATGAATTTGCTGGAAAACGTTTCCCTTCCTTTGGAAACCTATACCGACTTGTCGGAAACCGAAATAGAGCAGATTGCCGAATACAAGCTCAGCTTGGTTGGACTTGCGGGGTATGAAGAGTTTTACCCTTCTCAGCTTAGTGGCGGGATGAAGAAACGGGCGGGTTTGGCCAGAGCGATGGCTTTGGATCCCCAAGTCTTGTTTTTTGATGAACCTTCTGCTGGTCTGGATCCATTGACTTCCAGGAGGTTGGATGATCTGATCAATGAACTTAAGGAAAGCTTGGGTATGACTTTCGTCGTCGTTAGCCACGAATTGGCCAGTATCTTCGAAATTGCAGATGACTCCGTTTTTCTAGATGCTCAAACCAAGACATTGTTGGATCAGGGGAATCCGACTTGGCTTGCCGAGAACAGTGAACATGACCATGTCAGGACCTTTCTTACTCGGGGAGAGGAATCTAAGGAAATCTGAGGTTGAAAGAACTCATAAACTAGACTTTTTTAGGAATTGTGAAAAACAGAAGTAATCATGCCCTGGTAGGCGTTTTTTCCTTAGGGGCGATTGTTCTTCTGCTCGCTTTCGCTGTTTTCACCGGAGGGTTTTCTTCCTTGCGCGATGAAAATGAACGGTTCGTCATGGTTTTTCACGAAAACGTCTATGGTTTGCATGAGGGTGGCAAAGTAACCTTAAATGGCGTACGAATCGGCAGGGTGGAGCGTTTTTTCATTGGAGATGCTTTGGATAAGGGACCTGTCCCCGTTTTGGTTGAGATCAATCGCAAATTGGTTTTGCGTCATATGGTTGAGCAAAAGAACGAAATATTTGATCAAAACGGGAAGTTTAAACGCGAGATAATCCCACGCTTGATGGGACAATTGATTCAAGAGAGTTTCGTTACGGGAATACTTTACGTTAACCTGACTACTGAAAGTGACCCGGGGGACGATCCCGGGAATAGCAACATGCTTTACGGTTTTACTGAGATCCGGACCAAGGACTCTATTTTCGCGGAACTGAGCGAGAGCATAAACTTGGAAAAGATTAGTAAGCAATTCAGTAAGTTGATGGAAACGGCTACGGATAAGCTTGAGAAACTCGACGTCGAAACCTTGGGCGGTGATTTTTCTGCCATGACTGTAGAAATCCAGACTTTCCTAAAGGAATTTTCAAAGGCATACACGCCACTTGGTCCCAGTCTGACGGCCACCTCAGGCGAGGCGAAGGTGGCTTTGGCTAAAGTTGCCGCGCTGTCTGACAGGCTCAAGGAAATGCTGGACCCTGATTCTGACTTTCGTTTCGGCTTTTCCGATACGCTTAGGGAAATAGCGGGTATGGCAAAATCGCTCAAGAGCCTCGCTGATTTGCTGGAAAGAAACCCTCAAGCCTTCCTTCGAGGGAAGCCAAACGCCCAAGAATGAAAACTCATAACGCAATCTTTTTGTTACTTCTCCCTTTCCTTTTGATCTTTGGATCTTGCGTGATTCCCGAGTCAAATCACGTTCAGCCAACTTTTTATCTTCTCTCGGAATTGGCCGCTGACGGGAACAAGAGCCAGCTGGGTTCGGAAGTTTCCTTTTATCTCCGCCAAGTGGAATTACCCACCTATCTGCAGGACAACCGTTTAGTTTCCCGCCCCGACAAGGGCGTGATCGAATTTAGGGAAGCCGATCGTTGGGGGGAACCGTTGGAAGTGGGGATTGCCCGCGTTGTGGGCTTGAACCTAGGCAAGAGGCTGGACACCTTGAGCTATTCGGTTTATCCGCATCGTAAAAAAGTACCTTGCTCGTACGAATTGAGTATTACGATACGGCGTTTTGAACGAATTGGTTCTGAAGCCATTTTACTTGAAGCGATTTGCGAGATTCATTCAGCAGGCCAGGTTACGCAGGAGAGATTTTTGAAAAAAATAGAATTGGGCGAACCGGACAAAGGCAAAGAGAACGTGAATGAAGAAGTCATGGCGTTGAGTAAGGCTGTGGGTGCATGCTGTGATTCCATTGTTCTGAGTTTGGCCGCATTGCCCAAAAAAGTTCCAGATGAGTGATGGATATTTTCCTGAGCGTTCTTCTGCTCGTGGGGGGGGCGATTCTGGCGTTTTGGCTCAATTCCAAAAATAGGAAACGCGATTCGGAAGCTTTGGAAAGAGAGGTTTCCCAAGATTTTGAAGAGGAATACGATCTAAGTGAACAAAGCGCCGGAACCGAACTGGGTCCGGAGATGGAGGATCTGATCGACTGGATTGAGGAAGACATTAGGTTGGATCAAGAATCTCAAGACGAAGACACCTTCGAAATCAGATGATTCTTCTTGGGGAGCGGTCCTTTCCCAAAGCCAAGGCCGTTTCAACTGCAATTTTTCGCCGAGAATGTCCTGTCGCTCCTCAAATACAAACGTTGGGGGCGTCCAAATGTTTTCCAATGATACGGCTTTTTTTCTCGAAGAGTCTCGCTCGGCTTCATATATTCCGATCATGAGCTTTACGAATATCCTTTCTCGCCCTGGCGTTTTGGTCCTTTCTCTTTTTTGCTTACTTGTGAATTTGGCTTTCTCCAAACCCAGTTCACGAGTCGGAGGAGCGGAGACGCAGAATTGGACCAATTGGCGGGGACCATTCTACAACGGTTCCTCATCAGATGAGGCCAAGGGTTCCAAGTTGCCTGTTAAGTTTAGTGGTGAAAAAGGTTTTAAGTGGAAGGCTTCGTTGCCCGGTCCGTCTGCTGCAACCCCAATCATTTACAATAATTACGTTTTCATTAGCTCGGTGCAGTCGCTGAAGAATTCTTCCGATAAAGGGCAAGGAAACTTGCTTGCCCTGTGTTATGACCGTGAAAAAGGAGATCTTCTTTGGACACGTAATGCAGGGAGTGGATATCGACCTGGCGGGGACGGTACCGATTTTCAACTTGATTCGAAATCCAACTATGCAAGTCCTTCGGCTGTGACGGATGGTCAAAGAGTGATCTTCTTTTTTGGCAATGGGGATTTGGTTTCTTACACACTTGAAGGAAAGGAGCAGTGGCGCAGGAACATCCAGAAGGATTACGGCGACTTTTGCTTCCAGTGGACTTTTTCCTCTTCTCCGACGTTACATGATGGTCGTTTGTATTTACCTGTTCTTCAGCGCAATGAAATGGTTCATGGTCGGGGCAAGCCCAATTCGCCTTCTTACCTGCTTTGCATGGACCCTGCTACGGGGAAAACCATTTGGCAACATACCCGTCCCTCCGAGGCCAATAAGGAATCGCTCGAATCCTTTGGCACCATAATTCCTCACGATGGACAGTTGTTGGTCGCGGGCGGTGACGTGCTGACCGGGCACGATCCGGTTGACGGGAAAGAAATTTGGCGTTGGGGAACATGGAACCGTAACCACAAGGAATCTTGGTGGAGGCTTGTACCTTCTCCAGTTGTGGGATCGGGAGTCGTGCTTGCCTGCGCACCCAAGAAGGCTCCCGTTTATGCGGCAAAGCTTGGGCTGAAGGGAACGCATAGCGGAGACAACGGGCTGGTCTGGGATAGCTCGGATTCTCCGACTTTGACTTCCGACGTCCCCACACCCCTATATTATAGGGAGAAATTCTTCATTCTTAGTGATCTTCGCAAATCCCTCTCCCGAGTGGATCCTTTGACGGGGAAAATCGAGTGGACCATTTCAATGCCCGGCAAGTACAAGTGGCGTTCTTCTCCAACGGCTGGAGATGGAAAGATATATACAATGAACCATAATGCCGAGGTCATTGTGGTCTCGGCAAAGGATGGGAGTGTTTTGCATCTGGCCAAAATGGGGGGAGCGTATGACGATAACACAAGGTCTTCAGTTGCAATTTCTTCGAATCAGTTGTTCATTAGAACAAATGAAAATTTGTATTGCATTGAGTAAACAAAGCAGCCATTGTTAATAACTTTCTTTCCCATCCACCACACCCGCGCCGGGCGGTTCCCGCCAATCTGCCGCCCGGCGCTTTTTTTTGCCCGGATTTCTTCCTTCCCTTTTTAGGAAAAAAAACAAATATGTATCTAACCGTTATTTATTTATGATTAGATCGCTTATCGAATCGCCACTGGTAATCTGTTTTTTTTCAACTTGCTGTGTCTTCGGGCAAGTATCTCCGACGCCTCTTGACGAGCGCGCTCAGAGACTTGCCAATTTGATGGCCCGGGTTTCAGCCCACGAGGCTCAAATCACGCAGTTGTTATCCAAGGGACCCGTCCCCCGTACGAACTTCGATCTGCCTCCTCCTGCCCAGAGGCCGGTCCCGGCAACTCCTCCACCAAAGGAGAAACCTTTCATCCCGGTGCCTCTTTTTCCTGAGAACGTTGATGGGGATACCGTAAGGGAAGTTCCTGCTCCCCCTTCAGTTGACGACTTGGTTTCAGATCCTAACGCGATTCAAAATGGAAAAAAAGGAGATGACGCCAATTCATCTCTTGATGCGAATTCGAGTGA
>JAOLZO010000038.1 GCA_028343845.1 Verrucomicrobiota bacterium | reverse complement strand
CGTCGCTACCGGTTGAACGCCACCGGATCCATTCTAGCCATTCTTTGCTGCCTGCTCCCGCTTGCCTTTGGATTCATCGTTCCCCTGTCCCGACTTTGCTTCTGGGCCAGCGCAACCTATGAGAAGATCTTGGACTCCACCTTTGTCAAACTCGTGACGAACAGCCTGACCTTGGCCGCTTGCGCCAGCTTGCTCATCGTAGCCTTGGCAACGGTTCTGGCCTTCGTCGGGCGTTATTACCGGAGCGCCGGGGTTCACGCGTCAAACCGCCTGGCCATACTCGGGTACTCGGTACCGGGGGCAGTCGTAGCGATGGGAATCCTCTTGGTTGCCGGTCAACTGAACATGACCTTTGACGTTCTGTTAACCGGTTCCTTCCTCACCTTGATCTTTGCCTATTTGATCCGTTTTCTCGCCGTTGCCTGGCAACCGATCGACTCGGGCATGGAGAAGAATTGCGACCGCCTCAACGATGCATCGCAATCGCTGAAGTCTTCCGCCCTAAGGTCGTTATTCAAAATCAACCTGCCCTTGATCAGAAGTTCCCTTTGGGCGGCAGGCTTGCTCGTTTTTGTTGATACCATGAAGGAACTACCCCTTACTCTCATCCTTCGCCCCTTTAACTTTGAAACCCCTTCAACCCGCACCTACGACTTGACCAGCCAAGCGCAAATTCCCGAATCATCCGTCCCGGCAATCTGCATAATCCTCGTCGTGGTCTTTCCGGTCATCTGGCTTAACCGCAAGATGGAGGCCCGCAGATGAGCGAACTGCTTGCAGTCAGGGAGGTTTCGAAAACCTTCGGTTCAAACAACCGTCCGGCCGTCGACAAGGTAAGCTTCGAGTGCCAGCGGGGCGAGGTTCTGGCCATTGTCGGAGGAAGCGGAAGCGGTAAGACCACCCTGTTGCGTATCATAGCGGGATTGGAGATTCCCGATGCGGGGGAGATCTCGTTGGATGGCAAGCGAATCAACGGGCCGACTGATTTTCTTCCGCCTGAAAAACGCGATTGTACGCTGGTCTTTCAAGACTACGCGCTTTTCCCGAACATGACCGTTGAACAAAACGTGTTTTTCGGGAAAACGGCCAAGCAACAAGTCCAAAAGCTCCTTGAGTTGACCAAGATCTCATCACTTAAAAAACGCTACCCACACGAGATTTCTGGAGGCGAACAGCAACGGGTTGCCCTAGTCCGCGCCCTTGCCACCAATCCTTCTCTTGTCCTTTTGGACGAACCCCTCAGTCACCTTGACCCCGAATTGCGCGACAGCGTGCGGGCCGAGCTGATCAATTTGTTCAGGGAAACCGAAACAACCGCCCTTTTTGTGTCTCATGATACGGAAGATGCCATGGCGATGGCCGACCGTGTAATCGTCATGCGGGATGGCAAGAACGTACAAGTGGGAACCCCTACGGAAATCTACTCCAGACCGAAAAACCGTTACGCCGCCCTTCTGTTCGGCAAGACCAACCTGATCCCGCTTGAGCTCATCCCCGATGCTCCTCACCATTTCCGGGACGAACGCTCCGAGGAGCAAGTCGTTTCAATCCGACCTCATGAATGGATGGTCATGGACAAGGATTCCGCAGGATCAAAGCAAGGCTTCGAAGGAAGAGTGTCCTCAGTACATTACAAAGGAACCCATCTGGAAATTAAGATCGAATTCAACGCAATGCAGATCTTGGCCAACGTCGAAACCTCCAGCCCCGTGAAAGAAGGCGACGAATTGACCGTGTTTCCAAATTTTGGCTGAGAGCCAAAGCTCAGCAGTCTTGGAGCCCCCCTTAGAACCAATTGGAAGAAGCTTGGTTGGCCACTACTTCGGACCGGGTCTTGAGAAGCTTAGCAATTAATTCCTTTGCCTTTTTCAGACGATCCCGATGCGACTTGTCCTTTGGGTTTTTTCTTAGCTCTTCCTTGCAATCGGCAACCTGCTTTTTCTTCTCCGAAATCCATTTGTCCAGTTCTTCAAAACGGGTCTCGTACACCTCCTCCATGGTCCAGGCCCCAACCTTTTTCAAGTAGGCGTCAAGCTTGCGAACCATGGCCGCCTTTTTTTCGGGCATGCTCTTGGCGAGGTCCTTGGTTTCCCCCATATCCTTTGCCACATTAAAAAGCTTGGTTTCTCCGGTGTTCAAGTGACGCATCAATTTGTAATCACCATCACGGTAGGAGGTGATCGGAATGGTGTAGAAAGCAGGGAAATGAAAAACGAAACCAGTATCACGCTTGGCTAATTTCCCTTTGTTCCCTTTCTCCAAAACCGGACGCAGGCTTACCCCGTCCAGGTTTTCTGGCAAAGGAACTGAACTCCCCGACAAGTCATGCATGGTGGACAAATAATCCCATTGGGCAACCGGTACGTCGCACTGGGAATTGGCGTCCACGTTCGGGCCCGCCACGATCATCGGAACCCGGATGCCACCTTCCCACATTCTTGCCTTTCCGCCTTGCAAGGGTTTGTTACTCGCCCCCCCTCCATTATCGGACGAAAAAATAACGTAGGTGTTTTCCTCCAAATCCAATTCCTTCAGTTTATCGAGAACCATACCGATGGAGGTGTCCATGTCTTCCATCATGGCGGCATAGTTGGCCCGTTCCCAATGACTGCGCAACTTTGCAGGCATCTCATCGGCGTTGTCGTCAAACTTTGAGATATCTGGGATTTTCTCATCGATGCCCTCCCTTTGCCCAACCAAGTCCAAGTACTTTCGACGGGTGCTTTTCAAGGACATGTTGCGGACGTGCAAGGCGTAGTGAGAAATCGTAAGAAAGAAAGGTTTCTTATCCGAGGCACGTTTCTCAAGGTAACCGATCGAGTTTCTGGCCAAACTAAAAACGCGTTTCGGATCGTCAGCCGGAATAAGAGTCTTTTCAGCCGGCTCCCACCAGTCACCATGGGCGTTGCCATTGGGGTGCTTGTGAATGAAGTCTGTCTCGTCGTAGCCATGATCTTTAAACCAACCAAGCGGGGTGCAACCCTTCCCCAAAAAAGCACTATGGTAGCCCTTGTCCGATTCCTTGAGCATTTCGGCCAAAGAATGATTCTTTTTGAAATCAACCTTTCTTTTGTTCATCACCACGTCATGAATCGAAATGCATCCGACCCGGGCGGTGGTCATTCCGAACTGAATGCTTGCCCTCGAAGGCGTACAGACAGGCGACGGACAGTAGGCATTGGAAAAGCGCATGCCCCGGGCCGCAAGTCTCTCCAGATGGGGCGTCTGATGCAGGGAGTGTCCGAGTTCCGGACGGTCCTTCATCATTGGCACGCTAGTCTGGGTGTAGCCCAAATCATCCGCATAGATGAGAATGAAGTTGGGGGCTTTAGCGGCATGAACCAAGGAGGTTGCAAAACCGAAAAGAAGGCTGATGGTAAGTTTCATTTGTTAAATAGTTTAGATTTTCGAACTTCTATTCGGAGTAGTCCACCCAGTTGGCTTGGGCGTTTTTTTCCGCTTCCTTCTTTTCCGGGCCATCTCTCCAAGAATGGAGTTTTGCATGCAACTTTGATTTCTCCTTGCTGACGACGTTCTTGAACAATTTCAGGTTAAGTTCCTTCAACATGACCGCCTTGCGGGCTTCGAAGTCCGGGATGTCCTGTTCCTTGAGATCAGCCAATTTCTTGAAGTATCCTTCCTTCGATTGCTCGCTGAAACGATCCATTAGCTTATAATGAGCCTGCCTCACCTGCTCGGCGGTTCCGCCTTCCACATCCTCCACATAATTGCGACGGCTCGAATCCATGGCAGCGACTTTCTCCGGCATTTTCGATGCCAGGTTCTTTTCTTCCCGGTAATCGGTCTTCAGGTTGAAAAGCTTGAGTTCCCCCGAGTTCAAATGGCGCATTAATTTGTAGTCGCCCATGATGATGGAACTGATCGGGGGATGGTAATGACAGGTATAGTGATGAATGATTCCGGGGGCCACCCGCTTAACCTTGCCTTGGTTTCCCTTCTCGAAAACCTGACGCAAACTACCACCGTCCGCATTCGGTGGAATAGCGGCTTTGCTACCGCTCAGATCATGAAAGGTGGAAAGAAAGTCCCACTGCACGATGGGCACGTCGCATTGCGAACCGGCTTTTATGCCTGGCCCTGAAATAACGGTCGGAACCCGAATTCCTCCTTCGTAAATGGAACGTTTTCCTTCTTGTAACGGCCCGTTGAACCGGCGTTTCTCTCCGTCCACTTCACGACGTTCGGAATGTCCGCCTCCATTATCGGAAGTGAAAATAACATAGGTGTTGTTTAGTTGGCCCTTTGCTTCCAGGGCATCGAGAATGGCGACCAAGGTCATGTCCATTTCCTCCACCATCCCTGCGTAAGTGATGTCCCTGCGGACGGAAGATTTCTCGTTCTCCATTCCTTCGGTTTCCTTTCCCATTTCAATCCAACGCTTCTTGGTTCGTTCGAAGGTTTCCTTCGTGCAGAGGTGGGGAATGTGGGGAGCATAATGGGATACCATCATGAAGAATGGCTGTTTCCCAGCGTGTTTCTTGACGAAGGCAGCGGAATCTCTCATGAGAGAATACATCCGTTTCGGGTTATCGGGAGGAAAAGGGGTCTTGTCCTTGATCGGATCCCAATAGGAACCATGTCCATTTCCATTGCCTCCGGGTTCCCCCGGATTCTCATCGGTCACGTCGTAACCGGCATCCTCGAACCGCCCCATGGCGCTGCAGCCCTTGCCAAAATGAGCGGTCACGTAATTTCTTCCGGAATCCTTGAGCATCTCGGCAATCGTGACTTCATCCTCGTATCCTTGCGGGCGCTGCACGGCGGATAGGACGTCGAACACGTTCCGGTACTGGATACGGGCAGTCGATTGTCCATGCTGTATACTGATACGGGATGCCGTACAGGTTGGGGATGGAGCGTATGCGGCCGTAAAGCGGGTTCCGATTTCGGCTAACCTCTCGACTCCCGGAGTCCGGATGAAATCGTGTTTGGTGGAGGGCTCTCCATCCATCATCTGGACGGAGGTATCCGCATATCCGAGATCATCCGCATAGAGGATGATGAAATTCGGTGGAACCTCCGCCAAAACCTGATGCCCCATGGCTAGGAAAAGAAAGGAAAGAACTTTTTTTGAATTCATGGATCTTGTTCAAGCAAACAGCCTTTGGGGCATCAGGTTCAGGGGGAAACAGTTATCTTTTGACTCTACTTGGATTGATCGATTATCCAAACGTTCTTGAAACGCACGTCCTGGCCATGCTCCTGAAGCTTGAGCCCGCCGGGCGCGGAAGTAACCTTGATCCCGCCGTTGGCTTTTTTGATCTCGGCGTTGTCATGAACCTTGATGCCGTTCCACCAGACCGTGGCCCGGGCATTCGCAACTTTGTTATCACCATCCCATTTCGCATCCTTGATTACGAAGTGAAACGCATGCCATTGCCCATTCGGTCTCCAGGCATTGCGGTCAGGTACGCGATCCATGCAAAAGGCCGCGATCCCATGTCCCCCGATTTTCCAATTATACGGATCCTGAATGTTTTTTTCCCTTGGGCGACTCGATTTGAATTTCATAACGGTTCTGCATGTAGACCCCGCTATTGGAGTACCCATCGGGTTTTCCATCCCCCCGGGCTCCCATCATGATAAAATCCACGTGACCTTCGTAATCGGTGTATTTCTTCTTGGTCACCAAGTCGTGCGTACCCCATCTTTTTCCTCCATCGGTCATCAGAGTCTTTCCCTTGCCATTCGGGTTGTCCATAATCTTCCAGGTGATCTCCATATCTTTCTTGGGCCACATTTCCCAATTCTTCCGGACTGATTCCATGGTCCCGTCAAAGAGGACCTCGGCTCCCTTGGGCGCTTTCAGTCCAGCGTCTTTGCTCTTGTCGTATCCTTTTTGTTCTTCGGGCTTTTTCCCCGCGTGAAGAACCCCTGCCAGAGCAAGAAGCGCGATCGAATAAATTTTAAATCGAGGTGAGATCGTTATCATGATATTTAGTTTTGGTTGTTAGTTTTTGTCCGCCGTTCCGCGTTGTTCATGCATCTTGATCAAGCGGGTTGAGCGTTCCAGTTGGCGGTCTTGAAAATCGACGTGGTTTTGAGAAACCCCGACTAGAAAGGCCTTTTGCTTGTTATCAGGGTCAGCGGAAAGTTCGTCTTTCAATTTGGCAAGACGATTCTTACCGTTTTCAATCCATCCGCCTTTCAAGAGCTCGACGTAATTACGCCTCGTCAAGGTAACGGTCTCGGCGTTCACCGAATCCAAGTAGGCGGAACGCTTGCGATCCAGCTTACGGACCAACTCGGGCATTTCCGAGGCCAAGTCCGCATTCTCCCCCAAGTCCTTGCTTAGGTCGAACAGTTCCATTTCCAAAGAATCCAAGTCCTTGCGCAACTTATACTTGCCGGAGCGGATTACGGATTCGGCCACACCGGTGTGCCAGGGAAAATGAAAGACGAGTTCCTTGGTGTTTCTTTTCACCTTTCCCCGGTCTCCTTTTTCAAAAACGTCCCGCAAACTTCCACCATCCAAATCCTCGGGTAGCGGTTTCCGACCACCCGCCAGATCGTAAAAGGTTTGCAGGAAATCCCACTGCACCACCGGAACCTTGCAGTAACTTCCCATTTTGATACCTGGACCGCGAACGAAAGTAGGCATCCGAATTCCACCTTCGTACAAGCTCCCCTTGCCTGACTTGAGTGGGTGGTTCCCACGAAAGCCGCCACCGTTGTCGGAGGTGAAGACGACGTAGGTGTGTTCTTTGATGCCCAATTCCTCGATCGCATCAAGCAACCTGCCGAATGCACGGTCGGTGTCGTCGAGCATGGCTGCGTAATTGATAATCCATCCGTGGTTGTAGGTTGCGAGTGGTATATCCTCCTCGGCCAGGTCGTCCTTTTTCTGATATTTTTTACCTTTGGGCAGAAGCTCGTACTTCTCCCTGGTTTCACGGAGCGAATCGTGCCAGATGTGCATCGCATAGTGGGAAAGCTGAAGGTAAAAAGGTTTGTCCGCTTTTACTTGTTCCCTCATGAAATCTACGCTCTTTTCGGTGAGGGAAAAGATACGCTTCGGATCGTCATCGGGAAGGTGGGTCTTTCGGTCATCGTCAAAATCGCCCGGACCGTTTCCGTTCGGACCATCGGTTACGTCGTACCCGGCCTCCGTCGGTTTGATGCTCTCGTTGTGCCACTTCCCAAAGTGGGCGGTAACGTAATCGGAATTGGCTTTTTTCAAAGCCTGCGGGATGGTGATTTGTCCAAGGTATTCTTTCTGCGCTTCAACCGCCGAAAGCACGGTGTAACGCAGGCGGCTCGGGGTCATCCCGTGAAGAAGGCTGTTGCGGGACGGAGCGCAAAGGGCGGAAGGGGAATAACAAGCCGACAGGACCATTCCTTCGCGGGCCAGCCTTTCCACATTGGGCGTCTGATTGAAATCACTCCCGGTATCTGCTCGCCCCTTGATCATGGGAACGGAAGTCTCGGCCCAACCGAGATCATCCATGTACACCAAAACAAAGTTCGGAGTTTTGCCGGAAATGATGACCGAAGAAAGAGCCGGGGAAAAAAAGATCAACGCCTTAAGCGAACGGATGAAGGGACTAAGCATCGGAGATGAAATTTTCATAGTCGTTGCTTGGAGTTTTGCCGGCATTCTTGCTAATTGCGCGTTGGGACATGATGGACTCAGCCATCCGCTGCATCGTCGGCGTCGAGATCACCCAGAACATATTGAAGTCCCCGAAGGTAGTGCTCGACGATCTTGGGGTTCCAATAGGCGGATTCATTGTGTCCAAAGGTGGCATAAAAAACCCGGCCTTCCCCCGCTTTTTTACACCATGAGGTTGGATATTCACGTTCCAAATTGAGGGGAACATTGGCAGGTTTGGGTTCACCGGGCTTACGTTCGACTTCAGGAGGCACGGTTTTGATTTTACCGTTGTTGTTATGCGTGTTTTTTCTCGCTGAGAGATCAATGCAGGTCAAGGTACGGAAGCAACCTTTCCTGTAGGGGTGAATCTGACGATAGAGTTCGTCGTTGATATCAAATCCCTCTCCATGAAAACACCGGTTTATGGCATGCCTCGGATCATAGTTTCGTATCCGCCAAGTACCGGTTTTTCCCCAAGGGTGGCCGCCAAACGCACCACCCCAAAGTTCCGAATATTCCGGCCACCACTTTTTTCCTCCGTCAGTTGCGGCATGGCATCCAAACAGGCCGCCGCCTTCATATACGAAGTCGAGAAATGCCTTGCGGTTTTCGCCCTTAAAGCCGCCATGCAAGCTAGTGGCGTTCAAGACTGCAATCGCATCAAATTGTTTGAGGTACTCGGCTGTCCACTGGTTGGAATCGTTATTGATGGTCAGTGCAAAGGCACCCGTTTTCCTTTCGATCAGTTTGAGCATCTCTTCCCCGATCAAACGGGAGTTGTGCTTAAACCCGTGGCTGAGGCTGTACACCAGCAGTTTCCGATCTTTCTTGGGTTTAGCCGGCAGTTCAGCTGGAATTGCCGCTTCCACCTTTTTTAACTCTTCCGCGGTGGGCGGTATCCAACCACCTTTGGGAGCGCTGGTGTCACGTTTCGGTTCCTGACTCTGCATAAGCGTAGCGAGGGGAAAGAACAGCAAAAGGGATAGAAGACTTGCTTTCATTAAGTATTATTTCTTTTTGGATTCGGGCATATTCAATTCGGCTAAAGTAAAAGCGGTCGTGCGACGCTTGTTCCATCCACGCACTTTTTCGATTTCGTTGGGCTTTACAGGGCCTCCGCTGTTGCCCCAAGACCTCCGCACATAAGTCATCACCGAGGCGATCCATTCGTTATCGTAACTTTCCATCGGTGCCATTACACCACCGTAAGTAACCCCATCAATCGGACCGGTCATTCCCTTCAAAATGATCTCTGCAAAGTAACGATGATTACGGTCGTTTACCCGGGGAGATCCTGCCAAGGAGGGAGCGAGCATCCTATGATTCTCGGGCTCGGGCATATTAACTCCCTGTCCTTCGGGACCATGACAAGCGGTGCATAGCCCTTGGTAAATCTCCCGACCTTTGTTGAATCGAACAAGCTCCGATTCCGTTAAAGGTGGCAAGGCCTTCTGCAACTTGAACTTCGGATCGCCTGGCCAGGTAATGTGGTCATAAATAATCGCCAAGCTATACTCCGGGACACCCGCTTCTTCCATCTGGGTTAAACCTGCGGGCTTCGCGTCAAAGCGAATGAGCTCACCCGGGACGTACTTGCCGGCTTTGCTGCCAAGTCTTAATCCCACCAATACGGCATCCCGAATACCGGGTTTGGATTGCGCGGTAAATTCAATCAGGGTCGTCAGGGACTCTTGGTCAGCTAGGGCAAAAGAAGCAAAGCCAAGGTGTTGAGGAAGGGAATGGTTTTTATGCTGAAAACGCTGATCCTTGCTCAGAAGTTCAAGTGCAGGAAGGTATTCGGCCGGATTCAGAGCCACGATGAATGCTTTTGCAATGATGTCCTTGTCGATGAATCTTCCCGCGGCTTCCTTCACTCGTTCCAAGTGTCCCGATCGAAGCGAAAATGCCTTCGTTTGTTTTTTATAAAAGCTCAGGGATAACAAGCGTTGAGCCGAGATCTCAAGGTCATCATCCGGCAAAGGCTTGGAAACCGCATCAAGCAGGATCTTGGAAGCCTGATTTCCAAGCATCCGTTCGCCAGAAACCCGCAAGGCTGCCAACCGCACGTCCATATCCTTGTCGGAGATCGCATTCACCACCAGCAACTCATCCCACACACCCATACCATCCAAGCTCCAAAGAGCGTGAGCCCGAGCCAGACCACTTTCCGCATTCTTCACGGCATTCTTTAGAAGCGGAATCGCTTTGGCTTCCTTGCGCAAAACCAACAGTTTTTGGGCTTCATCCCGCCACCATCCATTCGGATGCCCCAGAGCTTCCACTAATTCCCTTGCAGCGGACTTACCGAAACGTGGCAGCGGACCTGGGGTTATCCCTTCTCGGACCAGGCGATAAATGCGCCCTTTACCAATGTTCTTTTCAAGTCCGCGACGCAGAATTTCCGAACGAAGGTAACTGCCCTCCCTTGTCCAATTGCCATGTTGGATGATACCTCGATACATATCTATAAAGTGCAGGGTCCCGTCCGGAGCGGTGTAGGCATTCACCGGACGGAAATTGGCGTCCGTGGATGCAATGAATTCCAACTGTTGTTTTTCCAACCGGTTATGCAGGGTGATCAACCCTTCGTCATACTCCATGTCCGAGCAACGAATCATCCGTCCGACTGGCTCGCAAACCCAGTAAGTGCCCTTCATGTCCTCCCCGAGACGGTCCCCCCGAAAAACGGTTTGACCGCAGGCGCCGGTGAAGCGTTGTAGAGACCCATCGTCCGATCTTCCCAAGCCACGCCCACCTTGCAAATCAGGTGTTCCCTGAATCGGCCAGGTAGTCCCATAACCTTCTCCCAATCTGATCCGTTCAAAAAGATTTCGGTATTTGTTCGAAAGCGAAAGGTCGCCGAGATATTTGCCGGGGAAAATAGTCGCCAGACCGGGATTACTGTTCTTGGTAGCGATACTTTCGCCGCGATCATTAACCGTCTGGCCCCACTGACCGGCAAAGACCACTCTTCGTTCTTCGATGGTTTCGTTTCGATATCGAAAACTGGTTGCGCTCTTCGTGTTGTAGATCCAGTTGTCCATGGTCCACTGCAACCCGTTGATCTTGTGTTCCACGTTACCAGAATCCCGCTTACTGAAATTTTCGTAGATGCTGACTTTGGTATCGGCCTTTCCATCTCCATCGGTGTCTTCGCACAACCAAAGGTGAGGCGGTTCTCCAATCAAGACTTTGTTGTCGAGTGTGAGGATCGCTCGGGGAAGGACCAGGTTGTCAAGGTAGGTTGTTGCTTTATCCATTCGCCCATCGCCATTGGTGTCGACAAGTTTGACCACTCGACTGACCGGTTCCAGTTCACCGCCCATGTCAATGTCCTGCATGTAACTACGCATTTCGGCGACGTAGAGTTCCCCGTTCGGTCCCCAGGCCATGCAGACAGGTTCTTCGATCATGGGTTCAGCAACAACTAGCTCCAATTTGAAGCCATCGGGTACCCGAATCGTGGACAGGGAATCCTCGGGAGAAAAGGTGGATGAGGATGGATCGGGATTGATTTTAATTTCCGAACGATCCTGTGCAATAACGGAAAGAGAGGAAAAGAGAATCGCTTGGGCGAATACAATGCACGCAAGAATCGACCGGAAGGCAAATGACAGGGTTATTATCACTATATTACCAAATATCAACTGCCTACCGAATATCAAATAAAAGATGGATGCCTTGGAAAATAAATACAGCCGAGATTGATCGATATAGATCACCAACGGGGAAGTTTTCTTTCCCAGTTCGGGTCGACGTGCTTGCGCATCTCCTCCGTATCGTCCCGCTTCCGATAGGGGCACTTGTCGTAACGCTCCTTGCCCCGGGCCAACTGATCGTAATCCAATTCCACCCCCAATCCCGGACGGTTGGAAATTTCCACACAACCCTCCACGATCGGCACGCGCCCTCCGAGAACCACTTCGTCCTCCTCGCTCTGCCAGGGGTAATGAGTATCGCAAGCATAAGTCAGGTGCGGTGTGGCGGCCGCCACGTGGGCCATCCCCATAAGGGAAACCCCGAGGTGGTTGTTGGAATGCATGGACATTCCCATGCCAAAGGTCTTGCACAAGTTGGCGAGCATTTGTACCTGACGCATCCCTCCCCAATAATGATGATCGCACAGAATGATTTGGACGGCATCCTTGGACACGGACTCCGGGATATCCCCGAAACAGGTGACAGCCACGTTACTGGCGAGTGGCGTTTCGATCCCCTCGGCAAGCAGGCGGCGGCGGACTTCGGCCATACCGTCGATGGTAGCCGTCGGATCCTCCAAATATCCTCCCCGTCCCAATTCCTCGGCCAATTCCTGGCCCACGCGCACCGAGGTATCCACCGTCCAGGCGGAATTCGGGTCGATGCGCAAGGGAACCTCCGGCCCAAGTTCGCGGTACAGTCCCCTGACCGTCTCGATCTCCTCCTCGGGTGGCAAAACGCCCGCCTTGAATTTGATCGACCCGAATCCGTATTCCTCCCGCATCTTGACCACTTGCGCGACGAGGGTTTCGGGCGTAAGGCACTCCCCGTACTTATCCGGCCGGACATCCTCCCCCTCGCCTCCCCCACCGGCATGCTTGTAAAAAGGATAAGCGGAGAAGGGAACTTTGTCTCTCACCCGTCCCCCGATCAGGTCGCAGACCGGGACTCCGACCGATTTCCCGATCAGGTCAAGGCAGCCCGTCTCGATGGCGGAATAGGTTCTGGCAGTAGCATCAAGAGGGTTTTCTCCCGGGACAAGGTAGGTTTGGGATGCATCGCCTCCGTATTCCCGGCCTTGCACCAAAGACGACAGGATTCCGGTCAACCGGTACGGGTCGGCTCCGACGATCTGATCGCGAAGCGCTTCCAGCACATTCATGGGTTCTTCCCCGCCATAGGTTTCGCTTACCCCGACGACTCCGTCCCCGCTTACGAACTCGACAATGGTCCGTAAAGCGTATGGCTGATGCAAACCGTAGGAACTGCGGATAGGCGGATCGGCAATCGCAACCGGGGTGATCCGCAAATCGGTAATTGTAATCGAATGGTCAGACATTGGATTTAAGTTAATGGCCTTGCGAAGGAATCCGTCAATTAGGACGAATCTTCATCGTGCAATCCGGATCGGTCGGGACGTGTTTGCCCACCTTGTCGACCGGATGAGTGTAAAGATATTTCCAGACTTCCTTCCAACGCCCATCGCGAACCACGATGCCATGCGCTTTGTTGGCGTTCCCATCTACGTCGAAGTCGGTGATCAAACGCCTCGAGTTTCCGAAAGGAAGCTTGGCTTTCTCGACGTTCACCAAGGGCCCGAACTTTGCCAACCCGAGCATTTGCCAGGATCGGCAATAGTGATCGGCCGTCCATCCCTTGTCGAGTACGTGCGTGAAGCCGAAATAGCGGTTGGCGGGGGTGGCGGAAGGCAAGCTTTGCCAGGACTCCAACTGATCGCGCGGCCCCGCAAACGCTACCACCCGGGCGACCTTTTGATGCTTGGCAAAACGGGCGGAGGTGGTCGATCCGTGAGAGCTGCCCGAAAGGATGACCTTGTCCCAAAGGAGATCCGTTTGTTTTTCATTGAGAAAACGTTCCCATTTCCCTTCCGGGTTTTCCTTGGCCAACCACTGGACGAATTTCAGGGAACGAGCGGCCAAGCCATCGGGCTTGGGAATCTCGACGAGCGGACTGTGATCCTCCCCGGTAGCCGCTTCCAAGCGGATGTTACCCAAGCATTCTCCGGTGTCGTGCGTTTCCTTGGGAACGGTGGAAAACCAGCGGTTGGCATAGTGGGGTTGGATCAGGTGCAGACCCAATCCGCTCAAGTACTTGGAGAGTTCACCATTGTAACTCATTAACCAAATCACCAAGCGGTCACGGGACGGAACACGGGTGTCGACGATCGCATGCTGTAAGTCCTGATGCTTGCCCTTGACCTCGGCAAAGGTGAAATTGAGCTCCGGATGTTCCTTGGCCAGAGGATTGATCTCACTCGCCCGAACGGAGGTTTCGTGAAGTTTGCTTGCCTGCGCGACGAAGGGCGCTCCCAGCAGGAGCAGGGAAGCAAGGAAGGAGATTCTCATTGGAGCGGAGAAAGGGGTCACCCGCGCTTCACTTCAATGGCGTCGATTTCCAAATCGGCGCCTTCGGTTCCCTTGAGCTTGATCTCGAGGGATTTGATGACGCCTTTCCAATTGGCATTGCCAGTCAGCGGAAGCCGAACCTCCTCGAATTGTTTGGAGGCGGGAACTTTCATGGCAGAACCAAGGGATTTGCCATTGGCCAGGGCTTCGATCTCGACCGGTGCATCCGCCCGCAGCTTGATGAGCAATGCTTGGTCGGAACCGTTTGGCTTGACCTTGAGTCCCTTGCGGATGAGGGAACCGGGTTTACCAGGCAACCGGAATTGGAGGAAACCCTGAAAGCCGGCGATGTTGTCGCGTATTCCCCTTCCCTGCCAGCCTTCGGTCTGCCAACCACCGCAATCGAACTCATAGGCGAGGCGTCCATCCTGCGGATCCCGGCCGTTGATCTTTTCCCACTTGTCGGACAGTCCGTCGCCATCGTTGTCTTCGCGGTTGATTTCATATTCCGGGTTCACCCCGCGACCGCCACCCCAAACATCGCCATTATGGCGAAGAGCGTTAGGGGATTCTTCGCCTTCTCCCCGATCGCCCTTGGCCAACCACGCGTCGAGGAGCTTGCGGTGCCGGTTGAGTTCCTTGGCAAACTTGGGATCGCCGACCAGGTTATGCACCTGAGCGGGATCCTTCGATACGTCGTAGAATTCCTCCTTCGGGCGCTCCCCGAAGTAAATCCTCTTCAGGTCGTCGGAAAGTTGCCCCGCCGCGTAGAGTTGCTTGAGGTTTTTCAAATAGTCCTGGCGATCCCGGTACTGCGGTTGGAGCAAAATACGGTCGAGCTTATAGTTGCGGGTGTACCGGAAGCGATCGGTCCGGATGGTGCGCACCCGATCGATGGTATGATCCAAACGGTCCTTGGCCGAAGCAACCCACTGGCGGGGCTCGAAGTCCTTGGCAAAGAGATTACGGCCTTCGTACCATTCCGGAAGCTTGATGCCCGCCCAACTTAGGGTGGTCGCAGTTAGGTCAAGGGTACTTACCAAGTCCTTGCGTGCACCTTGCTTTGGAACCCATTTCTCAGGTCCCATGAGCACGAAGGGAACGTGCAGGCCTCCTTCCGTTGGCATCTGCTTGTGCCGGACCAAGTGATTGGCCCCGTGATCGGAAAGGTAGACCACGATGGTGTTTTCTTGGAGTCCTGATGCCTTGAGGCCAGCCAGAACTTTTCCGATGTGATCGTCATCGACTCGAATCGCATCGCAATGCTGAGCCACGACTTTACGGTATAGGTCATTCTTGGGGTAATCGGCGGGCACGGAAACCTTGGAAGGATCGGTACGCCTGCCCGCAGCCAATTTCCCGGTATTGATTTTCCCTCCCTTGGTTTGGAACTGAATGAAGAAGGGCTGGTTTTGCTTAAGGATTTCCCAACTGTCGGCCTGTCCCTTGAGTTTGATCTTGGAATAGGTCTTCTCCCCTTCCCACACGAAGTTGTAATCGGTCTTTCCGTGGTTGAAGGTCGAGTAACCCGCTTCCTTGAGGATTTGAGGCAGAAGCTTCACGCCCTTGGGCAAATAAAGCTGGGCGTCCTTGGCCCGGGACGAGCGGTGCTCATGGGAACCGAAGCGGATCTGATTCGCGCCGACCATCATGGAAGACCGGCAGGCAGAGCAGACGGGAGCCGGAACGTAAGCCCGGTCGAAGCGCACGCCCGACTGGGCAATCGAATCGATGTTGGGGGTGGCCAGTTTGTTCGCTTCATGACCATAGGTTCCCATCCATGGGGAAGTGTCTTCGGCAAAAAGCCAAACGACGTTGGGACGTTGGTCTGCAGCCAAAAGGCTGCCTCCAACCGTTGCGAAGGTGGTAACGAGTAGTTTCAAGGGACGGTTCATTTGATAGGATCTCCAAAGGATAATTTATTTACGCTTCATTGGAATAGGATCGCGGTAGGGCCTGAACCAAATGTTCCGATAACGCACCGGGTTGCCATGGTCCTGAAGGGCAAGCTGACCGGTCTTGCCCACCTGTCCGCCCACTTCCATGTTATCCTGAATCAAAATGCCGTTGTGCAAAACCGTGTAAGCGCTTTTGCGTACGTACTTGCCATCTTCGTCTTGGATCGGGGCATGCACGATCACGTCGTAGGTTTGCCACACACCGGGTGCCCGGCAGGCATTGACGAGGGGCGGATAACGGTTGTAAACGGCCCCCGCCTGGCCATGTGAATAGGTAGAATTCTCATAGGAATCAAGAACCTGAACTTCAGGACCACCCAAAGGGAAGAAACCGGAGTTTCCCCTGCCCTGCCCAGAGCCCTTGACCACCTCGGGAGTCCGCCACTCGACGTGGTATTGTCCGTATCCGAGCTTGCGCTTGGTGCGGATTGTCCCGCCTCCCCGAACCACTTCCATGGCTCCATCCACCAGCTTCCATTTCACTTCCCCGCCTTTGCCAGCTTCCCATTGGTCAAAATTCTTGCCATCAAACAAAACAATGGCATCCGAGGGCGCAGTCCCGACTTTGTCAGGGTTACCGTACACGCCGGGCGTGACCACCGGCGGAATCGACGGATCGGCTTCCTCCTTTTTCTCGTGATGCTTCGCATACGTGGCGAGAACAGGGATGAGCAATGCGGATAGAAACAGGGTGGATATTTTTTTCATTCTCTCATCGTAAGATGAGGAGACCAAGCTCAACGAGCCTAAAAGATACCCCGCACGAAAAAAGTATTGGGCAAAGACGAACCGAAAATCAGGACTGATTCATGACTAGTTCCGGCATATGTTCGTAATCCTCGGTCTTCATCTGGTATTCGATATCTTCCTTGTCCTGAGCCGAGCCTTCGGCTTGAGCCAAAACGTATTTGGCAAAATCCTTGCACCACTGCTCATTGGTGTTGAGACACTCAACCGGGTATACGTTCCCCCCCCATTCCTTGGCGTCTTCAGCCAACTCGTGACCTAATTCGTCCGTCGTCTCCAAGCAGTCGGCAACGAAGCTTGGCGAGTATACCATCAATTCCTTGTTACCTTCCTCAATCAATTTCTCCACTGTATCTTCGGTATAGGGAGTGATCCATTCCTCCGATCCGAAACGGCTTTGGAAAGTCATGACCGTTTGCTCGGGTTTCAGATGCTTGAGGCGGTCGACGATCAGTCGGTAGGTTTCGTAACAGTGCCGATAGTAGTCGTCACCCTTGAAAACGACCCGCCTCTTTTGCATCCCGTGAAAGGAAATGACCAACTTGTCTATCTCAATGCCATCTTTCTTCAGTTCTTCGACTTTCTCATCTAACTGAGTTACTGAATTGTCGATAAAAGCATGGGTGCGGTGAAAGTTAGTGATAACCTCGAAGGTAGGGATTTTCACCCGCTTGGAAAGTTCCTTGGCAAGAGCGTCCACTCCCGAAGCAATCGTACTTTCAGAGTATTGGGGAAACATGGGAATCACCATCAACTTGGTAGCTCCGACGTTGTTTTTCAAATCCTCTTCCCAACTGTCGTAGACTTCATTGACATAGGGGGGTGAGAGAAGAAAGGCATGGTTCACCTCGACATAGCCCTCGGGATCAATTTTCTTGAGTTCTTCCCGTACGCTGTTTGTGAAATTCTCGGTGTTGGTAATCAGTGGAAAACTTTTGCCATCCCAGATTCTCTCATAGAGCTTAGCTGACTTGGCAGGACGGAAAGGAAGCACTAAACCGTTCAGAATAATCTTCCAGACCCAGGGATTGATATCGATCACGCGTGGGTCCCCAAGAAAGTTGCGCAGGTATTTGCGCAAGGCCTTCGGGGTCGGAGCTTCCGGGGAACCGAGTTGCACGAAGACAACCTTGGTCTTACGCTTGGGCGGGATGTAATTGGTATGCATTTATCAAAAGTGCTACGGTAGTTGCGAGAAAAGAAATCAACACTATATCGAGTTTATCCTCTTTCTCCAATGAGGAAAATACAATCGGTAAATCAAGTATTGAATGTCTTTGCCAAGAACGCAGCTAAGCACCCTTGAGCTACTCTAAAGTCCGCGTCTTTTATACCCGTTCCAAGGTCCCGGAGTATCCGGCGAATGAATCGGTCTCGACCCCGAGCCTTTGGAGAATGCTGACAAAGAGTTTCGCAAGCGGGGGCTCTTCCTCCGCAACTTTGCTTCTCCATCCGGCGTCACTTATGACTCCGGCGCCAGGGAGGCTGCCATCCTCACGAAAGCCGACGTAATTGAGATAACGGCCATTGGCAAACCCAAGGTTCTTTCCTCCTGCGGAGATAATGGGGTAATTACGGGAAAGGTGAAAGCTACTGGATGCCGAACCATGCATGGCAAAAGTGTTGTCCAACATATTGCCTTCACCACTAGGCTCACTCGTATTCTTGAGTTTTGAAACAAAGCGTCCGAATTCCTCCGCCTGATAGCGGTTGTAGGTTCCGAGATTTTGCCAACCGTCTTTATCTTTGACTGCATGCGTCAGTCTATGAGCCCCTCCCAAATCCACCGCCTTGGCTAGCAAATCATGCGGACCTCCTCCGTTCTCCCTTCCCAACTGGAAAGTAGCGACCCGGGTGGAGTCGCTCAAAAAGGCAAGATAGATCAGATCATACATGGTCTGAAAATATTGCCTGGCCTCTTTCGGGCCCGCGTCGAGATGCAGGCTTGAAGAATCAACTTGAGGCAAGGGAGCCTCCAACCATTGCTGGGCTTTGGCCAGCTTGACCTCGGTATCCCGAACCGAATCAAGATACTGCTGAAGAGTATCCTGATCGTGCTTGGAAAGTTTTCTTCCCAAGGAACGGGTATCATCCATCAGCAAATCCAAGGCGCTTTTGCTACGGGCCAATTTAGCGGAGGCATCCTTGTCCCCAGCTACAAACAGCATATCGAAAATTTGCTTGGGCTTGTTCAGCGCCGGAATGGCTCTTCCCTCCCGGTTGAATGACTGGGTCTGGGCACCCCGTGGACCACCGATGCCACCGTTGGTGGACATGACCAAAGAAGAATGCCGCGTTTCATCGCCGATATATTCGGCATATAGCTGATCAAGGGATATCGAATTCTTGTACGGACCGTGACCCTTCGTGTCGGCTCCCGTCAAATATTGGTCGGCATTGGAATGGCCGTGAACGCGCCTCACTGCGGGATGAGAAAGACCTGCATACACCGTGACGTCACTTCGGAGGGGCTCGAGGACGTTCAGGACCTTGGTGAATTCGAAATCCTTTTCTCCACCATGAGGAAACCAACTCCAATCCTTCCAGGCCGGGTCTTCCTTGAGAGGCACACCGACTCCATCCGGGTGGTATATGCTTACGAATCGCTTTGGGGCCTTGCCCGAAGGTTGACTGCCCGAACCAAAGGATTCGAACCACGGCAGCGCGAGAGCAAGGCCGGCGCCACGCAAAAAGGTTCTGCGTCCCAAAGAGTTTGGTTTGTCGTAGGTATTCATCCGCCGTTCTTAGTTAAAAAATAAAACCAATAAAGGATTACTTCGAGTTAAAAACCCCGCTTTGGGTAACTAAATAAATGAGGTCTCCCAAGCGATCCCCCTTTTTCCTGAACTTCGCCGCGAGGTCTTCCACCTCAGCATGATCGGAAAAGGAAAGGGGGCGACCGAGGGCATAAGTGGTCATCTTTCGGACCATGGCGCGGGCAAATTGATCCTGTCTTTCCTTAAGTAAGTAACGCTTCAGCCCCTGCATTCCTTCCAGGGGTTGTTTATTGAAAAGAAAGGCAACGGCATCGACCGGTTTGTTATTAATCTTCGTACGGTAGGAACCGAGGGCATCATAATTTTCGAATGCGATTCCCCAAGGGTCGATTCTCGCATGACACGAATAACAGGCCGCATCGCTACGGTGATCAGCTATGCGCTCCTTCAGGGTCATTTTTTGGATTTCGGGATCGGCAAGATCCACTTCCGGAACGTTGGGCGGAGGAGGAGGCGGTGGATCATCCAGGATACTTTCCAGCATCCACACCCCGCGCTTGAGAGGATTGGAATCCTTGCCGTCCGAGTTCATGGCAAGAACGGCGGAGCCGGTCAAAAGACCCCCGCGGTTGAGATGCGGTTCGATGGACACTTTGCGAAAACGAGAGCCAAGCACGTCCCGAATCCCATAGTGCTTGGCCAACCTCTCGTTGACCAAGGCATAGTCGGAATGGATGAAGTCGAAAATGCTACCGTTGCGTTTCAACAGATCCTCAAAAAAGGCTACTGGTTCTTTCCGCATCGCATCCTTCAGGGAATCGTCGGTGACATGCGTGACGGTCTCCATGCCATCCAGACCAAGCCATTGCTCGACAAAGTGCCGAACAAACCGATTGGAACGGGAATCGGCCAACATGCGTTTGACTTCGGCCTCAAGGACAGTCGGTTCCTTGAGTTTTTCTTGCTCAGCCAATTGTTGCAGTCGAGCATCGGGAATACTCGACCATAAAAACACGGCAAGGCGTTTGGCCAATTCCCAGTCATCGATCCTCGACAGGCCCCCGTCCTTATTTTCGGTGATGCGTTGAGTCAGGTAGAGGAATTCGGGATGAGCGAGAACCGTTGCCAAAACTTCTTGCATCGTCTCCTCGAAAGTATCGAAGTCAGGTCTGAATTGATCGAACAAGCCCATGAAACGGTCAATCTCCACGGAACTGGCAGGGCGACCCCAGGCACGCTTTATGAACCGGGAAAGGACTTCGTCACCATATTTTTTTTCGTTGGTCTTGTCCTTGCTATCGAAGAAAATTCTTTTGTGGGTGGCGGGAGGCCATTGAGCATAAAAGGGGGCGGTGATTTCAATTCGGTCCAGGTGAACTTGAAGCGGTTCTTTGCCATGGGCATTGGATATGTTTTTAATATGCAGGAATTCATCCCTCCTGGGAAAGGTCGTGGCAAGTTTGCGGAAGGGGTTGCGTTGAATGTCTTCGAGGTAGACGTCGAAATGAACGTAGTGAGGATTTTCCACCGTTCCCGTAACAGGGAGATCCCGATCGCTGATGACGTTGGAAAAGTTGGCGTTGTTACTGGTGTGAGCGCTTAAACCCAAGCGCAGACCCGCATCTTCATCCGGGTTGTCCGAGGAACGCCAAGCCCGTATACTGACCCGCATTACTCCATCGTCCGGCAGAAAACGGTCCAGGTTCCATTTTAACTCGTTCGATCTTGGCAAGGCCATGAAAACCCCCGAACCCGACGGAGGCGGACCGGCCACGGCAGCCGTTTCAGGCGTCAATTTACCTGCCTTGTAAGGAGTGCCACGTCCCGTCCGTGCATCAAAAAGATGCATGGATTTACGGATCTTTTCATAGCTTTTGTCCCCAGTTTCGAAAAATTTCGTCTTTGGATTGGCAGCCAACTTTTCAAACTCATCTTTTATCGAAACAAGATAAGTAACGGGCTTGGGGCGTTCCCCGGTTACCGTAGCCCGCTTCAAGGCCTTTAATCCCATTTCACGATAGGTTTGGAATTGCATGGGAGACATCTGCAAAAGTTCGGAACTGTTTTTAAAGCCATCTTCCGACGCGGTTTCGGGGGGGAGGGTTTCACCAGTCGATAACGACACTCCGAGCAAGTCCTCAAGGGCATAGTTGTATTCGTAACGGGTAAGCCGACGGAAAGAAGAGTTCCCCTTTTCACTGCGGGCTATCCTCGAAGCCCTTTGAAGTTCCAAGGCAAGCCAATCGATGGTGTCAGAACGGTTTGCATCGGACAACTCCACTTGGGCATCATCGGGAGGCATCTCTCCACTGCTCAGCACGTCCATTACCTCCAACCACCAGTCTTTGTCTCCACCCTTGATCAAGTCCGGTTCGAGCGTGTCGATTCGGAATTTGCCTTTCTGTTTTTCAGGCCCATGGCAAGGCAGGCAGCTTTGTTCCAATGCGGGCCGGATGGAAGTATGAAAGACGGAAAGGTTCGCTTGGGCTGATTTTTCAGGTAAAAGCCCACCTTTGAGAAGCTCGACCTCATGACCCGCAAGCAAGGCTGATTTGCCCCGCCCCGCGTCTTTTGCCTCCGCAAGGGTAAGAGGA
>JAOLZO010000037.1 GCA_028343845.1 Verrucomicrobiota bacterium | reverse complement strand
TGATGCCTGCCTTGAAAGTCACGGCGGTACCGGTTGCATTCAGGAGGGAACCATTCGATACAACGGGAAGGGTAGTGGCTTGCGTGTTGAAGGTCTGGGACGAGCTTGCCCAAACCCCGGCTGATGCAGCCGAGTTGTAGGCGCGGATTCTGTAATGGTACGCAGTTTCGGGAATCAAGTCACCAATGATCGCTCCAAACGCTCCTTGGTCCTTGCTTCCGATCTCTTCAACGAACGACCACGCGCTCGGGGTACTGGCTCCGTCCGTGGTTCCGTAGTAAATCCGGATGTCAGGAGCGTCTCCGCCTGTGCTTGTGACGTTTCCGTTAAAGGATGCCTTGGTTGCTTCGATCGAGGATGCAGCCACCGTGGTCACCGTCGGCGCGGTGGCTTGTACGTTGATATTCAGAATGACTTGATCAGCGTCTCCCGAGTTTTGAGGAGGGAAGAGCGAACCGATCTGATCGGGGCTGGAATCGGTATCGGTAACGTCTCCGTCATCATCCGCGTATCCAACTACGACGACAACTGGAAATTGTCCGGAAGTGGTCGGAGTTCCGGTGATTACACCCGTTGTCGGGTTGAACTGCAAGCCACCGGGCAAGTTCAGGAAGGTATACGAATTGGGCGAACCGACCGTAGCGGTGTTGTAAGTGAATGAGGTTCCGACCGTTGCGTCCTGAAGGAGTGGACTGGTAATGACCCGCGGGCCAATGACCGTGCCATAGTTGACCAAGGACTGGGTGGCTTTTTGATTGTCGTAAGCCGCCTTGATCCAATCCAGGCTTCGAGCTTCCGTAGAGATGCGAATCTCGTCAAGCGAGCCACCCCACTTGTCATTGTTGACCAGGGAACGTCCGATCTTGAGGGCGTTGGTGGAAGGCTTGACCAAGTTCAGGTTGGTCCGGTTGTTCTTGTATACTCCATCGGCATAGAACTTTACGACCGTACCTTCGATCACGACCGATATGTGATGCCAATTTCCTGCGGACCAAGAGGACACGACGTCACGATACTTGTTCGAGCTACCCGAACCCCTGACGTTTAGGCGTGTATTGTTGGAAGACCTGAAGACTCCCCAACCCATGTTTCCGGTGGCGGTTGATTTATTTGAGAATATGCGACCATTGGATCCCGTGCCGGATCCTTGTTTGATCCATGCGGTCAAGGTAAAGGTACTCCCTGGATTTCCGACCTGGGTCCCCAGGTTGATCTCGTCGCTTGTGCCATTGAGAACGGCGGCTTTGCCAACTATTCCAGTGCCGGCGGTAGCGCCTGAAACCGTACCGTGGTAGTTATTGGGCGAGGAATCAAGGAAGTAGGTTCCGAGCACTTCGCTCATGTGCCAGGCTCCGAGGTACTGGTTCGTCCAAGTCGATCCATTGGTCTGGTAGTCGGGCGCAATGGTCAGGTTCGGATCTCCCCAACAGGCGATGAACTGGGTGTTATTGCCTGAAATGGCAGGTACCTTTACCCAAACGCGGGATACGCCGGTCGTGTTCCAATCTTCGATCTCAAAGGGCAATTCCTTACCGTTTGAAGCGTAGAAACGCAGGTCCGATCCTCCGGTTCCGGAAAAGGTGTTATATGTAAAGCCTGAAATGGACGAGCCCAACTCGACCAGAACAGGGAAGTCGGTGAGTGAGGATGAACCGGTATAACCCGAGAGGGTCATGGTCAACTTGTTCGGGAAGCCCGAGGTGTCGGATACTTTGAAGACAAAGGCTTTGGAAGACGATTTTGCTGTGCCCGCGGCATTTTCTCCGGTGAGCGTAAGGGTGAAATTCGAGTTGCCCGTTGCATCGGTCGAACCCGTGATCTGTCCGGTCGAGGCGTTGATCGAAATTCCGGGAGGAAGTCCGACTGCAGAGTAGGAGATCGTACCTCCGCCAATGACGGATGGCTTGTATGCTTCCATGGCGATGCCCTTTTTGGCAAAGACTTCGGCGTCCAAAACGTCAAAGGACGGAGGACCGGCAAAGAGTCCGTAGTTAATAAAACTGCCTCCGGGTTTCTGACTGTCGTAAGAAGCCTTGATCCAATCGGAATTGCGGGCTACGCCTGAGGAGAATAGGTACTCGTCCATGGTATGGCCGGGACCGTTGCGGTCCACGCCCTTACCAATCGCCCATCCGGAAATGGCATTGCTGTATGCGTAATTTCTCGTATGGCCATCCTGAATGCCGTTTACGTAAATGCGGGATTTTCCACCACCGGTAGCCAAGGTGATCTGGAACCATTCGTCCGCAACCAAATCGGTCGACGGGTTGTCCACGTTCTGAAATCCGGAGAGTCCGGCGTTGTAGAAATTCGGACTGGTCGGGTTCTGGTTGTCCGCTTCCAAGCGAACGTTACCGGCATCGTGAGTGATTCCCCACCAGTTCTGCCAATCCTGCGCGTCGTCCTGGAGCATCTTCGTCCAGAAGGAAACGTGCAGATCATTAAGGGTCGCATTGTCATCCGACCCGGTCGCCACCCATGCTTGGTTGGTGTTCTTGGCATTGACGTGCCCGGTTCCGGCTACCCCGGCATCCGCGTTGGTGAACCCGGACTGGGCCGTTCCGTGATTATTGAAACGGGTGGAGTCCGCAGCGGGTTGACCGGGCTCGCCCTCGAGGTGATAGACCCCGAAATAATTGGTCGACCATGCCGTTCCGTCGGTACGGTAACCTGGAGCAGCCGCATTCGGATCACCCCAGCGCATGATGATCTTGTCACTGGAAAGGTTCGGTACCTGTACCCAAACTTGGGACTCGCCCGTGGGGTTCCAATTCGCCACTTCGTACTTGAGTTCCTGACCGGCGGCGGATTGGAAGCGCAAATCGCGACCGTTGGGTCCGCATTGCCCGTGACGGAATCCGGTTGCCCGCAAGGTCGCGTTGTTCTCATCCAAACGAACGAGCAAGTTGAAATCCTCTAGGGTAGGCTTGATATCTTCGCCTTCGCCCCACAGTTCGATCTCACGCAAGCCGACGTGATTGTCAGTCTGTTCGCCCGCCGAGCAAAGCCATCTGATATAGGTGTAACTGTTATTGGTATCATCAACCTGAAACGTTCTGAGCTGGTTTCTCTGCCAACCGGTCTGGCTCGCTTCCGTATCCAGGTCCGTCCAGCTGCTTCCGTTGTTGGACCCTTGCAGCTTGAAGGTCTTGGGACCACGCTTGTTCCATGTGTTGTCCTGACTCATGAGCTTGTAGGTGATCGGCTTGAACGCTTTTTTGAAGTGCCACTGCATGAAAATGTCACCAGAATGGCCTCCCCGGCCATTTTGATAGGGGAGCCAACGGTTGTTTCCATCGGTGCCATCCGTGTCTCCGTCAAACGCTTTGGAGACGGGGTAGGAGGGATGACTGCTCGAGCCAGTAAGTCCGCCTGTCTCAAGCATCGTGACGTCCGCCTTGCCGAATGTGCCGTTGAAATCGGTCGTCAGGTCGAGCGAATAGTCAAAGGCGGAATTATCACCCACGGTCAGTACGAATTCCTTGATTTCAGCACCATTGGCATTGGCTGCTCCGATCCTGTAGGTGAAAATGCCACCCGCCGTAGGTACGCCCGATACCACTCCCGTGGATTGGTTAAGCCCGAGCCAGCTCGGCGCGTTGACCAAGTAGAAAGCGGTTGGGCTGTTGGTTGCCGTAATTTGGTAATTGAAAGAGAATCCGGTCGATGCCTGCCCGGCGAGCGGACTGGTCAATTGGATCCATGACTGTCCGACGTCTCCATTTCCGTTTCCGTAAATCGAGGACACTTCGTTGGCAGTGAGGGGAGCGTTGTAGTACCGTACGTCATCCAGCCAGACGTTGGCTTGATTTCCGATGTTAAGACCGTTGTTGTAATTTCCTGAATTATCCCGTGCGCCAAACACCAGTTGCGAACCGGTCATGTTGACGGAACCGAAGCGTTGTTCTTCGCCGGTCATGGTCCCGTCGACGTATCCCCTGCGGTACCCTTGTCCAAAGGTTCCGACTATGTGGTGCCATTGGTTGTCATTTATGTTCCTTTGGATATACCAGTCATCGTTCCCTACACCACGCAGGGTAAAGGACATCCTGTCCTGATCCCCGCCACGTCGGCGAATTTGCCAACCTTGGCCACCTTCACCCCGCTTGGAGACATAGGGTTCCCAACCGCCGTCGGGCCATTCCTTTACCCAAGCCGAGATGCTGAATGCATTCGCTCCGTTGAAGACCGTTTGCTGACCGCCATCAGATACCGCAACGTATTGGTTGCCGTTCAGATCGATCGACTTACCTGTCCCGAATGGAGTGTCCGTCTTGAAAATATTTGCCGAGGAAGCGACTCCGTCGTACCCGTTGCCCGACGAATCGGCTACCGCTGTAGTTGTGTCGTTGTCAAAGGTCCACCAGCCAAGAAGGTTGGCGCTTTTGGTCGGGGTGTTGTTGATCGCAGGGGGGGAGAAGACGAGGGTTGTGCTCGCCCAGGTTTCGCCTACCCAGTTTTTTGCACGGACACGTGCATAATATACGTTGGGGGCACTCAGTCCGCTGGTGATTTCCCCGAGTTTGTTACCGGCTGCAGTGGCCGCAAAGGTAAAGTTGCTGTCCCAGTTGGCAACAGTGGTTCCCCCATCGTTGTCACCCCAGAAGATGACGAAGTCAGTGGATGCGCCTCCCGTGCTTTGCAATGAGGTGTTGAGCTTGGCGGAAGTTGCCGTTACGTGACTTGCCGAATAGGTCGAGCCCAATACGGGAGCGCTTGCCGAGGCGGCGGTTTGGAAAGATTGTGTGGCGGACCAAGACGTTCCGGCCGAATTGACTCCCTTGAACCGGAAGTAATAAGTCGACCCGGGGGTCATGTTGGTCGGCCCGGAACCGAAGCTGCTCACGTCATGGGCCAAAACGCCTGAGCCCTTCGCTCCCAAGCTTTGACTGCTATCCCAATTACTTGCGGTTGTTCCACCATCATTGTCGCCCCAATAGATGGTTACGGTCGGGTTGTTACCACCCGTGGAATCGACGTTGCCAAGTAGTTTCGCTCCGTTGGCCACCACGTTGGAAGGGGTGGATGCTGTCAATACGGCGACCGAGGTCGGGATGGTGATCGTTACCGTTCCGGTGGCAATGTCGGGTGCGGATTCGGCAACCAAGTTGACGGTGTAAGCACCACCGGCAGTGGGTGACCCGGTGATCGCTCCGGTCGATTGGTTTTCACTCAATCCGGGAGGCAGGTTGAACGCCGAATAAAGAGGCGTGTTCAAGTTGGTCGTGATATTGTAGGTAAAGGCTGATCCAACCGTTCCGGTTGCGCTATTGGCACTCGTGATGGATGGGGCGGCGGGTGTGGTCGAAGATGCCTTCCATGGATGATCTGAGGGCAAGTTACCGGTCAGGGCCCACTTGTGCGCCAAGTAGCCTTCGATTTCCTGGATCTCGGCGTCCGAGAGCGGGATATTGTAAATAAGCAGCTCGGCCAGGTCTCCCTGAAAGGTACGGCCACCGATGTTACGGTCATTGGCAAAATTGGAAAACTCAGTGGCACCCGCGGAACGGAAGGAAAGTACGGCATAGGAGGTTGGCTTGCTTGTGGATTGACCGACTACGGAGACCCCGTTTAACCAAAGGTTTCCATTTTTTACGTTTCCGTTCGTGTGGGCACTTGACCAAATATAGTTCCCATCCGGATGCATGTGGTACCGGTTGTTGTCGCCCAGGATATTGGAATATCGGCTACCAGCTTTCTTGAGAACCCAAAATACCGTCCTGACGTCAGTCATGTTGGGAAATTCATGGTATTGCCCGTCCACGCCACCATAGCGAACGACCGGCATACCGTTGAGGGCATTCGAAACAACGGTTGGAGAACCGCGTTTTGTCGCATTGTTCGTGCTGCTCGAGCGGTCGGTCCAAGTGGCGGAACCGGCTGAGGAGTGATTGGCATCAAGCCAAAGCTTGTTGTTACTTGGGTAGATTTGAGACGGGTTGCGCAGGGACAGTCCACCTGCCGTGGTCGGAGAGAAGGTCCCGATGGTGGAGGAGACGATGCTACCCGCGCCGTTGGCCGCAGCAGTCCGGCAGTAATAGAGTTTGCCCTTTTGCAGTCCGCTCAGGTTGATGGTGAAGGATCCCGACCCGCGTACACCCATCGCAACCTTGTTATCCCAGGTGTCAATGTTCGCATAGTCGGTTCCGCGGTCTTCATCACCCCAAAGGAAATAAACTTGTGGGTTTTCACCACCGGTATCGGATATCGAGCCGGTCAGGGTCGCGATATCCGAAGGGTAGGGATTCATGGTATTGTTTACGCCATTTCCGCTGACGACCCCCAGTGATGGAGGAGCCACGCTGGCCGCGGTGGAGAAATTACCGGCCGAGCTGGTCCATTTGAGTGATCCTCCGGCGTTTGCGACCGAAAGGCGGAAAACGTAATTCGTGCTTGGTTGGAGACCGCTGATGGCACGGCTGAAAGCTCCAGGGCTCAAGTTTGGTTCTTCGAATTTCATGCCCCATGCGCCTGGGTTCGTTCCCTTGTCACTAGTGTCGACGTAGACGGTCACTTTGCAAGGGGTAGCGGTAACGTCGGCAAAGGATCCCGTAAAGGTAGCCCCGTAGAGTCCACGGTCGATCACGCTTCCGGCGGTGATCGAAGTGGGCATCTTGTACATCCGGAAAGTGACGCTCTTGTGTCCGGTTCCGTATCCGTTCGCTGCTTTGATGACTACGGAATGATCGGTCCCTGTATCGGCAGGGGTTTGAGAACCGTTACCACTTATTGCTCCAGTGGTTTGATTGATCGTAACGCCTGCGGGCAGTCCGGTTGCGCTCCACGTCGGGTTGCTTACCCCTGGGTTTGGAATGGTGTAGGTGATGGGGGTGGAAAGAGCAACCCCTGCATTGGCGGGAAATACGGTGGGCAAATCGATCACGGGAGCGCCCCAGTCATTATCGATGTTATTGTACATGGCCAAGACCTCGGAATCGCTCAGTGCTTCCGAATAGAACCGGACGTCCTGCAAATACCCCTTATACCAGGAACCGCCTCCACCATCATTGGCACCAATGTAAATCGGAGCGCTGGGGTGGATGTATATGGTATCGTTAATGGTCTTGGTCTTGACAGGAATCCCATTTATGTAGCTCTTGGCAACTCCGGGATTACCTTGGTTGGTACAGGCGACGTGGGTCCACATTTCAGGCGCGATCCCGGTTGCATTGTCGACCCCGTTATTTCCGTTCCCACCCATCTTGAACCGGTGATGAACAAAACCATTTCCGGTCGAACCACCGATCCACGCACAGTAGTTTCTACCACTACGACAGAATACTCCGGCCCAAGAAGCGCTGTTGATTTCAGCTTTGAGCCAAAAGGTGAAGGTATACTTGTCCACTGCGATTTCCGGACTGAAAGGGATGGTGATCTTGTCACCCGATCCATCGAAGTAGAAAGCGGAACCGACGCGCCCTTGGCCAATGGTGGCCCCGGCATTGGTAATGGTGCCGTCGAGTCCGTTTGGTCCCCAGTCCTTTGCTACGGAGGCGCCTGCTGATTCATTCAGCGGCCACCAGGCAATGAGGTTGGACATGTGAGTGGGGTTTCTCTGGAAGGTGAGACTCTTGGTCGCTCCTCCCGTGTTTCCGGCCGCTCCGGATGGAATGGTAATCGTTACGATGGCAGGGTCGGAGGTGGGAGTGACCTTGAAGGTATAGGTGTGTCCGGAACCTGCGAAGTCACTGAGTGTTGCGTTGGTGAGCGTGACGTCGTTGGCCGCGAAGCCGCTTACGGAGGTGTTTGTGCCGTCTTGCTTGAAGGTGACTGTGGCGTTGATGGGAGAAGTGCCTGGGTCAGTCGTGGTGATGACCGGACTGACAATGGTGGGTTTCTTGATCAAAGTGATGATGGCCGGCTTGTGGTCGTTGACCGTTCCTCCGCCCGCTTCACGCTTGACTCCTACGGAAACGTAGTCGTTTGCGTTCAATCCGGGCAGAACGGTTACGATCGAGCCGGAGGAGCGGAAGTGGTAGGAAGTGTTCCTGATGTAGTGCGATGCGGTTACGAGACCGTCCACTGTAACCCCATTGACTTTTACTTGGACCTTGGGGTTGGCCCGGGTGACGCGTCCGTCAAGGGCATCGTTGTATATAAGGAGGTAATCACCAGCTGAATCGACGAAGATCTTGTGCGAATTGGAAGAGGTGGAGTGGGTGAATTTGGATGCGTCTATGGTATCTTGAGTGGACCACTTGATTTCGGATTCGCTGTCGGGATTCCAATTGTCACCAGTGACCAACTGAGTTCCGCTGGCGGAGAACACGGAGTTGGTGTTGGGCAGTTTTTCGATGAAAACGGTGGCTTTTTCGCCATTGACGGTAACCGCACTACCACCTGCATCAGCCCCCAAGTTAATCGTGAGCACTTGATTTGCCGAACTGGTAGAGACCAAGCCCGACCAATGAAGGGAAGCGTCCCTGATGCCATCACCATTTCGAAGGTATCCCTGACTGGCATGACCACCGGTTACTTGCGTACCGCCTACCTTGACCTCCATCTTGACCGATGCGCGGGCAGTGGCTCCGTCAAGGGGTACGTTTGCGAAGACCAAATACTTGCCCGCCGCATCCAAGGTAATGTTGTGACTGTTCGAGGAGTCACTGTGCGTGAACCCGGAGTCTTTCGCACCAGCAGTCCATTGAAGGCCGGAAAGAGCGCCATTGAAGTTGGTGCCGGCTGCAGTCCTGGTTGCGGTTCCGCTGAAGATCGTACGACTGGAATCCACCTTTTCTGAATATAAGGTGGTGGTGCCGAGGAGGGTCTCGTTTGAATTGGTTCCATGCGTCCTTTTGGTCTTGATTTCTATGTAGTCATTGGCCGAGATGCCCCGCAGAAGGACGGCGGTGTGACCGGAACTCTCGGTGTGGTAGTATTCGTTTGTATCGTGACGGATGTAAGTCGAACGGGCCGGGCCTTCGGGCAGGGCGGTGCCGTTCTTGAAGATAACGAATTCGGACGTCGATCGTCTGCCGGAATTGGATACGGTTCCGGAAATGACCGGAGCAGTGAGCGTGATGAAATAATCGCCCGCAGCCTTGAACTTCAATCGGGTCGGGTTGGATGATGGATGCTCAAAGGTAGAGGGGTCCAAGTCGGCCGAGCTCCACTTGATCGCCTTGTGCGTGGTGATTTTCAAACTGGTGCTGTCATCCTGCAGTTTGGTTCCTTGTAACCTCGCTCCTTTCTCGACGGTCGCCTCGAGGACGGGACTGCTCAGAAAGCTCAATCCGCATCCGATCAGGACGGCGGCGAACTTGGTGAGCGCATTCCCGTTCCATCGGAAAGAGAAAAGGTTGGTGTTGGACTTGGTGTTTGGTTTGCGTGTCTTCATGCTTTGCTTTAAGTTGAGACTTATTATTTAAAATTGAGCGGGCGCAGGCCTGCGCGCGTAAGAAAAAGGACTGATGGGGACGATTGAACCTGCTCCAAAAGCTGTTTGAATGAAAATAACACCAAAAAACAGACAACAAAAAAACCTCCCCCGAGGGGGGGTGTCTGTTGTAAAGAAGTTGGTTGGCTTTGTGCTATAGGACTAAAACAAGTTCACTAGTACTTAGCACTTGTCTTAATTTTATTACCTAAAAACAACCATTTTATATCCCTGTAAACGCAAAGCGCTTACTTACAATGGTTTGCACCATTAAAAAATGTGCGCAAATTTTTACGGTAAATGAAGGAAAAGGCTTTCCATTAAACGGGCAGGATTTGACCAATCCCTCGTTCAGGGAGTTGCACGCAAGAACGAACGCCCTTGATTTTACTGAATTTGGCGAAGCAGCTTGTTCAGGACCACCCCGGGCCCGCACTCCACGAATTCGGTCGCACCGTCTTGCCGCATCTTCAGGATCGTCTCGGTCCAACAAACCGGGCTGTGGATTTGCCGGACGAGCAACCCGGGAATCGCATCGACTCCGGAGTAAGGAACGGCTTCGACGTTCGAATAAACCGGGGTTTGGGGAGACGAAAAGGAGAATTCCTTGAGGAAGTCGCCGAACTCCCGGGCCGGTTCGCTCATCATGCGGGAGTGGAACGCTCCACTGACCTTGAGGGGAACGACAAGTTTGGCTCCGGCCTCCTTCAAGGGTACGAGCGTATCCTTGATTTGTGAAGCCGGTCCGGAAATGACGATCTGTACGGGTGAGTTAAAGTTGGCCAGGTCGATCTGATCAGCGGAGATGGAGTCGAGTGTCCGGCGGATCCCGTCGGCATCAAGTCCGATCACGGCCGCCATGCCTCCCCCGCCGACCTGAGACATGATCTCTCCGCGCTTGGAGACCATCCGCAGTCCATCAAGGAAGCTCATGGCTCCGGCGGTTGCGAGGGCGGCAAATTCACCAACCGAATGACCGGCTGAAAAAGCAGGTTGAGAGCCGTCTTCAATCCGCGATTTGGCATCAAGGAAGCTCGTTAGGTAAAGGGCGGGTTGGGTAAACTCGGTTTGCCCTAACTTGCTGTCTGGATCCTCCAGGCAAAGCTCGGAGAGGGAGTAGCCAAGCTGCTGGTTCGCTTGTTCGACGATTTCGGGATAACGATTGAAGGAATCCGCCCCCATCCCTACGGATTGGGAACCTTGACCAGGAAAGAGAAAAGCCAAACTCATAATGAATACGTTTACTAATAAAATTGCGGTTCGCAGAGCCTTTTCGTAGGCTCTTATCCTTCCTCTAGCGAATTGACGGAAAATGCAAGAACATCTGATGGTGGACGGGAACAATGCGCTGCATTCAATTCCCGAGTTGGCGAACGAATTGTCGCGTGACAGAAATCAGGCCCGTGAGAGCCTGTTGCGTTTGCTTGAACCCTTGCAGTCCGCAGGGAATATTTTGCTGACCGTGGTATTCGATGGCCGGGGTGGACGCTCCTCCATTTCCAAGCATCGGAATATCGAAGAGTTTACCGTGATCTATTCATCCTCGGTGCAAGGGGCGGATGGGGTGATCGAACGCATGCTCATGGCCGCGAAGTCACCCGAAAGGATCGTTGTCGTTACCAATGACGGACTCATACGCAATTGCGCATACCAGTGTGGTTCAGCGGCGATGAGGGTGGAAGAACTGCTCAAGCGTCTGGACGGAACGATTGATCAAACCGCCCGCATCATCAAAAGTCGTTCCTCAAAGAAGAATTCTTCCGAACCGAAGTTCGAAAATAAAATTCAATTTCCTGAAAAGAATTCGGATTAATGACTCAAATCGTACCAGGCATGAAAGATTTTTCCGGGCAAAGTCTTCCGCAAGGTGATGGGGTAACGTTTTATCGGCTTTTATCCTTACCTTTTCGGTCGATTGCTCAAGGCAGAATACTATTCACTTGCCTTGGGTAAAAGTTCGACTAGGGCTTGGTATATTCAAACCTTGAGAAGAAGAACCATTTTCCCATGATTTATTGCCTGAACACCAGCACCATAAAGCCTCAGTCACTCATGGACAAAATTCGCTTGGTCGGGGAAGCGGGTTACGATGGGATAGAGCTCTGGCTTAACGACGTATTGGAATACGTTGCCCGGGGTGGCGAGGTTTCGGAAATCGAAAGTGCGCTCGAGGAGCACGGTCTTATCGTACCCTCCGTCATCGCCATGCGTCAGTGGGGCGACTTCGACGGGTGGGAGCATCAACTCGTACTGGATGAAGCACGCAGAAGGTTTGCCTTGGGAGCCCGTTTGGGAGCCCCGTTTATCGTAGCCACCCCTCCACTCGAAAAGGAGGAGACTTCCCATTTGCCCGAACGGTATTGCGAATTGCTTGAGATTGGTCGCGAGGAGGGCATCCGTCCGACTTTTGAGTACATAAGCTTTTTCAAATCCGTACACACCCTCAACCAGGCCTGGGAAATCGTTCAGCGGTCGGGGGAAAGCGACGCCACCCTTATTCTCGATGCCTTTCATAACTGGAACAGCGAATCGACCCTCGAAGACTTACGGAAAATTCCGGTCGACCGGATCAGTCATTACCATATTGACGATGCCTGTCCGGGCAAAGCCCCCGGTTCCCAAACCGATCCGGACCGCGTGATGATTGGTGACGGACAGATCGACCTGAAGGCGGAGATCGAGGTTCTTAGGGAAATGGGCTACGATGGAACGGTAAGCTTGGAACTTTTCAATTCCCAGTGGTGGGAAAAGGACCCTGCCGAAACCCTCAAGATTGGAATGGAACGGATGAAGGAACTGTTCGAAAAGTGAAAATTTCAAAATTTATTACAAAAATTCCTAATTATTTTCATGGTTTTGCGTCTTTACTGTGCAGATGCAAAACTCAAAAAACAATTTAGCATGTCCGAACAGCAGAATTCTCCCGATTCGACGGATCAACCGGTTGCCCATGAAAGCAAACTGGGCGAGTGGTTTGAAAAACTTGAAAAACCTCTCATGATTTACGCCTATCAAACTTTGAATGATCGGGAAGAGGCCATGGATATGGTACAGGAAGCGTTTACCCGTTTCTTTAAGGAGGAGCAAACGGTTCGTGAACCGAAGGCTTGGCTTTATCGGACAACCAGAAACTTATGTATCAGCTATTTGCGCAAGAACGGACGCGTGCAGACGGTAGGCGAGGAGGAACAAATGGACTTTTTTGAAGGATCAGGCGATGGCGAGGCGAACCCGGTCAGGCAAATGGAGCGCAAGGAAGCCCGTGGGCGTGTCCGGCACGCTCTTTCCATGCTTCCGGAAGATTTGCGTGAGTTGATAAGGATGAAGTTCGACGAGAAGATGAGCTATAAGGAAATTTCGGAAAAAAGTGGGCTGAGCATAAGCAACGTCGGCTATAAGCTACATTCCGTGATCAAGGATTTGGCAGTCGATATGAAAGCGGAGGGATTTGCATCATGAATGAGGATAATTCAAAAAAGCCCGATGAAGGCCGGTTGATTGACTACCTGTTAAACGAGTCGAGCCCGGAGGAAAGAGCCCAAATCGAAGGGCTTTGCGGAGAATCGACCGAATGGCAGGAAGCCAAGAAGGAGCTCGAGGGGACACTTGGGTTGATCGAGGATGCATGCAAGCGCCCAGCACCTGAGATTCAGGAGGAAATGAAGCTAGATTCCGGGCGAATAAAAGAACTCGAAGCCCTCCATTCGGGCCAGTCGCAAGAGGGCGAAGAGCAAGAGGCAAAAGAGCCCGAAAGCGATGGGAGAACCCTTCTTTTCAAACCTGCAATCTGGGCCCCCTTGGCCGCCGCTGCCTGCGCTGCTTTGCTCGTTTGGGGACCGGGGCAGAGCTTGGAGGAACAGACCGAGGAGCAACTTGCCACCGCCCAGTCGATTGAGAAGGAAAAGATTGGCGAGAGTCAGGGGGAGGCGCTGGCGACCGATGCCAAAAGGGAATCCGCGGACCCTGACATCGAATTGGATAAACAAGCTGATTTGGATTTGCTCACAGTCGCAGCCATCGAGCCGGTCCCGGCAGACTTCGACGAGCTCGGAAGCGCTCAAGCCCTTGAGTTAGAAGCCTTGGACGAGGCAAATCGAGTGCTGGGTAAACGCTCGCGTGAGGACGTCGCCAAACTCCAATCAAGGATAGCTAAAGATGCTGAGTCGATCTCTTTGGCTGATGCCTTTTCATCTGGAAGATCGAATGGCGCCGGTATCGGATCTGCGCCTCCGGCCGCCGTTCAGGCTTTGCCGGCACCCGTGACTTCCTCTGAGGGCCTGTCGCCTTCAGTTGCTTCGAATTTCTCTGACGATGACGTTCCGGCAGTCAATTCCGCCGCGGTTTTGACGAAGGAACGTTCCGTTGAGGTTGTCGCAGAGACTGAGCTTTTGGCTTTGGGTAATAACGATAAACTGGATAGCGTACCAACCCAGCGAGATGGGCTTAAGATCGTTGATCGTTTCGAAGCCGGCGTTGACAAGGAATTCTCAAGGAAATCACTGTCAAGAGAAGCAAAGAGCGCGGCAGTGAGCGATTTTTCGTCTTCCTTGAAGAGATCAAAACCGGGTTCCTGGACTGATCTGGTCCGCAAGCCTGCTTCCTGCTTCCTGTTCAACAAGGACGGTCAAGCCTTGGGGCAAGTCATGGTTTCGCAATCAGAAGGAAAAACCATCGGGATCCGACGAATCGGGGAAATCCGTCAGGGAAAAAGGTTTCTTCTCACTCCAGGACAGTTTGAGCTCCGCTTTGCAGATCAGAGCGGAGGATCCGTAGTCATTCTTTCAGGGGACCTGAAGAGAGGCAATCTTTCGAACGAGAATGCTTCGAAGGAAGAAGAGCAGTCCAAGAGATCCAGTGACGGAGACTACGAATTTGAGGCAAAAGACGCCTGGTGGTTGGATCAAAGCGAGGTTCGTCAAGCCCTGCCCGTCAGCGAGCTTGCCCGTTAGGACTTTGTTTCGTTCCTCCTGTCTCAGAGGCTGTGCAGACCACGTCCGTCCGCGCTCAAGGCTGCTTCCTTGAGCGATTCCGAGAGTGTCGGATGAGCATGAATGGTCCTGGCCAAATCCTCGGCCGATCCACCGTACTCCATATGCGCCACGGCTGAGGCAATGAGCTCGGACGCTCCACGGGCAACGATCTGAACGCCTATCAAACGGTCAGTTTCCGCGTGAGCCACGACTTTGACCAGTCCCTCGGTTGCTCCGGTGGCCAAGGCGCGTCCATTGGCGGCCAAAGGGAAAGTGCCCGAGCGGGTCGGGATTTGCCTTTCCTTGGCCTGAGCCTCGCTTAATCCGACGTTGGCAATCTCCGGGTCGACGTAAACGACCCCGGGAACCATGTCATAATTTACGTGTCCCGCCTGTCCGGCTATGATTTCGGCGCATGCGACACCGTCCTCCTCTGCCTTGTGGGCAAGCATCGGACCGTGGATCAAGTCACCGATCGCCCGGATACCCGGTAGGTTCGTGGAAAAGTTCGAGTCCACTCCAACCCGTCCCTTTTCATCCTGCTCGATCCCGATCTCGGATAATCCTAGACCATCAGAACAGGGAGCCCGACCTACGGCAACGAGTACCCGGTCGGCATCGATCTCACTGGACCCTTCGTCGCTTTCAATAGTCAAAGTGGTCTTGGTCTTGGTCGATCGGGCGGAAGAGACCTTGGTCGATAGCCTGAACTCGAGCCCTTGTTTGGCAAGGATCCGCCGAGCGGTCTTGGCCACTTCCGGATCGAGTTGGGGGCAAATCTCGGGTAGGAATTCAACCACCGTTACCTCTGTCCCGAGACGGGACCATACGCAGCCGAGTTCCAGCCCGATTGCGCCACCGCCGACCACGATCATTTTCTTGGGGGTCTTTTCAAAGGCAATGGCATGGTCGCTATGGACGACACGCTTCCCGTCAAAGGGCATAAAGGGTAGCTCCACCGGTTTGGATCCAGTGGCCAGGATGATTTCCTTGGCTTGGACGACTTCTTTGGTCTTGGAGTCAGAGACCTCGACCTGTCCGTTGCCTAGCAGGCGACCTGTCCCGGAAAGAACGGTCACTCCTTTTTTCGAGACCAGCCCCTTGACTCCCTTGCCGAGCTGATCAACTACTGAATCTTTCCTTTTCATCAAGGCTGCAAGGTCGTGGGTGATTCCTTTGGCCACAATACCATGAGCAGATGCACCATGTTTGAGTTCATGATAAATCTCGGTCGAATGGAGGAGAGCTTTGCTTGGGATGCAACCGACGTTCAGGCAAGTTCCGCCCAAACGCGGATTTTTCTCTACAAGGGCGGTTTTCATACCCAGCTGGGCGCACCGGATCGCGCAGACGTAGCCACCCGGACCCGCTCCGATCACAACGACGTCAAATTGCTTCGAATCACTCATGATTTTAGATTCCGAGGGCTAGGCGGGCCGGTTCCTCGATCGCCTCCTTGATCTTGACCAGAAAGGTAACCGCTTGCTTTCCATCGACCACACGATGGTCGTAGGACAAGGCGATGTACATCATCGGACGCGCAACCACTTCTTCATTGATTACCACGGCCCGTTCCTGAATGGCATGCATTCCGAGGATTCCGCTCTGTGGTGGGTTGATGATCGGAGTGGACAGCATGGAGCCGTAAATCCCCCCGTTGGTGATGGTGAAGCATCCGCCTTGCATGTCCTCGAGTGTAATGGCCCCCGATCTCGCCTTTTCGGCATAAGCAACGATGCCTTGCTCGATCTCGGCGAAGGAAAGCTTTTCGCAATCGCGCAAGACAGGCACAACCAAGCCTTTTTCAGTTCCCACAGCCACTCCAATATCAAAGTAGTGGTTTTCCACTAGATCGTTCCCTTCGATCCGGACGTTCAGTCCGGGAACCGCCTGCAAACCATGAACGACTGCCTTGACGAAAAAGGACATGAAGCCGAGCTTTACCCCGTTTTGCTTGACGAAGGAGTCTTGGTGACGCTTGCGCAGTTCCATCACGGCGGATAGGTCGACCTCGTTGAAGGTCGATAGAATGGCAGCTGTTTGCTGAGCCTCGACCAGTCGGGCTGCGATCTTTCTGCGGATCGGGGATAGAGCTCGGCGCGTACTGCGTCCTTCGCCTTTTGGGGCAGGGCCGGCGCTTGCTGGAGCAGGAGCGGGGGTCGGCTTGGGCGTGGGTGAGCTTGGTTGCTCTTTGGCAGCATTCAGGACGTCGGCTTTCGTAAGACGTCCGTCCTTGCCCGTACCCGAAAGAGTGGATGGATCAATGCCTGTCTCGGCGAGCGCCTTGCGGACGGCCGGTGAATGAGTGGGTGCGGAGGCAGGTTCGGGTTCCTCATCCTGAGGTGCTGGTGCGGGGGCAGGTGCCTCCTTTTCTTGAGAAACCTCAGTTTCTACAGGTTTTTCCTGCTCCGGAGGTTCTTCGGCTTCCGGGGCGGGATTGCCTTCTTCTTTTTCCGCCGGAGTGGCATTTGCCTCGGGCTTGTCAGCGGAATCGTCTATTTGAGCGATGGTTGCCCCGATTTCCACTTCATCTCCCTCCTTGGACAAGAATGAGATGACACCGGCAACCTCGGCCAGTCCTTCCTGGGTAATCTTGTCAGTTTCGAGTTCGTAAATCGGTTGATCTATCTCGACGTACGATCCTTCGGCTACCTTCCAACTGGAAAGGACTCCTGAACTGATCGACTCGCCGAGGGCGGGAATCTTTACTTCGATTGACATAATTTGAGCTAGTTTGGATTAACTGTCTTCTTTCGACGGAATACCCAAGGCATCCGCGACGAGACTCGCTTGTTCTTTCTTGTGCAAAGTGAGGGATCCGGTCGCCGGACTGGCGGTAGCGGTTCGTCCTACGTAGACGGGTTTGCGCCCGAGGCAATCCTCGAGCAGGGGGGCGAGGAAAGGCCAGGCCCCCATGTTCTCGGGTTCCTCCTGGCACCAGACGACCTTCTTGGCCTTGGCAAAGGGTTCAATGACCTTTGCGAACTTTTCCTTGTTGAACGGATAGAATTGTTCGACACGGATGATGGACGCCTTGGGCGTTCTGATCGCCTCCCTTGCCTCAATTAGGTCATAGTATACCTTTCCTGAGCAAAGAACGAGCGTGTCCGTCCGGGTCGCGGGTACGGGGTCAGGCAGAAATTCCTCGAACCTGCCCTTGGTCAATTCCTTGAGCTCGGAAACACACGATTTGTGGCGCAGCAGGCTCTTGGGTGCCATCAGGATCAAAGGTTTGGCGAATTCTTTCTTTTTTTGACGTCGCAGGGCATGGAAATACTGGGCTGGGGTAGTCAGGTTGCCTACCACCACGTTATCCTCGGCGCATCCTTGAAGAAAACGCTCAAGTCGGGCGGAACTGTGTTCGGGGCCTTGTCCTTCGAATCCATGAGGGAGGAGCAAGACGAGGTCGGAAACCGCTCCCCACTTGTCTTCGGCGCTCATGATGAACTGATCGATGATTACTTGGGCTCCATTTGCAAAATCACCAAACTGGGCTTCCCAAATGGCAAGCATGCTCGGGTAGTCGAGGGAATATCCGTAGTCGAATGCAAGAACCGCAGCTTCCGAGAGCAGGGAATTGTATACGCAAAACTGACCCTGCCTGTCTTCCATGTTGAGAAGAGGTACGTACCGGGTCCGGTCATCGGAATCATACCAAGCCGCATGGCGGTGACTGAAGGTCCCGCGTTCGCTGTCCTGCCCGGAAAGACGCACGGGTGTGCCTTCGAGCATGAGTGAGCCAAAGGCCAAAAGCTCGGCCAAGCCCCAGTCAATCCCTTGTCCAGCCTTGTAATTCTTGGCCTTGGCGTCGACTTGCCTTTTGATTTTGTGATTGAGGTTAAAGTTTTCCGGGCAAGTCGAAAGCGCTTTCAGCACCTTGTCCAAGTCCTTCCTTGGAACTGCGGTTTCCACGTCCGTGAAGTCGTAGGGAATCTGTTTAACCGCAACCGAGCCTTCGAAGGTACTTGATTTCTTGACGGTCTTGACCTTCTCGAGGGAAGCATCAAGTTGCCGGCGCAGGCGCTGGTGGATCTCCACGCTTTCTTCCTTGTTGAGTTCACCCTCTTTGACGAGCTTTTCGGAAAGGATGTCCGAGATGCATGGCATTTCCTTGATTTTACGATAGAGAATAGGCTGGGTGAAGGCAGGGTCGTCCGCCTCGTTGTGTCCGTGCTTGCGGTAGCAATTGACGTCAATTACCACGTCTTCGCCGAATTTTTGGCGGTAAGCCAAGGCAGTTTCGGCAACCATGGCAACGGCAAGCGGGTCGTTCCCATTGACGTGAAAGATTGGGGAGCCTATGGCCTTAGCCACGTCCGTGCAGTAGAGACTGGAACGGGCGTCCGTCGGGTCGGTGGTAAATCCGATTTGGTTGTTAACCACGACGTGAACGGTTCCTCCGGTGCGGTAGCCGGGCAACTTGGAGAAATTAAAGACCTCGGCCACGACCCCTTGCCCGGCCATGGCCGCGTCGCCATGAACGAGAATGGGGAGGACCCGCTTGCGTTCCTTGTCTCCCCGCAAGCGCTGTCGGGCCCGGGTTTTTCCTTCTACGACACCGTTGACCGCTTCCAGGTGACTGGGGTTGGGCGAAAGGTGAATGACCACTTGCTGGCCGCTGGAGGTGGTTCGTACCGATTCGTATCCGAGGTGATACTTTACGTCTCCGCTTCCATGAGCTCCGTCGGGCACGAAATTTTCGGAAAACTCGCGAAATATGAATTCGTGCGATTTCCCCATGACGTTGGCCAAAACGTTAAGCCGTCCCCTGTGAGCCATTCCCATGACGATCTCTTCCACGCCTTCGTCGGGGGCCTTCTGGAAAATCGAATCCAAGGCGGTAATAAGGGTTTCTCCACCTTCCAGGGAAAAGCGCTTTTGTCCGACGTATCGCGTATGTAAAAAATTCTCGAACTCTTCGGCTTGGACGATCTTGTTTAGGATTCGCAACTTTTCGTCGCGGGAAAAAGAAGGGATATTATTATTCGGCTCGATTTTGGACTGAATCCATCTTCTCTTTTCGGTTTCCTGAATATGAAGGTATTCAACCCCCACGTTTCCGCAATAAGTCTTTTTGAGCCGCTCGAACACTTCCCCCACGGACATGCGGACTCCTCCGAGATAATTGCCCGTGAAATGAATCTCGCTCATGTCGGACGTATCGAAACCCAAGCGTTTCAAGCTTAACCGGGGGTTTTCCTTAATCTCCGACTCCAGAGGATCAAAGGTTCCCTGGGTGTGTCCGATGTCGCGAAAAGCGTAAATTGCCCCGTACAGGCGGGCATGCTTCTCGATCCCTGAATCACTTTCATTAACGGAAGGAACGGTGTCCGAAGGCACTGCACCAGATCCGTTCTCGCTTCCCAAGTGAAAGCCTTCGAAAAAATACTGCCAATTGGGATCAAGTTCAGACGGCGCTTCCAACCATTTAAGATAGTTGCTTTCGATCTCATCGACGTTCCAACGGGTGGCAAAACTGGGATTATTCATAATTTGAAGAATTCAACGGGACTCCTCTCGTATTCCCGATACCGCGCAAAAACAAGTAAAACTTGAAAAAATGATCTCACAATCGACGTTTTGGCCCTGTTAATCTTCGGAAAGAAAAAAACCGAGACTCTCGGGATCGGCCGAGATCACCATCTCCTTGCCATACTCAACACGTTCGATCCTCGGCGCGAGAACCTCAAGGACGTGAGGGTCTTGGTGGAATTCCGGTTTGGTCGATGGATGAGGCCAATAAACCAAAGCATCCAGAGGAACGGTGTCATCAAGAAGGCGAACTTGGCATGAGTAAAAGGAGAAGTTCTCGGCAGGAAGACTCGTTGTCCATTTGACTTGAGGGAACGAATGCAAGGGGGTTCCCAAAAGGTAGGAGAACGGATGGACCGACAGGTTGAGCGTACCGGTAAAGAACTCGGATGGATCCATTCCAAGTTCCCTGAAAAAAGGGGCTTGCATGGATAAGGTACCTCCGGGGAAGCGGGCGTCTTTTGTTTTCCCGGAGGCAATGCCGTGACCACGGGTTATAATCGCCTTTGCAGAAGTCTGTAATCGATTGGCCAAGAGAGTGACTTGGCGATTAGGGGCAAAAGCACTTGAAAAAACGGTTTCCTGAACCGCCAGGCCCAATCCGCACGCGTATGGGGTGCATGCAACGGGGGCAGTGACCGACATAGGCATCTCCGCGTCTGTTCTTGTATATTCTGCCATAGGCCCCGCAGCGAACGTAGTGGATACCCAAAAAAGAACGCTCCTTGCCTCCTGGCGAGGAATTTGATCCGGGGGGGTATTGCCTCATTCCGAAGCTAAGCCTTGAATGCCTCTGATCAAGCCGTCCACGCGCTGCCCCAGAAGGTTTGCTTGAACGGTGAGACCATCATGCCCCTGGATGACCTCGGTAACCCAGGTTTTAACCCGTTCCTCGAGGAACTTGAGCTTCTTGACTGCCTCGGGGTCCGCAGCGAGGGCTTCGAAGCTGGTTTGCAAATCGGTTTCGGCCGCATCCGTCTGACCGAGCATTTCCTGAAGAGCCTGAAGTGATTTTTGGATCTCCTCTGCGTTTACTTCGTTATCCGATTCCTGCAGGGGCTTTAAAAAATGAGGGGCGGCTGGCTGGCTGACCTTGGGCGCGTTGGGTCCGGCATCTTTGAACAGCTTGAAGGAATCATCCTTCCCATCTGAGCTGAAAAGCCTCTTTTGGTTAAATTCCAAGCTGCAAAGCCATTTTAATTCTTGCCTCAGGTCCTTGAACTTGTTCCGCGATTTCTTTTCGTCATCCTGGGAAATGGACCGAATGATATCCGCTTTCATCGTCGCGGCCAATTGCCCTATTTCCTCGAGGATTTCAACCGTCCGCAAAAGTACGTTTTGCTGAGTCTGCAGAAAGGAAACTGCAGACTGAAGGTGTTCTTCAAGATTCTGCTTGGTTTTGAGCGGAGTTTGATCATCTCCGATCGGCAACTTTTTACGAGTCTTTTTGGATAGGCGTAAACGCATGTTAAAAGGTTTTGGGTCTTATTACATTAGTGATCGAAGAAAGGTTCGGAATCAAGCGGAAATAGTTGCCGGAGCAGACTGATCGGCTCGGCCAAAGGTTGACAGGACGTAAGTTCCTCCGCCCAAGAGCCTTTCTCCGTCGTACAAGGCAAGCACTTGCCCGGGAGTAAGGGCACGCTGGGGTTGATCAAATAAAATTTCAGCCCGAGCGGAACCAAGGGACCGAAAGGAAAGGGAGACGGAAGGATCCCGGTAACGGGCTTTACCCAGAAGTTCAACTTCTCCAGTCAGTGGTTCGTCCAGGAGAAAGGAAAGGTTCTCAATCTCATAACGCGAGCCCCACAGGGTAGCCTCGTCCCGACTTTCAAAGGCAACGATCAGGGAGTTGGTGGATTCATCCTTCCCGGTCACGACAAAATTCTCATTGTCCGTATTCGACGGAACGCCAATCCCCCTGCGCTGCCCTAAGGTATAACGATGGAGACCTTGGTGCCGACCCACCGTCTTGCCTTCCGTCGTTACGATCTCGCCGGGCTTGTCCTCGATGAAATTTGACAGAAATTCGGGCACCTTGACCTTTCCGAGGAAGCAAATCCCCTGACTGTCCTTCTTCTCGGCAACGGGGAGATCAAGTTTCCGGGCAATTTCACGAACCTTTGGCTTCTCGATTTCTCCGAGAGGAAAACGGGCGCCTGATAGTTGCTCCCTCGTGATCCGGGCGAGAAAATAAGATTGATCCTTGTTTTTGTCCCGTCCTTCCCAAAGTTCGGGCTTTGCCTCAGGCGAATTTTTCCGGATGCAGTAATGACCGGTTGCCAATCCGTCAAAATCGTTCTCCCGGGCAAACTCCAACAAGGCTCCGAACTTCATCGATCTGTTACAAAGGACGTCCGGGTTCGGGGTTATGCCTTGCTCGTACCCGCTCACCATAGGCAAAACGACTTCGCGATGATAGAAGTCAACGAAGTTAACGACGCGAAAGGGAATGCCCAAAGCCTCCGCGACCGCTTCCGCATCAGCCAAGTCCTTGGCCCCAGGGCAATCGCCGAGCAGATCGTCCTCGTGCTCCCAAGTTCTTACGTAAACGCCTTCGATCTCATGCCCCTGATCCTTGAGCAAGGCGGCCGAAACGCAACTGTCGACCCCTCCGGAGAGGGCCACTAAGAGGCGTTCCTTGTCAGTTTTGGACATAGCGGGATCATGATGAAGATTGTTTGAAAAAAGAGCAAAATTTTTCGATTGGCGTTCGAGCGATGCGTCGGTTTGCTTGTCGGCGGTGTACGAAGGAGGAGGAAATATTTGGCAACGCGAGGATGCCTTGGGCATAGTTTTTCTAGCGGAGGACTGGGATGGCTCGAGTCTGCCCATGGATCTGGTTGAGAAATCGGGCATATCCGGATCTCAATTCCAGACCGTCGATCCCTGGGAACGGGCCAAACTGGGTGGATACGCAAAAATCGGAACGAAAGTCGTGTTCCTTCTTGAACCGGAGCGGTTTCCTTTTCTGTTCAAGCGGAAGAACTGCAAGGTATTTCTAGCGTCCGAATGGAGCGGTTGGGAGGAGGCTAGGACGGAAGAATGCTGGAGATTGGATTGGGAGGGAGAAAACCTTTGTCTTTGGATGAATTGGGAGGATCTTGTACATTTGGGTTCGTTCGCTTTCAAGTTTATTACTGACGATGGGGTTTGGCTCGATCCTCCGGATTCCT
>JAOLZO010000036.1 GCA_028343845.1 Verrucomicrobiota bacterium | reverse complement strand
CGAACGAATTGCCCACTGACTAATTGAAAAAATGGAAGATACCTTTTACGTCGTTCCCGAAACGCTTCACAACCAACTCGTCAGGCGGGTATTTGAGAATCGTGGATTTGATCAGGAAGAAGCGACGGCCGTAGCCGAATTCGCCGCTTTTGCAACCCGTCATGGGGTCAGGACTCACAATGCCCTGAAAGCCTTGCATTTGGATGAACTGTTCGGTTCAGCCGTCGGAGGATGCAAACCCAAAGCTCAGGTCGAAATCAAGGAATCCAGGTTCGATGCCTGCCAGACCTGGAACGCCAATCTCAAAGTCGGGCAAGCGATCGCCTCTGACGCAATGGACGCATGTATCGCAATGGCCGAAAAGCACGGTTCAGGCACCGTCATCGTAGACAATGCCTTTCACTATCTCTGGGGAGGCGGTTACGTAATGAAAGCCGCCGCCCAAGGTTATTATGCCTACACCAACTGCACGTCCACCTTGGCCGAGGTCGTACCCTTCGGGGGCAAGACTCCGACACTCGGAACCAACCCGCATTCCTGGGGGTTGCCTACTACGCAAGCCGTGGGTTTTCCAATCGTCGTGGATTGGGCAACCTCAGTCATAGCCATGGGACGGGTCCAGCAATTGAAACGGGAGGGTAAGAACCTGCCGCCCAATGCCGCGGTGGATGCGGACGGAAATGAAACAACGGACCCGGAACAAGCCGTTTCACTTCTGCCCTTTGGTGCCCACAAAGGATACGGACTGGGCTTGCTTAACGAGATCATGGGGGCGATGATCGGAGGATCCCTGCCCACCGTGCGCGGCATTCCCAAGGACATTCCGGAGGAGAAGTTTTCCTGCAATTTCTTCTTTCAAGTCATCCATCCCGAAGCCTTCGACGCCGGTCATTTTGCCGGCGGCCGCAACCAAGGGGAAAACTTGAAAGCCGTGTTGGAGGACGTGCTCAAGGAAGGAAACGAAAACTGTCTGCTCCCCGGAGAAATGGAAGCGCAGTTCGCCCAAAAATCGGAAAAGAACCAAGGACTGCTCTTCAGCGAAAAAGAATTGGAAGAATTCGCTCAGCTCGCCCTGGACAACGAGGTCCCGTTTGACCTTGAACAATTTCCCACCGCCAGCTGACCTACCCTCTTTACCTATGAATACGCTCGATCTTCGACCTGCTTCCGAATGCAAATGGGACCTTGTCTCCTTTGGTGAAATCATGCTCAGACTCGACCCCGGAGAAGGTCGGGTACGAACCACCCGTTCATTCAATGCCTGGGAAGGCGGAGGGGAATACAACGTGGCCCGCGGGCTTCGACGATGCTTCGGATTGAATACCGCAGTGGCCACTTCATTCGTTGAAAACGAAGTCGGCCGGCTACTCGAAGACCTGATCCTGCAAGGCGGAGTCTCGACTGACCTGATCCGTTGGGAGGAATTTGACGGAATTGGCAGGACAATCCGAAACGGGTTGAATTTTACCGAACGCGGGTATGGATTACGTGGTGCGGTCGGAACGTCCGACCGGGGCAATTCCGCGGCATCGAAAATCAAGCCCGGAGATTTTGACTGGGATGAGATTTTTGGCAGGCAAGGAGCCAGATGGCTTCATACCGGAGGGATTTTCGCGGCCCTTTCCGAATCGGCTGCCGAAGCGGTAACCGAAGCTGTCGAAGCTGCAAAATCTCACGGCGTTATCGTTTCCTATGATTTGAACTACCGCCCATCCCTTTGGAAATCGATCGGGGGACTGGACAAAGCGCAGGAAGTGAACCGGGAAATTGCCAAGCACGTCGACGTCATGATTGGCAACGAGGAGGATTTCACCGCATGTCTTGGCTTTGAGGTCGAAGGGCTCGACGAGAACATAAGCAACATCGAGATTGATTCCTTCAAGGCAATGATCGAAAAGGCCACCAGCGAGTTTCCGAACTTCAAGGTAACGGCCACCACCCTTCGTTCCGTCAAGACGGCAAGCATTAACGACTGGGGCGCGATCTGCTGGGCAGATGGACAATTTCATCAGGCGACCCATCGCGAGAACCTCGAAATTCTCGATCGCGTGGGCGGAGGGGACAGTTTTGCATCCGGATTGATTTACGGACTTCTGAGTACGAACGATCCGGCCCAAGCCGTTGAGTACGGAGCTGCTCACGGAGCGCTTGCCATGACCACGCCGGGAGACACCTCCATGGCCATCTTGGCGGAGGTAGAAAAACTTGTCGGGGGCGGAGGCGCCCGGGTAGACCGTTAAACTCAAACCTATTCAAAAAATGGAATACTTGGAAAATTTATTCGGATTGCGTGGAAAATGCGCTGTCGTAATTGGTGGAACCGGTGAGCTTTGCGGAGCTATGGCGGAAGGACTGGCTGGCGCCGGCGCTTACGTCTACCTGGTCGGCAGAAACAAGGAGAAAGCCGAAAGCCGGCTTGATGAAATCAGGAAGATTGACGGACAAGGGGAATTCATTGCCTGTGACGTCAGCCAAAAAGAAGAGCTTGAGAAGCTACGCGATCAGGTCTTGGCGCAACACCCGAGCATAGACGTACTTGTCAATGGGGCGGGAATCAATTCGCCAACGCCCTTTCTCGAAATCTCCGAGGAGGAATTCGACCGGATTCTCGGCGTCAACTTGAAGGCCGTCCTGCTAAGTTGCCAAACCTTCGGGCAGGCCATGCTTGATCACGGCAAGGGGGGAAGCATCATAAACCTCGGTTCCATTTCCGGCCTAAATCCGCTTTCCCGGGTATTCTCGTATTCGGCAAGCAAAGGAGCCGTTCATAACCTGAGCAAGAATTTGGCCCGCGAGTGGGCCCCACACAAAATTCGGGTAAACGTGCTTGTTCCCGGTTTTTTCCCAGCCGAACAAAACCGCAAGGTACTTACACCCGACCGGGTGGATTCGATCATGAAGCATACCCCCATGGACCGCTTTGGTGACAAGGAGGAACTTATCGGGGCTACCCTTTTGCTTGCCTCTAAAAATGCAGGGTCCTTCATTACGGGAACGGAAATGGTCGTTGACGGTGGATATAATTGCATGACCATCTGACGAAGGCACCCCGATCCGTCGTGGGTTTGGGTCAGAAAAGCCCATAGGCATTCGGATCAATCGTGGGATCGCATTGTTTCGAGGCATTTCATAAGCTGAAATGGCCTGCTTCCCTCATTCGAGCTCCCTCCCTCTCCTTTGGGACAAAAAAGTCGTCGGCCTTGCCCAAACCGACGACTATAGTTTGTGTTTAAGGAACACAGGTCCTGTAGCTCTATCCCTAGCCCCCCGAACCCAGGAGGTAAAGCCAAAGACCCGTTTTCGGCCTATTTTCAGTCGAGTACCTTTTTTTACTGTATTTTACATTACTTATTCACCGCATCGTGTAGTCAGTCGACCTCCTCTTGCAGGAAAACCATTCCCTGAAACCAATACTCGTTCTGAGCAAAAGGAGCGCCCAAGCATTGCCATCGACCGGAAGACTGATAAATGAATCCTTCCCGGTCCTTATATTCCCTTTGAATCAATTCATTAACCTCTTCCGAAAGTTCTTTCAGGGAAGCCTTTTTTATGATCTTGTACTTTCTTTGAACTGTCATCATCAATAGTGTCCAAAATCATCTTGGAGCTTCTTGACAAACCGATAATTTAAAAAGATTCAATTTTGCGGACGGAATCCCCTTTCCCTCAGAATTTCAAATTTCACCAAAAGATACCCAAAAATATAAAGAAATGCCGACAAAAACCACATCAAAAGCCGCAACCAACGAGGAACCCTCCCTCTCGAAAGATGACGTAAAATCAATTGACGAGCTCCGCAAGGCCTATGACGACATCAAGTCGGAACTATCCAAGATCATCATCGGTCAGGAAGAAGCGATCGAGAGAATGTTTCTTTGCATGCTCTCCCAAGGACATGCCCTGCTCATGGGGGTTCCCGGATTGGCAAAGACCCTCCTCGTCAACTCCATTTCCCAGACGACGGCCCTTTCCTTCGGTCGCATTCAGTTTACCCCCGACCTCATGCCTTCCGACGTCACCGGGACAGAAATCCTGCAAAACAAAAAAGATGGGGACGGAAGAGAGTTTGTTTTCATCAAGGGACCGATCTTCGCCAACGTCATATTGGCCGACGAAATCAACCGGACTCCGCCTAAGACCCAATCAGCTCTCCTTGAAGCCATGCAGGAAAAGCGGGTTACCGTAGCCGGGACCAACCACCAGTTGCAGGAACCTTTCTTTGTCCTCGCCACGCAAAACCCCATTGAACAGGAAGGCACCTACCCTCTTCCGGAAGCCCAACTCGACCGCTTCATGTTTCTTATCCGCATGGACTACCCGAACCGGGATGAGGAAATTTCAATTGCCCAGCAGACCACGACCGGAACCTTGCCCAAGCTCAAGAAGGTGATTTCCGGAAAACAGCTAAGGGAGTTTCAACAACTCGTCGAACGGGTGCCCGTTCCCGACCACGTTCACGAGCTGGCGGTCGACCTAGTCCGTCGGACAAGGCCCAATTCCGAGGAATCTCCCGCCTGGCTGAAAAGATTGGTCCAATGGGGAGCCGGGCCACGAGCCGTTCAATATTTGGTCAAGGGCGCCAAGGCCCGGGCCGTCCTTTCGGGAAATTACATGACCTCCATGGAAGACGTTGAGAACGTAGCCGACCCCGTTCTTTATCATCGCATACTCACGAACTTCCATGCCCGTTCGGAAGGAATAACCAGTACCGAGGTTGTAAAAAGGCTGATCGAAGACGCGAAGAAGGAACAAAGATAAGCAAATGGCGAGACGTAGAAAGACCTATTTTCATTACGTCGATCAGGATTCCCTTTCCCAGATTTCAGGCGAACCTCTGCTTACCCCGTTTCCCATGGAGGGAACCGTTTCGGGACATCACCGCAGTCCGCACAAGGGATCCAGCGTGGAGTTTGCCGAATACCGCGAATATACACCGGGCGAAGACCCGAAGAGGATGGACTGGCGGGTTTTTGCGAGAACCGACCGTTATTATCTTAAGGAATACGAAGCCGAAACGAACCTAAGGAGTCACTTCGCTCTCGATTGCAGTGCGTCCATGTCTTTTGGCGACCCCGAAAGCAAGTTCGAGTACGGCAAGAAACTGCTCAGCACTTTGGCCTACCTCTACGTCGGTCAAGGGGATGCCGTTGGGTTGCACACCCTTCGTCAGAAAAAACCGCAAGTGCTTCCCGCCAAGAGAAACCCGTCCCAGATTCAGGAAATTCTCGAACTGATCGGACCCCTCAAGCCCAAAGGAGATACGCTTCTCGCCTCCTCACTCCATGAAATAGCTGAAACCGTTCGAATGAGAGGCATGATTTTCGTCATTTCCGACATGCTTGAAGACCCCTCGGAAATCCTCGATGCAGTTCTCCATCTGCGTGACCGCAAACATGAAGTGGTGCTCTTTCATCTATTCGATGCGCAGGAACTTGAATTTACCTTTGATCGTCCAACCCGTTTCGTGGACTTGGAAGGCGCAGGTTCGCTCATAACCGAACCCACCGTCATTCGGCAAGAATACCTCGCCCGTCTTGACGAACACGTCAAGGCTCTCCGTAAAGGGTGCCTCGAATCTCAAGCCCGTTACCACGTAGTACGGACGGACAAAGCTGTGGTGAACGCAATTGATGATTTTTCCGCCGGTCGAATTGGCGGGAAAGCGGCATGAATTTCCTTCAACCACTCGCCCTATTCGGGCTTTTGCTTGCTTTTGCACCCATCATCATTCACCTGCTGAACCTTCTTCGGCACCGTACGCAGGCATGGGCGACCACCCGCTTTCTCTTACAAGCCAGAAAGAGTTCCTCCCGCGTTTCGAAACTCAAAAGGTGGTTGACTCTCCTTTTCCGCATGCTCGCCCTTGCTGCCCTTGCCTTGATGCTTGCCCGGCCTATGACGGGTGGAGATTCGTTCTTTTCACTTTCTCAGGGAAGCCCCGAAGCCCTGGTTTTGGTATTGGACCGTTCGGCCAGCATGGAAACGCGTACGGAAAAAGAACCCAAGACCAAGAGGGAAAGAGCACTGGAAGCTTTTCAGGCATTTGCCGAGCCATGGCCGGAAAGCCGTCTTGTCGTCATTGACACCGCTCTGGAGGAGCCCTTCTTCATTGACTCGGCAACCTCGGTAAAAGATCCGGCTTTGGAACGCTTCTTCGGACCGACCGATACTGCGGCCAACTTGCCCGGCACCCTACTCAAGGCGATCGACTGGTTAAGAGAAACCGGGGTCGGGACCGCGGAAATCCTTTTGGCCTCCGATATGCAGACGAGCAATTGGGAGCCCAACCGGAATTCCGACACCCTTGCGAAAATCGACCGGGCTCTTTCCCAAAAAAAGGATTTCTGGAAGCTCAATCTCCTCCAGTTATCGGAGCCGCCGCCCTACAACCTGAGTCTGGCCTTCGATCAAATCAACCGCAAGCCCAAGCAGATCGAACCGGTGTTCAACCTAAGACAAAAGGGAAAAGGCAACGAGCTGATCCGGTTGTCCACCAACACCAACGGCAAGCAGGGAAACCTTGAAGTCAAGCTCGCCGCCCAGAGCATGCTTTGGCGACCATCCTTCGATCTTGAGAACGAGCCCGACGAAGGATGGATGTCCATCCTTGCCCCCAATGACTTTTGCCCGTTTGACAACACTTGTTACCTGACCTATGGGGCGACGGAACCCCCCAAGGTAGCAGTGCGCTCATCCGACCCCCGGGTCAGCCTGATCCTACGAGCGGCATCTCAAACGGAAATTGGAAAACTGGCCGATACCCTCCCCCATACCGCCTTGGATCAAAAAGAGGTCAACCTGCGCCGGCTGATCATTCACCAAGGCGCTTTTGATCAAGCGGACGAGGAAACGCTCCGGCAATTCGTCGAATCCGGAGGCTCGCTCGTTCTTTTCCCTCCCGAATCCCCTGAAATCGCGGGCTTTTCCTTCCTCTCCTGGGATGCGCCCGAGAAAATGGAAGGCGAGGACTTTTTCCTCGCAAGCCAATGGCGGAAAGATTCCGGTCTGCTTGCCAATTCCTCGGACGGCAACCGTCTCCCCTTGGATTACCTGGACATCAAGACAAGGCGAATACCCAAACAAGGGGAAACGATTGCCAATTATTCCGATGGAAAACCATTCCTTACCAGCCTGACAATCGGAAAAGGGGTGGTTTACGCCTTCTCGACCCTCCCCTTGGAGGACTGGTCCGGACTGGCAAACGGATACGTCCTGGTTCCTGCCATCCAGCGCTTGGTCGAGGAATCCTCCTCAAGCAACTCATTCATTCAATCATGGGCTTGCGGAGGGAAGGAAACCAAAGACACGACACTTTTCGAATGCATTGACAAACCGAATGAGAAAACCCCTGCCCTGCATGCCGGGATTTATAAAATCGAAGGTCGCCTCACCGCGGTTAACAGGCCCAAGGAGGAAAACGAATCTGAGTTTCTCAAGAAAGAGGAAATTACCGGGAAACTCCCCGGTATCGCCCCCCGCGTAATCGACGGGGAAAGCATATCCGACTCAACCGACCGGACCGAAGTTTGGTCCTTTTTCCTTATCGTCTGCCTGGTTTTGCTTCTGGGCGAGGCATTCCTGGGGCAACCCCCCGTGGCAAAGGAAGACAAAACCCTTCCCGGCAATGCTTGAATTATTTGACTGGCGGGTGACTTGGGACTGGATGGACTTGTTCATCGTGGTTCTCGTGGTGGGCTTGACCCTGTACCTTTCCTGGAGAACTTGGAACAGATCGGGGAAGAAGAATTCCGTCCTTGTCCTCGAGCTCTTTCGCATCTCGACCGTCTGCCTGATCCTTGGCACCCTGCTCAACCCCGAAAAAGTCGAGGAAATCGAAAAGGAAGGGGAACCGGAAATCGTGTGTCTGCTCGATGTCTCGGGCAGCATGAGTACGCTGGACGTCCGGGACTCGAACGGATCGATCGAATCCCGGATAGACTGGGCCCGCAAATCTCTTGATGAGGAATGGAAGGTCGCGCTCGAGCAAAATTCGACCGTCAACATAAAAACCTTTTCATCCGAAGATGGCAAGCAAGCCACCGATCTTTCCCAAGCCCTGAGCGAGGCCTTGGACAATGCGGACAACCTCAAAGCCGTGCTCTTCCTCTCGGACGGCGATTCCAATGCCGGTCCATCCGTACTTTCCCTTGCCGGCAAATGCCGTTCTTCGGACGTCCCCGTTTATAGCATCCGGGTCGGTGCTCCCAAGCCCCTGCCCGATCTTTCGATTGAGGAAGCCTTTGCGCCCTCCTTCGCTCTGCAAGATGAGAAAATTACCATCAATTACCGGATCACCAACACCTTCGAGCAACGTCAGACAAGCACCCTCAAGCTCCTTGCCAACGACCAAATGGTTTCGCAAAAACCGATCTTGATCCCCCCCTCCGAAGAGATCGCTGGCAGCATGGCCTGGCTTCCGCCCAGCGAGGGAAAATACGAATTGAAACTCGTGCTCAACGAAGTGCCCAACGAGAGTTTGCCCGGAAACAACGTGAGGACGCTTGAGACCAGAGTGGAAAACAAAGTGATCAAAGCCCTTGTCGTCGACTCCTTTCCCCGTTGGGAGTACCGCTTCCTGAGAAACGCCTTGGACCGCGATCCCGGTGTTGACATGAAATGCGTGCTTTTCCATCCCGGAATGTCACCTGGTGAAGGGAAGGGATACCTTCCCGGGTTTCCCAAAACCAAGGACGATCTCGCTTCGTTCGACGTCGTCTTTCTCGGTGACGTCGGTCTGGGGGAAAACGAATTGGATGAAGACCAATGCCAAAACCTCGCCGAACTGATTCGCCTGCAAGCTTCCGGGCTTGTTTTCCTACCCGGACGAAGGGGCAGGCAATTGACCTTTAGTGACTCTTCGATCGCGGAACTCCTTCCGGTTGTCTATGATCCTGAAAAGCCTACCGGTCTGGGAACTTCGAACCCGTCCAACCTGCAATTGACTGCCCGCGGAAGAGAGCATTGGCTTACGAACCTGCGGGGCGCTGGAGAACCGGACAGGCAATTTTGGGACAGACTGCCCGGGTTTCATTGGTCCGCAATCGTACGCAAGAGCCGACCCGGTTCGGAAGTGCTGGCGGTGCACTCCAATTTCCGTAATGATTGGGGACGAATGCCAACCTTGGCCATTCGCTATGCGGGAGCGGGAAAAACGCTCTACCTTGGAAGTGATGCGGCATGGAGGTGGAGAAGAGGGGTCGAAGACAAATACCACTACAGGTTTTGGAGTCAAGTCGTTCGCTGGATGGCTCACGGCCGCTATCTCGCTGAGAAGGAAGGCATCCGGGTCATCCCCGATCCCGAAAGACCGAAATCCGGTGAAAAGGTGTACGTCCGCTGCATCGTATTGGACAAAGCCGGTTTTCCGATGGAGGACGGAGAGGTCAAAGGGGTGATCCGTCACCCTGGCGGACAGAAGGAAACCTTGACCTTCACCCCTGACGAGGAGGGCCCGGGGGTTTACCTGGCCACCTTCAAGGCCAGGGAATCGGGCACGCTTGGCATGCAGGTTAACTCCTTCCCCGCGGAAAGGGAATTGAGCCTCAACCTGACCATTGAAAAGCAGTCCAAGGAAAAGCTTGGAAAGCCCATTGTTTCAAGAGATCTACTTCAACTCGCTCAACTTACCGGAGGCAAATCCGAGAGTTACGAGAATTACCAGGCGGTCATCAATTCATTGTCTTTCCTGCCCGACCCCCAGCCAATCATCCTCATTCATCGTCTCAGGACCGATACGCTATGGGGGCTTTTTCTATTTGGAATGCTCGCAATTTACTGGACGGGTCGCAAACTGGTTGGAATGATTTGAACAGCATTTGAGAAAAGAAAGGAATACGGAACCGATCATGAAAAAAATTTCATCAGAACTACCACCCAAGTTGGAAAGTTCCCTCGCTTTTCTAACGGCGCTATCGAGGAAGATCTTCAGCCTCAAGTTCGGAGCCCTTCTAATCCTGTCCCTTTCCGTTTCCTGGCTCGCCCTGTTCTTGTCCGACCGGCTTTGGGACACCCCCGTCTGGGCAAGAATCGTTTTTTCGTGCTCCGGTTGGGTTGCCGCCCTCGCCTTTGCGTGGATGATTCAAGCGATTGCATTTAACCGCTCAAGCTCGATCAAATGGCTCGCCCGGCAAGTGAGAAACAAGTTCGGAGGTCCGGGTGACCGCTTTTTGGGTATCATAGAATTGGCCGGCAAGCGCGACGAGGCGAACGGACAGCAATATTCCGAAACTCTCTACGCCGCCGCCTTGAAGCGGGTCGAGCAAGAGGTTTCCAAACTCCCTCTTGAGCACACCTTTGACCGCAAAGCCACGCAACGGGGGATTCTCGCAGCCTGCGTGTTCGTTTTTGCAACTCTAGCCTGTTTCTTCTCCTTTCCCGGCCTGTCCAAGAACGCGTCGATGAGATGGGCTGCGCCCTGGTCCAATTTGGAAAGGGAAACGCTCACCCGTTTCTCTTCCATCCCCACCGAGCTCTACACGGCAAAAGGCGAACCCACCATCCTCCGGCTCACTTTGGCAAAGGATACCCAGTCCCGGCCCGCTACGATCAAGCTAACGGGAAGCGGTGATCTTTCCGTCAGCGCAGAAAGAAACGGGAATTTAAGCGGAAATTTTTACGAATTGCTCATTCCCGGTCAGCAAAACGCGAAGGATCTCAAACTGTATGCCGGTGACTTCCGGGCGAAAATCACGCTTTTTCCGCTTCCTAGGCCGACCATAACCGATTGCGTCGCTGAAGTTTCCTACCCCGAATACCTTGGCCTCCCCCCGTTCGAATCCGACTCGATGGCCCGCTCGATAATCTTTCCGAAAGGTTCCAGTCTCACTCTTCGCGGAAAGACGAGCCGACCGGTCTCCATGATGTCCGCCTCCACCGAAACCCGTTCACCTGACGTCGAATACTCCGGGGATTCCTTCGCCGTCACGATGGAAGACGTACAGGACGTCGAATCCGCCCAGCTTCATTTCGTCGACACCTACGGACTCAAGCCCAAGCTCGAATACACGATCGAACTGATTGCCCGTGATGACGCCCCGCCCGAGGTTGATTTCCGACAAGCTCCGCCCGAATCCTCCATTCTTCTTTTGGAAACCAAGATTCTGACAATTCAATCAAAAGACGATTTGGGAATCGAAAATACCCTACTCAAACTGAAGGCAATCCGTGGAAACGACCTGCTCATTGACTCGACCCTCTACAAGCAAGCCGAGAGTAACAGTTCGGTCACGCAGGCAAGCTTCGAGTTCCCCTTCGACCCCAGGCTTTTCACTCTTGAGGACGGCGACGTCGCCGAATTCACCGCATTCGTTTCCGACCGTTTTCCCGAACGCGAAGCCACCCCTTCGCGCACGGTAAGGTTTTTCATAGTCGGTCCGGAAAAGCATGCCGAGATCATCCGTGAACAAATGGAAGCGATCATGGCCCGGACCTCCGAGATTGCCCGGGAGCAGGAAAACCTCCTTATGGAAACCATCGAGCTCGAAGAGGAAGTCGAAGCTTCCGAAGAATCCATCGACCCGAAGACCGAAAGGAAGCTTTCCAAACTTGCCGACATGCAACGGTCCAACTCACGCAATTTGAAAGCCAATGCGGAAGAAGGAATGGAAGTGCTTGAGGATGCCCTTAGGAACCCGCTCTTTGATCAGGAAGCCCTCAAGGAATTCGGCGAGACGCTCGAGCAAATGAAAAGCGTGGCCTCCAACCAGATGAGTCCGGCAAGTTCGAAAATGCAACAGGCGCAAGCCTCCCCTCCATCCGAGGCCTCGGAATCGCTTGAGGAAGCCGAAGCTTTGGAGCGCGAAGCCCTCGAACAACTTCAGGAAATTCTCTCCGACAGTTCCGAACAGCTCGACCGGTTGGAAGCGCTTACGCTCGCTCAACGTCTGCGCAAAGTGGAAAAAGTCGAAAATACACTTTCCGGAAACCTTCTTTCCCTTCTGCCCAAGTCGATTGGGGAAACCATTGATCAGCTCAAACCGAAAACATCCCTTGAAAGGGAAAGGATTCAGACTGTCCAAGTGGAAACGCAGATCGAAGCAACCGAAGTCCAAAAGGAAATAAGCAGGTTTCACGAAAGGACGGGCAAAGAAGTCTATGGCGAGGTAAGCGAGATGATGGAAAAGGCCAAGGCTCAGGACGGACTCTATCAGTTATCCCGCAAGATCGGACGCAATGTCGCCTTTGAAGCCCTGGACGATCTCGATTTTTGGGAAGCGAAATTCAAGAAATGGGCGGATATGCTCGAGGAGCAGGAAGAGGGAGGAGGCCAAGGACAAGGGCAAGGGCAAGGCGAGGGCAAGGACATCACCGAGCAAATCCTCGCTCTACTGCGGATTCGGGATTCTCAAAAGGAAATCATCTCCAAGACGAAAGTCGCGGACAGTGGCAATTTTCAAGCCCAGCGCGAAAAGTGGACCGACACCCTGGCCGATCAGCAGCAGGAGCTCATGCTTGACCTCACGGACATTCAGATCGAATTGGCTGAAGAAAGCCTCAATCCGCTCTTTGACGATGCCCACTCCGCCATGTACATATCCGCCTCCGGGCTGGAAGGGGGCAATTCGGGAAAAGAGACCGTAAGCTCGCAGACCGAAGCCAAGGAAATCGTTACCGACCTGATCAACGTACTGATCGAATCGACCGGTTCCCAGCAATCAAGCAGCCAGGGAGAGAGCATGAGCGGGATGCAATTGCTCATGCAGCAAATGGGCCAGCAACCCGGACAAGGACAAGGACAAGCCGCCGGCATGACTCCCGGTCAAGGATCATCTCAGGGAGGAACGACCGATCGGATTCCCGAAGATCTGCGCGGGAAAGAATTTGATTTGCAAGGAAACGCCCGGAAATCCAAGCGGGCCGGAGGGGCCTCCCTCTCTCCGCCCCCGGAGTTCAAAAAAGTCATGGAAAGTTATTTCCGAAATATCGAGGAATGAAGAGAAGAATTTTTTCAACCATCTGGGCTCTTGCCCTTCTGACGAACGTCTGTTCCGGGCAGGATCTCTTCGAGCAATCCAACGACCTGTTGGTTCGCGAAATCGACAACACCTACCGGCGCGGGCTTGATTACCTTTCGAAAAGTCAGGACTCCTCCAGGGGTTGCTGGTCTGACAGTTCCTATGGATCCGAGCCAGGTGTCGTGGGTCTATGCATCCTCGCCTTTCTCGCCCGTGGGGACGATCCAGAATTCGGGTCCTATCGCGTACAATTCAAGAAAGCAATTGATTACCTGCTCAAGGCCCAGAACCCGAAGACCGGCTACATCGGTACATCCATGTACAACCATGGCTTCTCGACCCTTGCCCTTGCCGAAGCCTATGGCTTGACCAATGACCTTCGACTTGGCCCGGCCCTGGAAAAGGCGACCAAACTGATCATTTCCTCCCAAAAGCAAAACCCCAAGGGAGGATGGAGGTACAGCCCGGAAAGCCAGGATGCGGACTCCACCGTATCGGGAGCCCAAATGGTCGCTCTCTTTGCCGCCCGAAACGCCGGGATCAAGGTACCGGAAGAAGCGATCGAGAAAGGCAAAGCCTATCTGATTTCCTGTCAGGACTCCAACGGCGGATTTGGATACACCAGCGCGAGCGGAGCCAACCTTCCGCGCTCCGCCATCGGTTCGCTCGTGCTCTCGCTTGCCAAGGACACGGACTCTGACGCCTACCGTAACTCCGTGGAATACCTCAAGAAGAACGTTCAAAGCGGTAGCTCCAGCCACAAATTCTACAGCCTGTATTATACCTCACAAGCGGTCTTCCGGACCAGTCCGTCCTTTTGGAACACTTGGAATTCGCAAAATTTCAAGCGCTTGCAATCCACCCAAGGGCAAGACGGTGGATGGCAAGGAAGTTACGGAAAGACCTTCGCTACCTCCGCCGCCCTTCTCTCGCTCGCCCTGAATTACCGATACCTGCCTATTTACGAAAGATGAAATTCCGTCCATTACTTGCCTTTCTACTGCTCGCCCCCCTGTCCTATGGTCAGGAAAGGCCACCGGTCGGTAGAGTTCTTCAGAACGTGGAAAGCCTGGTCACCAGCGAAAAGAACGGAGCGCCCGCAGGCGAAGAGCGAAAGCTCGTTGTGGGAACCGAGAGAATCCGTTTCTTCGACGGTTCGGAACTCAGGGGCGCGATGCTCAAGCTCGATCAGAAAAAAAATCTCTTTTGGAAGCACGAATCCTCCTCCGATCCGATCCGTTTCAAGTTCCGGGCAATCGAATCGATGATTCTCGACCGCACCCTGCCTGACGGGCAGAAGGAAGAGAGAAGGAATTTGCTACGCATTCACATGCATAACGGTGACCAGTTGCGCTGCAACTTCAAGAAACTGGACAAGGACTCTCTGCTCGTCGGGACTGGTTTTGCCAATGAAATTTCAATCCCCCTGAAAAACCTGCGCCGGATGGAATTTCTTCCGCCCTCCCATGAAATCCTTTTTGATTCTGCCGAAGGCTTGTCCAAATGGAAAAGCAGTAACCGGAAGTCATGGACTGCCGAAGATGGTGATTTGGTTTCCAGTTATTCGGGCAGTACCGGAACGATCTTGCCGAAGAAGGATGCCATCGGTGTGGAATTCCAAGCTACCTGGGAACGATCCTTTTACCTCGCCCTGCGTTTTTTCTCTGACTCGGACGGAGCCAGTTACGGAAACACCGGATATCATCTGTCCTTTTCGAACAACCGCCTGAACCTTCAGGCAAACAAAAGAACCAAAGGCCGGATCAACCGGGAAACCATCGGATCCACAACCGTCAATGAAATAACCAGTTCCAAGTCAGCCCGCATCGCAGTCTTCGCGCACCGGGAGAACAAGGAATTCATCGTTATGGTGAATAACCGGGAAGTGGCCCGCTGGAAGGATGCGAGCGAAGACTACTATCCGGATGGAAACGGCATGCTATTCATCAACCAGAGCGGAAGTTCGTACCTGAGGCTCAAGGAGCTGAGCATTTCCGGATGGGATGGAAAATTCTTCCCCCAGTCCGGAACGAGGAAAAGAGAGGATGGACAAAAGCAATTCGCGGTTTTCAAGAATGGTGATTCGACCGAGGTCTCGGCAAGTTCCGGTCAGGACGATTCCTTTTCTCTGGAAACCAAGCGGGGCACCTTTCAAGTCACCCAGGAAAGACTGAGAAGCCTGGATTTCCCCGAACCGACTGAAGAAACCACCAGCGAACCGACCTCGGAACAACTTTTTCTAAAGAGATCCCTGGGCCGGTTGAGCTTCAACCTGCTTTCCCTCTCGGATGATTCTCTCACCGGGACGCATCCCTCCTTTGGAAAGTTTTCCATTCCTCTCAGTGTGGTCAAGAGAATGAATTGCAACCAAACGCTCAAGATGGTCAGGGAATACCTTGATTTGCTCTCCCAAGCGAGGAAAGCTCTCGATTCCAGGGAACCCGAATCCGCAACCTCAATCCTTGAAAAGACCAACCCCGCGCTACGCGGATGGTACTGGGGCAGGCTCAAGCTCCTGTCCGAAAACATGCAATCAACCGAAATCCTCAGTTTTGCGCCGCACCCGGAAAAGGGGCTGGCCAAGGCGTCCTTTGCCGGAAGTGACGAAAAGATTCTGACCACAGGCAAAGACGGATCCTATTCTTTTTGGGACGGACATGCCAAGCTCGCGAATGCAAAATTTACCGAGAGCGATTCCATCCCGGTTGAAATCGGACGGTTTTCAAACGAGGAACAACGCATGGTTTCGATTTCCCGGCCTTTTTGGATGGGCGAGTCCGAGGTTACCCAGGAACAGTTTGAAAAACTGATGGGGAAAAACCCAAGCGCCCGCAAGGAACCTGCCCTGCCTGTTGAAGTTAACTGGTTTATGGCCGAAGAATTTTGCAAAAAGCTCAACGAAACGCAAAAGCCCCCTGCCGGATACGAGTGGAGACTGCCCACCGAAGCGGAATGGGAATATGCCTGCCGGGCAGGCTCGACCGGACCCTTTTCCATGAGTTCGACCGGCGAGATCCCCCCTAACATTTCGGACTATGCCAAACACCTCGTCGAATTTGGTTGGTTTGCCCAGAATTCCTTCGGAGAGACTCATCCGGTCAAACAGAAGAAACCAAACGCATTCGGCTTGTACGACATGCATGGTAACGTTTGGGAATGGTGCCTGGATGCCGTGTCACGTAACAAAGTCAGTTTCATGCAGGATCGAAAGACCGGCATAATCGACCCCGTTTCCAAGGAAGGTGACTGGCGCGCTCTGCGGGGTGGAAACTTCGCCGTTCCTTATTCCAGATGCCGATCCGCATACCGGGGCGCGAACTTGCCAAGCATATCCGAATCGGACAGGGGATTCCGCTTGGCCCTCGGACCGGTTCAGGGCAAGGAATCCAATGCGAGCATTGGAGGGGGCAAAGACAGGACCCTTGAGAACCTCGGGCTTAGCCTCAAGCACATCCCCCCGGGCACTTTTCTGATGGGTAGCCCGAGTGGCTTGACGGCCCCCAAGGCGATTACCTGGTCACAAGGAAACAAATTGCTTACCGGAGCGAGCAACGGGGTTCTTGGTACAACTGATTTTTCCGGTCGCCCGGTGGACGTTCTTCACAAATTCAAATCCTCCATCACTGCCCTGGCCAGCGTTGATCAAGTTGAAGGCGGGAAGAATGCATTGAGCGAGGTTGCCCTGATTGGATGCGCGGACGGACAAACCCATCTCTTCGACCTAAAGAACAAGAAGTTGCTCAAGTCCTTCTCCGATCACAATTTTTCCATCACCACGGTTGCCTTCGACCCGGACGCATCGTACTTCGCCAGTTCCGGGTTGGATGGCAAGATCAACTTTTATTCGGCAAAAGAGCTCGAACGCAAATGGTCCTTCTCCGGAGTCGCTGAAGATTCGGGCGTCGACGAGATCGAGTTCTCGAAGGACGGTTCGGCAATCCTCTCCTCGGGGATCGGATCGGCCCCCGTCATCATCAATGCCAAGGACGGGAAGATCCGGATGAAAATAAAGAATGACCTGGGCAACCTCGTTGCCTCCCACTTTCATCCCGATGGAAAATCCGTGACCTCCGTTACCGAATCCGGGTTGCTCATTTTTTCAGAGATTTCATCAGGTATTCCTTACAACCTCATTCGTCTGAAAATGAACGGAGTTCGGGACTTTTCCTTTTCCAAGGTGGGCCACCGGGTGATCGTCTCCACGGAAAACGGAATCTGTTCGATCCGTGCCTTCCCTCGCAAAGGAACCATCATCGTAAAATCTCCGGATGACAGTGTGGAAGTTACGCCCGACTATTTCTTTGCCCTTTCGCAAAACAACAAGGCCCCCGTAAGCAGCCTGAGCGACTTCCTGCAAAAAAGAGGATTGAACAACGACGGCGAATCCACACCCAAGGGATGCGCTTATTCTCCTGACAAAAAATGGTTCGTGACCAGTGTGGACGGAGCGTTGCGCATTTGGCGCAGTGAAACGGACAGTTGGGTCGCCACGATCGCCGAGAAATTGGCCGCCCCCGTCGTCCAATGCGCATTCTCTCCGAAAGGCGACTACATTTTGGCCAAGTTGGAAACCGGGCACATACTTGCCTATCCTTCCCTGCTCGGGGACAAACCGGTCACCAACCTCGAAGAGAAAAAACCGCTCGACGAATGGCTTGAAAAAAGTGAGAAATAGAGCCCTTGTCCTGCAGACCATAAAATTTTGGTATTGTCTCCTTTGCACGAAACGTTAGCCACTAGTTTGTAACCTTTGCCAAGTATAGAAAAAAAAATTCCCATCAAATGAGAGAAAATCACGTTACCTGCCTGATTTTGCCTGTTTTGGCGTTTGGTTTTTTTCTTAGCTCATGTGGTCCCGGACCACCCACAACCGTTCCTGACGCCCCTCCTCCCTGGCAGGAAGTTTCCGGACCGAACGACGGATCGTCCGGCCAGCATGGACTGGCGAGTCCGACGCTTGGGAACCCCACTCCACCCAGACCATCCTGGAGGGAACGCTTTACCGCCCGCCCGAGCATTACCAAACAGCCTACTTATTCCTCAATCAAGGCTAACTACCACATCACCGCCTATGCGAGCGTATGGGTGCTCGTTCAGGACAAGCGTGGAAACGAATTGGAATGGATCAGCATGAAATCCGGGGATGAAGCCCCCATCATGCACCGCGGACCCCTGACCATCACCTGTTCTTCTGGAAATTCCGTAAAAATCACCGACAAAACAGGCAAAAAGGTCGATGTGGTTACCAATTCCAACGGCATAAGTATCGTACGTCTCCCATAAATTCGAAAAAAAATACTTTTTTTTTGAACGTATTGAGAACTTTGCCCGTCTTACCCATTGACTAACGTCAGTTTGTTTCAGTTAAGTTTGTGTTTCAAAAGCCAGAAAAGCACCGCCCAAAAGCGGTGCTTTTTCTTTTGCAAACTTACTCGGACTGAATGGCTTCTTCGCCTGTTTGCTCTTTGATCAAGTGGGTAGGCGGGTTTTCCAACCTTATGTTCACATACGCGCAAAGGCCCTTGAGAAACTTGAATGAGATCAGGCTCCATCCGTATACCGTATCCGAAGCCTCGTCGTAAACCGGTCTTCTGTAATCCCAAAGATATCCATTTCCTCCATCCAGGCTTCTCCCCTCGGGTGTTCCCATCATTTGTTCGATCTCTATGCGGTTTCTACCGATGGACAGGGTCTCCAGGTTATTTTTCCGGTAAACGGGCAAATCATCAGGAACTTCGAACTTTTCAAACTGCTGGCCATTTTGCGAAGAACCGATTCCCTGACGTAGATCGCTGAAAAAGCTACCTCGGGTGCAGGAAGTGGTCGCTACTATGCAAAAGATCGCAAAGGAGAGAACATATTGGCTTGGTTTCCTTACGGTACCTGAATTTTTCATAATGTGAAAATGGATTTTCTCAAATTCCTTAACTGGCGATTCAATTCAATTTGCCCTGTTTAGTCAATCTCTCGGATTTTGGAAAAACTTTCGATCCGTTCGGAGGAATCAGGGCTGAACGGTTTTGCCTATTGAAATGTTATTGCCATACGTATCGAATGCCTGACGGGTGTTCAATGCGTTTGCCCCCGATGAAACGTTTTGGATGAAATTCACCCGGCCAATCTGCTGGGCCGCGGGTACAGCGGTTCCGAAATTCGGATACTTCCCATCAATCGGTCCCTTCAGGCTGTTCAACCTGATCATTGAGGAAGTTGGGAAATTGACGTTGCTCAACCTGACCGTGGTCGCCTCCATGAGGACGTTGGAAACGGAGCGGCTAAAGATCAACCCATCTACGTTCAGGTTCCTGGTCGCCTTGATCGTAGTTAGGGTATCGGCTCCGATTTCGACGTTATTGAGGGTCACGTCACGCATCCCCCTGACCGATGCCTCCTTGGAGACGTCCACCTTCACTCCGTCCAGAAGCATATCCTCGCGCGAGGAAAGGAGCAAATCACTGGTTGCCGACTTCAAAGTCATCCCCTTGGCCAGGTTCAGGGCGCCTCCGCTCATCACGACCAACCTTGCGGAATTTTCCTGTTTCATACCCCATTCGAAATCCCCCTCGAAAGTCAGGTTCTCGGAAGCGCTTAGGGCAATCGTCTTTCCGTTCGCCCCGCTTAAGTATGGAGCGAGTGCCTGGTTGTTTGCGGGGACCAGCAAGTTTCGCCCGCCCACGAAATCAGGTGACCCGCTTGCCAGCAAGTCGGATTCGAGCTTTTGAAAAAGTGAGGTTATTTCCTTATAGAACGGATTGCCCAGCACCTCGCTTCCCGGTTGTACGGACGGACCCGATCCGGCTGCCCCCGAAAAAGCGTAATCATTGAGCAAGATTGCACCCGCTTCGCCCTTGCGGATGAGCTCCTCGGTAATCACTCCGCCGGACAACCTTTTCAATTCATCGATCACCTCCCGGTTACCCGAATCCTTGAGTTGCCGAGCCAGGGCCAACACTCTCTGATCCGCGACCTCGGGAGCGAGGATGGTTGGCACGCGATCCGGTCCGGAAGCAGCGAGATTCGGTTCGGTCAAGGTTGCGAGCATCATTCCCTCATCCAGGCCCTGATCGAGGATTTGCACGGCCGCCTCGTCGGACAAGCCCAGGATCCTGGCCCGGGTATCTGATGAGTAATCGAAAAAGGCAAAGGCATTGGACATGGACAACCCATCCATCTTGAGCACCCGACCGGCCACCTCGGGAGATTCCGCCATCAAAACGGACTGAGCCTCCGTGGAGAGCGAATAAAAGAAATTCGTCTGCTCGGCAGAAAGAGCCAATCGGGTCAAAGCCTTGGTCATCTTGCCAACCTTCCCCGTCTTTCTCACTTGGGTAAGATCGGGGTTATTTTCCAAAACCTCGCTCATCACGTTCTCCGGCGCATTTTGCAAAGGCGACTGAGCGAGCGCCTTGGGCAACACCGGTTTGGGTTTAGGCCCGGTCTCCTTGGGTCCGCCAAGGGCAGACCCCTGATTGGGGGATCCTACGGGTTGTTTCGGACCCTCGCCCTCTTGTCTCCGGCCATCCCCGGTTGATCTCGAGGGTTCGCCTGGTTGTCTCTCCTCCTTCTTTTCCGGAGCGGACGCCTGTCCGCCCCCCGGTTGCGTGGGCTCAGGCTCATTCGCGTTGCCCTTCCCTTCACTCTGTTTCGGACCTTGACCTTCCTCCTTTGGCTTGGGACCGGGTCCATTGGGATCCTCTTGAGGCGAAACCTGCCCATCCGGGGTACGCGCTTCCCTCTGCCCCGTACGTTCGCGCCTGCTTGGAGGCTTTTTTGCGCTCGCTCTCTTCATTGACTTGTTCACGAACCTGAGCGGAAGCTTTCTCGTCGACCGGGAAGCCCGGCCATTCGTGGCCCCGACCCTCCGAGCGGTAACCGGATTGACCGCCCTTGCGGAAGGAAGTCCGCGCATGGGAGCGGTCAAACCACGGCCCGGGCCAACCAGGCTCGGTCGGCCACCTCCCCTCGGACTGAAGGAAACGGTCGATTCTGTGACGTCCAGGGACATCCCCCGGGTTGGGGAAAACCCTATGCCAAACTGAGTTCCCCGGATCCCGGCCGTTCCGAGCGGACTGGTAATGTCAAAATTCGATTTCTTATTCAATTTCTTGGTCTGCACGACGAGGGAACCCACGTCCAAGTTGATCAGACCGGTTGAGGAGCTCGGTTCCTCCTTGAGGTCTTCGAGTTTCTTATCCCCCGGTTCGAAAGGCTCCTGCAAAAAGGAATCGATCTTGATTTTCGTATTCTCCTCCACCGTGACCACGGTCCCGTTGCTGAACAGGAGCATGACCTCCGCTCCCTCTCCCGTTTGCACGGAATGTCCATCGGTTAACAAAGCGCCCGCCTTCACTTTTTCTGCAGCCAGAGGATTGCCTTGCGGGTCCAGGATCGTGACTTGCTCCTTCACGCTGGCCAGAATGATACCCCCTCTTTGGAAGGCACCATCCTCCTGGCCCAACGAACGGGTCACAGACGAGCTCCCGAGCAGGAACCCGATTAAAATGAAGGTCAAAGAATTTTTCATTTTCATTCCAGCGTCCTCCATCTTTTCAATTGGTAATCGAAAAACAACGTCGTTCCTTGATGCAATCCGTAGAAATAATGCCAACCCGCCTCATTTGCCCCGTAAAGGAAGGGATAGACCCCCTTGTCCGTCCACAACCAGCCCATGCCATCCTTCCATAACCAGATGCCTGCCGTCGGGCTCTCCACCGGGAATACCCAGCCCAATTGGGCATGCCTGACCCATCCGTTGGGCGCTCGAAAGAAACTGCCCAACCACGGGCTCGTCCACCAGTCCTGGGCCTCTCCAGACGTTGCATCAATCCAGCCCGGACCATCGGATAGCGTGACGAATTTCCCATCGCTGCCGTAACCCGTCCCCTCCATGTTTTTCGCATAGGCCCGGAAATAATACTTCCTTCCCGGTTCCAACCCTGTCGCCTGGACCGATAACAAGCCCGTCCCCTGCCCCGCGGGCAAATCAAGCACCCCTGACTTCCCGAGCTCGGGATCGGGATCGGTTGAGAACAGGATTCCCCTGACCGTCACGCCCATTCCCCCGTCATCCACGACCTCGCCCCTGAGCGTAGCCGAATTTTTAGTCAGCGACTCGACCAATCCAGTCTGAGCAATTGGACGGAACAAGTCAGTCACCCGGATCTCGATAACCGCATCGCTAAAGGAGTTCGCATCATCGGTCGCCCGGACCGCAATCCGGTACGTCGCATTCTTCTCGTGATCAAAAACCCTTGCCGTCCTCAGTGACCCACCCGCATCCAGCACGAACGATCCGTTGTCGCTTGTCCCCTGCGGATCATGCAACACATGGGATGGAGAGGATCCGCCCTCCGGATCGGTCGAACCGATCACCCCTACCACCGTTCCCACTGGCGCATTCTCCGGAACCTCGTTGACCGAGAGCTTGATCCCGACCGGTGGCCGGTCGAGCGCCGACTGCCCCGGGCCCAAATCGTAAACCTCGGTCACCACCAACCCGTTACCCGATCCGTTCTGATCATTTGCCTCGAAAAGATAGCTCCCCGGAAGCAAGTCGAGCAGGAGGACCGCATCGGTCGAACCCGTGGACGGAGCGAAACCCGTCTGGGCCACCTCGCTTGCCCGGTGGCCCCTTTCCCAATCCCCGTTCTCCGCAATAAGAGAGTAGGAACCGCTTGCCTGATCATGAGCCGATGCGGACAAGACCGGATCCTTCAGCGCGCTTGTCACCCCTTGTTGCCCCAAGGACGACTCCCCCTTGGCCCGGATCATCAGCTTGCGCGGGTTGGGACCCTCCACCGTAATTCCCTGGACCAGCGGATTTTGGGGCGATACCGATCCATTTGCCCTCAACACGTTCAGGCCCACGCCCGGGCTACCTCCCACCTCGCGCACCTCCACCCCAGTCATCCCCTCCTCGGCTCCATTCGCTTCGCAAAGCACCGAATAAGTTCCCGGAGACAGGGTCACCAGAAGGGCCGCTTCCTTGGGCGAAGCAGGGGTCAGGGACGCCTCCGTCAAATGGATTGCCCGTGGCCCGCTCATCCAGTCATCGTTTGCCTGAATGGGTTGGCCTCCCGAATCGAACAAGCTGACCATCGGATCGCTCACCGCATAGGGTAGTCCGGTCCCCGCATAGCTCGGTCCCAAGCCCTTGATGAGCACCTCAGCCTCTCCGCCCGTCACCTCGAACCCGAGGACCAGTTTCTCATTCAATTTCAGGTAGGAGCGCACGAATGCGCTCCCCATCCGATCGGTTCCCTGCCTCGCGACGAAAGGCTCGTACACGTCCGACACGTTGATGGTCAGGGCTTGCGTGACCGGGGAAGTCCCGTCGGTCACCTGCACGGTCACGGAATACGAATTGTTACCCGCCGCCGAGG
>JAOLZO010000035.1 GCA_028343845.1 Verrucomicrobiota bacterium | reverse complement strand
TCCCCTTGGGCCAGGAGGCGATGAAGGGAACCCTGTGCCCACCTTCGAAACAACTTCCCTTGTTGCTGCGTACCGGACCGGTGGCCGTCTTGGCGGTGACCTCGGCCCCGTTGTCGGAGGTGAAGATCACGATGGTGTTCTCGATCAGTTTGCTTCCCTTGTTCCTGGGGTCGTCCGTATTTTCGAGGTAGTCGATCATGCGACCGAGGGCGACGTCGTTCTCGTAGATATAGTCCAGACGGACCGAGGTCGCTTGACCTGACATGGTTCGTCCTGCCCCCTTGACTGCTTTGTCCCCGATTTTCTTGTCCGGGGTGTAGGGGCCGTGGTTGGAATTACTCGGGTAGTAGAGAAAAAAGGGCTTGTCTGAGGAATCCTTTCCCTCGAAGTGATTGTTCAGGAAAGAGATTGCATGGTCGGAGTGCCGGCTGCCGAGAGAATGAAAATCGTAGGCATGGGGCCCTTTTTCAACTAACTGCTTACCGTTTCCATTGGCGCTCATGATCCGGTTGTTGTGTACGTGCCCAGGGCCGGTTCTTTGCTTGGGGGTATTCTGGTCCCCTCTCTTGTTTCTTCCGCTCTTGGGGGCGGTCGTCCCGGCATCCAGTCCCGAAGTTCCGTGCGAACGGGAAGTGAAGCGGGCAAAGTCGAATCCATGGGCTGCCGGACCGTCGAAGATCCCCTTGGTCAAGTCCGCGTCGTCCCAACTCGCGGCCGGTTTTCCGTCCGATTGAGTGTAGCGCAGGCCGAGATGCCATTTGCCCACTAGGGCAGTGGCATAGCCTTGCGATTGAAAAAACGTACCGAGGGTGGGGCGGTCCTTTTCGATCAAGGGATCCCCTTGGACACCGAATAAGACCCAATGCTTCATCCGTGCCCGCCAGGGATAGCGACCGGTCAGCAAGCCGTAGCGGGTCGGTGTGCAGCGGGAGGATGGTGTGTGGGCGTCGGTGAAGAGCATACCCATGTCGGCCAGCCTTTGCATGGCCGGGGTCTTGAGCTGTTGGTCATCCGAATTCTTGGTGAAGAATTGATAAGCCGATGTATCGCCCATGCCCATGTCGTCAGCCATAAAGAGAACGACGTTCGGGCGTTTGGAAACCTGTCCGTGGGCAAAAAGTGGGAGGAAGAAAAGTAGCAGGGTCTTCATGTGCTGATCCTACTTGGCTGAGTGGATTTCTTGCAAGTCGATTGCTTGGATAATTCTTGCAAGCAAGTTCTCGGGATCGCCTACTCTGCGAACAAACGTTGGTAAGTCGGGCTTAGGATCATTCGAGTGCCGTTTGCCCCCTCAAGGCAAAAACGGGCGCTCAGATCCATTTCTTCTGCCAACGCCATTCCTTGATCTGGCCCGAGGATCATCAAGGCGGTCGCGAGGGCGTCAGCGTCCCGCGCCGTGGGGGCGAGGACGTTGACAGCAACGAGGTCATGCTCGACCGGTCGGCCGGTCCGAGGGTCGATCAGGTGGGTCGCAGGTTTGGCCGAGTCCGGGTTTGGCTTCGATTGCCGGTAGGTTCCGGAGGTGGCGACAGAATAGTCGAGCAGGCTGAGAGTAAACCGTTCGCTCCCTCGGAATCCGTCTTCCAAGCCTACCCTCCAACCCCGTTCATCCTTTCCCGATCCCCGGGTGCGGATCTCTCCACCGATCTCGACTAGATAATTTCCGATTCCCCGTCGATCGAGAAGGGCGCAGACCTGGTCGATGATTTCCCCCTTGGCCGAACCGGAGAGGTCGATTTGGAGGGACGGAATTTTTTTTCGCACCCGGTCATTGGTAAGAATTTCCAATTGGTTCATTCCCACTTGCCTAAGGGCATTATTGATCTCCTCAACAGTTGGGGTCCCTGTCCTGTTGTCGGAAACCGGACCAAAGCCCCAGAGGTTTACGATTGGGGCGATGGTGGGATCGAAAGCGCCGCCGGTTTGCTCGTGCGTCCACTTGGCGTGCGAGAGCAATTCATGGAGGAGCGGAGGGATGGAAACAGGCTCGGTAGAAAGGGACGCGTTGAATTGATAGAGTTTCGAGTCTGGTCTCCAATGGGAAAGGATTCGTTCGGACTCCTCGATCTTTGCCGCAATCTTATCCCGGAGTTTATCTTCGTCGACCGGTTTGAAACTCAAAGCCTTGACCATCCATGTCGTGCCAAGGGCTTGCCCTTTCAGGGTGACTGAATTTCGTCCGTCTTTCGGCCCATCCGTACAACCAATAAGAAGGACGGATGAAAAGAGGCAAAAGAAACGCATCATCTTGCTTCAGGAAAAAGAATAAAGGAGCAAGGCGAGCCCAAGCAGTGCGAAACTGAAGTAATCCCTCCGGTTCCACCCATTGTCGAGCGGACCGAACTCGAAGAGCTTGAGCACAGCTCCGGTCGGGCATCCGTACCGGCAGTAGGCCATGGGCACGAAGGCGGAGGTGATCAAGCTGATCAGCAAGATGGCGATGGCGATGCCACCCGCGACTTCCCAAACGTAACCGTCAAAAGGCTCAAGGTTGGCAAGAGGGAAACTGGAAGAAGTGATGGCCACGCAAAGCACCAGGATCAAAAGGACGAAGGGAATCGTTTCCAGGAACTTCCCTAGTTTTACAGGCAGGCGCAAGGAGGGTTTGCGCAGTTTGCCCATCCATTGCTGGGCGGCTCCATGCGGACAGAGTTGGTGGCAGTAGAAGGCTTTTCCTGTAGCCATGGGAACGAGAAGGGCGGCGAGGGTGAGCAGAGCCAAAATGGGGGCTCGTTCCCATGGAACCCCGTTTTGAGCCCAGCCGGCGAAGAGAGACTGGGAAAGAATGTCTCCGTTGACCAACCCGAGATAGCATACCAGAAGGACTTGGAGGGAGCGGCGGAAGAACTTGTTTTTTCCACGTTTCGTGAAGGCCACGAAACCAGCGAGAATAATGACGGCAAAGGAACCGGTTTCTCCGATGCCCCAGACGATCCATGTCTCTTTCGCTTCCGAGCGCTTTTGTCCGGCCTCCCATTGGCGGGCCGTTTCAACGATCCCCTTGGCCATCGCACGGCTCGTCATGGTTGCCCCGGAGACACCCTCGTATTGATCGGCCGTTTCGTTCATGTCGGCAAGCTGCGGGATGGAACTTCCCACGAAGAGCGAGGGCAAATAGTAGTCGTCTTTGGGGTAGTCCGCATAGGGTTCGTTCTCGAAACTCGACCTCATCTGCATGGCCTTGAGGGTACCGTTGTTCTCGAGAACCAAAAGGACGTCGACGGGCCCCTGGTATCCAATGATCCCATCCGCATGGGGTGACGTCCGGCCCACTTGCCCGAGAGCGTTGCCGCTTGCGTCCACCGCCTCGAGCAAGGAGGGATGAGTCCTCGATGGGCGTAGCTCCGCGCAGTCGGGGAAATAAGAAACCACTTCCTCTACCCGGACGGGCTCGGGAAACCTGGATGCTTTGCTTGCTGCGCCGAAGCGCAGGGCGAGCGCATCCGCGATGGCCAAGCTGGTCAGGGTGGCTCCTGATACGGCGCTTACTTTTCGACCGTGAGCCAGTTCCTTCCGCGAGTTGCCCTTGAACTGCTTGAAGAAATCAGGATCCTCGAGGATTGCGTCAAGATGCTCCTTGGTGTCTCCGCTCGAACGGACGGAAATCGAGGATACGCGGTCCTTGTCGTCCCATACGACGAGCAGGTTGGTCGACCCCGAGAACCCGATCGCGGAGTCCCCGGCGGGCGAAGTTTGGGTAACCAACCCAAGTCGTGTTTCATTTTCGTCGAGCGCTTGAAGTTCAGAAGGATCAGCCGAATTGGTTTCAAGAGATGAAGCCAAGGGAAGAATTTCCTTCACTTCCGCAAGTCCGATCGGTTGACCCTTTTCTTTGAGTTCAAGCAGGAAATCCTGATGGGATTGATGGATCAATCCCACAATGATGGCTAAGGAAATGAAACGGCAAAAGTGACGGACGCGTCTCACCTACTCCTTGACCCCGAAACCCTTTCTAGTCGATAGGAACAAGCCTGGCTGCGTCGACGTGAACGTTGCCCTTGGATCCTTTGGCGGAAAGACGGACCATTACTTTTTGTCCTTTTCTCAGGGTGATTCGTCCGACCGAATGAAAGCCGTTTTCAAAACTTGGTTTTTGGGTCATGTTCACGGTCGATGACGTTTTCTTGGTTTGATCGCCCGTGGTCACTTCCACGGGAACGGATTTCCCTCGATTGGGATGTGGTTGGTAGGCAATGCGGGTATCGTATTGTCCGGCCTTGGGGGCTTCCAAGGTGAAGGTAGCGGTGCTTTCGGGATCACTTGAGTATCGATAGCCATAATGAAAATAGGGCTTTAATCCTGATCCCTTCATCCATTTCCCTTTTAGCAAAGCCTGAGTGTCATCCACCACTCCGGGGAATTTTTTCGGATCCAAACCGGTTGGAGCCCCATAGGCACCTGCCAAGGCCATGGCATCCGAGGGAATGGTGATCTTGTCCTTCACCGTCGGTCGGAAAGCTTTGCCAGGCAGGTTGATCAGTTCGATCAGGTCATCCAAGTAGCTCTTGTAGACGTCGCGTGGAAGGCAACCGCGCTTGATGCAAATGGATGCGGCCCGTCCCACTACCTCGCCCATCATTCCGCAGGTCTTCATGACCCGAACAGTTCCGAGTGCCTCGTGCGTCACGCTTACGCAACGGCCGGCCATGAAGAGGTTCTCGACGTTGCGCGAGTAAAAGCAACGGTAGGGCACGGGGTAACCGTAGGATCGGTCCACGCCCTTTCCGTGCACGGCATAGGAGATGAAGGGGTTATCGGGAAACTTTTTAGCGAACTGCTGCTTGGGGTAGTGCAAGTCGATGCTCCATGTGCTGGGCACGCAGCCATCTGGAAAGTCCTTTTTGGAAACGATGTCCTGTTCGTTCAATATGACGTCGCCCAACAGACGGCGGGATTCCCTCGGGCCTCCGACATAGGCTACCCAGGTGAGGATGGCGTTCTTATGCTTTTCCGCCCCGTCACGGTTCTTCATCGCATTGAACGCTCCGAAGACCGCCCGTAGGTTCCAGTCTCGGATTCCTTCCGCATCACCGAGGGGATCCTTGTCGTATCCGCTCTCCCAGAACCATTGACCGTGAAAAGCCCGGGGGTAAGGGAAGTCGGCCATGTTCAGGTCCAAAGCCCATGGGGTCTGGGGATAGGATGCTTCCTTTGGGTCGTTCGCCCATGCCCACATGTTGCTCATGCCCATGCGTCCTTTGGGTGTCATCTCATGGTCGGCCCCGGCAAGAAAACCGATCGTTCCGTGACCGGTGGCATCTACGAAAAGAGTTCCCGAAAAACGGGTGACTTGTCCCGTTCTGACGTCGAAGGCTTGGACCGCGGATATTTTGCTGCCTTTCTTTTCCACTTTGAAGGCATGGTGATACAGTTGCAGATCAATGTTCTTTTCCGCCCGTACGATCTTTTCCTTTTTGGCATCCTCGAATTCCTCGTAGGTGCCGGGTGATTTTTTGGCCTTGTCCGAAATCTCCTCGATGATCTCGCCGATGCGCGGGTATTTGCCCCGGCGGATGTTCCCCTTTGCCCAGACGCGGACTTCACTGGATCCGTTGCCTCCGAGAACCGGACGATCTTGAACGAGCGCCACTTTACATCCCATGCGGGCACCGGAAATCGCCGCGCCCATTCCGGAATAGCCTCCGCCAATCACGACCAAGTCGTATTTCTTTTCGAGAGGTTTTTCAGTGGTACCCAAAAGCTCACGGCGCCATCCGGGCAAAATCGCGGAATCATTGGGAGGTACTTCCTTGAAAGTGGTTAGATAGATCGCGTCGCACCGCCCGTTAAATCCAGTCAGGTCACGAAGAGCCAAGGTGTTCTTGCCTTTTTTAAGACTGATTTTCCCTCCTCCTTGCCAATCCCACTCGGCTCCTTTGGTGCCAAAGGTGGTTTTTACCGGGGTGCCGTTGATTATGATTTGAAAGCGACCGGGTTGTCCCTTTGCTCCCCAACGGGCTACCCAGTCCTTGGTACGGGCGAACAGTTGATAGTTTCCACTTTCCTTGACCTCAATGGTGGTGGTCGCATCCTTTACGGGTTTTCCCAATCCATGAGCCAGGAGATAGGGCGAGCCCATTTCGCGGATGAATTGAGTGTCGAGCTTCCATCCACCGTGATCAGAAAAGGATTCGGTTTCGATGAAGATTCTATCTGCCTTCAGGAGCAAGGCCGGCGTGAGAGCGAGTAGGGAGGTGATGAGGAATTTATTCATTTTAAAGAAGAGATGGGTAATCAATAAGAAATGATCCAACCGAGGATGAAAGTTAACGGCTGCGTCCGTCGTCGATAATCTTTTGTAATTCTTCCGTCATGCGTTTGAGCACTTCCGGGTTTTGTTCCGCGACGTTTTTCTTTTCCTGCGCGTCTTTGCTCAAGTCGAACAGGGCGTAGCGGGGGGCAGGAGTGTTGGCGAGCTTCTGGTTGACCACGACGTTACGCTTTTTCTTGGAATCGTGGCGTTGCAGTTTCCAATTTCCCACGCGGTAGCCGTAATTGTTTCCTCGTCCATTGTCCTGCTGGACGAGGTGGGCGCGCCCTTTGGCTCCCTTCTTTCCCAAAAGGGCATCCATAACGTCCAAGCTGTCCAAGCATGCGTCCTTGGGGATGGAGACCTTGATGTGATTGGCCAAGCTGGTGGCAAGGTCGATGGTGCATACCATTTCGTCCGATACACCGGGCTTGATGGTTCCCGGCCAGTAGGTGATGAAGGGGGTACGTGTTCCGCCCTCGAGTACGCTGTACTTCCCACCACTGTATGGACCGGCGGCTCGGTGGTCTCCCATTTTTTCGAGGGCTTCGTCCTTGTACCCGTCGTCCCCGACCGGTCCGTTGTCCGAACAGAATACGATCATGGTGTCTTTTTCCAGCCCCTCTTTTTTAAGATATTTGACGATTTCTCCCACGCACCAGTCGAGCTGCACGATGACGTCTCCGCGATAGCTCATTCCGGACTTTCCGCGAAAGCGCTCATGGGGTATGCGCGGAACGTGCAGGTCATGGGAAGCAAAGAACAGAAAGAAAGGCTGGTCCTTGTTTTTGCCAATCCACTCCTTGGATTTCTCAACCCATTTGTCCGCCAGATCCTCGTCGCGAAAGCGGGCGGCATGCCCGCCGGTGTAAAAGCCGATCCGGCTGATTCCATTGTGGATGGTCGAGTTGTGTCCGTGGGACCAATCCATTTTCAGGGTGTGGCGGTGGGTCACTCCGGTCGGATGATCCGGACTTGGCTTTTTCTTTCCTACCCAGAGGGGATCCTTGGGATCGAGATTGAGAACGCGGTGGTTCTCGACGTAGACCTGAGGAACGCGGTCGTTGGTGGTGGGCAGCAGGAAGCTGTAGTCAAAGCCGATCTCAAGGGGACCGGGTTTTAGGTCGTCATTCCATTGAGGGCCGACTCCAGGGCTTCCCAGTCCCAAGTGCCATTTCCCGACGACAGCAGTTTTGTATCCGCCTTGCTTGAACATGTCCGGCAGGGTGTATATATCCTGAGGTATGATCAGGGGAGAACTGGGAGGAGCGATCCCCGTGTTCTTTCCACGGAAGGCATAGGTTCCGGTGAGGAAGGAATAGCGCGTCGGGGTGCAGGTGGAGGCTGAGCAATATCCGCTGGTGAACTTCAGACCCTCCTTGGCCAGACGGTCGATGTGCGGAGTCTTGAGGTTCTTTGGTTTCGCCCCGTAACATCCAACGTCTCCATAGCCCAAGTCGTCCGCCATGATCACGATGACGTTGGGTTTCTTGGCAAACACTGACAGCGTGAGAAGCGCCGGAAGAACGAAAAATGCGGACAAAGTAATTTTATTCATTTGGATATGCGGGTGGTGAGGAAAATCAGGGGATTGGGGATTGATGGTAAGGTTCGCTACCGATCCTTCAAGTGCATTCCCAAAATGTTTCCTGAATGGATTTTGGTCAAGAGGGCACTTGGACTTGAAAGAAAAAATCTCGACGGGACATACCGCTTGAATGTCTAAGGCTTGCCTCTGCCGAAATGATGTATTCTTTTGGGAAACTTCCATGGCATTTGCTCTTATTCCTAGCTTAATATCTCTCGCCCTTCTCTTTTGGTGGAGGTCGGTCATCCTGTTCAAGCGGACGGTTGAGGACGTTCCGACTTCCAAGGTCAAGGGGGTCTTTTACGGATTGAACGAGGTCAAGGGTTCGGTCAAGTCGGATGATCCGTTGCAGACCTACCTCACGGAAGCCCCGAGTGTCTGGTATGAATGGAAAATATCCGAGCATTGGAAGAAAACGGAAAGCTACCGTGACAAGGACGGGAATAGAAAGACCCGAACCAAAAGCGGTTGGCGGACGGTTGATTCGGGAGGGAGTTACCAATCGTTCTTTCTGAAGGATGAAACGGGTGAATTGCTCATCGAACCGGAAGGAGCCAAGGTCGATGCTCCTTCCACCATGTCCCATGCTTGCAGTCCGTCCGATCCCCTCTACTACGGGAAGGGGCCGGACGGAGCGATTGCGAATTCAACTTACCGGAGAAGGTTCTCCGAGCATTCGCTGACTCCTGGAGACGATCTTTACGTGCTAGGTCCGGCCAAGCTTAGGGAAGACGTAGCCCAACCTATGATCGCCAAGAGCAAGGAGGCCCGCTATTATTTCATTTCCACCAAGTCGGAAGCGCAGATCATCCGCTCGAAGAGCATTTGGGCCTTTTTCATCATGCTCTTCTCTTTCGTCGCCGCTTTGGCTGTACCGGTCGTCGCGATTACGGTAGAGACCGGAATGGAACCCCTGGAAGTCTTTCGTGAGAAACCCGGTTGGGTGGTTTTGTCAGGTATGGTCTTTCTTGCCGTTGCGGGTCTGTTTTACCTCTCCTTGTTGTATAACGGATTGATTCGCGTGCGCAATCGACTCACCCATGCCCTGGGTCTGATCGAAATTCAATTGAAGAGACGTTACGACTTGATTCCCCGTTTGCTCGAATGCGTGCAGGGGATCTCGGAATACGAAAGGGAAGTGCAGAAACTGGTTGCTTCCGTCCGTTCGTCGGCAGGGAATCTAGCGGGTCGTGAAGCAGGGGAGATTGGTGAGGAAATAAGCCAAGGAGCGGGTTTGGTCGGCGGTTTGTTTGCCCTGTCTGAAAAGTACCCGAATTTGAGCGCTGATCAAAACTATGCCTCCTTCATGAAGGAATTGGTCGACACCGAGGACCGGATCGCTCTGGCCCGTGCCTTTTACAACGACAGCCTGTTGGCCCTGCAGGACCGGTTGCTTACCTTTCCTGACGTTTTGGTTGCCAAATGGTTCCGCTTCCGGGCAGGGAAGAATCTGGGGCTTCTCCCGGACCCCGAGATGGCCCAAGTTCCCCGGGTTTCCCTTTGAATCCATGCCATCCGGGTGATGGCGTTATCTTCCTTTTTTTCGCCCTCTTTTTTTCAGGTGTTTTTCAAGAAAGTCGAAACTTGCCCCAATTGCTTTTGAATTGAATACGGCCCTGAAATGTCCGGCTTCCTTAATGAGGTGAAAATGGCTGTCTATTCCTAGTTTCTTCATCTCCTCGGACATTTTTTTGGCTCCGGACATGCCAACCAGATAGTCCGCCTCACCATGGAAAAAAAAGATGGGAGCATCCCCCTTGTCCAGATGTTCGGTGGGAGAGGCGTCCCGATACGCGTTCGGCACTTCCTTGCGGGAGCCTCCGAGCCAATAAGCCAAAGTCTTGTTCTTGGTTGGAAAGCTCATGAATTCACATGGCGTACCACCACCCACGGCTACTCGGATCTTGGTTCCGACCTCCTTGTCTCTCTGCTCTTTTCCGGTGACCGCAAGCAGGCATGCCAGGTGAGCGCCTGCTGAATAACCCAACGCGCCGATTCGGTCAGGATCACCACGGTATTTACCGCTGTTTTGTCTGATCCAGCGGACGGCATCCCGACAATCCTCGATCTGCGCGGGGTGTTTGTGTTTGGGGGCTAACCGGTAGTTGATGGCAAAGGCGTTGAATCCCCTCTCCGCAAGGCTCGAAGCATACCTGCCCAATTGCCTCTTTGAGCCGATCCTCCATCCCCCGCCATGGATGACGAGAACGGATGGACGCACTTTTGAGCTAACGGGAAGATAGGCATCAAGCTTCAGGTCGAGTTTGTCTTTGGTAGCGTAGACCAAATCCGTCTTGACCTCGATTTCTGGCTTTGCATTCAAGATCTGAAAAAAAGCAAAGGTCCAAATGAAGAATCGGATCGCCCGATCTCCGAATCGGATAAATGGAAAAAGGTGATGAAAGGGATTGTTCATCAGGTGGCCTAAAAGATGCGAAAGGGAATTGATTTCAGTCGGAAGGGGAGGTTGTCTAACGGTTCATGATCTGCTCGATCTCATCGGGCTCGATCGGAGTTTTTGCCATGAGGTTTACGGGCCCGTCCGCCGTAATCACGATGTCGTCCTCAAGCCTGACACCAAGTCCTTCCTCCGGAATGTAAATGCCCGGCTCGACCGTGTATACTGTATTTTCCTTGAAAAAGTGCTGTCCGGAGTTGACGTCGTGAACGTCAAGCCCCATGGGGTGTCCCAATCCGTGCATGAAATATTTCCGGCATGCCGGGTTTGCGGGATCTTGCTTCTTCACTTCGGCCGGGGTGATCAGTTTCAAGCGAAGCAACTCCTCGGTCATCATCTCGTGAGAGTCGTTTTGCCATTCCTTGTGGGCTTTCCCAACGGTTGCATTCTCGATGCATTGACGGAGCACCCGGAGGACGGCTTTGTAGACTTGCTTCTGCCTGCGGTTGAACTTGCCGCTGACGGGGACCGTCCGGGTCAGGTCTGCATTGTAATTTCCATAGCATGCGCCGACGTCCATGAGTAGCATCTCGCCTTTCTTGCATTCCTGATCGTTTTGCAAGTAATGCAAGGTGCAGGCATTGGCTCCGGATGCAATGATCGGCGAGTACGCGAACTTGCAGCGTCTGCGTATGAATTCCCGGGAATATTCCCCCTCGATCTCAAACTCCTTTACGCCTGGTTTGATCATGCGCAAAACCTTGCGGAATCCACGGTTGGTCACGTCGACGGCTTCCTTGATCATTTCGATCTCCAGGGGATCCTTGACGAATCGTAATTCGTGAAGCAAAGGGGCCAAGCGATCAATTCCATGCAGTGGGAAATCCCGCTGGACTTGGCTGATGAAACGCTGGTCTCTCGTCTCTACCTCGTCGGGAGCCCGATTGTGTTCGTTGTTGTTCAAGTAGGCTTTCTTTGCCTCGAACATGAGGATCTTGAAGAGTACGGGAAATTCGCTTATCCAATGCACCGAAGAGATTCCGGAAATCTTTCGGGCGTCTTCCTTGCTGTGTTTGAACCCTTCCCAAATTCTAAGGTGTTCGCTTGGTTCGCGCAGAAAGAGAACTTCTCGATGCTTGGGATCCGGAGCATCGGGGAACAGGACGAGAATGCTCTCCTCCTGCTCGATGCCGGTCAGGTAGAACAAGTCGGCATTGGGATGAATAATGAAGGTGCCATCCGCATTGGTGGGCAAGACGTCGTTTGCGTTGACTACGGCCAGCGATTGCGGTTCGAGCAACTCGGCGAGTCGTCTCCGGTTGTCTTTGAATAATTTGGTTTTGATCGGCAGGTGTCGCATAAAAATCCCTTTGTTTTAGGAAAGCCTCTTGAGCTTGGTCACCCGTCCGGTGGCAACCCACTCGGCAACGTAGATGTCTCCGTTTGCACCGAAGCAGGCATCGTGAGGGTGTACGAACTTTCCGGCTTTCCATGTTTGAGTCTTACCCCGGTTGACCGTCTTCTTTTTGACCACGTTCTCGACGTCGTCGCCCAGTTTTGCGACAACCTCGTTTTTCTCGTCGAGCAGGGTGATGCGGGCGTGCAGTTCGGGGACCAGTAACAAATTCTTCCAGGTATCCAAGTTTGCGGGCATACCGTATCCCTTGAGGGTCTCGACGTATTTCCCGTCCATTTCCAAAAACTGCAAGGTGTGGTGAGCGCGGTCGCAAATGGCAACGCGTTGCTTTTTCCCTTCTCGACGATCGATCCAAATGCCGTGAGGGGTTGCGAATTTCCCTTCTCCTTTTCCCGGGCCGCCAAACTTCGAGACCCAATTGGCGTCCTTGTCGTACCGGTGGATCCAGAACGAACCGTATCCGTCGGCCAGGAGAAAGCCCCCATCGTTCAAAAATGCAAAATTGGTTGGCAGAAATGCGTCCCGTCCCCAGCGTGGGCGTCCCTTTCCTTGAAACCTCACGGCATCGGGTCCATCCTCGCCCTTCCGGTAGACCCCGCTGTCCATCGGGGCATACTTTTCCCAGACTTTTTCCCCCTTGAGGGTAAGCTTGGCGAAGGCCTTCACGTTTTGGTATGCGCAAACGTAGAGGAATTCCTCGTTTCCTTCCTGGCGCACTTCCAACCCGTGTCCACCGCCCTGAAATTGATTTCCGAATGCCCGGATGAACTTGCCATTTGGATCGAATACGAAAATAGACGGGTGATCCTTCAGGTTGCGACGGCCTTCGTGAATGACGTAAAGGTTCCCTGCCTTGTCCACGGCAACGTTGTGGGTGGTTTGCCAAGTATACTTTTGAGGGAGTTTGGCCCAGTTGTGATGGACTTCGTAGCGGTGTTCGCCTTCGCCGATGACGAGCGGTCCCGACTGGCTCTTCTTGGCAGACAGAATGTTCGGGGCGACAAGAGATGCGCTTGCGGTAGTTGAAAGGAAGGTACGGCGGGTAAGGGTTTTGAGGGTCTTCATGATGGTCTGCTTTGAAAGTTATATTCGTGCCAATTCACTGTAGATAAGAAAGACAAGCAAGCAAGCTTTCATGAGTTCGGGCGGAAGCAATAAAGACTGAAGGTGTTCCTTGCAAGGCGGGTTGGTTGGCTTGAGGGGATTTGAAAATCTCCCAGTATGGCCAAAAAGTCTTGTCTGCGAAGGATAATCCAAACAGGGTTCGCGGATGAATCGATTACTGCCTTTGTTTTTTCTGTCCTTTGTTTTTCAAGCCTTTGCCGGTGAAAAGCCCAATATCGTGTATGTCATTTGCGACGATCTGGGATATGGGGACATTCAATGTCTTAATCCTAAGAACGGTAAGATCCCTACTCCTCATGTCGACAAGCTTGCCTCGGAGGGAATGACTTTTACCGATGCTCACTCCGGGTCATCGGTATGCACGCCCACCCGGTACGGTCTTCTGACCGGTCGCTATAGTTGGCGTACCAAGTTGCAATCCGGAGTCGTTCAGGGGTTCTCTCCCTGTTTGATTGCCCAGGGTCGGCCCACGGTGGCGAGCTTTCTCAAGCAACAAGGTTATCACACGGCGATCATCGGAAAGTGGCACCTTAATTTCAAATATCTCGATCCCAAGAGCGGAAAAGAGTATTCGCGAAAGAAGCATAACACCCCGCCCGTGGGATCCAAAATCCCCGACGGTCCCCTTCACCGGGGCTTCGATCATTTTCGTGGATTCCATCATGCCCGCAACATGGAAGCGGTGATTGAGGACGATAAGGTCGTCGCCCATGATCCTCCAGTCAATATGCTTCCCCGCCTGACCCGTGAGTCGGTTGACTATATCGAGTCGCGCAAGGGTAAGAAGGAGCCCTTTTTCCTCTACGTGCCCTTGGGGTCGCCTCATACGCCCATTTTGCCTTCTCCCGAGTGGGAAGGAAAAAGCGGGCTCGGCAAATATGGGGATTTCGTAATGCAGACTGAAAACGTCGTGGGCGAGATCCAAGCCGCCTTGAAAAGGATTGGGGAAACGGACAATACCTTGGTTGTCTTTACCAGTGACAACGGTTGCTCCAAGGCGGCGGGAATAGGAGAACTGGCGGGCAAGGGACATATCGTAAGCGCTCACCTGCGCGGTTCGAAAGCCGACCTGTGGGACGGGGGGCACCGTATTCCCTTTATCGTGAAGTGGCCGCGGAAGGTGAAGCCCGGCAGCCAGTCCGATCAATTGATCTGTCTGACGGATCTCTTTGCCACCGTATCCGAGATTTTGGGATCCAAGTTACCAAAGGGAAGCGCCGAGGACAGCGTCAGCTTTCTTCCCGCGCTTTCAGGCAAACCCATCGTTTCCACCCGCAATGGGGTCATCCATCATTCCATAAGCGGACACTTCGCTTACCGGCAGGGCCAATGGAAATTGCTCTTGGCTCGGGCTTCCGGAGGCTGGACTTCTCCCAAGGAGAGTCAAGCCAAGGGGGCTTTGCCCGCTCAGTTGTACGACATGAAGACCGACGTGGGGGAAAAGAAGAATCTTTACCGTGAAAAACCCGAGGTGGTGGCCAAGTTACTTGCCCTTCTCGAGAAAGACGTCAAGCGGGGGCGCAGTACCAAAGGGCCGGCCTCGAAAAACGACGTGTCCAAGATCGTGTTGTGGAAGAGCGGGCAACCCAAAGCAAAATGATTCAACTTTAGCCTCGTCGGATCAAAGGGGGTTCTGCGTCCTGTGACCTCGTCCGTATTGCTCGCGATATTTCTTGGGGGTCAGGGTCATTCTTTTGCGGAACTGGGCGGTGAAGGCGCTCTGATCGCAAAACCCGAGGTCGTAGGCTAGGTCCGAAATCGGGAGCTCGGACTCCCGGAGCATTTCGCAAGCTTTCTCGATTCGGGAACGAACCATGAACTGCTGTGGGCTGAGACCAGTCGCCTCCTTGAACCTCCGGTTGAGTTGGCGGTGCGACATTCCGTTTGCTTTTGCCAAGTGGTTGATGCTCGGGGCATTGATTCCTTCCGAGCGCAGTTGCTCGATAATGGACTCCATTTTTCTGTCCCGGGTCAACCCGAGGCTGTCCTTGTCATATCTTTGCACCGTTCCCATCACTCCGATCGGCTTGTTCTCCTTGTTCATTATGGGGAACTTGTTGGTCAGGTACCAAGCGGGAACCCCTTGAAGGTTCAGGAATAACTCGACCAGACCGGTCATGGGTTTGGACTTCCTTATGATCCACTCGTCGTCCTTCCTGAACTTCTTGGCCAATGGCTCGGGGAAAAGTTCGAAATCATTCTTTCCCAATAGTTCTTTTTGTGATTTCAAACCGAGCCTTCGATAAAAATGCGGGTTGGCGAAGATTAAACGAAAATCCAGATCTTTTGCGAAAAAGGAAATACCATCAAGTGTATCAAGCATCATTAGAAAGCTAGATTTGGAGTTAATTTCTTCCCAAAACTCTTTCTGTCTCTTTGGAATACCGGATTTTTTCATATGGCTAACTTTCAATAAAATATGACGAAGTCAACCTATCGTTAGTGAAGACTTCATGGTAAAGTAATCATCCTTTATTCCCTTACCCCTTTCAGAAACCCCGATCCCTTTTATGAACATGCGACGTTTCTCGTTCCTTTTGCTTTTGTTGTCCTTTCTTTTCGAGAACGCTTCGGCCGATCCGATCCGCGTGCTTTTTCTTGGGCACGAGTCCAAGCATCATAATTCGAATGAGTATTTCCCGATCCTGTCGAAGGCCCTGGGCCGGGATGCGATATATTTCGATTACGTCACGAGCGTGGGTCAAGCCTTGGACGATGCCGAGTACCTCGATAAGTTCGACGCTTTGCTCCTCTACGCGAATCATCCGAAGATCACCGCTCTTCAATGGAAAAACCTTCTGGCGTTTGTCAAAAAAGGAAAGGGGTTCGTTCCCGTTCATTGCGCCAGCTGGTGTTTTTCGAACGTCCCCGAATTCGACCAACTGGTAGGCGGCCGATTCAAGAGTCACCAAGGCACGGTCTTCAGTCCAAGGATCGTTGCCAAGGATCACCCTGCGGTTTCCGGGGTAGGTAAGATCAAGGCTTGGGACGAAACTTACTTTCATCACCGCCATAATCGGAAGAACCGGACCGTCCTCATGGTACGCGATTCCATGCCGGGTGATCCGCACAAGGAGCCCGAGCCATGGACCTGGGTCAGGACGGAAGGCAAGGGTCGAGTATTCTACACGGCTTCCGGACATGACGAAAGGGTTTGGAAGAACTCTGATTTTCAAAATCTTCTCAAGCAGGGAATTCTTTGGTCGGTGGGAGATTCCGTCCGCAAGCGCTACGAAACTTTTATAGCCGGTCGCGCTCCCCTGAAGTACGAGAAACGCGATAATATCCCTAACTACGAGCGCAGGCCCGAACCTTTGCCATTCCAGCTTCCTCTTGCCCCCGAGGATAGCATGAAGCACACGCAGGTCCCGGTTGGCTTCAGCCTTGAGCTCTTTGCCTCCGAGCCTGAGATTGTCAACCCGATCTATTTTCAATGGGATGAACGGGGACGGCTTTGGGTAATCGAAACCGTGGACTACCCGAATGAAATCAAGGTCGGGCGCAAGGGCAATGATCGGATCAAGATTTGCGAGGATACCGACGGGGATGGCAAGGCGGACAAGTTCACCGTTTTTGCCGAGGGATTTAACATCCCGACTTCCATGACCTTTGCCCGGGGCGGGGTAATCCTTGCCCATGCTCCCGACTTCCTGTTCCTCAAGGATACGGACGGTGACGACAAGGCTGACGTTCGCGAAGTCCTCTTCACAGGTTTTGGAACCGGGGATACGCACGCCGGGCCGAGCAACTTGCGTTACGGGTTGGACAACTGGATCTATGCAACGGTCGGATATTCCCGATTCAATGGCGAGGTCGGGGGAGAAAAATTCAATTTCGGATCGGGAACCTTCCGGTTCAAACCAGATGGATCGAAGATGGAATTCCTTCATCAGTACAACAACAACACCTGGGGAGTTGGATTGAACGAGCAGGGGGACGTCTTCGGTTCAACGGCTAATAACAACCCGAGTTTCTTCGGAGGGGTTCCTTCCAGGGTGCATGATGGGCAAAGAAGGACGACTGCCAAGATGATCGCAAGTTCGCCGAGGTTCTATCCCATTACACCGAATATCCGTCAGGTCGATGCTTTCAACGCTTACACCGCGGGTTGCGGACATGCTTTCGCCACTTCATCCGGATTTCCCGAATCCTGGCGCAACCGAAGGGCCTTTGTCTGCGGACCGACCGGACATCTCCTCGGCATGTACGACGTCCGACCCAAGGGCTCGGGTTTCGAAGCCGTCAACGCCTTTAGTCTGGTAGCGAGCGCCGACGAATGGTTTTCCCCCATCGTAGCCGAGGTTGGCCCGGATGGAAACCTCTGGATCGCGGACTGGTATAACTTCATCATCCAGCACAACCCCACGCCGAACCCGAACCGAGGTGGCTATGCTGCAAAGACCGGGCGGGGTAACGCCCACCTCAACCCGAACCGCGATCGTCAGCATGGGCGCATCTACCGTCTTGTTTACGAAGATAACGATGCCCCGTCCTTCAGCCTCCTCGATGCCTCCTGGGCCAGGCTGGTCGAAGCCCTCGGCCATGACAACATGTTCTGGCGTCTGACCGCCCAGCGTCTTCTTGTCGATGGGGGTTACAAGCAAGCAGTGCCCGCGCTGACCAAACTTCTTTCCCAACCTGCTCCCAAATCCTTGCACGCCCTATGGGCTTTGCATGGCTTGGAAGAACTTGACCGGGAGTCGCATGCCAAATGTCTGGTCTCGAGCGATCCAGCGCTCCGGCGCAATGCGGTCCGAGCTCTTCCACATGACTTGAAGGGCCAGCAGATGCTCCACGACAGCGCCACCTTGGCGGACAAGAACCTTTTGGTGCGTTTGGCCTCCTTTGTGAAGATCGCCTCCTTTCCGCGTGACGAAGGAACGCGCGATATCGCTTCTCTTCTCATGAGGGTTGAGGAGAATGCAAAGGACGAGTGGCTCAGGATTCCCCTTCAGGCGCTAGGTGCCGAGGAAGCCAATCTGGTAGGCTATGAAAAAGGACCCAACCTTTTGCCCAATCCATCATTCGAGTCGCCCGATGGCAAGTTGCCCACGAGTTGGAAAGTCCGAACTTACAGTGGGAGCGGTCCCATGGAGCATGCCATCGAGAAGAAAAAGGGCTTCGTTCGTTCGGGCAAGTCATCCTTGGGCATTTCATCGGATGGGGGTCATGACACCAGCGCCTATGCGACCGTGGATCTGAAGTCAGGCGTCCGTTATTCGCTTTCCGCCTGGATCAAGACCGAAAAGGTCGAGGGCGGAGGTATGGGAGCGCTGCTCAATGTTCATGAATTACAACAAAAGGCCATGACCAAAGGCATCCGCGGAACCAAGGACTGGCGAAAGATGGAAACCGTTTTCGTCAACCCCTCAAGCCGACGTCTTACGATCAATTGCCTTTTCGGCGGATGGGGTCGCTCCAAGGGGAAAGCCTGGTTCGATGACCTTTCCCTCAATGAGATGACGCCCGTTTACAAGAAGGAGAAGCAGGTTGAATCGAGAGAAGTCGATCAAAGGCTACGGGTCAATGCCATTACCGGGCTCTTGTTCAGTGAGACCAAGTTGGTGGCGAAGGCCGGGAAGTGGATCGGAATACGGTTTGCCAATGTAGACAACATGCCTCACAACCTCGTCATCATAGCCCCAGGAACCTATGAGTCGGTCGGCAAGGCTACCGATCTCATGATCACCAAGCCCGGAGCGGCTGGCAAAAACTACGTGCCCGATGAGGCGAAGGTCATTGCCCAGACTCCCATGGTTCTTCCCCAGGCCAGTTTCGATCTGGTCTTCAAGGCGCCGAACAAGCCCGGCCGTTATCCGTATTTGTGTACCTTTCCAGGGCACTGGCGCCTCATGAAGGGCGAACTGGTCATAGAGCCTTAGCCTCGAGCCTTAGTACTCTATAATACTTAAAGGTTGGCGCGAACGCGGGGAGTAGGAATTATAAACTTTTTTCATTCATTAACCATCAAGTAGTTCGAAAGATCAACATGAGCATAGAAAAACCAAAAGTAGCGATTATCGGACTCGGCTTCGGAGCCGAGTTCATCCCGATTTACCAACGCCATCCCGATACCGAGATCGTGGCTCTTTGCCAGCGCAACGAGGAAAACCTCAACAAGGTTGCCGATGAGTACGGCATTGCCAAGAGGTTCACCGACTACGCGCAACTGTTGCAGGATCCGGACATCGATGCGGTTCACATCAACACTCCGATCCCTCATCATGCCGAAGCAACCTTGCAAGCCATGCGGGCAGGCAAGCATGTCGCTTGCACCGTGCCCATGGCGACATCGGTCGAGGATTGCGAGGCCATCGTAAAACTTTCAGCCGAGAGCGGCATGAAGTACATGATGATGGAAACCGTGGTCTATGCCCGGGAATTCCTCTACATGAAGGAACTGTACGATAACGGAGAACTGGGCAAACTTCAGTTCCTCAAGGCCAGTCATCAGCAGGACATGGACGGATGGCCCGGTTATTGGCCCGGTCTACCTCCCATGCACTATGCAACCCATTGCGTCGGCCCGGTGCTTGGCTTGGGTCGGCACGATGCCGAGTACGTCAGCTGTTTCCCGAGCGGAACAATCCGCGAAGAGATGCACGATTGCTATGGCTCTCCCTTTGCGGTCGAGACCACGCATCTCAAGTTCCGCAACAGCGACTTGAGCGCTCAGGTTTATCGTTCGCTCTTTGACGTAGCCCGCCAGTACCGAGAAAGTTTCGAGGTCTACGGATCCAAGAAAGGGGTCGAATGGCCCTTGATCGAAGGCGAACCCTTGATCGTGCATACCGCGAAGAAACCGGAACCCGAGATTCCCGAAGCGGTCGAATGCCCGGACTTTGCCAAATTACTTCCCGAGGAAATCGCTCCCTTCACGACCGGTGGGGTGTACTCAAACGAGGATGGCGAGGAACACCTCAGTTTCACGCAAGGCGCTGGGCACGGTGGTTCGCATCCCCATCTTGTTCATCAATTCGTCCAATTGGTGCGTGGAGAAGGGGAGGGCTATCCCAATGCCGTCCAGTCCGCAAATATCACCCTGACCGGAATCCTCGCTCACGAATCCGCCCTCAAGGGTGGTGAGTTGGTCCGCTTGCCCGACTGGAGCTTTTCCGGGTAGGCGAACTCTTCCCTTAATTATCTGCTCTCCTTCCGCTTAAAACGTTTGGTAGCCCGACTTATGCCGATAGTCTGATGATCATCCTGAAATGAGATCTTTTCTTCGACTCTGTTTGGCTAGTCTGACGCTCGGCGCATTGTCCGTCCGGGCCGATCCGCAACTCGATGCCATCGTCTCCGCCCTTAAAGGAATTGACGATCCCGGCATACAAACTAGTTTCCTCAAGGGGATGCTCGGTGGATTGGCTGGCCGGCGGGATGTCGATCCGCCGAAGGGTTGGGCCGATCTTAAGTCGAAACTGGAAAAGCAGGGCAATGAAGAGGTACTGGGTCTGGTCGGTCAGATCGGGCAGGTGTTCGGGGACGAATCGGCAAGCGATTCGGCCCTGGCTGCGCTCATGGACGCAAAGGCATCGCTAGAAGAACGAAAAGTCGCCTTGGCCGGGTTGGTTGCCCAGAAGAATCCCAAGCTCCCTCCCAAGCTCGCTCTTCTGCTTGATCAACCCCTTGGGACCGAAGCCATTCGGGCCTATTCGGCTTACGACTTCAAACCGGCGCCTCGGATTCTTCTTTCGAGGTATCCCAAACTTGATTCCGAAGAAAAGAGCGTGGTCATTGAAACGCTGGCTTCCCGCAAGCCTTATGCCCGGGCTTTGGTCTCCGCTATGGGTAAAGGTAAAGTTCCCAAGGGGGATATTCCCACTTACGTCGCCCGGAACCTCCAAGCCATGCTCGGAGATTCGTTCGAGAAGGTCTACGGAAAGGTTCAGGCGGTCTCGGCGGACAAGGACAAGCAGATCGCAAAGTACAAATCCATGGTATTGGCCTCCGACATGTCCAAAGCGGATGCTTCCAAGGGACGCGCGATTTACCAGAGAACATGCTTGGCTTGTCATGTCATGTATGGAGAGGGTGGAAAGATCGGGCCTGAGTTGACCGGTTCGAACCGCTCCGATCTTGATTATTTTCTGCTCAACGTGCTGGCTCCCAGTTACGACGTTCCCGAGGGTTACCGGATGGTTACGATCACTAGCAAGGACGGGCAGGTCTTGGTTGGCAACGTCATCGAGGAGAATGCCAACAAGGTTGTATTGAACATGGTTGGTCAGCAAAGCGTGATCGCCAAGGCCGATGTGAAAACCCGCGTAACCTCGAAAATCTCCATGATGCCCGCGGGTCTGCTTCTTACCCTCAAGGACCCGGAGATCCTTGATCTGATCAAATATTTAAGAACCGAAAAACAAGTACCGCTTCCCTAACTATGAAAATTCAACTTACCATTCTTGCTTTGGTGGCTTCGGTCCTGAACGCCGCCACGCCCACTAGCAACGCGCCTTTTCTCAAACCGGACGAGGCCATTGCCAAGATGACCATTCCCGACGGGTTTGAGGTCAAGGCCTTCGTGGCCGAGCCTGACATCGGAGAGGCCATCGCCTTTTGCTTCGATGAAAAGGGTCGGCTCTGGACCTTGGAGAACTATAATTATCAAACCCGAAAGTCCCATACTGGAGATAAGAAGAACCGCATTCAGATTTTCGAGGACGTCGATGGGGACGGGGTTTTCGACAAGAAAAAGACTTTTACCGAAAACCTTTCCTTTAGCTCCGGCATCGCCGTAGGCATGGGGGGGGTTTACGTCGGTATGCCTCCCGAATTGATCTTCATTCCCGATGCCGATGGTGATGACAAACCCGATGGTCCGCATGAGGTTCTTCTTGACGGTTGGGGAATCCATGACCGGCACGAGACCCTCAATAGCTTCATCTGGGGACCGGACGGCTGGCTTTACGGGTGCCATGGGGTGTTCACTAAATCTGAGGTCGGAAAGCCGGGCGCGGACAAGGATGACCGCAAGTTCATAGACGGTGGAATCTGGCGCTTCCATCCCCAGTCCAAGGAATTCGAAATTTTTGCCGAGGGCTTGTCCAATCCTTGGGGCTTTGATTTCAACGACATGGGCCAGGGTTTCGCTACTTGCTGTGTCATTCCTCACCTTTTTCACATCGTTCAGGGGGGCGTCTACCACAAGCAGAGCAAGCAAAACGTTAACCCATACGTCTATGACAACATCAAGACGATTAGGGATCATACCCATAAGTCCGCCCACGGCGGGGCCCGTTTTTACTTGGCGGACGTCTTCCCTAAGAAATACCGCGACCAGCTCTTCATGTGCAACATTCACGAACATGCAGTGCTGATCGACTACATGGTACCCAAGGGCTCGAGCTTCATAGGCAAGCACGGGAGCGACTTCATGCCGACCAATGATTTGGCATGGGTCGGATTCAGCGTGGAAACCGGTCCGGATGGCGGGGTCTACATTCTGGACTGGCACGATCAGAACATTTGCGGAAACGTGGTCAAGTTTGCCAATTCCGCACGGGTCTACCGGATCATGCCCAAGGGCGTAAAACCCATCAAGCGCTTTGACTTGAACAAATTGAGCGACGAGGAATTGACCGACATGCAGGATCATTCGAACGATTGGTACGTCCGTCAGGCACGGACCATTCTTCAATACCGGGCAGCCTCCGGAAAATTGGATTCGGCCAAGGTACACGGAAAATTGGAAAGCATGTTGAAGAATGCCAAGACCGTGGGTAAGCGCTTGCGGGCCTTGTGGGCTCTTCAAGTGACGGGAGGATTCAAGGGCAAGGATGCCAAGCTCATGGCCTTGCTTGATGATTCCGAACAATACGTTCGGGCCTGGACCATCCAGTTCCTCAGCGAGGACAAGAAGCCTTCCGATGCCCTGCTTGCCAAGTTTTCCAAGATGGCCAAATCGGACTCCTCTCCGGTCGTTCGGCTTTACCTTGCCTCCGCCCTCCAGCGTTTCCCTCACGATAAGCGCTGGTCGATTCTCGAGGGCCTCGCTTCACATGAAGAGGACAAGGATGACAACAATATCCCCCGCATGGTCTGGTTGGCTCTCGAGCCCATGGTGCCTGACAACACGGCCAAAGCCCTTACCTTGGCCTCTACCGCGAAACTGCCCCGGTTGCAGGAATTCGTTCCTAGAAGAATGCTCGCCGGGAAGACCCCCGTCCGTCCTCCGCAGAAGCGCAAGGTTTCCAAGGCCGACTGGCAGAAACTTATCCGAAAGGCCGCGCCCAACTTTTCGATCAATGGTTCGGGGGAGGGAGGGGTAGTACGATTCGGTACCTTCCGGAACAAAACCGCTACCCGGACTCACCCGGTCAAGCGTGGCGAGCCTTCCGTACTCAGTCGCAATCTTCAGGTTCACAAGGGAAAGAAGACCCTTCTCCATGCAACCGTAAGCCATCATCCACACGGCGATTGGGAACTACGGGTCAAGGTGGACGGCAAGATCGTTTCCAAAGCCGAAGTCTCTTCCAAGACCACCACCGACGAGTGGCTTACTCATGAGGTGGACCTTTCTCCCTATGAAGGAAAAGAGATCAAGCTGGAGCTTGAAAACAACCCGACTGGTTGGATGAACGAATGGGCCTACTGGCATGAGGTCAAGGTAAGCATCCTTCCTCTATCCGTAAAAAAAAAGACAAGCGGTAAGGCCAAGGCCAAGGTAGTATTCATCTCGGGCAAGCCCAGTCATGGGCGGATGAAGCACGAGCACCGGGCCGGCAACATGATTTTGGCCAAGCGCCTCAATGAGTCCGGCTTGCCAGTGGAGGCGGTCGTTCTGGATGACGTTGGTTATCCAAAGGACGATTCCGTTCTCGAGGACGCAGCTACCATCGTGATCTTCTGCACCGGTCACGGCGGCCACGTTCTGAATCCAAAACTCAAGGAATTCGATGCCCTTATGAAAAAGGGCACGGGGGTCATCATGATCCACTGGGCGACCGAGGCCGTGAAGGGCCCGCCCGGCGAACGGTTCCTCGAATGGATGGGCGGGTTCTGCGATCTTAACTGGTCGGTCAATCCCCATTGGAAGCCCAATTTTAAGGTGCAGAAGCATCCGATCTGGAATGGCGTCAAGCCCTTCAGCGTGGACGACGAGTGGTACTATCACATGCGCTTCGTCGAGGACCGGAGCGGTTTCACTCCCATCCTGACCGACCTTCCTCCCCCCGAGACTTTGCGAAGGAAAGATGGCATACGCAGTGGAAATCCCGCCGTGCGCAAGGCGGTGGCCAATGGGGAGACCCAGCACGTTGCCTGGGCTTACGAGAGGAAAGGCGGTGGGCGCGGATTTGGTTTCACGGGAGGGCACAACCACGTCAGTTGGCAAGACGACGGATACCGTAAGATCATGCTCAACGCCATCCTTTGGACCGCGGGTTTGGAAATTCCCAAGAATGGA
>JAOLZO010000034.1 GCA_028343845.1 Verrucomicrobiota bacterium | reverse complement strand
ACGCTCGAAAAAGGAAGCGACTGCTCTTCCCAAATCGCGAAGTTCCCAATTTTGTTCTTCCGGATCTTTGTTCTTCATTCCGATTGGGTAAGGAATTGATCGAGGGCCTCGATGACCGCCAGGTCGGGAAGATCATGAAAAACCCCGCTTTGGGAACCAATTTCCATGCCCCGGGTAAAAAGGTAATAGACGCCCCCGAAATGGCTTCCATAGGAATAATCAGGCAAGCGACTGCGAAGAAAACGATGGGTCGCGACAACGTAAAGATGGTACTGCAAAACATAGTGGTGATCGAGCATCTCCTCCTCGAGCTTTGCCTTGCCGAATCCATCAGGACGACCGTTTAGCTTGTTTGATTTCCAGTCCAGTACGTAATGCTTTCCATCGGCCCGGAAGATCAAGTCGACCAAACCCTTGAGGTATCCATCCGAGGAAATTCTGTGTCTATCGCTCTTCTTCACCCCCTCGAGATAACTCCTGAGCAAACAACCTACGGGCAAGGAGGACGCCAGTTCGGGAAGAAAACCCGGACGGACCGGAAAATGAAACTCCATCTCTTCCATCCGGTCCTTTCTTTCCACAGAGCCTAGGATCAATCCCGGTTCCAGCTCTGTGCCCATGACTTGCCCAACCATTCCCCTGATCACGTCCGGCCACCTCTCGTCAACGAATTGATGATCCCTTAGCTTTTTACTTATGAAAACGCCCCATGTCGAAGGATCGGTAAATTCGAGATGTTCGAAAACGTCGTGCATAAAGGTGCCCGCGCGGGCCCCAGCTTCGAATTCAAAAATTTGCGGTAACGGATCGTCCTCCGTCGCACCCTGCTCACGATCCTCCGATTCGGGTTCGTCATCCAAATCCTTGCCATCGAAATCGACTTGTTCGACCAAACCACTGAAGGAAGAGACGATCGAACCCATCGGAATCCCTCGACTGGCTTTCCACTTTGCCGATTCCAAACCTTCGGGCTCTACCTTTTCACTACCCTCGCAAGGAAGCGCTCCATCGAGCTCTTCCTGGTCAGGCAAAAAGGAATGGTACTGCGCCATTTCGGATAATTCGTTTTCTTCGATCCATCCGTTCACGAACTGTCCAACTTGAAAGTTGTCCACCGAACCATCCTCCTGTTCAGGTTTTTGCTTGTTCCCCCATGATTTCATAATCCGGGCTTGAGCTGAAGGACGGTCATCCTCGGAGAGCCGGTAAGGAGCATGATAAAGGTAACACCGCGAGGCGGCCCGGGTCATTGCGACGTAAAGTACCCGGGCATCCTCCTGACCATCCTCAAGTTTACCTTTTTCCTTGGCCGAATCACTGGCAACCTCGTGCAGATCGACGACCAGAGTGCCGTCATCCTGATGATAGTTAAATGACTTCGCCCCGCCCCCAACGGTCAAGGAAAGCGATGGAAGAAAGACAATCGGGTATTCCAAGCCCTTTGACTTGTGTACGGTCAGTATGCTTATTGCCTCGGACTCCGACTCGAGACGCAATTGGTAATCCTCTCCGGTTGAATCTCCTTGGTCCATCCTGGTCCGCAACCAGACAACGAGTGAAGACGGGGAGAGCGGGTTATTCGAAGTCGCCTGGTGAAGAACCTCTGCCAGATGCAAGAAATTAGTTACCCGGCGTTCTCCATCCGGTCTTCTCAGATTCATGGGGATTGCACGGGTCTTGCGCAACAACTCGCGCAAGGCTACGTAAACGCCATCCTTTCTCCAAGTCCGCAAGCATGCCCGAAAAAAGCCCACCCAATCGTCCCATTTTTCGGGCCTGTCCTGCCAGTCCTGAAAGTCTTTGCTGGTCATTCCAAGCAACCCGGTGGCCAAAGCCCGCCTGATCGAGCGCTCGCTGCTGGAATCAACAATTCCCTCAAGTACCCAGAGCAGTTCCTTCGCCTCATCCGATTCGAACAAACTAAGGTCTGTAAAAACGACGGCCGGCAAACCGCGCTTACGGAAATAGCTCCAAACCTGGGTCGCCTCAAAGTTTCCTCTGACCAAAATGGCCAGATCACTTGTGCGCACTTTTCTTCCTCCGAGTGATCCCACCTCAAGCAAGCGGTGGATCTCGTTGGCCATGTCTAGCCTGATCGCATTGTGAATTTTTTCCTTGGTAGGACCCTTATCCTCCGTCCATTCCATCTCACGGATCAGCAGGGGCGCGGAACTGGCGCCGCTTTCCCGATAGACCTTCTTTTCATCCTCGGCACTCGGATTGACTGTTTCGAAACCGAGATCCTCATGAAGGAACGGATCTTCGGATGATGAAAAGAAGGCATTGACCGCATTGACCAGTGGAGGAACGGTCCGGTAATTGGTATCGAGCGAATAAGTAACCGCCTGTGTTTCCTTGGCAAACGCGAAGTATGCCTCAAGATCGGCTCCCCGAAACCGGTAGATCGATTGCTTGGGATCCCCAATCAAATAAAGCCAGTGTTCCCCTGTCATAGCGAACAATTCCCGGAAAATCTTGAACTGAACCGGATCGGTATCTTGAAATTCATCGATCAAAGCGGCATCAAACGATTGCATCAGTGACCTGCGCAAAGCTTCTCCACTCGAGTCCTTGCTCGTTACCGCGTCAGCAGTGAGGGAAAGTAAATCATCAAAAGAAAGAAGCCCGCGGTCTCGCTTCCATTTCGCTATCTTGTCCTTCAGGTAGCGTACGCAATCAGCGCGCCCAGCCCGGCCAAATTGCTTAAGAACCTCCCAAAAGGAATCCGCCTGCAGGGCAAACTTTGGGATGGGCTCATCCAAGAAGGCATTGGTCGGTTTGAACTCGGAGGCTCTCATATCCTCCAAGACTTTCAGACCTGCCGAAGAGACCTCTCCTTTGACAAGCGTCTTTTCGAGAATCTCAGCGTGCTTGGATGCATTTTTCCTTGGCCTGGACGATTTCTTCAAACAGGTGGTGACGTAATCTACATACTCCTTGCGTCCTTGCACCCAAGCCTCGACCAAGGCTTCAAAGCCCTTAAGCAATTTTGTACGGACAAGGTCGCAAGCGCCCTCTTCCTCAAAACCAAGCAGGTAGTCCTGAGTGGAAGGCAACCGGTTGAAAAACTGGGCCAACTCATCGGGCTTGAGTTTCTCCGTAGAAGCCGCCGCGGCCACTACAGGATGAGCCGATGCAAAACGATCCCGCCAATATTCACGCACGCCCTCGGTCGTCATTTGATCAGCCTCCTTGTCCAATTCCGCTTCAAAGAGGGATTCCGTTTCCAAAGCGTTTTCCGAGAGTACCTGATTGCAGAATCCATGAATCGTACTGATGATCGCTTCGTCGAAACAGGTAATGGCCAACCTGATCCGGCGGATACATTCCTCGCGGGTAACCTCTGGCAAAGAACGCAACCTGTTAATCGTCGCGTCCTCCCCATCCAGAGGATCTTCCCTTAACGTCACGAGAGACTCGACAAGGAGCGTTCGGATACGGTCGCGCAATTCCTCGGTCGCCGCAGTGGTAAAAGTCACGGTCAGGATCTTGTTCACTTCCACCCCCTCTTCCGCAACCAAGCGCAGAAAGATTCGGGCCAAGGCATAAGTCTTGCCCGTCCCGGCACTTGCTTCAAGCAAGCTCACTCCCCGGGTCAAGGGTTCGGACGAGCAATCGAATGCCTTGGGCTCGCTCATGATTTCGCCTCCTCGCTTTCGTTTTCCAAAAGGGGACCGAAAACACGCGCTGCCAATCCTGCAAAATCCGCATGATCAAAAGGCTCGTTACGGAAACATATCTTGTTTGCGCAATCATCCTCCTCCCCCTTGATGAAAACCCCATTGCGCACATTCGATTCCCACTGCCCTTTCGCTTTTTAATGGCCAAAGGGAAGGATCGGACCGGAACCTCCACTCCTTCTTCGTCGGGTACTGACTTAATGCGTTCCAATTCGTAGGCATACGAACTGTTTGGGAAGAATGGAAGAGCCTCCCGCATTCCCGCCCGGTAAAGATCGACAAATTCCTCGAGATGCCCCAAAGCGTCTTCCCGGGTGAGAGCAGAGAAGGAAAGAAACTTAGGAGCCAAAGACAAGAACCGGGTTTCCACCCCTTCAATACCTGAAAAGGCACAAGCCAAAACATGCCGGAACCAGGCCCGCAAATGATCCTTCCCCTTGATCTTCGGCTTCTCCACGCACCGATAGAAAAGTTGCCGGCCATCCACAAAAGGACTTAATTCTCCACGCAAGCGGACGCCTCCGACTTCCTCATCGATAAGTACGGGGGCGCTCTTTTCACCATTTAATTCCGAACCCCACAAATCAACGAACGCATCAACCTCACGGCACGCCTCATTGAACCAAACCTTACCCAAGTTGCCAGGTGGCAGGCTGCCTTCGGCCTTCTCCATCGCATAAAGGTCAACCTCTTTCTCGAAATCCAAGGCAATGCCCATCAAGCGGTCCTTGAGCAGGTATTTTTTCAAACCGGTTAGATCGAGAGGTTCCGAATCTTCGGGTGGTCCGTCCTCTTCCCATAAGTTCATCCCCAATCTCTTCTTGAGAAAACCCCTCGATGGATTCTCCAGGAACTTGCCTAGCTCATCGATCGCTAGCTCGGATAGTTCATCCGACGGGTCGCTCATCGGAGCGGCAACGAAAGGAAGCAGTTCCCGATCCGGTTCAAGCAACGCTACTGCGGCCTTCAAGTTATCAGTGGAGTAAGACCTCGGAAGACGGGTAAGAGAAAAATTGTCCCTACCAAAGGGATGAAGGGTCTGTATTCCGACCAACTCGTCATGAGCCCTCTTGGGTTTGCCTTCGGAATCCCCGAAATCAGCCAACTTATCCAGCCCGTCAAGCAATTCGTTCACCACGACGGAGGGAGGAATCGGTTGGTTTTTCCTAATCGATTGGCCAACGTAGCTTAGGTAGAGAAATTCCCGAGCGCACCAAAGAGTTTCGAGAAAAAGGTAACGGTCATCCTCCCGGGCCGAACGGTCACCGGGACGACGTTCACCGGAAAGGTCGAAACTGGGCCTTCGGGTCTGCCGTGGAAAGGCGCCGTCATTTAACCCGATCAAACAGACCACCCGGGCGGAAACACTTCTCATCGGACGTAACCCGCAAAAGGTCACACCCTTGGTAAGAAAGCGTCCCTTGGTCGTGCCGACTGCCAAAACGTTCCCAAGATGATAACGTATGGCTCTCAACGGAACGGTCCGTCTGCCCGACAGCGGGGCATATTCCTCGCGAAGCGCCCGGATCGCATCATTGATACGCCTCCGATCCATCAGGGTCTCCTTGTTCTTCGGGAAAAACAGCGTCTCCATCCTATCCAGAAAATAAGCCCAAGCAGACAATTCCTGATCCTCACGAGCTTGAATCTCGAGTGCGCGGAGTGAATCGATTACCCTGAAAAGCTTGGCAAAGCGCAGAGCGTTCTCACCCTCGATCTCGTCGTAAGGAAGGACTCCGTCCCACAAACGTTCTCCATTTCCACGCATGGAGAAGCCCAAGCACATACGGTCAAGAGCATGCCGCCATGTGTGCTCGTCCGTCTCAGTTGACCCGAAATTCTTACGATGTTCTCCATCCAGTCCCCAATGAGCGTGACATTCCCTGATCCAGAGCCGGAAGGCATCCAAATCCTCGTCCTCCAATTCGAACCTTGCGCGCAAGGGCACGGAATCAAGCAAGTCAAGAACCTCACGGTTGGTCGCCCGCCCGTCAAAAAACTCCAACAGATCGAAGAAGACGTCCACCAAGTGGCTTTCCTGCCTGGGTTCGCGATCCACGATCGAATATGGGAAATAGTCAGGCATGCCCTCCTCCATCCCGCCAAAAGTAGCGCGAAGGTAAGGAGCGTAGCCCTCTGGGTCGGGCATCATGACGACCACGTCGCTGGGACGGAGAGTCTCGTCCTGGGCAAACCGGCGCAACAAGTAATCCCGCAGAACCTCGGCCTCGCGCATAGGTCCGTGGCAATTGTTGATGGTGATCGAATCATCACCGCGCTCGACCGCCTGACGCTCCTCCGGTTGACCGGAAAAAACCTCGAACGTCCAGCGTTGAAGACGGGCTAGCAGAGAGTTCCCTTCCGGATCCCGAAAATCCAGCGGAATGTCATGAGCATCCCGATCGACTAGCAAGTTAAAGAACTCTCTACCCGTACGCCCCAAAGATCCGATCAAGGGGTTGCCTCTCTCCTCGTTCAATTCGTCCTCGTCGACCGGTCTTTCCGACTGGGTCTTGGCGCGTTCCAACGCGCGTTCCTTCCATTTCCGTTGCAAGGTTTTCTCGGACTCTACTTCTCCCCACATGACCGGAGCGGGCTGAAGAGCATAAACGCGTAACGGACGAAAGCGCCCATAGGCTTGAAGAACGTTTAGAAAGATCGGGGGCAAAGTCGAAATCCCGAAAACCGAAAGACGCTCAGGCAAGCGTTCGGGAGACTTGGGCGTTGGCGTATTTTCTAGCTCCTTCACCAGTTCGGGAAAAGATTTTTGCCCCAAAGCCGACCGGAGATCTTTCCATAAAAGGCCCTGCCAAAGGTCTGAGCCATCGGGTAGTCTGCCCGTTTCCCAATTGATTATGATCTCGGGCCGATAGGCCAAATAGGAATCGTAGAGGGTAGCGATCTGCCGACAAAGACGGAAGGTTCGGTCTCCGTTTCTGTCCTCACCCTCGCCTACGTAACGTGCAATCGCGGCAAAACTTTCAGGGTCGCTATCGAGACGCCTAGGCAAAAGGTCATAGATTTTCCATGCCATCCCCTCCTTCGTAAATGGGTTCTCCTTTGGACAATTCTCGAGAAAACCGCGCAGGACCATCCAAATCGTTTCCTCGGGAAAACGAAACCTCGCCCGTCCGAAAATCCCCAACCGGTCAGCCAACTGGAGCTGAACCCAAGTGCCCATTCCCCTGCTCTGCACGAGAAACTCTTCCTCCTTGAAGGGATCCGACAACCCCGTTTTCAAGTCCCGGGCGCATTGCGCGATCAATTCTTCCGGGTCATTCGACCCGTACAAAACAATCCCCTGCCCTAAAAGTTCCTCTTCCCCACCCATTGCCGAATCAAGCAAATCTTTCCCCAAAGCCGCCACCCCTTCCGTATTCACGCCACCCGGACACCAGTCCATTTTTCACAAATGCAAGTGTACTCAAAACAAGGGGAAGACAAAGGGTAATAAAATTCATGAAATAACGTATCGATCTAAAGTTGCCTCCTTTTTTCAAGGTGTCAAACCTCACGTCCAGAAAAGGAAAAAAAGTGATTTTTTTTCGATGACAACGCACCCTTACTCTGACAAAACGGAAAATCATCGGAGCTCAATCTTCATGGCCCAAATAAGTTTTCCGCCTCCTGAAGCTCCCCAACCAACCATTCGGAAAATCAATGCCCACACGCTTCAGCCTAGCCTGCTTTTCTCTTTCATGCCTCGCCCTTCTTGCCTCCGACCATTTGGGGGCGGCCCAGCAGGGCTACGTTTGGACGACCGATCACTTGCACGTCGGGGTGCGGTGGCAGCCCTTCGGACTGAAGAAATGTGACGAGTACGATGCCAACCGCCCTCTGCTGAACGAACACAGCAGCTACGCCCAATTTTGGGTAAGCTGGCGGGCGGCCGAACCGACCGAGAAAAACGTCGATTACAAAAACCACTTGTCCGGCTATCTGCGGGCCATTGATCATGCGGTCAACCTGTGCGTCAAGCGGGGCGTGCACGTGGAACTGGTCACCTGGCATTGCCCTCCCTGGGCATCCGAGTCGGGACAAGGCGGAGGACACCGTCCGAAGGCGGGAGAATATGCCCGGTTCGCAACCCGGTTGGCCAAGCATTTCAAGGGCCGGGTCGGAGCTTATCAGCTCTACCACGAGGTCAACCTGCAAGGAATGATCAACGGTGCCGATATTGATTTCGTGATGGACGAGATCTTCACCCAAGGCGGGCGGGCCATCCGTAAGGTGTATGATGCCCAACCGAAAACACCCGTCCTCGTTTCCACCTCGGGCACCTCCCCTTGCGAGGCATGCGGACCGCTCAAGGGTCTGAAGGGCAAGGGCGCGGCTGCGGTGTCCGATTACTACGACCGTCTCATTGCCAACAAGGAAGTGATGAACGTAGTCGATGCCTTGAACCAGAACGTATCCGATCACTTCAATGGATACGGCATGATGGACGGTCTGATCATCCCCAACGTCTGGACTCAGTACGACTTGGCCCGCGGAAAACTGGACGCCGCGAGTTACCGTTCGAAAAAGATCCTGTCCTCGGAATCCTGGATCGTGTGGGACGGATCGGGCAACAACACCGACGTCAACGGCGATGGGAAAAAGGACGAGCGTGACGCGTTCGACAAGACCGTCACCATCTTTGGAAAGATGCTCGAGCGCGGGCTCAACACCGTCAATATGCCTTGGTGCGACAATTCGAGCAGTTGGTCGATGGGTCTGGTCAAACGGGTGGACTACAATGGCAGGGTCAAGAAACTCCAACCCGGATGGGTCATTCCGTCCAACGACGGAGGCCCTGACGTCGTAACCCGCAAACTAAGCCTGCGGGGCAGTACGGACGAAAACTTCCAGCCCGTTGAAGTCGAGCCAAGCGGACGCCGGTTTACGGAAAAAAATTACATCAACCCAGGCGATCCCAATCATTTGCATTATTATGTTTGGAAGTGGTACAGCCAGCTTGCCGGTGGCTCGGACGAAGTCATCAGGCATGCCGTCAGCGGGGAGTTTGGAAACGACCTCACGGTCCTGGGGCCCGGTTTTACGGGTAACGAACAATATAAGCTTTCCTCCTACAACCGAACCAAAAAGACATTCATCGTGCTCCTGTACGCGGGCGGCGCCGGCGGAACGTCCCATGCCAAAGTCACCCTGCCCTCGACCATTCAAAAAGGGAAATACTACAACAACGAATTTTCTGCCAAGGACTTTCGCGGGGAAGGGTTTGAGGACGGTCAGAAATACCAGGCCCGCATCGTGACCAAGGACATCAACCGGGATAACGGTCAGGACTTGAACCGTCGCGAAGAACTGACCAAACCGGCAACGGTGACCAATGGTCAGCTCACGGTGAACGTCGGCAACCTCCGCAAGTTCACCCGGATCGAATTCTCCCTTGCAAAGTAAATCCCCTGCCCTCCCGCCAAAGGACCATGGCTTGGGCTTTCGTGTAAAAACATAGCAAAATTAATTTTGACAGAGGATTTCATTGGCAAAAGGATGAAAGTTTAGACTTCCTCAACTTTCTCAACAACTTCATTACATGTCCGAAATGACCTCAAATTCAACCGCAGTGGTGCTTATTGGCTACCAGAACGACTACTTCGCCGCCGATGGGATTTTAAGGGGCGTAATCGAGGAGGTGGATCGAGTTAACCATGTTTTGGAAAACACCATTTCCTTGCTAAAGGGCTTGGAGCAAAGTGATACCTTACTGATTGCCACTCCCATTATCTTCACCCCGGATTATTCCGAGCTTTCCGACCCTCAGGGGATTCTCAAGGCGGTAAAGGACAGCAAGGCCTTTTGCGAAGGGACCCCGGGAGCCGATACCATTGACGATCTCAAGGCTTTCGGAGACCGGGTTTTGGAAATCCCGGGCAAGCGCGGCTTGAATGCCTTTTCGAACACCGAACTTTCCAACATACTCAAAGAGCGTGGTGTCACCAACGTGGTCTTTGCCGGAGCCGTCACTTCGGTCTGCATCGACTCGAGCGCACGGGCGGCATTCGATCAGGGGTTCAAAGTTTCCATCCTTTCCGACTGCACGACCGGGCGGACCATGTTCGAGCAAGAATTCTATTGCAACGAAATCTTCCCCATCTACGCCAGCGTCCTCAGTAAGGACGAACTGATCGAAGCAATTGCATCCTGACCCGAGCGGTTCATCCTCAAGGACGGATGAGAAAGGTGTTCATGTTCCCCTTTCCCTTGATCTCCATCTCCCCGCGGCTCTCCAGTTCATGGCTTTCACCGAGCAAAGCAGCGGTCGAATCGGAAAGATGGATCGCTCCGGTTACCCCGTGGGATTCCATCCTTGATGCGGTATTCACGGTATCGCCCCACAAATCGTAGGTAAACTTCTTTGTGCCGATCACCCCGGCAACCACTGGTCCGCTGTTGATCCCCACCCGTACGGAAACGGAATGCCCCTGCACGGGTTCCAAATCATGGAGGTATTGCTGCATCCGGATTGCCATCTCGACTATGGCTTGGGCATGGTCTTCACGGGATTCCGGAATACCGGCGACCACCATGTAGTTATCCCCGATTGTCTTGATCTTCTCCAAGCCAAGCTCTTCGGTAAAGGCATCAAATGCGGAAAAGGTCTCATTGAGAAAACCTACCAGTTCACGGGCACTGAGTTTCTCGGAAAGAGGAGTAAAGCCGGCGATGTCCGCAAAAAGCACGCTGCAGTGGTCAAAGGAATCTGCAATCGTCTCCTCCCCGGTCTTCAGCCTCTCCGCAATGGGCACGGGCAGAATGTTAAGCAGGAGATTGTCCGACTTCTCCTTCTCGGTCTCGATGGCTGCGAGATATTCCTTTTCCCTGTCCTTGAGATGCTTCCGTTCGAGAGCGGAGTTGATCCTCGCGTTCAAAGTAATGAACTTGCAAGGCTTGGTTACGTAATCGGAAGCTCCCGCCTCCAAACATCTGTAAATGGTGTCCAGTTCGTCCAGGGAAGAAAGTACGATCACGGGCAGGTTTGCCGACTTGAACTCCGCAAGGTTTCGCTGCAGAAACTCGTATCCGTTTTCACCTGGCATGAGAATATCCAAAATGAGCAGGTCGATCTTGCCTTTTGCTAGAAAATCATTGGCCTCGCCCGTGTTGCCCGCATAAGAAACGGAATGCCCGACCGAGACCAATTTGCGCCCGAGGTAATGGGCGAGGTTGGGGTTGTCATCGAGAATAAGGATATGGGAGGGAAATTCACTCCTGCCCGGTTGGCGGACAATGGAAAGATTCGTGGAGTGCAGATCGACCAATTCGACGTCCGATTTGGCGAGAATCCCGGATTCGATAAGGTCCTCAACCGATTCGAACGCCCTCTCCGTAAGAACGGATACCGCCGCTTCGAGTTTCCCGATCGCGGAACCTATCTTTTTCAGGTCATCAACGAAAGAAGGGACTGAAAGTTGGCCAAGGCACTGCTCGACCAAACGCCCCCCTTTAACGAGAGACTCCCTGATCTCATTTCCAAAATCCTTGGCAATGGCTCCGATTTGCCCAAGGACGCTTGATTCTCTCCCATGGCTGGAGGCAAAAGCCTTGTCGAGGTTTACGAGAATCGATTCCCCGCAAAGGCTCAAGTCGGCGAAATCGGATTCCATCGGGCCAAGTTCCGGCTCGTCTGCCACGCTCTCGAGAAGAAGTTCGGAATACCCGATGATCACGTTCAGATGAGTCTTCAGGTTATGCCGGATCTTGCCTAGCAAAAGCGTTTCGATTCTCTTATCCATCAATCTGCCAGCAAAGCGCGCATCTTGCCAAGCAGCCTCGGCAAGTCGATCGGTTTGGTATCGAAATCATCCGCTCCCATTTCGATTGATTTATCCCGGTCGTTTTCCATGGCATGAGCAGTCAGTACGATAACCGGAACGGACTTGGATTCGGGATCTTTACGTACACGCTTGAGTACTTCAAAACCATCGAGAACAGGCAGGCTCAGGTCCAAGAGCACCAAATCGGGAGCATCGGAAAGAATGCGCGCCAAACCCTCCGCTCCATCCTCGGCCAGCAAGACGTCGAACCCCTTTCTTTCGAGCCGGCGGGAAAGCATGTCCCTGTTCATCTCGTTGTCTTCGATCAAAAGGATTTTCTTCATGGCGAATGGCGTTGTAATTCAAAGTATTGGTTTCCGGATTTTACGATTTGCTTTTCTTTTCCGGCGTTAAAAATTCGCGGGGCAAGGTCACCTCGAAAGCGCTGCCTTTACCGATCTCAGAAATGACCTCGATGCTCCCCCCCATCATCTCGAGAAATGCTTTGGTGATCGGCAGACCCAAACCCGTCCCGCCGAACTTCAAGGTGGTGTCTTCATCCGCTTGAGTAAATCGTTGGAATATCTTGGTCATCTTCGATTGATCGATCCCGATCCCCTCGTCCCTTACGGAGAACTTGATTTCCGGGGACGACCCTTCCTTTAGTTCCTCGACCTTCAGGGTAACAGTACCCTTGCGGGTAAATTTGGACGCATTGCTGAGCAGGTTGAGCAGAACTTGCCTGAGCTTCGTTCTGTCAACCGACATTTCGAGTCCGGTGGGAAGTTCACTGATGACCTCGAATTGGTTTTCATTTTTCTGAACCAAGGGCTTGATAATGGATACAACTTCTTCGATTACCTCCTCAATCGAAACTTTCTCTATAAAAAGGTCCATGCTCCCGGATTCGACTTTGGACATGTCCAGGATGTCATTGATCAAGCCTAGCAGATGATCCCCAGCATCCAGAATCTTCCGCAAATCTCCGGAATATCGATCGGCACCCTCTTCCTCGGCATCCTCCAGGAGCATCTCGCTGTATCCTATGATCGCATTCAACGGCGTCCTCAATTCGTGACTGACCCGGGCAAGAAATTCCGTCTTGGCTGAATTTTCGGCCTCGGTCCTCAACTGCTTCTCCTTGGCCAGCGCAGCGGTTTTCCTAAGGGTAACGTCGCGGGATACTCCGCACAACCCGATCACCTCGCCCTCCTCATTGGTCAAGGGTACCTTCAGGTTATGGAAGTACCTTCGCGAACCATTGAATTCGAGATAGCTTTCCTCATCCACACTCGCTCCTTCCAACACCTTCGCATCTTCCTCCCGTACGCGCTGCGCCACGCTCTCGGGCATGACTTCGACTTCTCTCTTCCCAATGATTTGCTCGCTGGGAAGACCGAGCAATTTCTCCATCGCCGGATTGACTTGTGTGTATCTGCACTCCATGTCCTTTAGAAAAATGGCATCCTCTGCAGAATTAAAAACCGCCCTCAGGCGTTCTTCGCTCTCCTGGAGGGAACGTTCGGCTTTTTTTTGTTCGGTAATATCTATGCAGGTCGCCAAATCAGCCGGGCCTCCCATATAGGAAATCGTTTTCGAATAAATTGAAATCCATTTCAATTCTCCCGAACGATTGAAGAAACGATATTGATTGTTCAAGGAGTAACCGTCCATTCCTCCCTGTTTTTTCTTGAGTTGTTCAACAAGCCTTTCACGATCGTCGGGATGAGTCATTCCGACGAAATGATAAGGCTCCCAATCCTTCATTTCCTCAATACTGAAGCCAGTCAGACTTTCCCAAGCCTCATTGACGTAAACGATCTTTCCTTCCTGCACGATATTTATGGCAAGGAGGGATTGCTCGGAAATCAATCGAAAGCGCTCTTCGCTCTCATTCAAGCGCTTGTTTTCATTCGAAAGTTTTTCAACGAGCTTCTGATGAACTTGAGTGACCAGCTCATCGGTCGTTTGATCTTCTGAAAGCTCTTCGTTCACAAACAGGTTTCCTTCGCGCTAAATCTCATTAAGCCACCCAAGGCGACAAAGTCCAAAACAACGGACAAGGGAAAGGCAATATGTTGACTGGAAAGAGATTGCATAAAAAGAAGGTTCGGTCGTTTGTATGCCATAAGGTCTTGATCGTCAAATATCGAAACAGATCTCAAACGGATATCCAAACGACGTTCCTCTCTGGAATTGAAACGGAGGAAAAGCAAGGTTCGTCAAAAATCCAGGCGGACATAAAGCGGATTCATGCAGAATTCGATAAAATAATTGATTTGATTTGAGGGTATCTGAATCAATATCGTTTATTCAGGAAAGTCTCCCAAAGCCATGTCGAATAAAATTTACCTGGATTTCAAGCCCACGGATGACGGTGGCATTATCGTCAGGATAAACTACAACGATCCCGATTTGGCAGGGAAAAGCGCCGTTCTTTCAGTCAAGAGGAAGGTAACCGTAAAGGATTCCGATCCGGTCCACGGAACCCATACGCTTACCCACATGAAGCTTACCCTCCGGCCAAATGGGCATCAGGTCAAGATCCCGCCCAAAACCCTCAAGAATGCAAGCGGTGCCTTTCCCTACTCCGGGCACAAGATCAAGATCGAGACCATGGTCGAGCTTGAGGTAAACGACAGCGTCATCCCCTACATGGATACGGTTGTCCGGCGCAGTCTTTCGGGTCACATCCCGGGAAAAACTCCTAAGCGGGCCAGGGTCACCAACAACGCAAAGGAATTGATCGACCCCAAGGATTCCTTCAAGTTTTTCAAGAACCTCAGCTCCATTCCGATTCACAATCAATTGGCAACCGTCTTGCTTATGGGCATCGGTGGCCTGCTGATCGTTTTTAACTTTTTAATCGGTTTGCACGACCAGATGGCTCCCGTTGGGATGACTTGGGTATATAGTCATTACGACAGCGACGGTGATTCGAACTCCCCCCTGGTCGATGCCCTCATGGGATGCGGAGCCCTAGGCGCGGGTATCTGGTTTGGGATGCGCAAACAACTCAGGAAATACATGACCTTCCGTCTCAATGCCAAGCTCAGCAAGGTCAGCCGGGAATCAAAGGTCAACGTCAGCCGTTTGATCGCCGGTTCAAGCCTGGTCGACCTCCATGACGCAACCTTGCGGGTCGTGGCCTGCAACTTGGAAAAAGGACTCTACGTAAGGGGAAGCGGCAGCAACCGGCGGACGGTCAGTTTCAGCAACCCATCCCGGGCGGTGCTCCTCTACTCCAAAAAGATTCCGATCATCACTCAAGGCACGCCCATAGGCAGCTATTTTGACGAGGAATTCGCCTTCGAGCCCATGTTCAAATGCCTTTTTCCGCGACAAATGGTAACTGGCGACCATGGGCTCGATCTTGCCTGGGAAGTCCAGTTGCTGGTCGATGACTTCGTCGATCAGGAAGCGAAGGGCAACCCGAACGCCTTCCTGCAGGAGGAATTTTTCAAGGCATGAGAAGAAAACCTCAACCCACCGAACGCTTTCACGACTTCCTCCGGCTGAAAAATCAGTCTTTTGAGCAGGAACGATTGATCGTCTTTCACGGAACCAGCGGATCGGGCAAAAGCGCGAATCTAAAATTCCTTGCCGATCATCACCCCGGATTCAGTGGGCAACCGGTTCCCTGGATATGGACGTTTGGAAAGAGATTCGATGCGTCCGAGGTTCAGGGAAACCAGCTCGTGGCAGTCGATGAGATCATATCCCTTTTTCAGTTTCCGGCTCTGGGCAAACTCTTGAGAACCAACCAACGGGTTGCCGTCGCCTCCCACCTCCATCCCGTATGGTTCAAACTGCTCGGACCCGCCCTGCCCGTCCGCTCCTTTTCCACCGATGATGATGGGTCCAAGCTTCGCGCCTACCTCGACCATAAGGAAATTCCGTATTCCGAAAAATCACTACGCGCCTTTTGCAAACTTCACGGTGCCAGTTACGTCGACCTGCAATGCATTCTCGAACGCTTCCCCGGAAAAAGCCTCGACCATGCTCTGAGCTTAAGTTTGAAATTCGATAAAATCTCGGTTTCCAAACGGAAGGAATGGACACCCGTTCACCCCATTCTGAAGTTTGACTGAAGGTATTTTGCCCTCGGCGCATCTTTTCATTCGCCAAGAATGAATTGCTCCTTTAGCAAACGAATCTGTCGTTCCTTTTTTGGGCTTCCCCAACCGGACGGGTGAACGGCTCAAACCATTCATCTTAGCGAAAAAAACATAATGAACGAAGTAACCATCAAAGGAGAAGTCAAGTTCGTGGACGAGGTCCGCGAATACGGAGCCAACGGATTCAGAAAGCAGGAAGTCGTGGTGGAAACCGGCGACGGAAAATGGGACAACCCCATTGCCGTCGAATTCACCAAGGACAATATCGAGAAGAGCCAGACCCTCAAGAAAGGCGACCGGGTAACCATCGAAGCCCGCGTAAACGGTCGCGAGTGGCAAGGACGGGACGGGGTGACCAAGTGGTTCACTTCCATCGCAGCCTATAAGGTCCAAACCGAAGGTGGTTCGGACGCAGCTCCCGCCGCTCCGGTCCAAGCCGATTCCGACAGTTCGTCCTTCGACACCTACGACGAATACGACGACGGGGGCTCGGACGAGGTTTTCTAAATCTCCGACACTTCCGGAATCACGCATGAAAACAACTACCCTCTTGCTCCTTCCCTTTCTTTCCTGTCTGCTCCTTGCGGGCAAGCCCCCCGCCGAACGGCCAACGGTCAAACCGGCCGAGGTCGGTCTGTCCGGGCAAGCCCTCGCACAAGTCGACGCCAAGATGGAAGAGCTCATCAAGGATCAACGATTGGCTGGTGGCATCGTGGTTGTCGCCCGCAAAGGCAAAATCGCTCATTTCAAACCCTATGGCCTGCGCGACCGGGAAGCCAAGCTCCCCATGGAGAAGGATACGATTTTCCGCATCTATTCCATGACCAAGGCCATTACCTCGGTCGCCGCCCTCATGCTTCACGAGGAAGAAAAGCTCGGTTTGGACGATCCGTTGTCCAAGTTCTTCCCTTCACTCAAGAATCTCAAAGTTCACACCAAGAACGGATTGGTTGCGCTCAAGCGCGAACCCACCGTCAGCGACCTCATGCGCCATACCGCCGGCTTGACCTACGGAAGGACTGGTATTCCGGCCTCCGATCAGGCTTACAAGAAGGCACGGGTGCTCGACCGTAATTTGGCCATCCGGCCGATGGTCTCCGGCATGTCCACCGTTCCCCTCGTCTTTCAGCCCGGCTCCGACTGGCGATACGGATGCGCCACCGACGTCCTTGGTGGAGTGGTCGAAGCGGCCTCCGATCAAAAGCTCGACGCCTTCTTTCAAGAACGGATATTCAAACCCCTCGGGATGACTGAAACCGGCTTTTACGTGCCTAAGGACAAGGTCGACCGCTTTGCCGTCAATTACAGCTACAAGGACGGGCGGCTCAGCGTGAAGGATGCGCCCAAGACCAGCAAATACTTAGAGAACCCGACCTTTCTATCCGGCGGGGGCGGACTTTGCTCGACTGCGGATGATTACATGCGCTTTCTCCTCATGGTCTCCGGCGGAGGCAAGCTGGGCACCGAACGCCTGCTCAAGAAAAAGAGCATCCGGCTCATGACCACCAACCAAATCCCCAAAGGAGGCGGATGGGTCAGCTTTGGCACGCAAGTGCGCGAAGGGGTCGGGTTCGGTCTCGGGTTCTCCGTTCGGGTCAAGATGAGCGACTGGGACCCCGATGGCCGGGTCGGCGAGTACGGATGGGGCGGAGCCGCCAGCACGCACTACTGGATATCGCCCAAGGATGACCTCGTGGTCCTCACTCTCGAGCAAGTCATGCCCTACTCCTTCAACACCGAGTGGGCTCTCAAGGGCCTGATCTACGATGCGATCGAGGACTGACGGGACGGACTAATCTTTTCGTTTGCCCGGTCTCGGTTGCCTGAGGTCACCCTGCCTCTTTTCCAGTTCCTGGAGGGCTTCGAAAAACCCGCCGGCCACCCTTTTCGCCCTCTCCCTGCTGGTCTCCCCCGGCCTTCTTCGTGTCGGATGCAAACCAATCAGTTTTTTATCTCCTGTCTTTTTCTTACTCATAGCTGGTTTCCCCTCAGGTCGTGAACGTTGCTCGGTTCGCCCGCTGTTTGCAGAGCCCATTGCAACCAGGACAGGGTGATCGGCTCGTCCAGGGTCATGCAAAGAACGTCCGCCCCGGTGAAGGAACCTTCGTGCCTCTTGAGACTTCCCAAAATCCTGCCCGCCTTGGGGTTTTCCACCCCTACGCTCAAGTGGTCGACCAAATGGGCGAACTCCGCGGCCGGCGAATGGTTATGGGCCCACTGGTCGTAGAAGTACTCGCATGACATCTCCTCGTCCAATTCCTCGTACTCCAGATTATAGTGAATCTCGCGCAACTTGGTCCGCAATTCCTTTTGCGTATAACCCATGTACTTGCGGTAGTACTCCCGCCAAGTCGGCAAACTCGGTGGGTCCTCAGGTTTACCCAGATGCAGGACTTGCCCGTCGTAGTAAATCTCGTGTCGGGAATTCTTGACCTTCTGCAAAAAAGGAGCGCCTCGGCGCTCGTAAAACCCGAACGCCTTTTCCACAAACGATTCGGGAATGATCCCCGGGCGCTTGAAATCATCATATCCGCGAATGAAAAAATACTCGCTCATTGCTCGCCCTCCTCATCAGGCCAAAGCTCGGACCGCCAGGCCCATGGGTCTTCCACGATTCCCTCGTTCCAACATTCCGCCCATCCCTGAACATAGGGGAACAAATCGTTCCACCTGCCTTGTATGACTTCCTTCAAGTCTCCCTCCACGGTCGCCTTGTCGGGAAGCGCCCCAATCGCCAAATCGAGGTACCCCTCGTTCAACGGGCTGTCCAGGGAAGCGGTCACCACGTAACGATCGTAATAAGGAACCCAGGCCACGTAGTAAGACTCCGGCCAACTGTATCCCGGACCTGAGCTCGCCCAATTGATGGTCAAGGCAAGAACAGGTTCACTGTGGAATCCGCGCAAGGGGAGTTTGCCCGCATTTTCTTCCTGCCTGGTATGGTAGACCTCCCCGTCCCCATAGGTTCCCCAAACCGGCAAACTTGTGCGTACCGGAGCCAAAGCAATCCGGGCCACCGCATTACCCAGAGCCTCACTCGGGCAATCCTCCCCCCGCGAACCGGGCCGGCATACGATTCCCCGTTCCCCTTCGTCCCAAACGGCATCCTGTGGAATGATCTCGTACGGGTCGATGGACTTGGCCTCTTTCGGCAGTTTCTTCTTCTCATCGAAATACTCGGCTAGGATCGCATGCTCTCTGGGATGGAAGTATTCCACCACGGTTCTGGTTTCCAAGCGTCCTTCCGGTTTCTTCGCTTCGGGTAATCTGTTTGCGCTCATGATTTTGTTTTCCTTTCGTTTTTCTCGTTCGTTTGTCTTTGGGATGAGGAGTTCTTTAATTTCAGCCATTCCAAGGGTTTCATCTTGGACTCCTCCTCCAATTGCTGACGCTTTTCTGGCGAGAGAAATGGATGGTCTCGCATGCCATGAATTACTGTCTGCTGCAATATCGCATCCATCTCTTCGTCCGTCATCTTCGCGATTCTTTCGTAAAGTTCCTTGTCCATAATTCTTACCTCCTGGTTGTTTGAGTTTCCGTGCATTTCCTGATGTTCATTCATTCCTTGAAAGAACCGATGCCCTCAACTTACCTTCGAGTTTTGCGCTTATCCACTTAATGGGACGTCATACGCGTCATACGGAATTCCTCGTTTTTTCTGACTTGCCCAGCCCTGAGCTTTCAAGAGATATTACTAGGTTGACCAAGCCGACAGCAAATCGGTTTGAAACCTACCCCCTAGTCACTTGAAGGTTCTTTTCACAAAAGCATATTGGAAATTCATTTTTGCCAGAAAATCGAAAGCCTTTCGATTCTGGGTAAAGGGATTATTTAATTTCTCGAAAAAGAAAAAATACCTGACCTACCTTTGGTGGTTAATCACCAAGGGAAACAAAAAGGCAACTCGACCGCTTTGGCGGCGTTTAAAACTACCCAAGTTACCGAGTCCCAGGTTTCTGCGCTTCCTTTTCAAAACGAAGCAAAGGCCCTTTTTCTTCAGGTTTTCGCTCATTCTTCTCTTTCTCATTCCGGTACTCGGTCTATTCGTCTGGGTCGGATACCCCATGCTCAAAGACTTGAAAACCTACCGGTTGACCAAAACAGCGGATGCCGCATTCGCTTCAGGGGATTACCGGACTGCCTTGCTGACCAACCAAAGCGCTCATCTGATGAATCCGGAAGATATCGGAATTCTTCGCAAACTGGTGGAAAGCGCAGCCGAATTAAAACACCCGCGCACCATTGACTGGAGCCTGGAACTAAGCGATCACAAGGACGCCACTCCGGAAGACCGACTCTCCTACGCCCGCAACTGTGCCCTCATGGGGAAAAACGAACTGGCGATTGCCTGGATGGATGAGCAGGACTTTTCCCAAGACAGTTCCGAAGAGATCACTTACCTTCAATGTATCTTGCGCTCCAAGCGCGAAGGAGAAGGGGAACTCGAAGCCTTCCGGATCGCCCAAGCATACCTGAAACGCAATCCGGATTCGCAAAGAATTGGTGATTTCCTATGGGACCTTTGCCTGCTTTCAAAACAGCCCTATCTTGTCCGCCAAGGTGTCGAACATCTCAAGCAAACGGCTTTGGGAAAAGGAGAACGGGCCAAACAGGCGTCCAGAAGGCTACTCATGCTCCCCTCCGTTCCCGCGGAGGAAAGAAAAGCACTCGCCATTAACCTTTGGCATCTTGGGAATCCCACCCTGACGGACGCCGTGCTCTGCCTGGATGCGACTTACGGAAAGCGCAAGATCAACGCCGACACCCTTTTCCATCTCCTTGGGCAAGAGTTCGACAACTTGGACAAGGATACGACCAAGGGCAAGATTATCGATCTGCTCAATCAAATGGGTCGTCCCGAAACCGCCCGCCAACTTCTCTCGGAAAACGAAGTTCTCTCTGCCGAGCAAAAGGAGAGAAGGTTACGGACCATGGAATCCAGCTTGTCGGTCGGAGATCAAAAGGCTTTTCAGGAAATTATGCTTGAAACAAACGCCTCCTTGTCCGTGACGGAAAAAAGCTTCTTCGGTTTCCTCCTCCTGGACAAAGCGGGCAAACCCTCAGCCAGCAAGGAACAGGTCAGGACAATCCTGGCCAATGCCACGAGCGAAGACCTCGAAAGCATTCGTTCCTTCATCTACCTGGCCGAAAACACTGACTTTCTGCTTGGATTCATAGAAGAATTGGAAAAGCGCAAAAGAACGAACGTGGGCATCAAGTACTTGCTCGCTACCTGTTACCGGCGGTTGGGAGATAACGATTCCCTCAACAAAACCTTGCTCGGCACACGAATGCCCCGGCGGGTTTCCGATTTTGCCGGCGAACAACAAACCTGCATGCTCAAAGCTTCTTTTGGACAAGACCTAAGCGAATGCACCGAATGGGCCGAGCGCGCCCTCGTCAAATACCCGCAAAGCCGTGCAACCCGGTATGCCCTGGCCCTTTGTTATTTGAGAATGGAAGATGTCACAAGCGCCCGGGCCGTGCTTGCATCCCACTTTCAATCGCCCCCACCCGCCTGCCCCACTCAACGGGTGATCGGAGCGGCCGTGCTCAGGAAAAACGGATTGCCTGAACTTGCGAGAAAATGGGCGCCCATCGAACAAATTTCCGTACTTCTAAAGCCCGAGAAAGCGCTCCTTGAAGAAGCGCTCGAACCTGCTTTGCCGAAACCTCCAAGCCCATGACGCCAAGTTCTATCCATTCCAAATGGACTCTATTGGCCGGTTGGACGGGATTGCTCGTCGCGTGGGTTTCCCTGCTCTCAAGAACCAGTCTCTGGTGGAACGAAGCGAGCTACTACACGCATGGATGGTGCGTTTCTTTTCTCGCTCTTGTCTTGATAACCCGAAGACGAGGGGACTGGGTGGTGGAAGAGAATCAGATCACGAAGTCCTTTTGGTTACGCCCCCTGGCTCTGGCGCTCCTCTTGCTCCTTCCGGCCAGGTTGCTTGGCGAACCCGATCCGTTCTGGAGAATTCCCCTCTGGTTGGAGATGGTCTCCCTTTCGCTCCTGAGTTATTGTTTTGTTTCGCTCACCAAGTTCAGGGTTCCCTGGCAAGCCTGGGCACTGGCGAGCGCTTACCTTCTGACCTGCCTGCCTTGGCCCGCCGCCTGGGAGTCAACCGTCGTTCACTCCCTCACCTCTCTGGTCACCTCCTTCACCACGGAAGCTCTCCTGTGGTTCGGGCATCCTGCGGAAACCATCGGTAACGCGATTTTGGTCGAACGGGAAAAAGTCTCGATCGATCAAGCCTGCAGCGGGATTCGGTCTTTACAAAGTTTGTTTTCATTCGCCCTCTTCTTCTCGATCTACTTCAGGCATGACTGGCTCCGCGCTCTGGTGAATTTTTCCTGGGCCATCGCCTTTGCCCTGTTTTTCAATTCTCTGCGCGCCCTAACCCTTTCGCTTGTATTTTTAGAATACGGGCAAGACGTTCAGGAAGATTGGCACGACACGATAGGGAACACCTTCGTCATCTGCTCGATGACCTGCCTGGCTCTGGCCTCCTGGGCGCTGGCAGACAAGAAGGAGAGCCAAACAGGCACCATAAAACCCCTTGATTCCAAGTTCGTACCCTGGTCTTTCGCCGGTGCCTTCGTTCTGCCCGAAATCCTGGTCTTGAGCTGGTTCGCCTTGCTACCCGGTCAACCCCAGCCCTTTTCCTGGGAAATCTCCCTCGGGGCCCAAGCAGAAAGCATTTCCGAAGGTGTTCGGGAAGTCCTCCTTTTCGACTATGGAGAACAAGGGGACATAGCCCTCGAGGGGAATTCCCGGGCCAACGTCATTCACTTCGGGTATGAAAAGGAATCCGCCGCCGCCAGCCTATGCAGCCGCAATCACGACCCTGCGACCTGTATGCAATACACGGGAATCAGGCTGCTCGACTCGGATGGGTTGGTCCGTTACCAGTTCCAGGGCAACGAACTGCTTTTCCGGCACTACGCCACCCCACCCGACGAAGCTCAGGGAGTGTCCGGGTTGCATGTCTTCTGGTGTTCTTCCGTGCTTGATTCCCGGATCGATTCCTTCGAGTTTGAGAACCCGTCGATTTGGTCCAAGTCCTTTCGTTTTCTTTCTGGAAAACTATCCTACGAGCGCAAGGTCTTGCTCATATCCCTATCCGGCAAACGAACGCGCAAAAAAGCAGAAGCCGACCTTCACCAAGTTTTGCAGACGATCCTTCGCCCCGCCGGTAGCCACAATGAGAAATTAACGAAGGTCTCCGGCTCGCTGTAATAACGCCCACTCCTCGGGTAGCATCTTTTCGGCCCGCAGATCCTTGGCCACTTTCCGGGCATCCTCTTGTTTTCCTACACCGTTGAGGATGACCGCCATCAAGGCGCGTTCTCCATGGACCATGGGAGTTGCCCCCCTGACCCTCATGGCCTCGAATGCATCCTGTGGTTTCCCGACAAGAACCTTGGCCAGCGCCAAAGTAGATAGAAAGGACGGATTGGAAGGGAAAGCCAAGACGATCCGTTCGGCTTCGCGCTCCAAGATCTCCGGGTCCTCGCCCATCAGGAGGGAAAGGTAGCAATGATTGTTCAAATTTCCGTACTTGTAAGGAAAGCGCTCCTTGAGGTTTCCCGTAATTTGGTGAGCCAGCTTGGTCCGCCCGGTTGCAAGGGCAATTTGCAGAAACTGGTTTGCCTGATCCAGCCCAAATGCATTCGGATCCATTGCCCAAGCTTGTTCGAAAGCCTTCAAGACCAAGCCCCCCTTTCCTGCGAGAAGCCCAAGGCGAGAGACCTCGAGCAAGGATTGGACGGAACCGAGCGATACAGCTTCCTTGTGAAAGTTCTCGAAAGCCTTTTCATCGCCCCGGCAAATGGCTATGAAAACGCTGGCCCGAAGAGATTCTTCCTCGGATAAAACACCCTTTGATCTGGTGAGTAAGGCATCCGCATCCTTCGTCCGCTTGGACTGCAACAGGGCTTGGAAACGGACCATAAAAAAGGATGGATCCCTAGTTGCCAAATCTTGGGAAACCAAGGAAAGGACCTTTTCGTTTTCATTCAAACCCACTAGCCATCGGCCCAAATCCTCTTCCTTGACCGGATCGGGAACCGCCGCCACCGCTCTGTTGATTATATCTTCCCGCGCCAGCTCTTTGTCGATCGTCAGATCCAATGCGCAAGCCTTCAGAAAATCTGTCGAGGTAACCAGCGGATGGGTACGCAAATCTTCAATCGCCTCAATCATTTCGCTCTTGAGAAAAGCGGGACCCGGCCTGGAAAAAACCAACACCCGCAAGGCCTTGTATCCCCATTCGTCTTCCTTCTGCGCAAGTTCGAGCAAGCCCCGCTTTGCCCGTATCCGATCTTCCACGAGGCCTCTTACCCAAAGGATCTTATGCATCACGTAGCGTGCCCGACGATCATTCTCGTGATCATCCAATACCAAGCGAAGGTGGTCGACGGAACTTCGAACCCGCCCCTCGTGATACTCCAAGTTCGCCTGCAAGACGAGTAGCTCAGGGCTACCCGGCAGCAACTTCTCAAGCTCGGACAGAGCATCCTTGTCCGGCGAGAAGCCAGGTACCTCCAAGCTCAACTCGACCCAAAGAACGAGGTCCTCCGGGGTGATCTTCCCGTCCTTTCGCAAGCGGGTCAGTTCTTCCATGCACGCACTTGGATCGCTCAACGCAAGCAACCGCAGGTCCACCGAACGGTCAATGACGGCTTCCCGCTCGTCCTCTACCAAGGAATACCAATACGCCACCCCTCCGGCAACCAACGCGAGGCACAAGAATAAAACGAACCGGGCCAGAAGGCTCACTTGGAGAAGAAAGGAATCTTTCTGCGCAAGTGTGCAAAGTTCTTT
>JAOLZO010000033.1 GCA_028343845.1 Verrucomicrobiota bacterium | reverse complement strand
AGTTGTCAGGCCTTTTCTCATAGACTTCGCTTAGGAAAAATCTTGTCCTTGCCGCTCCTTTAATGCATTTTTCCAAATTCGGGCCCGGGTGGCGGAATTGGTAGACGCGCCAGATTTAGGATCTGGTGTCGAAAGGCGTGGGGGTTCGAGTCCCCCCCCGGGCACCACACCTGTCTCAATTCATGAGGTTCGTCTTTCTTTTTGCACAAAGTTTGATACGGATTCCGTTTGTTGAAGAGCTCTTCTTGCATCCGGCTAAAACTTTTTCGTTTTCGGTCACTTTTGCTGAGGAAATCCGTTCTTGCTTTCACTCAATCCGTTAACATGATTTGTTTAATGAAATCTACTTGTCTTTCCGTCTGCAGACAAGGTTGGTTAGGTGTCCCCCTGTTTTTGCTTGGGGTTGTCTCTCTTGCCTTTAGTCAGCTTGGTCAGGAACCCCAAGGAGGAGCTTTGCCGCCAGGGCAAATGGCCCAATTCATTACGAATGAAATCGGGCGTCTCAAGGCTCGCGTAACCGGATTGCAACGAGAGCAGTCCGCCGCTTTTCTTGCAGAGCGCAAGCAAGCCGTTGCCGGCAACCTTTCCCTGGTATCGCGAGCTCGCGGGAATTCGGATCCTTCCGTTGTCAGGCTTCAGGCGAACCTGCAATCCGTAGAGCAGGCATGGAGAGCCCGTTCGGACGAGGCAACCAAGGGTTTGGCCTCGGTTGAGGGACGCTTGTTGGAAACGGAAAAGATTTTCAAGGACTTGGACGAGAATTTTGCGGGACGTATGGAAGAGGCTCAGCCTCAACTTGACGTTCTTCGTGAAAATCTCTCCCGGACCGAAAACGAGTTGGTTGCCATGGCCCAACTCTCTCAGAATGCCCGCAATGATGCCGTGGCGGGATTCGACACGCTCTTGGGTGAAAGCGCTGAATTGGTTAAGTTGTCTCCTCCTCAAGGACCTTTGGCGCCAAGACCTGTCCTTGCTCCTGATAATTCCGGTTCCGCTCCCAGCCGGTTTTCCCCCTCAATCCGATCTTCCGTAGGTCAAGTCGGTGCATCTCCGGTACCAGGTGGTATTGATTCCGATTCCGTAGACACCATCAATCGGTTGAAGAACGAATTGGCTGCCTCCAAATCCGTTCAGACCGAATTGTCTGCGGACACGGCCGGTCTACAGGGTGATCTGCGTAAGGCATACCGCGAAATCGTTACTTTGCAGGCGAACTTGCAGGACACTCAAATGTTGGTCAACGAGTTGGAGGTTTCAAGGAATTCACTTTGGAAAACGGAAAACGGACAGGCTCCGACAGCTCAAACCGTTAGCAAACAGATAAACCGTTTGGAGAAAGAGCTGGAGAAGGCTCGGGACGATCTTCGTCTTTCCCGTCAAACTCTCTTGCTCGAACAGCAAAGATCCAACGCCATGATTAGTTCGGTTACCACTGAATTGGAGCGAACGAGAGATCAGTTGGATTCCGCGCGGACGGCTGCGGCAAGTTCGGGTTCTGATTCCGAACGCCTGCTTGCCTTGGAAAGAGAGCTGAATCAGGCCAGGCGAGCGTTGCAAATGTCTCAAACTGCACCGAAGGACAAAACCGAGGAAAGCTACTTGACCTTGCAGGACGAGCTTAGAAAAGCATTGGGTGAGATTACCAGGATGCAGATCGAACTTGCAGACAAGGAAGTGCTCGAGGAACAATTAAGCAAGTTGCGTAATTCGATCGATTCAACTGGAGATTTGACAAGTGGCACTGCCCGGGCCGAGTACGTCAATAAGTTGCTTATCGATTTGAATGATGCCAAACGGGAAGTGGTAAGGGCACGAGCTGAAAATCGTGAGGAACGCAAGAATTTGTCTCAGAAAGTCGTTGTTTTGGAAGACGAACTGCAGGCTACCAAGTTGGAATTGGAGAAAACTCGCAGAGATTTTGTCAAGACTCGCGAAGGCATAGCCAAGAGGGAATTTCAGGATGCCCTTACCATCCAAAGGTTGGAGGAAGAGGCTGAGCTGGCACAGTCTGCTCTCAGGGAAGCTTCCCTTGGAAAACTTCCTGCTATCCCGTTCGTCAACGAAATGGAAGAAAACCTGGCTAGTTCGGAAGCTAGAATAAAGACCCTTTCGGAACGTTTTGACTCGGAGCAAGCGAAGGCAACCGAGGTCATTGACGCTTTGCGGGTCGAGTTGGATGCAGCTCGGGTCAGACAGGAACGGGCATTGGACCAGCTTGGGCGAAGAGAAATCGATTTGCAGGGCAAGGAGCGGGAGCTTCAACAGGTCGAGCAAGAAAAGAAACAGCTCAAGGAGGAACTTGCGGTTGTAAAGGTAATTACCCAGCAGTTGCAGGATTTGAATGACGTTTTGGAGAAAACCAAAACCACCCAGAATTCCCAAAGCGGAAGCATGGAGGATATCGTCAAGGATTTGCGGGAAGAATTAAACAAGACCAAAGTCGAGCTCGTATTTTCTCTCGAGGACAGACAAAAGATGCAAAATGAGTCCTCCAGAAGAATTACTGCCTTGGAAGCCCAGTTGGAGAACACCCGGAAGGAATTGCAAGTCAAGGAAGAGAACTTGGCCGATCTGGCTAGTGGTTCGGAAGAGTTGATGCTGGACTTGAGAAGCGAACTGGATACTACCCGGGGGCAGATTTCACGAATGAAACGCGCGGGGATGGGTAGCACTCAGGAAACGGAAAAGGCTATTTCACAACTTCAGGAGGCATTGGGTACGATACGAATCCTCCAGGAAAGCCTGGATCAGGCAGAGCAGGTCAACCTTGATGTCGATACCTTGAGGGTGGAGCTGGCTAATTCCATGGAAACGCAAATGGCTGAGCTTCAGAGATCGGAAGACGAAAAGAAGCAGTTGCGTCAAAAGGCTAAGGATTTGCAGACCGAAATTGCCATGCTCAGAGAGCAACGACAAAACAATGGTGTGGGTTTCCAAAAGCTCAATGCTGAGCTTAGAGAGCAATTGACCGCATCCCAAGCGCAGGTTTCCGAATTGGAAGCGCGTGCGGCGAAAGCCGAGGATTCAGGGGTTACCTCTTTGGTTCAAATTGAAGAGGAGCTTGCTCAGGCAAAGAACAGAAATCAAGAATTGATGACTGCCTTGGAGGATGGACAGACTGGAAAAAACAAGACGATTGAGCTGCTCCAAAAGGATTTGGCCCGGACGGAGAAACAACTGCAGGAGCTTGGTTCCCTGAAGGAGTCTTTGGATAAATCAGGCGAAGCTCAAAAGGATGATTTGCGGGTTGCCGAACTGGAACGTGATTTGACTGATGCTCAGATTGCGCTGGATGAGGCTAAGCAGCAAAATTCAGTTTTGGAGGAACGATCCAATTCCGTAAATACGTTAAAGAGCCAACTGGAGGATGCCTTGGCGAAATTAGATGCGATGCACAAGCAGAATAATGCTCCAAAACCTATCGCTCCTGCTCCTGTGCCTGCTCCTTCTCGCGACCCCATCGTAGTTGAAGGTTTGGAAAATGATTTGGCAAAGGCCCAGGAGACGATTTCAACTCTTCAGATTTCACTCGATGCCCAAGAGGGTAAAAGAATGAAACTGCAAAAACAATTGGCGGATGCCATGGATAAGCTGGATTCATTGAAAGTAGATGTCCCTGTGCCCGAGCCTGCTCCGGAAGTGCCGGCCAACGAAGGAGTGGACTTTCTTGAGCTTGAGGAAGAGTTGGCGTCTGCCAAAAATACGATTTCCGAACTTCAGGATCAGGCGGATTTGGAGAAAGCAAGCAGACTGAGGTTGGAGAAGAAGCTCGAAGCGGCTTTGCAGGGTACTCCCAATGGAGATTCTAGCCCAGCTGATGAGCCGTCTGATGACGGGGTGGTCGAGGAACTCAAGGAACTTCTTGCCCAAAAGGATTTGCAGCAAAAGGAATTGGAAAAACAGCTTAACGATGCGAGGGAGCTTGCCGATGAGAAGGAAGCGGAACTTGAGCTATCCAAAGCTTTGACCGGGGAGATGGAAGACATGAGGAAAAAACTCGAGGAAGCTCAAAAAGCGAAGGCCCAAGATTCGGTGCCTTCACCAACTCCTTTGCCGGATGCCGAGAAAATAGCCATGCAAGCTGAAATCGATGAGATGAAAAAGTTGCTTGAGGAAATGAAAAATTCAATCTCCGTAGAAGGGGCAGCCGAGGAGGTGGCCTTAGCGGAGAAGAAATGGCAGGATGCGGTTGCTGAAATTGTGGAGCTGGAAACGGAGCTTCAGGAAACCAAAACAAAGTTGGCTGAAACTGAGGCTACGGAACTGGCTTCATCTTCAACCCCTAGTGTTGAGATGCAAAAGGTCATTGCAGACGCCAAGAATGCAGAGAAAGAGAGCCAACAGCGGATTGGCGAGCTTACTCAGGCATTGAGGGAAGCCGTGAGCCTCAGAAAAGAAATGGAAGGGCTTCTTGTCGAAGGCGAGCAAACCCCTCCACAGCCTGCTCCTTCCCCTCCGAATATTGCTGCGGATCCAAGGTTTATTGAAATTCAAAAGGAGATGTTGCTTCTTCAGCAGGACTTGTTGGCTGCGCGGAATATGGAAGATCCTAAGACGGGTGATGCTCAAGCTGAACTTGCTTCAACTCAGGCTGACAATGCGAGATTGAATGAGGAATTCAAAAGCGTGCTCGAGGATTTCGGTAACATGAAGGAGAAGCTTGCCTTGCTTGAGGTCGAAAACCAAAGATTGCAGACTGAAGGAATAAGCAATGCCCGGACCAAGGCGGAGCAGGATCTTTCCATTTTACAGGCTAAGATAGGGGGCCTTTCATCAGAAAACTCCAACCTTCGTGTTCAATTGGGCGAGAGGGAAAACCGTATTGCCGGCTTACGTGACGAGCTCGCTCGCGCTCAAGTTGCGATTCCAGGAGTGATGCCTGACAACGCGGCCTTGCGGGCGCAAATTATTCGATTGGAGGGTATGGCTCAAACGGCAAAGGATGGAGAAGGCAGAGCCCAAATGGACGCCAATCGAGCCAAAGCTGATCTCCAATCCGCCAACCAAAAGATAGTATCGCTTGAGACCAGTCTTCGGCAGGCCGAATCAATGGCTCGAAACCTCCCGTCCCGAGCGCCAAGCTTGATTGCCCCGATTCAGCCATCTCTGCCTCCGGCAGCAGCACCTTCCTTGAGCAATGTCCAAGTGGCCGAGCTCAATCGGCTCAAGGAGCAAAACCAGAGATTGCAGGCACAGCTTCAATCGGTAAGCACGATTCCCGGAAGAGACCAGATAGACAGAAAGATCAGCACGTTGAATCAACAAAACCTCACTGCCCAAATACAGCTTGATCAAGAACGGGCGCGAGTGGAGGATCTGCGCAAGCAATTGTCCGATGCCAGAGACATTAAGCAGGAAGTGCTTGAGCGTGGTCAGTCAGCCAACTTGAAGGTTGGTTTGCTTAACGATCAGTTGGCCGATGCGAAGGGTAGAATCAATTCGCTTGAAAATGCATTGCAAGCTGCCAGAGAGGCGATTCGGGTACTGAGGAAAGGTAACGACGGATCGACCATCAAGGTCTCCGTGCCTTCTGAGACTTTTTCGACCCCAAGGAGAAGCCGTCCATCTAACTCTGGTACCTTTTCTTCTCCCAGAACTTCCACCCTTCCGGTGCGGACCCCTTATCCCGGTGCAAGGCCATTGGGTGGTATTGTTCCCATGAACCCTTCCGTCACGCCTTTTGTACAAAATATACCTAAGGGAGATGCATCTCTTCAATTGAGCGCTCAGGTCCAGTTTCTCAATAACAAGAACCGACCTGCCGGATATACGGAGTTTTTCTTGCTTCAACAGGATTTCGAGTCGGTGATGAAATCTTCCCGAATTAGAATCCCTTCAGGTCAGGATATTGATTCTTTTGGAGAGTTGTGGGCACGTTCAGTTCAAAGAGGTTATCGCTTTCCTGGAGTTGCGGCCGCGATTAGGAACGCATTGGCCTCTTCGAGCTTGGCTCGGATCAAGACCAATTCGGTAGGCCGGGCGAATTTGGGGAACTTGAAACCAGGCAAGTATTTTGTAATCGGAGCCTCAACCCTTGGTCAAGTCGGTGTAGTTTGGTCTAAGCCGGTATCCTTATCCGCGGGGTCCAATGCATTGAGTCTTGACCTTAGGGATGCGAATTGGGCCGAATAAGGACTAGTATTGGAATTGCTTTACAATTCTTAAATACCTCGTTGCTTCCAAATCCCCCGCTTGAATGGCTTGGGTGAACCATTCTTTGGCGGCATCGTAATTTAGTTCAACGCCTTGCCCTAGGAAATAAAGGATACCCAAATATCGCAAAGCCTCCGGCTCCTTCTTGATGGCGGCAATTTCAAACCACTTCTTTGCCTCTTCGAATTCCTTTTCCGCATAAAATTTCAAACCAAGTTTCTTAGCAGCTAAAAAATCGCCGCTAAAGGCCGCTTCCTTGAGCGACGAATTCGAAGCCCTCAAGTCAATAAGTTTGTTCGTGGCCGGTCGACGAATGGGCTGTTCATTCTCAATGGGTAATACCGGGGTTTCCAAAATGCTTCTTTTCGGAGGAGACGTCGGCCTGTCGTGGATGCTAGGCATGATTTTTTTCTGAGCTAGTTGAATGGCGGATTTTTCCTGTTCGTCTGGGACATATGCTGCGGGCGGGTTTCTCAAGCGCATTAGGAGGTTTTCGTATCTGCGAAGTTGTAGCTTGGCCTCGGCCGATTTTCCTTGGGTTGCGGCTCTACGGAGCCATTCAACAGCCTGCTCCATATTTTTCTTCGTGCCATCACCGGTAGCCAACTTCATGCCCAAGGTCAGTTGAGCCATGGTCAGCTTTCGATCTGCAGCCGCTCGGATCCATCTCATTGCATAATCGTCATTTCGTTGAATCCCATCCCCGACCGAATAGGCCATGCCTAAGTAGAACATGCCTAGGGGGAGTTTTTTCCCCGCTGCCTGAGCACACCATTTGATTGCTCTTTCCGGATCCTTTTTGACTCCGATTCCAGTGAAATAAATCATCCCTAGTGTCGCTTGGGCCGTAGCAAACCCCATTTCCGCACTTCTTCTGAGGTGTCGAATGCCCTTGGTGAAATTCCTCGGTGGGTTGTCAATCTCCATCATTCCCATGCAAAACAAGGCGATCGGATCTTCATTCTTTACCACTGATCTTAAATTGGAGTGAAGGTATGCCTCGTCGTAGAGAAAGCGGCCCCGTTGACCATTTCCCTTCTCCAGTTCCAAGGCCGCCAGGGCGCACAAGCCAAGAGAGCCTTCTTTTTCCGCTGAGAGCCTAGCCCATCTTTCCGCTTCCAAAAGGTCAACGGACAGTCCTTTTTCCCCAAACTTGTGAAACAGAGCAAGAACGCCTTGATAATGAACGTCACCACCGAGAGCTTTAGCTTGTATTGAAGCAAGACTTTCCTTGAGAACCTCATCCCTTGCTTGAATCGCAGGAATTTGGAAAAGTACGAGAGCACAGAACGTAACTCGAATTTTCATACTCAAATTAAGGAATTTGCTGAAATTTCGTATGGTTGAAAAATAGGACATAGCCAACCCCTTTAATTCCCTAACATAATGGTCGTGAAATCAAGATTATTCTCGTCTTCAGGTAGTGGGGGAATAATATTCGATCATGTTTCGCATATGCCCTCACTGTGATTTCGAATGGCATGAAAAGGACGGGGAGTGTTGCCCTGCTTGCAACCCTGACCTCTCCGATGAAAGCGAGAGCGCCCGCAGGAGTGAAAGATATGCCGGGGGAGCCTTTGGGAGCGGACCAGACTTTTCCCGGATGAGAAGTCTTTACAGAGCTCTTGGCCTTGTTGCTCTTGTGTTTCTGCTTTACCTTTTTCTCGGGAGGGGCTGAGTCGGGCCTGACTAATTCAACTCACCGTTTTCATTGCTTGCCTTGGAAGCGGGGTCGGGCAGAAAGGGAGTTTCGAAAGCCTCCTTGAAATTATAGCCGCCCTCGAAATCTGCAAGAGAGTCATTTTCCGTTCTTCCCAATATCCCATGATCGACGAGATTAAAGACAATGTCTCCGAAATCCCTGCATTTCTTGACATTCCAGTGGTCCATCAAGGTGAGGGTCATGGGACCGAAGCGGTCCAGCGCATAGTCACGAATCCCTTCAAGGAGCTCGCGACCGGAAACATGCCCCTTGTTCTTATCTTTGTCCTTTTCAATCGATTTCAAGGTATGATCCAATGCTTCCCTTATGAAATAGTAGGCTCCTTTGCCAAATCTATCATCTTGATCGTGAATCTCCTTGATCACATCTGGAAAGTTCTTGTCGCTCATAAGGGGTTGTTCTAAGGGTTAATCTAAGTATTATTTTCATAATGGAATCCGATCGCCCCTTACAATACTCAAATTCAAAATGAAAGTTTCTTATTCCTTGGCCAAGAATCGGACTTCTCCTCATTGCATCACTTGGGTTTTCGGAAAAAAGAGGTTGAGAAAATTCTTTCGGAGTCGGATTGATGCCGTTCGATTCAAGAATGAAAAGGAACAGGAACTTGGCATCCGCAACGCGAGTGAAATGGAGAACGAGGTCGTTTTTCTCGCCCTGATGGAGATTAAGGACCGCCTTGATGGAATCGAAGCTCGGCTGGAAAGGATGGAAAATTCCGTCTCGACTCAGGAATCTCATCTCAATGACTTGCGCAAGCCTCCAGCCCCGAAGATCCTTCGGGTTTCCGAAGCGGCCAAGGTCTTGAGGGTTTCTCCCCGGAAACTCTACTACCTTTTGGACAAAGGGGTTTTCAAGCGATATAAACTTCCGCACACGAGAACGACCTTCATCAAGGTTGACGAGGTGGAAAAGGCTTTGGGCACGGAAGACGTTAGCGAATTGCTGGGGAAGTAGTCAGGAGGAGGTTTGACGGCTTCCCGAACTTTTGTTTTGCCTGCTCGTGCAAGTTATGGAAAATGCATCTTTTAACGACACATCAAACAATTTAAATCATGAGTAAGAAATTCCCAGGAGGAGTCATTACTGGAGATGCGGTTCAAGATATCTTCAATGATGCCCAAGAGAATGAATATGCCCTGCCCGCGGTTAACGTCGTGGGTACGAATTCGGTTAATGCAGTTTTGGAAACGGCCGCGGAATTGAATTCCCCGGTAATGATCCAGTTTTCAAACGGAGGGGGTGTCTTTTATGCAGGCAAGAGCCTGTCCAACGATAACCAGAGATCCGCCGTTGCAGGGTCTGTTTCGGGAGCCATGCATGTCCATGCCATGGCTGAGCTATACGATGTTCCGGTTATTTTACATACAGATCATGCTGCCCGTAAGCTTTTGCCTTGGGTGGACGGAATGCTTGAGGCTGGAGAAAAGTTTCATGAACTCGAGGGGAAGCCTCTTTACAGTTCTCATATGCTGGATCTCTCCGAGGAGCCTATTGACGATAATCTCGGGACATGCAGAGACTATTTCGAGAGGATGAACAAAATCGGAATGACGATCGAGATTGAGCTTGGGGTAACCGGTGGCGAGGAAGATGGTGTGGACAATACCGACATCGATACGTCCAAACTCTATACTCAACCCGAAGAAGTCAACCAAGCGTACGAAGTCCTTTCTTCGGTAAGCAACCGTTTTAGCGTGGCCGCGGCCTTTGGTAACGTTCACGGAGTGTACAAGCCCGGAAATGTGGAGCTTACCCCTAGGATCCTTCTTGATTCCCAAGAGTTCGTCTGCGAGAAGCACGGGCTCTCAGGCAAGCCGATTCATTTTGTCTTTCACGGTGGGTCAGGTTCTTCGCGGGAGCAAATTCGGGAGGCGATCGGATATGGAGTGGTTAAGATGAATCTGGATACTGACATGCAGTGGGCTTTTTGGGAAGGTGTTCGCGATTACTACAATGAGCACAAGGACTACCTCCAGGCTCAATTGGGCAACCCGGAGGGAGAGGACAAGCCGAACAAGAAGCACTACGACCCCCGGACTTGGCTTCGCGGTGGGGAAACGAGTTTCGTGAAACGGTTGGCTCGCTCCTTTGAGGATCTCAATTGCATCAATCGAAATGCAGGCTGAATCCTTGAACGAATTTACTTTTCGAACTAGTTAGTTAGTAAAATGGAAGATACTCAAAATCGTTCTGTTCTCGATCAAATCAAGGATCACACCGTGGTCGTTGCGGATACGGGAGATTTTGATTCCATCCGGCAATACGAGCCTCAGGACGCCACAACCAACCCAAGCCTTATTCTCAAGGCCGCAAACCAGCCCGAATATGCCGAGTTGGTCAAAGACGTGGTCAATAGAGCAAAGCAAGAGGGTGTCACTCTTGTCGACGAGGTGATGGATCGCCTGCTTGTCCGTTTTGGAGTTTCTATCCTGGAAATAGTTCCTGGCCGTGTTTCTACCGAAGTGGATGCCCGTTTGTCCTTTGACGTAGAGGGGAGTCTGGCCAAAGCCCGGTCCTTAATCGCACGGTACGAGGAACTCGGTTTTTCGCGCGATCGTGTACTGATCAAGCTTGCCACGACTTGGGAAGGAGTCGAAGTCTCGCGAGAATTGGAGAAAGAGGGCATTCGCTGTAACATGACCCTTTTGTTTTCGATCGTTCAAGCCGTGGCCTGCGCGGAGGCTGGTTCTCAATTGATTTCGCCCTTTGTCGGAAGAATCCTTGATTGGTATAAGCAGAGTACTGGAGAAAATTTCGAAGGTCCGGAGGATCCTGGAGTCAAGTCCGTCACCGAAATCTTCAATTACTATAAGAAGTTCGGTTACAAGACTGAGGTAATGGGCGCGAGTTTCAGAAACATTGGTGAAATCAAGGAGCTTGTAGGTTGTGATTTACTGACCATTAGCCCAAACCTCCTGCAGGAGATGAAGGAGGATTTCTCGGAGATTGACCTGAAGCTTTCCGAAGACGCTGCTATGGCATGCAATCTTGCCAAGACTGAAATTGATGAGAGTTCGTTCCGCTTCCAGATGAACGAGGATGAAATGGCAACGACCAAGCTTGCGGAGGGCATTCGAAAGTTCTCGGTGGACGTGCGGTCGCTGGAACAAATGCTTGCAGAGATGCTCGCTTCCTAGGTTCCTCCCCTTGAAAATTATATTTCTTCTCCTTGATTAAGTGTTATTGGCGATTTAGCGCATTTGTGTTTTACATTTTTTTACTTTAAGCGTAGTAACCATTTTATGGAAGAGAACAAAGAATCTACCCTGCCCAAGAGAGTTGTGAGAACCATAACCTTGACTCAAGATGACTTGAGCCTGCTTGATGGAATTGAGCGTGTGATGTCAAGGACCGGGCAACGAATCAAGACTGATTCCAAGCTTATTAGGGCCGCAATCCAAGTTGCTCACAGCACTCTTCACGACGAGGCTTTCGACATAATGGAGGTCGCGGAAAGAGTCGTGAAGGAAGACGGCCGTACCTTGAGCCGGTTTTTAGAGAAGGATAAGAAGGCCAAGTAGCCTATTCGTCGAAAAGAGCGCTCAGCAGAGAGTCGCAACTTTCAAACGTTTGGGGATTTGCTTTTCCCGCCTTTAAGGCAAGTTTTGAACCAAGACCCTCCTGGCTTATTGTGAAAATGGGTCGATGAGGCTTGTTTGAAAGACCGTTCATCAAGGAATCAATTTCCGTTGGATCCACCTCGATTGAACAAAGCCCGGTTTCATGCTCGGCAATGGCAGTCAAGGCGTGCCCGATTCCGTATGGCGCTTTTTTTGCCAGGGAAGAGTATGAGGTCAGTGCCTTTCGGTATTCGGTAATCCAGAGTTCTTTTCCGGTTTGGACGGCAAGGGCAGAGAAAATCCGAATCATTGATGAATTTCCTGCGGGCACCGCATTGTCGAACCAAAATTTCTTTTTCGATGGGGCAGGGCGCTCGAATCCTTCGGGAGGAAAGTAATATCCCGGGTTTTGTTCATCCTTAAAATTCTCAAGGATCTTACGGGCGAGAGATTCTGCATCATCGAGAAACCTTCGCGAACTTCCCTCTTCGACCCATTCGCTTGTGGCAGCCAATGCGAGCAGCCCTTCCGCCCAAAAGGCATGATCATCTAGGAAACCAGGATTAGCCGAAGTCTGATCCCCGTAGCGAACGGAAAGAACCCCTCCATCTTCGTCCAGGAGATTGCTTTTCATCCACTCGGCCAAAAGGAAGGCCTTCTCAAGCAAATCCTTTCTGCCCAGGGCGATGGAAGAGTCGGCTAATGCTCGGAGGGCGAGGGCGTTCCAGGCCGTCACCCGCTTTTCATCCTTCTCTGGATAAACGGGTCTTTTCTCACGGGCTTGCAAGAGTTTCTTGAACCAATTTTCAGTCGTTTTTTGGTTTTTTTCGGATGGATTCTGCTTGGGGAGATAGCAAGTCTCATTGGGTTCGGAATGAAGTTGGTTCAAGGCAATGAATTCCTTGCAATCGTCCCCAAGGACATCCTGTAGCGTTTTTTCTTCCCATAAATAATACCCTCCTTCCTTTCCTTCATAGTCAGCGGATAGGGTTGAGCAGAAACCAAGGGACGGTTCCCCCATTTCATGAAGTAACCAACGAAGGGTTTTTTCCACCACAATTCGATAAGCTGGTTTTTGGTATTTTCGGTAGGCCTTTGAGTAGGTGGACAAAAGCAAAGCGTTGTCGCATAGCATTTTCTCAAAGTGAGGCATTTGCCACTCCCGATCCACCGAGTAGCGAAAGAAACCACCTCCCACTTGATCGAACAAGCCCCCTTGGGCCATTGAATCGAGTGTCCGGGTAATGCAAAAATTCACTTTGTCACTCAATTCCTGATTCGACCGAACGCTTTGAGATTCCGCCATTGCCAGAAGAAAATCGATTTTCATCGGCGATGGAAATTTGGGGGCTTGCGTGAATCCGCCGTGTTCAGCGTCATGCTTTTTGCAAATCTCTTCGCTCGCTTGGAGGAGAAGGGAATTGCTCCAGAGTTTTTCACCCGAAGTATCGACGTCATTTGCATGTTTGAGATTGGCGATCATGTTTTGACCATTTTCAACCAGTTCCGGCTTGGCTCTCCGGTAATGTTCGGAGATTCTCATCAGTACGAGCGGCCATGGCACAATCCCGTGACCAAGGTCTTCCTTCGGGAAGTAGGTTCCTCCCCAAAATGGTTTTCCGTCTGGCAAGCAAAAGGCGTGAAGGGGCCACCCTGCGGTTTGGTTGAACAAACGAACCGCATCCATATACATTTGATCGACGTCCGGTCTTTCCTCTCGATCGACCTTTATGCATATGAAGTGACGATTCATTATGGATGAAATGTAATCGTCTTCAAAGGACTCTTCGGACATGACCTTGCACCAGTGGCAAGATGAGTAGCCTATGGAAACGAGAACGGGTTTGTCCTCCTGCTCCGCCTTTTCGAAGGCGGCGCACCCCCATGGCATCCAGTTCACCGACTGATGGGCGTGCTGCCTCAGGTATAGGCTTGATTCCTTTGCGAGAAGATTAGGCATGGGACGAACGCATATTTTTCAGAGAATAGAAAGATTCCCAAGCATAATTAAAAGAAAACTTGGTCGGGTTGAAGCAGGGACCGAAGGTAGCCAGATTTTAAGTGAAATCAAATCTCGATGCTTATTCCGAAGCTCTTGGCCATTCTTCGCGCAGCCATCCGACAATCAATTCAACTTCCTTTCTGCTTAGTTCACCCGCCTTCATTGTTCCGTCCTCCTGCTTGGCTCCGAGAAAGCTTGGCATTCGATCGTTTTTCTTGCCGTAAAACTTTTCGTGAGTCGGATCTCCGATGAAATCAATCATCCAATCCCTCGACATGTATCCGGTCAGGCTGGGACCACTGCCTTCGTCTTCGCCCTGGATACCGTGACAATCGGCGCACTCGAAATCTTCGAACATCAAGTCGAATCCTGAATCGATGAAGTCCTGTCCTCCCTCTGGCAAAGAATAGCCATATACCTTGGCCTCGGAGGCAAGAGCGGCGGATACGACTTCGATGTCTTCGGGCAGCATGTCAATATCCTTGAGATGACGGGCCATCTTTCCCTTGCTGAACTTGGTTTTGCCAAAATACTCTTCGCTGACATAGCGGTTGTGATCGAGTAAGCCGGCTATCCATTTCTTGCTCCCCACGCCTTTCAAGTCCGGGGCACTCGGATCTTTTGCTTTGCCACCCAACCCGTCGGTGCCTCCGAATGGGTGGCAGGATGCGCAATTCGCCGCGTATAGTCGGGCTCCGCGAATCTTTGGGTCATTGTAAAGTAAGGTCAAGGCGCCCTCTGGAGGAATGCCCCCATTGATGTCAATCAATTCATTCAATCGTTCGGCCTCGGCATGAGCGTTCAGTACGCCCTGTTTGTATTCCTCGTCGTTGGCATCGTGGTTAAACCCCATCGCGGTGAGAATGACAAACCCTCCGATCAAGGAGTAAAGCATTACTACGTTGATCCAGTGTCCCTTTTTCGATTGTCCTATCAAAGGCATTATGAAAATGGCGGTTACGAGAATGGAGGGGACGAAAATGGCGCCGATCAAAAGCCCGAATGCACCTTCGAATGCAGAAAACTTGAGCATCTGAAACAAGGACATGAAATACCAATCGGGCCGGGCGGCGTTATAGGGTTGAGAGGGATCGGCCGGGGGGGTGAGTTCAGTGCCTTTCCAAAAAACGAAGAATAAAACGGCGCCCATAACCGCCGCGCAGGCAATCGCGTCCTTGAGAATCTGGTCTGGCCAGAACATGCCGTCCCGCTTTGGTCTTGTGGGGGAATCGTCGTCTTTGCCACTTCGAATGAGAAAGCCAATCCTGACCAAAATCGCAATGAAGGCTCCGCAGACGATCTTGGGAACCCATTGCTTGGTGTTTTCTTCAAAGGCAAAGGCCAGAGCCGTGAGGGTGCCAAAGACTACCCCGAGCAGGCTCCAGTAATAAAGAGCCCCGGCACGGGTTGCAGGCTTGGCTTCCGTAATTCCGTGCCTTCTGAAAAGATAGATGTGCACCACAATGAGAGCAACGAGTGCACCCGGAAGCACGCCCGCGTGAAGAGCGAAGAAACGGGTTAAGGTATGGTGTCCGTAGTCGGAACCGCCGATGATCACTTTTTGGATGTCATCTCCGATGAAGGGTACGATTCCGGCAAGATTAGTGGCAACTTTTGTGGCCCAAAATCCTTTTTGGTCCCATGGCAGAAGATAGCCTGTCAGCGAGATGGCCAAAGTGATGAAAAGCAAGATGACGCCAAACCAGAAATTGAACTCACGGGGAGCCCGATAGGCGCTGTCGATGACGACTTGAACCAGGTGAAGGAGCAGCAGGACCACCATGATTTGGGCAGTCCAGTGATGGATTCCTCGTAAAAGCCAGCCGTAGCTCATCTCGTTTTGTATGTAATAAACGCTTTCCCAAGCCGTTGTCGCGCTCGGGCTATAGGCCATCCACAGGAAAATCCCCGTAATGAACTGAACCATGATGGCAAAGGAAAGGGTGCTGCCCCAGACATAACGCCATCGGGCACCCCCGGGAACGCTTTCAAAGAGTGCTTCGCGCGTAAGCTTTGCTATGCCCGTACGATCGTCAATCCAATCGAGGAATCTCTTCATCAAATCGCTTTCTTTTCTTCAATCCCTGCTGCAAAATTTTGGAAAGTGACCCAAACCTCTCCACCATTCAGCCTTTCCTTATCTACCTCGAGCGAATCGAGACCCCGTGGGCTTACGCAGGGATCTCCTCTCGAACCGTCGAGCAGGAAAATGCTTTCGTGGCAGGGGCAGTAATAACCCACCTCCTTGGATTTGAATCCGACGCTGCATCCTGCATGGGGACAACTGGAATTGAACGCAATGACACCCCCGTCCTCAAGTTTTTGCAAAAAAACCGAGCCAATTGGCTTTTGAGGATATTTGGTCCATGCATCCTTCCTTTCGGCCACGACTTGGTAAAGCTTGGGCGAACCGTCGCCGGGAAGGTCTTCGAGCGCCGCGAGCCTGATCTTGATTCCACCTTGTCCTTCCTTGAAGGCGGGGCCTAGCAAGGTGGCGACACCAACACCTATGGGCACGGAAACGATAGCTCCGCCGGCAAAGACACTTACGGCCTTTGCAATGAATTCTCTTCGCGCAGTCTCATCGGGCTGATCAGAGGGAGTCTTCGCGGCTTGATTTTCTTCGGGTTTTTCCGCTGTCATGTTATGGGATTTCTCGATTATTCATATCAGAAGCCGGATGAGTAGACAACATGAGAATGAAAACGGAGGTTATAAGGATAGGATGATTCCGGGTTCATTTTTGGTTGGTTTTTGAAAGTTTCACATTGTCCAACGCGGTATCAGGCATTACGAAAAAAAGATGCCGGAAATTCGAATACTCTCCGATAAGGTAGCTAACCAAATAGCCGCCGGCGAAGTTGTGGAGCGTCCGGTCGCTGTGGTCAAGGAATTGGTCGAGAACAGCATCGATGCCGGAGCCTCCAAGATTGAGATAGAATATCGTAATGGGGGAAAGTCCTACTTGCGCGTGGAAGACGATGGTCGAGGGATGAACCCGGACCAGGCCTTGCTCTCTTTGGAGCGGCATGCAACAAGCAAGATACGGAAGGCTAGCGATCTGCATGAGGTCCAGACCTTTGGGTTTCGTGGTGAAGCGCTGCCCTCCATTTCGAGCGTAAGCCGATTTACGCTGAGAACGCGTGCCAAGGGGATCAAGGAAGGTAACGAGATTTTCGTCAATGGAGGGAAAATGGTCCATGTCAAGGAGTGTGGAATGCCACAGGGAACGAGGATCGAAGTGTCGCATCTGTTTAATTCTGTTCCAGGCAGGAGGAAATTCCTCAAGACCGACGTGACGGAATCGGCCCATATTATACATATGTCAAAACTTTATGCCTTGGCTCATCCTTCCATTACCTTCTCTTTGGTCGAAGGTGGGCGGACGGTTTTCCGCTCGCCTGCCTGCGATGGTTTTCTCGAGCGGGTTCGTGAAATCTTTGGCAAAGGTTTGGCCGAATGCCTCGCTCCAATCGAAGCTTCTGCAATGGACCTCAAACTCGAGGGGTTGATAGGCAAACCCGGGCAGAGTCGCTCAACGAGAAAGGAAATGATTTTTTTCGTGAACCGCAGGCCAGTCGAAAGCAAGACGATTTCGTATGCCGTCCTCGAAGCCTACCACACCTATGCTCCCAAGGGCCGATTCCCGCCCGCAATCCTATTCCTGTCGATTGATCCGGGCTTGGTTGACGTGAACGTCCATCCCGCAAAGAGGGAAATCCGCTTCAGGGATGAGCGAAAGGTAAGGCAGTTCCTTTTGGAGAGTATCATTGCGCGCAATAAGGAACTTGCTGGTCAAGCAGAGGAAGCTGGGTCCGAACCCGAAATGGAGAGAGATCTCTCCTCGGACATGCTTGTGCCCAAGATTGATCCACAGGCTCTCAGGCTTCACCAAGTCAAACCTCGGGGCGATGACGAGCAAAGGCCGCTGGAAATGCGTGAACCCGAAACCGAGATGGTCTTTCCCCAATCAGGTTCTCAGGGAGATCGGGAAAGTGATTCCGGAGAAAAGGCGACTCGAGGTGAGGAGGACTTTTCTTTCGTAGGATTGCGTCAGGACGCGAGTTCGAGCTGGAGGTTTCTCGATCGGGCTCATGGCGAAATGGCGATTTTCTCTACTCCTCAGGGCATAGTTGCCCTGCATTGTCGCGCCGCATACGAGCGTATTCGTTTCGAACAACTGGAAGCTTCCTTTGGTCAAGAGGATGAAAAGACTGACGTTCAATCCCTCCTTTTGCCCGAGTCTCTCGAGCTTGACGGGATTGATTCGGCTCTTCTCGAAAAGGGAAGAGCGGAGTTGAAAAAGGCAGGCTTTGTCCTGGAGGAATTCGGAAGGAACTTTTATCGACTGGAAGGGTGTCCTGCTTGGGTCAGTCCGGAACAGGCGGTTGGATTTCTTAAGGATTTCCTTGAGATCGCCCGGGAAAATGGAGGAGAGATGAATGTCGAGGCATTTGCCAAGGAGACCTTGATTAGCCGTGCTACGAATAACCGAGAGATCAGTGATGCTTTTTCCGATGACGAAGTGGTGAGAATCGCCAACCAGTTGGTTGCCTGCCAGAACCCATATACTTGCCCGCAAGGGCGCCCAACTTATTTCGAAATACCAAAGAGAGAATTTGAGAGTCGTTTTCGTCGAAAACTGTGAAATTTGCATTCTTGTCCGATTTTGCTTCCAATCCGAGTTGGTTTTCGAGATTACTTTACCATGAAATTTTTACGACTTCCGTTCCAACTGTTGGCCTTGACCGGCATTCTGCTTCAAACAAACTGCTCGATCTCCGAGGTCGGGAAAAAAACCAAGGATGGTATTGAAAAGAGTGCCTCGCTCGTCTCGTCCAAAAGCAAAGCGGCTTACCAAAAGAGCAAAACGGCTCTTGGCCTTGCCGAAAAGGAGAACCCCAAGCCCAAACCCATGAGTGTTGCAAAAAAAGCTTTTGGCAAGATGCCAGACGGAACCAAGGTCAGTCTCTACCTAATGACCAATGCCAACGGCATGCAGGTAAGCCTTCTTGATTATGGAGCTACCGTTAAGGATATCATGGTTCCTGACAGGAACGGGGTTTATGGTAACGTCTCACTTGGGTTTTCGAATTTGAAGGATTATCAGGAGAAAAGTCCCTACTTCGGGTGTACGGCCGGACGCTATGCGAATCGAATTGCCAAGGGAGCTTTCTCTTTGGACGGAAAGGAATTCAAGCTGGCGACAAATAACGACCCGAACCATCTGCATGGAGGGGATCGTGGTTTTGACAAGTATGTTTGGTCCGCCCGTGTTTCCGAGACAGAAACGGCAGTTGTATTTACACGGAGAAGCCCCGATGGCGAGGAAGGTTATCCCGGTACTCTGACTTGCAAGGTAACCTATACCTTGACGAATGAAAACGAGCTCAAGATTGCTTACGAAGCCACCACGGACAAACCCACCGTTCTTAACCTGACTAACCACACCTACTTCAATTTGGCCGGGGAGGGTGATCCGACGATCCTTGATCATGAGCTGACCTTGCATGCCGGTCAATACGTCGCTACGGACAAAACCAATATTCCTACCTCCATTCGGGACGTCGAGGGCACTCCCTTCGATTTTCGCAAAGCCACCCTGATTGGAAAAGGCATCGAGTCCGATCATCCGCAGATCGAATTCGGCTTGGGTTATGATCACACTTGGGTCATCAATCGTGATGGAGAGGGCCTTGCCCATGCGGCCACTCTGCGGGACCCGGGTTCCGGGCGAGTAATGGAGATCCATACCGATCAGCCTGGAATCCAGTTTTATACCGGAAACTACCTTCCTGGTGAAATTACCGTAGGTCAAGGTGGCAAGCCTTACCCGCACCGGTCCGGACTGTGTTTGGAGACTCAGGTCTTTCCTGACAGCCCGAATCATCAAGGCCAGGAGGGTTGGAAAAGTTGCGTGCTGCGCCCTGGCGAAACTTACACTCACCTGACTATTCACAAGTTTAAGGCTGAGTAGGCAATTTCCTTTTAGGAAAATCTCGCCAATTTTTTCCGCTCTGATAGGATTGGAGCGATTGTTGCTTTAATAGAGAGGCAACTCATTCCTATTGTCCAAATGATTTCACAGACGACTTCAAAACCCATTGATTTAACGCAATCCCAAGAGCCTCCTCCCGAATTGGTTAAGGAGATCAAAGAGGCAATCGAAAGTCAGTTGCGACTGACTTTGGCTCGTCATTTCGACAATGCGACGAAAAGGGAAGTGTGGATGGCTACCTGTTTGGCTGTCCGGGAACGCATAATCGATCGGTTTATTGAAACTCAGGCGACTCATAACCGGGAAGAAACCAGGCGTGTCTATTACTTGAGTCTCGAATACCTGATGGGACGCCTGCTTAACGTGAACCTGCGTAATACGGGTTTGCATCAGTCGGTGGCCTCGGCCTTGCGTGAACTTGGATTCGATTTGGATGAAGTGGGCGAGGAAGAGCATGACATGGGCTTGGGGAATGGTGGACTTGGCCGATTGGCTGCCTGCTTCCTTGATTCCATGGCTACGATGGATTTGCCTGCCATAGGCTATGGCATTCATTATCAGTTCGGCTTGTTCAGACAGGAGTTTGAGGATGGCAGGCAAGTCGAGCGTCCCGATGACTGGCTCAAATACGGCAACCCTTGGGAAATCGTCCGTCCCCAGCATGCCCAGAAGGTATCTCTCTACGGGCGAGTTTTGCATTCCTGTGACGATTTGGGTGACTATAGACCCCAGTGGGTCGATACCAAGCAGGTGGAAGGCATCCCTTACGATTTGGCAATCGTAGGTTACGGAGCCCAAACGGTGAACTTTCTGAGACTTTGGGAGGCAAAGGCCTCGGAGCAACTGGATCTGCAGGTCTTCAATCAAGGGGGGTATGTCGAGGCGGTTCGGGAGAAAGCGATGGGGGAAAGCATTTCCAAGGTTCTTTATCCTAACGATGAGACTGAGAGAGGAAAGGAACTTCGCCTCGTTCAGCAATACTTCTTCGTTGCCTGTTCGTTGCAAGACATGATTTCCCGTTTTCAAAGAACGGACGAGGATTGGAATGCATTTCCTGAAAAGGTGGTCGTGCAACTCAATGACACCCATCCGGCAGTAGCCATTTTGGAGCTCATGAGGATCTTTCTGGACGTCGAGCTTATGTCTTGGGACAAGGCATGGGACTTGGTTCGCAGGACCTTTGCCTATACCAATCATACCTTGTTGCCTGAGGCTTTGGAAACTTGGGGGGAAGCTTTGTTCGAGAAGGTTTTGCCTCGGCATATCCAAATCGTCCGCGAAATCAACAGAAGGTTTGTGGCGGAGGAATTGAAGAACCGCTGGCCTGATGACGAGCAACGAATCCGGGAGATGTCAATTGTTGGGGATGGGCAGGTGCGGATGGCTTTTCTTTCGGTTGTAGGCAGCCATTCGGTGAATGGAGTGGCGGCTCTTCATACGAAACTGCTCAAGGACCGATTGCTAAGGAATTTTGCTGAATTATACCCCGACAAATTCAATAACAAGACCAATGGCATCACGCCCCGTCGCTGGTTGCTTGGATGTAACCCCGAGCTTTCGGAGTTGATTACTTCCGTGGTGGGGGATGGTTGGGTTACTGACCTGAGCCTTTTGCGGGGTCTCGAAGCGGTTGCGGATGACTCATCCTTTCAGGAAAGATTTATGGAGATCAAGCGGACAAACAAAGTGGTTTTGACGGACATGATCTCTAGCAATATGGATTTGAGCGTAGATCCGGATGCCCTTTTTGATTCTCAGATCAAAAGATTGCATGAGTACAAGCGTCAGCACCTCAATTTACTTCACATACTTACTCTTTACCGCCGCCTATTGCATAATCCTGAACTCGATATATCTCCACGAGTCTTTGTTTTCGGGGCCAAAGCAGCTCCAGGCTACCACTTGGCCAAGGTGATCATTCATGCGATCAACTTGGTGGGCAAGCGAATCAACGCCGATTCCAGGATCAACGGCAAGCTCAAGGTTGCCTTTTGGCCCAATTACGGTGTTTCCTCTGCTGAAAGGATCATTCCCGCCACTGATTTGTCCGAGCAAATTTCGACTGCTGGAAAGGAAGCTTCGGGGACGGGCAACATGAAGTTCGCCTTGAACGGAGCTTTGACCATTGGAACCCTCGATGGCGCAAACGTTGAGATTCTTGAAGAAGTTGGAGACGAAAACATTTTCATCTTCGGAAAAACCGTCGACGGGATCGAAGAGTTGAAGAATTCGGGTTACGAGCCCCGGTCCTACTACGAAGAGGATGAGGAGTTGAAAGCGGTTTTGGACTGGCTGGCCTCGGATTTCTTTTCCCCCAAGGAAGGCAACGTCCTTGAGGATCTACCGAAGAGCCTTCTGGAATGGGGCGATCCCTTTTTCGTTTTGGCTGATTACCGCGCTTATATGGAAGCGCAAGAAAGGGTGGGGGTGGCTTATGGGGACAAGGAAAAATGGGCGTCCATGGCGATCCGTAACGTTGCCGGTTCCGGAAAGTTTTCCTCGGACCGGACAATTGGTGAGTATGCTTCGGATATTTGGAAGTTGAATCCTTTGCAGGTAACGACCGGAGAATGATGGACTGGATTCGGTTTGCCCTTTGGGTGTGTTTTATTCCCAGCGCATGCTTGCTTGGCGTTGACAAACCCGATTTTCCCTTTCAGTCAGGAGAAACCCTTACCTATGATTTGAAATGGGGTCTTTTCCCCGTAGGGTCCGCAAAAATGGTTGTGGAATCGGGGCTCGATGATAATCAAACCGCCCAGCATAAATTGACTTTTTCCGTTCGGACGAATGATTTCGCGGATGCGTTCTACAAGGTTCGAACGAATATAACGAGTGTGATCGATTACTCTTTCAAAAGGTCGCTCAGGTATGAAAAGTCACAAAGGGAGGGCAAGACGAAACGTGAAATTGAAGTTCTCTTCGATTACGATTCTAAAAAGGCGAAATACCACGAATCGGACCGTTTGATATCAACGATCTCCATTCCCGATCAGGTTTTCGATCCCTTGGCTATCGCCTACTTTTTCCGCTTAAGCGAACTCAAGCCGAATTCGGAAACAAACTTGCCAACTTGCGATGGGCGAAAATTTCAGGACATCAAGGTTCGATCCGGTTCGGTGGAAAAAGTACGTGTGCCCGCGGGGACTTTTCAAGCAATCGGTACCATTCCCGAAATGAAGAACCTAAGCGGTGTCTTTAAGAAAAGCCCGAAGGGAATATTGAGAGTGTGGTATTCGAATGACTTTAGGCGGATACCAGTCAAGATAAGTAGCAAGGTCGTGGTGGGGAGTTTTACTGCCCGTCTTGTAGAGGCAAAAGGCCTGAAGAAGAAATAAGAGATCTAGTGCACTTCGATCGGACTGTTCTTCATTAACTCGACGAATGAACGCAGGGCAGGGGTAAGGATTCTATTTTTCTTGTGGATAATGGCGAGAGGACGAACGTGAATCCCATTATCCAACTGGATGGCAACCAGTTGTTTCCTCTCGGTCTCGTTTAAAACCGTATGGCGCGGAAGAATGGCGATGCCTGCATTGATTTCCAACGCTCTTTTGACGGTTTCGACGTTATCGAATTCCATGACTACGGAAATATCAACCCCCGCATTGCTGAGCATTTCGTCGGTTGCCTTTCGGGTGGGGATGTCTCTTTCGAAGGAAATGAATTCTTCACCCCGCAGATCGCTTATCGAAAGAGTTTTCTTGTTCGCTAATGAGTGCTCCGGGTTCATCGCGACCACGAGTTCGTCCTGGGCGAAGTTTATCGTTGTGAGTTCCTTGTGATTGACGGGAAAAGCGACCAACCCGATATCCGCCGAACCATGAAGGACGTCTTCGTAGACGAGATTGGCTCGGCGATATTCCACCCGAGCATTAACGGAGGGAAAATCTTTTATGAAAGACTTCAGATATGGGGGAAGTTCATGTAATCCAATGCTGTTTACGGTGGAAATCTGTATCGTCCCGCTGACGATGTTTCTCATCTCTTGAATTTCGCAATTAAGCTTTTCGTAGAGGACGAGAATTTCCTTGAAGGTGGAATAGAGAACCGTACCTTGGGGGGTAAGACGGAACTTCTTTTGGTTCCTGTCGATGATCAGCATGTCGTAATGAGATTCCATCGCCTTGAGTTGTTGGCTAACCGCAGATTGAGTAACCTCGTTCAGGCGGGCCGCTTTTGAAAAACTTTTTGTCTCGACCAAATCACAAAAGGTTTTGAAGTTTTGAATGTGCATGCATTCCAATATAATCAGTGCTAATCAAATGCAAATACATTATTTATTCAGCTAATACCCCCTTTTGTGATGCTTTCCGAAGATCAATTTAAGAGAAACCTATGCGAGGTTCAAAATGAAGTTGGGGAGTTTTGTTCACAGTTCGATCGTTCCCCTGACGAAGTCGTTCTGTTACCCGTAACCAAGAAGTGGCCGGTTGATGCAGTGCGCTTTTGCAAGGATGCGGGAATTGGCAAAGTTGGAGAAAATCGGGTTCAGGATGCGCTTGCAAAGCAGTCTGAAGTCCCAGATGTCGAGTGGGAGCTAATTGGTCATTTGCAGAGTAACAAGGTCAACCAAGTGATTGGGAAGTTTGAGCGAATTCAGACCGTTGATTCCATCAAGTTGCTTCAGAAAATTCAGGCATCGGCTGAACGAAGAGAGTTGCGCCAGAAAATTCTCATACAGGTCAATTCGGGTGAGGACCCTGCAAAATTCGGATTATTGATCGATGAAGCCGAAGACTTTTTGGAACGGGCCCTCGGTTGCTCTCATTTGATCACCGAAGGATTGATGACGATCGCTCCTTATGCTCCGGATGATTCTTCCGTCGCCCGCCGTGCGTTTTTCAAATTGCGTGAGCTTAGGGATCGATTGAAGGAAGCGTTTCAAGTCGATTTGGACGAATTGTCGATGGGAATGTCGGGAGATCTTGGCGAAGCGATTGAAGCAGGGAGCACGATGATCCGTGTCGGGACCGCACTTTTTGGGCAAAGAGACGGATGAAATTCCGTTGATAGATTTCTTGCTCAGGAAACGAGAAGATGCGAATATAGAGGTGATGGAAGTTCCCACTGACGATGAGTTCAAAAAGCGCTGGAAGGCATGCCGTGCCTTGTTGGATGACGAGAGCCCTCTGGTACGAAATGCTTTGCTGTCCAAGTTCCGTGAGGAACCGGAGGAGGGTAGGGTTTTTCTTCGTGAAATCGCGGATGAAAAGGATCCCTTGCTTGCGAAGCATGCTCAGGATTTGATCAAGTCTCTTGGTTGGGTGGATGGACGGAATGACTTCATTTCCTTCATCCGTTCTCAAAGGTATGAACTTGAAACGGGTTGGTTTCTTTTGGACCGGACCGTTTATCCAAGTTTCGAACTTTCTTCCGCGACCCTTTTTTTGGACAAGCTTGGGGATCGTTGCCGGGAGTTGCTGACGCCTCCGATGCTTCCCCGCGAAATCTGTTCGGTGATCAACCGCGTTCTCTTTCACGAGTATGGATTTCGAGGGGCGGGCAAAGATTTCGAAAACCCCGAAAACAGTTTTCTTCACAGGGTTCTCGAGCGTAGAAAGGGCCTGCCCATTACCATGTCGGTTCTGTATCTGTTGGTTGCCCGCAGGTTGGGGTTCGACCTGGAGCCGATTGGTTTGCCTAATCGATTCATTGTCGGGTGTTTTAGCGAGGACCGCCCGTTTTATCTGGATCCTTGGGCTGGAGGGAAATTCTATGACTTCGATCAAATGGGTGGACTTCTTGAAGAATATTCGATCGAGAATTCCGGTTCCGTGCTTTTGCCGGTAACGGTGGCGGATACTTTGACCAGAGGTTGCCGCAATCTGGTTCACCATTACTCATTGGCGGAGGATCAGGCAAAGGCTCGACTCTTCAATACCTTCGTTCTTGAATTCGAGCGAATTCAAGGGATTGCTACCAGTGCCTGATCTGCCCATTCAACTTTCAGGCCTGAGCGCTTTGCCCTCCGAAAAAGTGGGTTTGGCGGTTTTAGGGTATCCAATTGCCCATTCCATCAGTCCGAGCCTGCATAATTCCGCCCTTCGCAAGTTGAGTGAAAAGGACGAACGTTTTGTTCATTGGCGCTATGACAAAATAGAAGTACAGGCAAGTGAACTGCCTGAGGCATTGCCCAAGCTTGCTCGAATGGGGTATCGCGGGATTAATTTGACTATTCCTCACAAAGTGGAGGTTTTGCCTTTGCTCGATTGGATTGACGACGAGGCCAATCTCATGGGGGCGGTTAACACCCTGGCTTGGGACGGAACGGGTTGGAAGGGCTACAATACCGATGGATATGGTTTGGAAACTGCCGTTTCCGACGAGTTGAAGGCGTCCTTGCCTGCTTCTTCGGTTTTGGTTCTAGGTGCCGGCGGAGCCGCCCGAGCCGCCGTCGCAAGATGCTTGTTGAGCGGATGCGAATGCGTCTGGGTAGCGAACCGGTCTTCTGCCCGGCTCGAGGAACTGAATGAAGCCCTGTGCCGGGAGTTCGAGCAAGATCGAATCCGTCCGTTTGTTTTGTCAGAGATTCCTCAAGAAATTATGGAGTTTCAAAACCTATTGATCATAAACGCCACTTCCTTGGGACTTGCCCAAACAGATCCTTCGCCTATCTCCTTGAGTGGCTTGCCTTCTTCGACCAAAGTGTACGACATGATTTACAACCCCCCCGAAACCGCATTGCTCAAGGAGGCCGGCTTGGCTGGTTTGGCTAGAGAGAACGGTTTGTCCATGCTCGTTCATCAAGCCGCCAAAGCCTTGGAGATTTGGACGAGCGAGCAAGTCTGTGCGGACAGTATGTTTGCTTGTGCCAAGGAGGTCATGCAAAAGAGCTGAAAGCCATGGAGGAGTTTCTATCAGATCAGTCCGTCATGCTTCTAACTGGTATTGTACTGGGAGCGGTCTTGGGGAGTTTTCTAAACGTTTGCGCGTACCGGATTCCTGTCGGTCAATCGATCGTGTCACCTCGTTCTTCCTGTCCACAATGCAAAACTCCGATCCCATGGGTCAGAAACCTTCCAATCGTCACTTGGCTGATTCAAGGAGGCCGGGCCAAATGCTGTTTTTTTAAGATCCCCATGCGCTATTGGCTAGTCGAGTCATTTTGCGCCATTCTCTTCGGCTTCCTTTTTTACCGTTATTCGCAAGTTCCGGACGTGGGGCAATTGATCGGGGGGTGCGTCTTTGCCTGGCTGATGCTCGCAGTGGTTGTGATCGATATGGAGACCATGCTTATTCCAGACAGGTTTAGCATGGGTGGAGCCGTTGCCGGCGTTTTGCTCTCCTTCGCCTTTC
>JAOLZO010000032.1 GCA_028343845.1 Verrucomicrobiota bacterium | reverse complement strand
CCCGTACGAGTAGCAAGCGGTACATGGGATCGTGGTAAGTGTAGGTGAAATGTCCGGTAGTCGTCCCGAAGACCCGGCCTTTCCCTGAGGTATAGGTCCAGAACGCCTGTCCGCGGGCGCCTTTGGTTTCGAGTATCTCGGCGAAGGATTGGGCATCCGTGTTGGCTGACGTGCCGACTGCCCCGATGACCTTGACCTCGTCACGCTGGATCATGTTCCAATACGACTCGTCATTGAAGCGCATGCTCTTGGGCAAGCCGGCAAAGACCGGGTGTTTAGTGTTGAGGAAGAGGGGTTCTTTCCGGCTGAACTTGCTCCAGCGCGAATCCTTGTTGCCTTTCCATGAGCATCCAATGCAGCCAGCCAGCTTGTGGGCCCGTTCAATCGGGCGAATGATGCAGGACTCATGAATGGACACGACCCTTCCTCCGTCATCGACGAACTTCTGATAACTGGCGAACTGCTTGTCCGTGATGGCAGGTTGATGGAGGAACTGGATCAACAGGTCCGCCTTGTCGAATTGAGCTTGGGAGGGAAACTGATAGGCTTCGTCTACTGAAACACGCGGAATTTGCTTTAGCAAAGGCACGAACAAATCCTTGATTCTGACATAGTCATGTTCTCCGCCCCTGTGATCCTCCGGTCCATAGAGCCAGAGGATTTGGACGTCTTTACCGAGCGAAGCTTTCTCGAAGTCGCCTGTAAGTTGGAGGAGTTTTGCCTTGGGCACGGGCTGGTTCGGTTGAGCCGAGAGCAGGGAGGCGCAGGTCAATGTGCCGAAGAGGATAAGAAGATTTTTCATGGGTGTTCGTCTGGATTGTTCGAAACTAGGGTCTCCTTGAATTACCAAGTCATGGCAAGCAACAACCTTGCGGATCAGGTAAACTTGAATTTGGTCTTTTCGATAAAAAAACCATTAGAGCAGGAATACTTCTTGACCCGATAAGCCAATAAGCTACCGCTTATGCAAGTACCCTTTTTCCAATGACCTCTTTTCTGCCACCCATTCGATAATGAAAGCGAAGCCTAATCTTCGTCTTCTTTGTTTTTCGCTCTTGGCTTTGTGGTTTGGGCTGAGCCCGCTTCAAGGCAAGGATGATCCTGTCTTGGAAGAATATTACATCGCTAACGCCGCCTATAACCGAAAGCTCTACCCGGTTGCGGTGGCCCAGTTCGAGAGTTTTCTAAGCAAGAATGGGAATCATGCCAAAGCTGACCTCGCGCGACGTGGACTGGCCCTGAGTTTTTATTCTCTTAAGCTCTACGAAAAAGCGATGCCCCACTTGGATACCCTTCTTAAGAAATCAAGACTGGACAAGGAGATCGATCGTGAGCGCATCATCATGCTTCAGGGCAGGTGCATGCTCAATACAGGTCGCAAGGACGATGCCCGGAAGCTTTTCATTGACCAGCAAAAAGACCTCAAGAACCAAGCATTCAAGGTTGCGGCTCTGGCTGCGATTTGCGACGTATCGTTTTCCAAGTCGGAATGGGAAAGCGTGATCGAATGGACGGGTAAACTTGCCAGTGCCAAGCCATCTCCCGATCAGGCGGCCCGCGGACTTTACCAGAGAGGCTTGGCTTATTATCAACTGAAAAAGCACAAGGAAGCCGCCGAGTCCCTGGCACAGGTTGCCGATCTGGAGACGAGCGACCAATGGAAGGTCATGGCTGCTTATTTGCAGGGTCAAAGTCATCTCAACCTGAATGAATACGAAAAGGCGGAACCCGCCTTCGTGGCGGCTTTGCCTGGGATGAGCGGTCCGGATGCCGCAGAATGCCGCTATCAACTGGGTCTTGCCCGCTTTTTGCTCAAGAAGTTCGACTTGGCACTGTCCGATTTCGAGACCTACTTGAAGATGGGTGATCATGGAGATCCGAAAAAGAAGAAAGGGAACAAGGCGAAGAAGGATCAACAGCCCGATACCTTGGCTCATGTCCGGGAAGCCAAGTTCTACTTGGCCCGTTGTCTTCTTGAACTGGAGGACTACAAAAAAGCCGACCAGAAATTTGCCGAGTTGGCTGGGGAGAAGGACCTGTTGGCCGCCAAGGCTACCCTTTGGTGGGCCCGTGTCTTTTCCCGTCGTCAGGACAATTACGATCGGTCCGCCGAAATCCTCGGCGAATCGATCAGTCGTTTCAATCGTTCCGAGGTGATTGACGATATCGAGTTTGACTACGCAAACGCCCTGATGGCTAAAAAGGAACCGGATTGGAAAAAGGCCTCCGATGCGCTCGCTCACGTCGAGAGTCGTCGCAAGTTTGGTCAAATGGCAGAGGTCATGGCACAGCGTGCCACCTGCCTGCACAAGATCAAGGATTATGGCAACAGCTTGAATTCGACGGTCAATTTCCTACCTAAATTTCCGGATCATTCTTTGGCGGGGGATATGCGCTTCCTGCGGGCGGAAAACCTCTATTTGATGAACCGTGGAGACGAGGCCGCCAAAGCCTACGGAGAATTTGTCAAAGCGGACAAGGAACATCCCAATCTTCTGGCCGCTCAGATGCGAATGGCTCAAGTTCATCATAATGCCAAACGATGGGATCAAGCGCTTGCCAGCGCCCGCCCACTTCTCGACAAGAAACCGGAAGGGCCTCTCTTTGCTCAACTCTCCTTCCTTGTAGGGGATGCTTATTTCCGGCAGGAAAAATGGAAGGAATCCATCCAACCACTTGAGGATTTTGTCGGAGAGAAGATAAAGGATCGCAAAAGGCCCAAAGTGACCGCCGGTCCAAACCTCGATACCGCCCTCATTCAATTGGCCGTTGCCTGTGACCGGACCGAACAGAAGGAGAAATCTCTCGAGAACCTTCTTCTTCTCACCGATCATTACCCCGAGGCATCGCCCCATTTGCCGATGGCCTTGGCCGAGCAAGGCCGGCTAGCTTACCTGACCGGAGACCTGAAACGGGCTCGTACGGCGATGGAAAGATTTCTCGGCAAGGACAAGGAGAACAAGGATCCGTTTAGGCAAACCGCCCCTGCTCAACGCTCGCGCGTGAATTATTATCTTGGCTGGGTCGAGGCTACCGAGAATAAGCACGAGCAGGCAGCCGAGCGTTTCGCCAAAGTTCCGTCTAACGATTCGCTCGGACCGGATGCCGCCTTTCAGCGAGGAATCGCTCTTATTCAAGAAGAGAATTTTGAGGAAGCGTCCAAGCATTTTCCCAATATGCTCAGGCAATTCAGGGAACACGAGAAACTGCCCCTTATAATCTACTACGCGGGCCTCTCGGCCACCAAGAAGGAGGATTGGGATACGGCATCCAATTATTTCAAGGAGGTCACGGAAAAGCACCCGAAGTCGGAACTGGCGGATCAGGCTCTCTACGAATGGGCTTGGGCCCAACGGGCCCGCAAGCGCGACAAGGAAGCCACCGCCCTGTACGAAAAACTTCTGGCCGATCATCCGCAAAGCCTGCTCGTGATCAAGGTGCAGAGCGAAATGGCCGAGCTGAATCTAGACGTCGGGGCTCAGGAAAAAGTAATTGCCGAACTGACCGAGACCCTCAAGTCGATGAAGGACGAAACCTTGCGGGAACCTATCCGCGTTCAATTGGCCAGCGCTCATTACAAGAAGGGAGACCATCAGATCGCCGCCGAGATGTTCGAGGAATTGATCAAGGACTACCCGGATTCCAAACTTCGCGGATCGATGCTTTTCCAAGCAGGAGAGTCGAGATTCAGGATCAAGGAAACTGCAGTTGCCCGCGATCACTTCGAAGCAGCCGCCAAGATTCGAAACTTGGACGAGACTTTGTCCGAGTCCGTCCTTATGCGATTGGGCGAAACCCAAGCCCTGACCGGGATGCAAAAGGAAGCGGGCAAGACCTACGAGAACTTTCTTTCCCGGTTTAGGGAGAGCAAATGGACCCGCAACGCCCGTTTCGGACTAGGCTTTTCCTTCGAGAACAACGACAAGCCTAGTGAAGCCATTCGCGAGTACGCCAAACTTCTGGAGGGGGATTCCAAGAAGATCGACCTGTGGACGGTGCGAGCTCAATTCCAGACCGGAGAATGTTATTTTAACATGAAGAAATACGACGAGGCTATCGCCCGGTTCGTTCATCTTGAAATTGACAAATCCTTCAAGAAGTATCCGAGTTGGCAGGCCAAATCGATTCTTGAGATCGGCCGTGTACTTTTGGCTCAAAGCAAACGCGAGGAAGCCATGCAGCGGTTCAAGGACATTCTGAACCATCCGGTTCTCGGCAAGGAGAAAGCCGCCACGGTGGCTCGCCAATTGCTCGATCAACTTCGAGCCGGGTAGACCAAACTTTTAATCAACAAACAATGAAAATCAAACACTCCGACTTACTACCGTCCATTTCTCCAATGAGAACGTTCGCCTTCATGGCTTTCGTCACGTTGGCCTTTGCCTCGATGGCCATGGCTGCCGAAGGGGGCATAGCGACGGACGATGAAAATACCATGTGGGGCCTGATCAAGAAAGGCGGTCCGGTCATGATTCCACTCGGTATTGCCTCCATCCTCGCTTTGGCTCTGGGGCTCGAACGTTTTATCTCGCTTGGCAAGGACCGGATTCTTCCGGAAGCTTTCGTAACCGAATTTGGAGAGGCTTGGGGAAGCGATGCCAAGACCGCCGGGGAGATTTGCGAAAAGTATCCAAACTCGGCAGCCCATATTTTCAAGGCTGGCTTGCAATGGCGAAAGCAGGGCCATGAAGCGGTTGGAAAGGCCATGGAGGACGCCGCCGGTCGGGAGGCGGAGAAAATCAAACGCAGTGTCCGCCCCCTTTCGGTGATTGCGGGCGTTTGTCCGTTGCTCGGTCTTCTGGGTACGGTTTACGGGATGATCGACGCTTTCCAGAAAACCGCGGATGCGGGAGGCGCAGCCAAGACTTCCGAGCTGGCAGATGGCATCTACCAAGCCCTGATCAGTACTGCAGCCGGGTTGACCATCGCCATCCCCGTACTGCTCCTTTTCCAATGGCTCTCCTCAAGGGCCGACCGGGCGATCGATCATATTGATGAGTCGGGAACCGAGTTTGTCGTGCAACATGCGCTTTCCTCCACGAAGGGATCTGCATCAACAAATAGAAGAGCCCCTTCGAAGACGAAAAAGACTGCCCAGAATAAAACCGAGGAATCATGAACTGCCGTCGGAAAAGCTCATCGCAGGAAGGGGATATTATCAATATCTCCAGCATGATCGACGTCATGTTCATCCTCATCATATTCTTTTTGGTAACGACCACTTTCAAGGAGGAGGAAATCGACCACATGGTGAATCTTCCGGTTGATGCTAGGAATCAGTCCCTGACTCAGTCCACAGGCAACCTGGCCAAGATCAATATCCGGGAGAATGGTTCCTACGTAGTGATGGGCCAGCAGTTTACGGAGGAACAGGTTTCCGAATGGACCAAGCAGCAGGTGGACAAGAAGCCAGACATCAAGGTCCTCATTCGTTGTGATCAGGATGCCAAGCATCTGTACCTCGCAAACGTTATTTCAATCTGTCGAAGCGTGGGCGTTCCCAAGGCCAATATCGCAGTCAAAACCGAGAAGTAACTGTACACCCGATGCCCAAAGACGAAAAAGAGCAGGAAGAAACCAAGGCATGGCTTGGCTTGACCAGGCGCAGAAGATACAAAATCTATGCCTGGGGGGCTCTTTGCATAGTGATTGGCGCCGTTCTTTTCAGCATTTGGCATTTACAGCCTTGGCGCTGGTACACCTACACCGATGACATCAGGGTCAAGCAGGTGGCCAAAGACGTTGATCCGGGTTACGTCCTGTGGGAGGATGCCGAGGCAGTCGGAGAGACGAATGCTTCGCAAGACTTCATCGACCAAACCGTTATTTCCTCCGACGGCGCCCGCATGGTTTATGCCGGCAAGACGGGGGAGGGCAATGACACCAATCTTTTTCTCCGCCTGTGGGATGGTTCTAGTTGGGGGGAATCCAAACCCATGCGCGCCCTGAACAGCAACTTTCACGAGAATTCACCGACTCTGAGTGGAGATGGCAACCTGTTGCTCTTCAGCAGTAATCGTCCCGGAGGGCAAGGAGGGGAAGATATTTGGGTATCGAAATGGGACGGGGTTGAATATGCTTGGCCGCTTCCCCTCTCGTCTTCGGTCAATACTCCTTTTGACGAAATCGATCCTGCCATCACTCCTGATTCCACAAAACTTTTCTTCTCCTCCAATCGTCCCCACCCGGCTACGGATATAAGCGAAAAAGAGGCCATGGAAGCTTCGGTCGCCGCCCAGTTGGAGAACGTGGACGACCGGAAGGTGGACTTCGATCTGTTCTCCGCAGACGTTGCGGGTAACGAACTTCTCGGTCTTTTCAGCGAACGCCAGCAAAGCATACTTTATTCACTCAGGGAAGGAGCCCTTGGGGATGTTCGGGTCATGGCCAAGCTTGGCGGGACCGAGCAAAGTGAGAAAGCGGTGAACAAGGCCTTGGCCTACTTGGTTTCCATTCAGGAAGAGGACGGCCGATGGGATATTCAAAAAACCGGTGGAGGAGGTGGTCACGACATGGCTGCCACAGCCTTCAGTTTGCTTGCTCTTTACGGTCGTGGCGAACGGCATGACTTGCCCTGCAAATACAAGGACAACGTTCGCCGGGGTTTGGATTGGTTGATTGAGCAACAACTCCCGAATGGCGATTTGCGCGGTAAGAAGGGCAACATGTACGATCATGGAATTGCGTCCCTTGCCATGGTGGAGGCCTATGGCGTGACCAAGGACAAGAACCTGCGCTCGCCTGCTCAGCGGGCCATCGATTTTATCGAACAATCCCAACACGAGGAAGGCGGATGGCGCTACAAACCCAATGAGAAGGGAGACCTGTCGGTCAGTGGCTGGATGATCATGGCCTTGGCTAGTGGTGAGATGTCGGGCATCCCCATCCCCAAAAAGACGAGGACGGGGGTCAAGCGCTTCCTTAGGGAAATAAGCGGAGGGAAAGACGGTGGATCCTATGGGTACACGGATTCACCTGGCGGAGGGAAAGGATCGAACGCCATGAATGCGGTCGGTTTTTTCTGCGCTCAGCTCATGGGCGCTTCCTCCAATGCATCCAAGGCATTCGAATCATCCATGATTTTGGACAAGTCGGGCTTCGATCTGAATGATATCTATTACGCCTATTACGGGACTTTGGCTGCGTACCAGCATCAGGGTCCGGTCTGGAGAAAATGGCTCGGAAAGATGCAGGAAAGTTTCGTCAAGGCACAGGAGGCTGATGGTTCCTGGACACTCAAAGGTTCTCATACCAATCAGATGGGCAAGGGAATCATGACCGCTCTTGTGACCCTTTGCATGGAGGCTCACTACCGTTATACGCCACTTTATGGGCTCGGGTTCGAACCTGATCCCACGGGTCCGAGCACGGACGTTCTGGAGGGGGAGAAACTTCCGAAGGTTCCCGTTTTCCGGATGGCCAAGCACCTGCCTCTGCTGAGTTCTCCCGGAACGGACGGAGCTCCTGTTCTTACGGATCACGGCGATTTTCTTTATTTCACCTCGACGAGGGAAGAAGGTTTCGGCGGGTCGGACATTTACCGGTCGAGGTTGATCGGCGGCGAACCGGTCAAGCCTTACAATATGGGGGAGGAAATCAACGGCCCGGCCAACGAATCTCATCCAGCTGTTAGGATGGCCGGTTTTCACCTGCTTTTTAATTCCGACCGAAACGGCAACCCGTACGATCTTTATGAGGCCAAGAGCAAGCGGGTGATCAGGAAATTCGATTACTCCAAGACTCCCACCTCCGATTGGTTCGGTCGAAACGTCGAGTTGCTTGCCGGGCTCTTTCTAACCGGAATTCTTTTGGTTTACTCTTACCTCCGCGCCTTCCGGAAACCATCTTCCGAAAAGAAGGCGCCCGAGGCTTCCTCCGCAACGAGCTGAAAGGTATGAACGAAGATACTGAAGACAAGCGTAAGGCGGAGAAAAAGCGGAAGGTTTTTCGAGGTCTTCTTCTAGCTACGCTCGGTTGCATTTTTGCAGGTCTGTGCTGGCTGACTTGGGATAACTTGAGCCAGAACGTCTGGGCTTACTTTACGGACGAATCGGGTATGCAGGTTGGAGTTGAGGAAGACAAAGCGCGTTTTGTCCTTTGGGAAGACCCTGTGGGGAATCCTGGAAACGCCGGGCTTGAGGATTTGAACGGTACCCGCTTGGAAGCCAGCTTCTCTCCCAATGGGACCAGTATGATTATCGTCCGCCGCGACGACAACGTAAGCGGAACGGACATGTATTTGTCCCAATGGAACGGGCGGACCTGGTCGGCTCCCGAAAACATGAAATCCCTGAACAGTCTCTCGAACGACCGGGGACCTGTCTTTTCGCGGGATGGCAAATTCCTTTATTTTTCCTCTGACCGTGAAGGGGGCCAAGGGGGATATGACCTTTACGTTTCCAAGAGGCAGGATGAAGGTTGGGGCACTCCGGAACCTCTTGGCTTGGACGTCAACACGGATAGCGATGAGCTTGGACCGTCCACTTCGCCAGATGGCGAACGCCTCTTTTTCTCTTCCGACCGCTCGGGCAAGGGAGAAGATATCTTCGTGGCCGATCGGTTCACTTCCGAGGATCAGGAAGGCGAAGATTCCGCCGAAGAAACGGCGAACCCTTTCCCGCAGTTCACGGCAGCCCAACCTGTCGACCACCTCAATTCGAAAGAGGCCGATCTTCAGGTTGCTCTGACCGCCCGTGGGGATCACGTTTTCCTAGCCTCTGACCGTGACCGTGACGACAAGTCCGGGTTCAGTCTTTACCTGAGCCGGGTGGTCGGGGGGAAGGAACTGGCCCCGGAAAAGGTTGATCTTTACTTCGAGGGTGGCGAGGCAACCGATCCCGCGGTCAGGATGGACGGTTTTGACCTGCTTTTCAGCGGTTCCGGACTGGAGGAGACAGAAGTCGGGGCGGGTGCTGCGGAAGGGGAGGACTACCGCCTCTACCGCACGACCACCCGGGAGGTCTTCGGCTATACCGATTATTCCCGCTGGGACCAGTTCATGAGCATGCTGGGCAATATCATCTGGTGGATACTCTTGGCCATCGCAGCCTTGGTTGCGCTGATCTATATCCTGGAGCATTGGAGCGACATAACCAGTCTTTACCACAAGTGCCTTGCAGGATCGATCGCCATCCATCTGGCCCTTCTTTTCCTCATGATGATTTGGATGATCACCAAGGAATTTACCGCCGGAGGCGAACCTCAGGAACCGGAGATCGCGATTAGTATCGATGCCCTTGCCCAAGAGGAACTGGCTCTCGAGAGTACCCCCGAGGAAGCCCAAATTGCCGAGACCCCGATCGCCTTGGTTGCGGATCAGTTGGAAAGCGATTTCAAGATCCCCGTTCTCGAACCTCAAGTCCAGACAAAGACCACCCCAATCATTACCCGGACCAGCAAGTCTTCCCTGGTGAGTGACGTGCGTCCGTCCAAGGCGAACGTCGAGACTGCGGAACAACCGGTAACCAAGCCGGATAAGATTTCCCCTCCCATGACCGCCTTGCCGGAAACCTCCCTTCCCGAACCGGAAACCCCGGAACTCGAGGAGCGCGATCCGGGAGAACCCCAAAAAGCGGTCGAACCCGCCAACCCCGAGGCCGATCTTTTCCGCCCCACCGAAGCCGTGCCCCAAGTGGAGACGGAAAAATCCGCCGAGAAGGCCGAGATCGCAAACAAGGCAACCGAAACCAAAACCGAGGCCGAACAGATTGAACCCGGTGATGCCGCAGCGGAGACGACCGATACGGGAGGTGACGTAATCGTTGCCCACACCGGTTTGGAAGCCAAAGGTGATCCACCGCCCCTTGCCGGTGTCGGAAACGTCGCAATCACAAGTCTCAATCTTCCCGGGACCGATCCCGAGACCGATCCGCTTTTGCCTGGGGAATTGCAAACGCCGAAGGATACCATTGACCCTCGCGCTCTGACCGATCTGGTCCGTAAGAAAAGGGACAAGCCCTCACTTGAGGTCATCGAGCAACTCGGTGGATCGGATGCCACCGAGAGAGCCATTGGCTTGGCTCTCGAATGGCTTTCTCGTCATCAGGAACCAGACGGTCGCTGGGATACCAAAAAGCACGGAGGCGGAGGAGATTTCGATACCGCAAGCGCTGGTCTGGCACTCCTTTGCTACTACGGTTGGGGGGTCAGTCATGACAAAGCCGGTAAATTTCAGGGCAATGTTAAAAAGGCCCTCAAATGGCTCATCTCCCAGCAAAAGGAGAACGGGGACTTGCGTGGGAAGGGACGAATGTACTGTCATGGAATCGCCGCCATCGCTCTTTGCGAAGCTTATGGCTTGAGTAAAGACCCCAGTCTCCGGGAACCGGCCGAAAAGGCGATTCAACTCATCGTCTCAGCCCAGTCCAAAAATGGGGGCTGGCGCTACAACCCGAAACCCGGTGACTCGGACACTTCGGTCACTGGCTGGCAATACATGGCCTTGCATAGTGCCCGCATGGCAGGGATCGAGGTGGATGAGAGCGTCTTCGAGAATGCCCGAGGTTGGTTCGACAAGGCGGCCGGGGGCAAGCATGGAGGGCTGTATGGCTACACCGGACCGCAGAGCAACAACCAGGCTATGACCGCAACCGGCATGTTCTGCCGCCAACTTGACCTCGTTCACCCGAGCGATCCGAGAATGCCCGAGGGCGCCCAAGCCCTCAAGATGCGTCCCATGAGCGTCAACAACCCGGCCTACTACTACGTCTATTACGGCACCCTTGCCCTCTATCAACACCAAGGTCCCGTCTGGGCGGACTGGAACGATCGACTTAAGGAAACCCTTCCCCGCCTACAAAACAAGAATGGCTCCGATGCCGGCAGTTGGGACAAGGGAGCCGAGCATGCCGCTACGGGCGGGCGTGTCGTTTCCACCACATTGGCCACCCTTAGCCTGGAAGTGTACTACCGTCTCCTGCCGATGTACGGATTCCGTAACAAGGAAGCCGCCCCTCCGCCTAAGCAAAAGCTCTAGGTTGCCTTTCAAGGGCAGGCCATTGCATCCTGTTCTTCCAGCTTGATTGGTCAGATTTTTCCCAAAGCAGACATCTCGTCCGCGAGGTTTTTCTGATAGGCTTCATGAGCGACTTTGTCTTCGCGGGCGCTTTCGCCGTAGAAGACAAAGCCCAACGCCTGCCGGGTTCGGGTGGGACTGTCATTGGCATCTGCCCGGTGGATGGTCAATGCATGGTGGGCCAACAGATCTCCCGGTTTTGCGGGGCAGGGGACTTCCTCACGGCTCTCGTTCTTTCCGAAATTCACGATGCCTTGCGAAAACCCGAGTGTTTGGGTGCGTTCATGCGGACGCATCCCATCGAGGTGGGATCCCCGAAGGTAGCGCACGCATCCATTTTCCTCGTCCACGGTATCGAGCGCCATCCACATGGTTACTGCCTGACAAGGTTGCAGCATGAAGTAATGGCCATCTTGATGGGCGGGAGTGGCCTGGCTCATGCCAGGCGGCTTGTTGAAGTACTGCAGGTTTTTACCGATGACTGGTTCCCCCAATAACTCTTCCGCCAAGGCTTTGGGCTTTTCCTGCATAAACGCGCCAAAGAAATCATCGTGTTCGTGCATGCGCTGAATTTGCTTCAGGGTCTCCGGTTTTGCCTTGTCCTCGTAAAACACCTCTTCAGCCGGTAACTGGGGAACCCTGAGGTCAATGAAGCGCGCCAGAGCGGGCTCGATTGCGGATAGTTCCACCGGGTTGCAGAACTGAGGCACCGCGACGAATCCATCCTCTTCGAAAGCTTTTGGAAAAGGAGGAATCATGAAGTCTTCAACGAATCGGCTGTACTTCCTTTTCCCAATCGGCGAGGAGCTTTTTCAGGAGTGCAAACTCTTTTGGTCTGGAAGAGCTCAGGTTCGTTTTTTCACCGATATCCTTGGATAGATCAAAGAGCCATTCCTGGGTTTCCCCTTCTTTCTTTCGTACGTATTTCAGATCACCCTGACGTACGGCCGACCAAGTACGTTCACCTCTTTTGCCCCGCCAAAAAAGGGTCCGTTCAAAATCAGGCTTGCGAGCTGTCACGTGTTTGACGATATCCAAACCGTCCAGTTGTTCCCCGGGAACTTTGGCTTGAGCAAGGTTGAGGATCGAACGGGTCAGGTCGAAAGTGGCGCAGACCTGATTACTTGTGCTGCCGGGCTCAATCTTGTTCGGCCAACGCATGATCAACGGGACGCGGATGCCCCCTTCCAAGGTAGTGCTCTTGGCCCCGTTAAGAGGTCCCATGTTTGCGGCGCCGGAAAAACCTCCGTTATCGGATACGAAAACGACCAGTGTATTGTCGCTCAGTTTGTGTTTTTCCAGAGCCGAAAGCAATCGACCCACCTCACGGTCCAGATCCTCAAGCATGGCTACGTAAGTTTGCGCATCGGGCTTCATCCAGTTCTCCTTGTTCACTACCTTTTCGGAGTCATCCGGTCCTTGAAAAGGAAAATGCGGACATTCGTGCGAGACGTAGAGAAAGAAAGGATCGTCCTTGTTTTGTTCGATAAACTTGATTGAGGAATCGGTAATGAGGTGAGTCATGTAACCCTCGGTATGCACAGGGAGTCGACCGCGATAGAGTACGTGCAGATCACTTGTTTCACGGTGGTTAAAGTAATGCACGTTACCCCCCATGTATCCGAAGAAGTCGTCCCATCCGTGTTCCATCGGATTGAATTGCGGTTCGTAACCCAAGTGCCATTTGCCGAATACGCCACATGAGTAACCTGCGGGCTTGAGGGCCGAAGGCAAAACCACCTGTTTGGCCGGCAAGCCCAATTGGCGTTGGCCGGCCAAGCGGATCGCATCATCATAGCGTCCCACGTTGCCGGTCCCGATTGCGCATTCCAATCCGCCGGCGCGTTGTTGGTAGCGCCCGGTCAGAAGGGCGGTGCGGGTGGGACTGCACTCAGGTCCATTGGCATAGTGCTGCGTAAAACGCGCGCCCTGCTTGGCCAACCGATCAATCACCGGCGTCTTGGCTTTCGGGTGACCGTAGCAACCGAGGTCACCATAGCCCATGTCGTCAACGAGGATCAGGACGATATTGGGGCGGGCGGAAAAAAGCGACAGGTGCAGAAATGTCGTGAAGATAATCGTGAGGAGTGGTTTCATTTACTTCTTCCGGGGTTTCTTGAATTTAGGATTAAACATCGGGTTCTTCGGAGGCATTATGTCGGTCTTTGTATCTCAAGCGCAAGCTCGGGCCCAAAAAAACAGCAGGATGTTTGACGGTTACCGGTTGTTTTTCTTTCGCATGCCGGTCAACTTTGCCCTTGGGCATCAAAGTCCCAAGAACCTGAAAATTCCCCTTTTTGCAGGGGCGTTTTCGTGTTAGCTTGAATGGTATGAATCGCCGAGAGTTTTTCAAGATGGGCGGACTTACGCTAGGGGCCATTTCCCCTCTGGGGTTGTCGTTGCCCGAAGTCTTGGCGAATGAAGCATCGGGCCCGGGTAAGCAGATCAACGTCATCTTCATGTTTCTGCAGGGTGGGGCCAGTCAGCTTGACATGTATGACATGAAACCGGATGCCCCCCTTGAAATTCGCGGAAAATACCATCCGATCCCCACCAACGTTCCGGGTATCCAGTTAAGTGACCAATTGCCCAAACTCGCCCAGTGCGCAGACAAGTTTTCCATGATCCGCTCGATGTATTCTTACGCCAATGATCATGGTGCGGGGGACGTGGACATCATGTGCGGGAGTCCCCGTGATAAAAACATGCAAGCCCCTGGCATCGGGGCCGTACTGAGCAAGCAGCAGAACCAATTGGCACCCATTCCTCCATTCGTGCACTTGGGCGATATGAAGCACCCCAGACATAGCGCGCCGGGTTATGGTGGATACCTTGGTCATACCTATGATCCTTTCCTCATTACTCAGGATGCGAATTCACCAGGTTTCTCGGTGAACACCTTCGATGCGCCGGAGAACGTCGACCTGACCCGGCTTGGTGGAAGAAAACGTCTCTTGCGCTCTCTTGATCTTTTTCAATCCGAACAGGAACAAAAATTCGAGTTCGCTCATACGCACGACGTTTTTACTGAAAAGGCTCTTGGCCTTGCCACTTCGTCACAGGCCAAAAACGCCTTCGACTTATCCAGCGAACCATCGAAGCTCCGGGATGCTTATGGCCGTAATCAAGTAGGGCAGGGGATGCTTCTGGCAAGGAGGCTTGTCGAGGCGGGCGTACGTTTCGTAACTATTCAGGGGTATGTGGACACGGGGATTTATGCATGGGATCATCATTGGGGTATCTTTCCCCACTTGGACAAGCAATTGCCCATTTACGATGCCAGTTATTCCGCCCTTCTGAACGATCTTGATGACCGGGGCATGCTGGACACCACCTTGGTGATCACCGCTGGCGAATTCGGCCGTACCCCCAAACTCAATCAGAACAAGCGCGGACCGGGTCGCGATCATTGGTCGAGTTGCTTCAGCCTGACCATGGGAGGAGGAGGCGTGAAGACCGGAATGGTCGTTGGCGAAAGCGACAAGCATGCCGCGACTCCGACCGACCGACCGGTCTCCGTTGCCGACTTTGCGGCCACCGTTTATCACGTGCTCGGTCTCGATCCTACTGCCGAGGTGGTTGCGAAGGGTCGACGGATGAAGATGCTTCCCGAAGGGTCTCCTGTCCGGGAACTTCTTTAGCCCGGTCCTGCAATCGATCTTCTGCTCAGACGGAATTCTGTTTTTAATGGGGAAAAGATCCTTAATTATTATGTTAATCATTAAAATATGATAAATTTGCCAATTATTGCTTCCCTTTCCTGAAAAACTAGCTAAAGGTATAATCTTCTGCGTTGCTTGCGTAAAAGCGCTGAAAGTATAAGATTCCAACGATGTCCAAATCCCATATCCGCTACCCTCTGGTCTTGGCACTTTTCCTGCCCTGCCTTGCCCTGTCTGCAAAGGTGAACTTCGAGGATGACGTTTTGCCCCTGCTGGAGGATTACTGCATGGACTGCCATGGCCCGGAAAAGCAGAAGTCGGGTTTCCGGGTGGACAGGCGAGTTTATTTGTTAAAAGGGGGTGATTCCGGTTTTCCCGCCATGGTTTCAGGCGATTTGAAAAAGAGCTTTATGCTCGAACTTATCAAGAGCAAGGATCCCGAGGAGCGGATGCCGCCGAAGGGGGACCCTCTGTTTGACGACGAAATTGCCTTGCTCGAGCAATGGATCAAGGAAGGCGCCGTTTGGCCGGGCCAAATGAATGACAAGCTTGAGGAGGGTACCGACCACTGGTCTTTCCTGCCCGTTGAACGCCCAAAGGTTCCGAAGGCTTCGGATCATCCCGTGGACGCGTTTCTTGATAGCCGGCTCAAGAAGGAAGAGATTCCCTTCAACCCGCCGGCCGATGCCTTGTCGTTGATCCGGCGCGCTTCGGTCGTGTTGACCGGTTTGCCTCCCAAGCCTGATCGCGTGCGCAAATTTCTGGCCGAATCAAAGAAGGATTCCGAGAAAGCTTATGCCGGATTGGTGGACGAGTTGATGGCGTCGCCTCATTTCGGGGAGCGTTGGGCTCAGCACTGGCTGGACGTCATTCGCTGGGCGGAGACAAATGGTTCGGAATCGAACCTTTACCGGAAGCTTGCCTGGGTGTACCGGGATTACGTCATCCGGGCTTTTAACGAAGATGTTCCATACAACCGTTTTGTACAGGAGCAGTTGGCTGGGGATGGTATGGGAACGGGTGAGGCTTTGGGTTTTCTCGTTGCGGGCCCCCATGTGCCGGCCGCTACGGTCGGGCAGGAGGCTTCGGCGATTCGACAGGCCCGGGCGGACAGAATGGACGAGATCATGCAGACCGTGGGGGCTTCGCTTATGGGGGTGACCATGAGTTGCGCGCGTTGCCATAACCATAAGTTCGATCCGATTTCGATTCAGGATTACTACTCCATGACCGCAGTTTTTCAGGATATTGAGTTTGGGAGCCGGTTCCCTGAGTTTTCAAAGGATCATCCGCGCAAGCAAAGCGCCCAGAGCATTTGGAAGGGCATTTCCCAAAACCGGAACAAGATCCGATCCAAGTCCAAGGTGTGGGAGGAAGATTGGGGTGCTTACAAAGAGGTTCACTGGAACCCGGTCGAGGCCACTGGAATACGGATCAATTTTTGGTCTGGCTACGTTGGGTTGGACGAGGTCGAGATCTTCGGTCTTCCCACCGAGAACGTTAACTTGGCTCACAAGTCCCTAGGGACGACCGTAAGAACCGACGATGTCTTCGCCCAACAGGGAGGTCGTTTTCCGGTTGGCCGGGTAATAGACGGTAAGTTCGGAACGCAGCGCTGGCAGGCGAGTTACAACAAGCCGAAGAAGCAGAATCCCTGGCTGGAGTTTTCCTTCAAGTCTCCGGTCAAGGTCGGTCGGTTGCGTCTCAGTTCGAACCGGGAATATTATTACGAGACCGATTACCTCGAACAAAAAAACAAGTTCAATTTCGATCAATTCGTGGTGCATGCCAAGTTGTCCGACGGTACTTGGAAGGAGATCGCTTCCATTGACAAGTTCAGGAAATTAAAAGACAACGACAAGGGGATCTCGGATGCGGTTCGGGAAATTTCCCATCTGACTTACAAGCTTTCCGAGGAAGGGCCGCGTCCAAGTTTCGTAGGCAGTTTTATCAAACCAAAGGTTACGCGCGTGTTGCATCGAGGAAGTCCGGAGAACCCGCGTGACGAGGTTTTGCCAGCAGCCCCCAAAATCCTTCAGGGTGCTCTTGGCGTCAAGGGAGATGCCAGCGGCCACCTTCGGCGAGCCCGCTTTGCGGAGTGGGTCGTCGATTCATCCAATCCGCTGACTGCGCGCGTCATGGCCAACCGGATCTGGCAACATGTTTTCGGCGCAGGTCTGGTGGTGACCGGAGGAGATTTCGGGCGGGCCGGCGCACTCCCCAGTCATCCCGAGTTGCTCGATTGGCTGGCTGCTGAATTTGCCGAGCCTTCGCGACCGGAGGGAACCCCTTGGTCGATGAAGGAATTCATCCGCATGCTTGTTACGTCCGATGCCTTTCGCCGTTCGAGCGCTCCCTCGGAAATAGGGCTGGAGAAGGATGCAGGCTCAACCTTGCTTTGGCGTTTCCCTCCCCGGCGGGTTGAAGCCGAGGTGATTCGGGACGGGATTCTCCGAGCTTCGGGGAAGTTGAATCCCGAAATGGGTGGGAGGAGCTATCGGATCCACAACGTCAAGAAGACCTATGCCCAATGGAAAGTCGTCAATAATTTCGGCCCCGAGACTTGGCGACGCATGATTTACCAGGAGCGGATGAGAAGAGTGGACGACCGAATTTTTACCGCCTTTGATTTTCCCGATTGCGGGCAGGTGCGTTCCAAGCGCCCGGTTTCCACGACCCCTTTGCAGGCTTTGAATCTGATGAACAGCGATTTTGTAGTCGATCAATCCAAGCACTTGGCCAAACGGGCCATGCGTGAAGCAGGAGAGGATAATTTGGCTGGTGCAGTCAATCGGTCGTTTGAACTTTTGCTTGCCCGCAAACCGACCAATGATGAACGCAAGGCTGCACTTGAGGTGGCCCTTGAGCATGGTCTTGCCATCGTTTGCCGCTCCCTGATCAATTCCAATGAATTCGCCTTCCTCCCCTGACCTTATCCAGCAATGAACCATAACGAGGAAAATCTTTCATCGATCGGCCGTTCTCTCTTGAACCGTCGACAGTTCATGAAGAACACAGGCTTTTCGATCGGGGCCCTCGGACTTGCCCAATTGCTAGGCAAAGACGGACTCCTCGCATCGGATGACCCTACTAGTTTCACTGGCAAGACACCTATTCGCCCTGACTTCGATCCTGATAATCCCTACGCCCCCCGGGATGCCCATTTCAAAGGCTCGGCCAAGCAGGTTCTGGTTATATTTTGCCCTGGCGCGGTCAGTCACGTCGATACCTTTGACTACAAACCCGAACTGATTAAGTATCACGGGCAAAAGCCTCCTGGCATACCAGCCGTAACCTTCGAAGGTCCGTCGGGGAACATCGCCAAGCCTTTTTGGGATTTCAAGCCACGTGGGAAATCTGGGAAAATGACTTCCGAACTCTTGCCTAACTTGGGTTCCCTGGCAGATGACTTTTGCTTCATGCACGCATTGCATACGCAAACGAGCGCTCATCCACAGGGTGAGAATTTCATGAACACCGGATTCACCATGGAAGGTTTTCCATCCTTTGGTTCATGGACAACTTACGCCTTGGGTTCGGAAAACGATCAGTTGCCTTCTTTCGTAGCGATCAATGATCCCAGAGGACCAGCCCGTTCGGGTAAGAACAATTTTGGGAATGGGTTTCTTCCCGCTGCCTTTCAAGGGACCGACTTCAATTCCAAGAATCCACCAGCGAACTTGGCCCGCCCATCTGCTTACTCCGCCCAGGATGACAAGGCAACCATTGGCTTGCTTCAACGTCTCAATGGCAAGCATCTGGAAAAATATCCCAAGGATGCAGACTTGGCCGCTCGTATCGCAAGCTACGAGTTGGCTGGGAAAATGCAGACCTCCATTCCTGATGTGATGGATATTTCAACCGAGCCTACTTCCATTCAAAAAGAGTACGGTACGGATTCTGGAACCGAGCTGAAACGTGAGTATGCAAAGAACTGTATTCTCGCCCGCCGCTTGCTCGAGAAGGGTGTCCGGGTAGTCCAACTTTTCAACGGGAGCGATCCTTCCGGAGGAAATGGTATTACGAACTGGGACTCTCATAGTAATATTGCCAAGACACATGCCATGCAGGCCGAGATCATGGATCAACCAACGGCCGCCCTTATCAGTGATATGAAGCGGCGGGGCTTGCTTAAGGACACGCTCGTGGTTTGGTGCTCGGAATTTGGACGCATGCCATTCCTTCAAGGAAACGGAACCGGTCGTGATCATAATCCGGATGCGTTCACTTGTTTCTTCGCCGGTGCCGGGGTGAAGAAGGGATTCAGTTACGGGAAGAGTGACGAGTTTGGGTTCAAGTCGGTTTCCGGCAAGACTTCCATTTATGATTTCAATGCTACCATTCTTCATCTGATGGGTTTGGATCACGAGCGCCTGAGTTTTTACCACAACGGTCTCGAGCGTCGCTTGACCAACGTACATGGTCACGTCGTCAAGCAAGTGCTCGCTTAAGGAGTGCATACTCGTTTTTCTTCCAACCGAACAAATCGCGCGATTTCGGAGGCGTACCTCGATTATTTCATCATGAAAAATAAAAACGGCCCCTTGTTGCTCTTCTTTTTACTGTTCTCATCCTTTTCCGATGCCGCGAATTTTGCCGAGGCTCCCCCTGAGAATGAGTCGGTAAAGAAGCTATACGCCAAGGATATTCGCTTGGAGCCAGGCGTTGAGGGAAGACCCCTTCCAACCAACGACTGGTGGACCACCCTTCTTGCTGACTCTCCTTTTCCTGGGCGGATGTATGCCTATCCCTTTACCGTAAGCTCTGATGAATCCGCGCTAAAGATTTGGTATCCGCAAAAATGGAATGATGCGGGAACGGAAATGGTTGCCGGCGAACCCTTGCTGATCGAGCCCATTGATCTTAGCCCTGACCCGAATCCTGCTGAAAAAGTTCTTTTTGATTTTGAAAGTGATTGGGCGTCTTTGGGATGGACTCTCGAGGGAAAGGCATTCGGCACGAGCCCGATGACCAATGCCCAACACGGCAGCAGTAATTTCGTCGGTTCCCGGTTTGCGGCAAGTTTTTATGGCCATGATGGTGGGCTTGGCACGGCGACTTCTCCAAAATTCAGCCTGGATAAGAATTTCCTTCACTTCAAAATCGCCGGGGGGGATGACAAGGCGATCCTCGGGGTACATCTTCTTGTAGACGGTCAATCCGTATTTCAGGAAGTCGGAAAGAAAAGCAATGATTTCAGTTGGCGCAAATGGGATCTTCGCAAATACAAGGGCAAGCAAGGTCAAATTCGCCTCAGAGATGAATCAAAGGGCGGGTGGGGTTTTGTCTCCGCTGATCATTTCGTTTTGTCGGATAATGAATCGATCCCGAAGTCCGGAGCCTTCTCTCATGCTTCCACCTTGGGCTGGGGGGACTGGCACGTTGCCATGCGCCTTCACGTCTCTAAGGTCAAGAAGACGGACGTTACCTTTGGGCGGGGCATGCCCTACGTCTGGATCGAACCAAAAGGGCTCGATCTAAAGATACCGGGCGTCGTGAAACCGGATGGAACGCTTCTTTATCAAGGTGCGGCCTACGGAGTGCATGCGCCCGGAGGTTCCCTTAAGCCAAAAGGTAAATTCACTCAGTTTAGCGGACCGCTCCTGGCAATCAGCGCGTTGGGTAAGGATCTCAGTTCCGCATCTCAGTTTTCCAAGCATGCATCCGCCGTACCTCGCGATACGCGGTTTGATTGGAAGTACGACCAGGCCAAGGGACGGGTCGACACTACTTGGGAAATCAAGACGGACAATGGGGCCCCGGTTCTTCAGGGATGGATCCCTCATCACTACCGCAAAACCACGCACGATTTCAAACTTGTGGGCACGGAGTACAAGACACGGCGTGGGAAAATGATCGTTGCCGAGGGTAATCAGTTTTCCATTTCCTGGCCTTTCACGGGCATTATTCCAATCTTCCCGATTCCCAGGGACGACAAATTCAAGCCTGAGATTCTTTCCGGTTTGATCGAGCGGTGGGCGAAGGGCTTGCTCGCCAAGGAGGACAAGGAAAGGCAGGGTGGTGATACCTATTGGGGTGGCAAATCCATGCTCAAGACCTGTCAGGCGTTTAACATGGCCTGGCAGTTGCAACTTCCCGTCGCCAAGGACTTGTATGCCGAGGCAAGGCGCATCACGGCTGATTGGTTAACCCATGAGCCGGGGGAAAAGGCCTTTTATTATGCCCGCTATCCATTGCCTTGGAGCGGTCTTGTCGGGTTTAATCCCAGCTACGGATCCGAGCAATTTACCGACAATCACTTCCATTACGGTTACCTCGCAATGAGCGTAGCTCTCGTCGGGATGCATGACCCCGCCTGGCTTGCGAAATATGGACCGCCTGCCCGGGAAGTGGTCAAGCAATATGCCGAATGGGAACGGGGTTCATCGCGCTACCCCCGTCTGCGTACTTTCGAATGTTGGGCCGGACACAGCTACGCGGGCGGCATGTCCAGCGGGTATGACGGCAATAACCAGGAGTCCTCCTCCGAGGCGGTCGGTTCCTGGGCGGGCGCATTTCTTTTGGGAGCGGCCTTGGGGGATCAGGATATGCTGGCCACCGGGGCAATGGGTTATGCAATTGAGACCGAGGCTGTTCACGAATATTGGAACAATGCCTATGGATGGAAGAGCCCCGAGCAATCCAATTGGTCTCCGAATTACAAACCAACCATCTGCTCGGTTATGCGCGATCGGGACATGGGCGCATGGACTTGGTTTAGTGGGGAGCCTATCCATATTTACGGCATTCAATGGCTTCCGGCCTGGACCCATATGAATTATTTCGGCGCTCACAAGGAGCATTCGATCTTTCAACTCAATCAAATGCTCAAGCGTCAAGGAAAGGACAAAGGCAAGATGACTTGGGAAAGAATCGATGGCGACTGGGGTCAGGTCACGGCCGCTTATGCCGCTTTCTGTCAGCCTGACGAGATATGCCGGGTACTGGACGAGGCGATGGAAAAGAAATGGAAAATTTCCAGCCCCAAGCATGCGGGCATTCCTTATTACCTTGCCCATGCCAGTCGGGCCTATGGATTGATTGATCCGGAATCCCACACGGATCTGCCCACATCCGTTGTGTTTAAGAAACCGGACGGCACAAGGACTGCGCTCGTATACAATATGTCGAACGCAGGAAAGGTGGTCACCGTTTACGTGAAGGGCAAGCAAGTGTTGCGTGGACAGTTGAAGCCAAAGGGCCTGATGGCCGTACCACTGAAATAAAACCCTGAATGCCGCGGAGGGTTTTTCCGCAACGCCTTTATCGCAGGGGTGAAAAGTCCAAGGCCTTTAGGTAGAGTCTTTCGGGTGGTTGGGCCAGCAGCTTTCCGTCCACTTGTGATTCCCTTGAGATCTTTTTCCATTTCGGATCCTGCCCAAACTCTTTCCAGTTGAGATCAGCTTGTTTGCGGTTGGCGTGGTGGATCAAGTAGATCAGGGTGTCCTCCCTGTCCGGTTGATCAAAGGGGGTCCAGTAGCCAAGGTTCTTGATTCCATGCTTGCTGAAAAGGCTCGTGGTGTGTTCGCGGAAGCGGGTGTTGAGACCGGTTAGTTTTCCCTCGTTCACGACATAGGTGCGTAACTCGAAGATACCACCCGGCTTTGTGATTTCGTTCCTCGCGCGGGCGGAATAATCATTTGGAGTCAGAAAGAAATGGGTTGGCTTTTCGGAGAGCAACCCTTGGAACTCGGGTTTGTCCATTACCTTTTCCCATTCCTTGTCATTGAAGAAATTGGTCCAGTTACGGTAGGCTTCGTAGCGTGACGGATGCTCGAGCAAATAGACGAACTTACGCCTTTTCTTGGCCGATCCCTCGGTTGGGATCCAATAGCCCAGAGCTTTCAATCCATGCTTTTTGAAGATCCGGTCGGTATGCTCGCGGAAGCGCTTGATCAAGTGTTGGAACCGTCCCTCGCTTGCATGATAGATGCGCAATTCGTAAAGCGGGCCTTCGAGTAACCGCGGAGCTGGCTTTGGTTTGGTGGCGGAAGGTTTTGCATCCTGACCTTTTGCCCGGCCCAAGGCGACCTCGACCGGGGCGTGAAAGATCCAAGCCATGTCGTCCGAGATCTTCCTGCTCGAGTCATGTCCACCGATGAAAATGCCCTTGTCCCCAAACGGTGACTGGCAAAACGTCCGGGGGGAAACCAGGATCGCCTTACCGTCCTTGTAGGCGTTGTTTACTTCCAGGACCTTGTAGGTCAGGTCGCGGTAGCGGATGGCATACAAGGCTCCGCCGTAAAGGGCGCTTCCTTTCCATTTCAAGTGATGCTTGCCCCTGATGTTTCCTTGAAACCCGATGAGGTGAACAGTTTTTCCTGATTCCGGATCTACGAACGGATACGCCATATTGTGAGCCCCCAAGGTATAGGAGACGTCGACTCCCAATTTATGCTTCATGAGCTCCATGATCATTGCCTCGTCGTGGACTGAGTATCCGCCCTTGCCGTCCGGATCCAGGCGTTTGATCTGACTTTTCGAGCGGTCGCCCGGCGCCCAGAGAAAGAGGAGGGAATGCCCCTTGCCATTTGGGTTCTCAATGGAGGTCAGTCCGCGGATGCCTCCCACATCGGTATCGGTATCCTCATTCAGATCGATAACCTTTTCGTAGGAAGGACGAACCCCATCCTTCCTCCGGAATATCGCTCCTCCCTCCGAAAACATGAGTGAACCGTTGGCTTGGATGATCCCAAGAGGCCGGGTATGGAGCGAGCCACCTTCCGGGAAAGGGAATTCCAGGTGCTGACTCCATCTGATCTTGCCCGGGATCGTGGGATCGTAGACCCCCGATACGATGCCCGGATTTCCAAGTGACAGGAATATGCGCTCAATCCCGGTTTTCTTATCCTGGTATACCTCCATGTCCCTTGGTACCCATCGAATACCTCCAACGCTTGAACCATGCCGGACCAAGGTATGAACCCAGGCATTCTTCTTATCGTCCCGTGTCCACGTCGAGACTGCGCCTCCCCGCTCGAAGTTCGCGCCAGCCGCCATGACTAACAAATTTTCAGGATTCGGGAGAGGATTGCCCGAGGCATCCCGGGTAAAGGTGACGGATTTGAGGATGTTGCCTTTCATGTAGGCCAAGCCACGGTTGTTTGATTCGCCCATGTCCAGATCGACTTGCCATTTCTCAGCCATGGAATCGAGGCGAAGAACTTGGGCCGATTGCTTTTGTCCGTCAGGCGGAATCACCCAGCGCGCATCCACCCAAAAACCATTTGATGCGTAGAGCTTCCCTTTGTGGGAAACGATATGCATGATTTCCGACCCACCGGCATAAGCCCCTTTCAGGTCCTCGTATCCGGCATCATAGCTTTGGGTCCAATGGGCTTGCTGCTGCTCTACTCCGTCTGCCAAAGTAGCAAACAGAAGAGTGAGAAGAACGAACGACCGGATCGGGCAGGGCATGGGAGAAGGGTGCAGTGTGTTGAGACGTTAACGGATGGCGGAATAATCCGTAGGCTTCATGTAAGTAGCTGCCGGAGGTTTGGCCAATCGGCCGACCCCGGAGGCTTTGGCCGCTTTTTTCCATTCCGGATCGGCGAGAAAATTCTTCCATGATTTCTTGGCCGCTTCACGGTTCTCGTGCTTGATGATATAGATAAGGGTGTCCTTCGAATCCGGTTCGTCAACCGGGTGCCAGTAGGATACGGACTTCATTCCGTGCTTCTCGAAAATGCGGATCGTATGATCCCGGAACCGGGCATCAAGCTTCCCAAGCTTTCCCTCGTCCGCTTTGTAGATTCGCAACTCGAAAACGTCGTCTTTTTGAGCTTTCCCGTTTTTCCAAGCGGAGGAGTAATCGGTCTCGTTCATGTATACGGAGTCAGGCCGTTGGGCCAGTATTTTTCCCTCCACTTGTGATTCCCGGGCTACCTTCTTCCATGCGGGGTCCGAAACAAATGCCTTCCAGGATACCTTGGCCGCATCCCTGCTCTCGTGCTTGATGACGTAGATCAAGGTGTTCTTCGAACTTTCACCGTCGGTGGGTACCCAGTAGCCAACCGATTCAATTCCGTGCTTTTTGAACAAGCCCACGGTGTGATCGCGGAAGCGGGCATTGAGGTTTTCCAGTTTGCCGGGGTTGGTCACGTACGTCCTCATTTCGTATATTGCCCCGAAGGCAATTTGTCCCCAAAGGGTGAACAGGAGCAAGGTGGTTACTTTTTTCATGGCGAATGTGTTGGGTGAGTTGAATGGGTATGAACTGTTCATTCATGTCCCGGAAGCCAAAGATTTCAACGCCCAAAGCAGAGGAAATCAAAATATATTACCCCCTGTCTGGGCAATTTCTCAGATCATCCGTCCAAATATTCATTAACAGAAAAAGCTATTGTCAGCGAGCCGGATTCTCGAACCAGATGACTCCCCATCCCCCGTTTTCCTCGGTGGTGGCAACGTCAGTGTCCCCGTCTCCGTCCAGGTCGACGAGAAAGGCATTGTCCATCTTCTTGCGCGATTCGGGGGCGGGCATTCTCATCAAAGTGTTTTTCCACATTCCTTTCCCCGTTCGAGTCAGGTACCACAACTGGGCTTCGAATTCCGGGATGATCAGGATTTCCGGATAGGCCGGATCCCCGTTCATCTCGAAGATGGCGACGCCCTTGGGCTTGGGCTGAACCCATACGCTGGAAGGCTGGGCGGGAATATCGATCTCGACCCTTTCGTATTGGGGAGGGCCTTTTTCGTTTTTGCGCAGGAATATACGGATTTTCGCCGCCGCCTTGATCAGGTCGGGAAGGCCGTCTCCGTTGATGTCTCCGTGGGCCGCGAACATGCCGCTTGGCTGAGCGTCGATTACCTTGACCGGCCAGCGTTTGGTTATCTTGTCTTTGCCTGGATTGACGTAATAAAACAAACCCTGCTTGCGGCGCTCTTGAACCAGAATGTCCTTTCGTCCGTCCCCATCCATGTCGGTTACGATACAGTTCATTGGCCAGATCGCATCACCCAGTTCATACCGTTTCCAATTGGAAGCGTCATGCTTACCCAAGCGTGGTTGTTTGTACCAGGCCTTCCCTCCGACAATCAGGTCATTCAGGCCGTCACCGTCCAAATCACTGACTACCGGATTGCGGGCCTCGTTCTTGAAAAGGGTCATCTTGGTCCACTTTGCAGGGTTTCTCACTTCCTTCCCTCCGGGGTTGAAGAAGACGTGCCCGCCGTTGGCAACGTAATCTACGTCGCCATCCTGATCGAGGTCTCCGATCCCGGAGTCCTCGCATTTGCCGTGTTTTTCGAACTCGATGAAGTCGGTCCAGAGTTCGCGTATCCTTGCCTTGCCTGGGTTGAAGTAAAGGCGACTGTACCCGCCTTCCTCGAAGTTCACGAGTACGTCCAGATCGCCATCGCCATCCCAGTCGTGGTAATTGAAACCGTCAGGGCCGTCATCGTGAGGATCCGGTTGAATGACGTTCACCCGCCAACCGTCTGGCCCGGGCTTGCCAACATGCTTTTTCCATTCGGTTTTCCTGTCGTGCTTCTTCTTTTGGGTGAATGCGGGGTCAACCGCGAAGGCGCACAGGACTGCGAAGAGTGAAAAAATCCGGAGAAGGGTCTGTTTACTCATTTGTTCCGACTTTTAAGGTCATTGAGTTTCCCCTGCAAATCTCTTTTGCCACAAAAGCGTTCGCGAATAAAATGAGACTCGGTCTCAAAAAAGGTTCGATTTTCGTGCTTTTTCCATTACAGTCCAAGAGAACCATAAGAACCGAACCTCCTATTCTTTCAGGTTACGGCAAAACCTCTTACCCTTAACTCCAAGAAATTACACATGTACAAGACCATGAAAACCAAAGCTTTATTTCTCTGTATTCCGGTCATCTGCGCAATGTTTGTTCCTTCCTTCTCCCAAGCTGCTGCGAAGGAATTGAGCAAGCCTGCCCTTATTAAAAAGATGCAAAAAGGAGGGCTTGTACTTTATATCCGTCATGCTTCCACGGAAAAAGACTATGCCGATCAAGTCAAAGCAGACGTCAATGACGGTTCGACGCAACGTGTTCTAAGTGAAAAAGGTTGGCATGAGGCAGTGCATATCGGTCGGGCCTTCCGTTTTTACAATATCCCTGTTGGCAAGGTTTGGAGCAGTGAATATTTTCGGGCCTGGCAAACCGCATGGCTGGCATTTGGTGAATATGACAAGAACGCGGCCTTCAACTTTCTTCCTCACGAGGACTTTACCAAGGAGCAAATGGCGGAAATGAAGAAGAGGGTAACCCCCTATCTGTCAGCCATGCCCCCCAAGGCCAAGAACACCGTAATCGTGGCTCATGACGATCCCTTTGAAGCGGCTACCGGAATTTATCCCGAACCTATGGGCGTGTGCTATGTTCTCGAGCCGAAAGGCAAGGGCAAGTTTATCATTCTTGGACAAGTCGCCCCAAGCGATTGGAGATAAGGATTTAGGCCCAACGGGCATTTTTCAAGCACTCGACGGTGTACGGTCTGCCTTCGGGGGTTGATCGTATTTCAATGCTTGAGAAGGTTTTTTTCGTAGAACCGCGGTCTGCTTTCTGAGCCTTAACCTTTGTATTCATAAGCCTCCGGCACCTAGGTCAAAGCGACATCTCACTTGAATTCAGGTATGGTTTCCATGAATGCCTGACGCAAATAAACAGAAAAAAATAACCGAATTGGCTACGCTTTATACTTGTATAAATGAGGCACGCTAGATACAAAATACAATTATTATTACTTATCATTAATGATTTTCTGCCGTTCACACATCAATTTCGTGGGTTTTTTCTCGCGCCTGCTCTTTACGAATACAAACAAACCAAACCTAACAAGAACGAACACCAATCGAGCTTACTAAATCCCATAAACTGATAGATCATGACTACAATAGCAGTTACTTCCGAGGTCTCTTACGAAGACGTAATCAATGCGATCAAGAAAAACATCCCAACCTTGCCTCAAATCCTTGAGGAATTGATCAAGAGATTGTCCGACGTCGAATCCAGTCTTGAAAGCATTGAAGGCTTGATCGAGATAGACCAAGCCATAACTTCCCGAATCCTGAAGGTTTCAAACAAGGTGGAATTCCTTGAACCGGATGAACCCAGGATCACGTCGGTTCATGATGCCTTGCACAAGATAGGACTGGAGCATGCCAAGAGAATATCCCTGAACGTTTCCGTTCTCGATTTGATGGAGAATGTGGAATTTCCTCCCACGTTCAGGTTTGCTTCTCTTTGGCAGCATTGCTTGGGCGTTGCCGTCGCCTCTTCTATCTTGGCTGAGGAACTGGGATACGAAAACCCCGATCAAGCTTACACTTGTGGGTTGGTTCACGATATCGGAAAGCTGATCAAAATAAAGTTCAACCAAGAGGAATTTTGCACGGAGGTTCAAGCAGCCCGGGAAGGCAACATGGATCTGCATGACTTCGAAATGATCAATGAATGCCTCATGCATGATACGCTAGGGAGTCTAATGATGGAATTCTGGCAAATGCCTGCGGAACTGACAGCTGTCATTCGCTATCATCATCAGGGTCACAGGGCCATGAGGGTGGGCGTCGAGTCTGATGATTTGAATCACTTGATCGATATCGTATACTTGGCCAATCTTCTGGTGAAGAAGCTCGAGATTGGCAACAGTGGTCATTACGTTACAAAAGTCGCTTCCCCCGAATTCATAGAATCACTTGGGCTGGATGAAGACCGGCTTATCGAGATAGAGCGCGAGATATTGAAAAAATACGAGGAAAGTTCCTCGTTTCTGGCAACTTTGTAAGTTTTCCCTACGGTTCCTTTCCTTTTGGACTTGAGCCTGCTTATAAGCGTCGATTCTTTGTTCTGTGGCAACGGTTGAGTCCGATTTGCCAGGAACCATGAATCGTCGCTTACAAAGAGTCTTCCCCTCCCATCTACTTGCAATCCTATCGTTGTTAGCAGGTTCGTTGCTTTTCGGCCAACGCCCAAACGTTCTGTTCATTGCGATTGATGATCTGAGACCGGAGCTCGGTTGCTATGGCTCGGTTATCGCCAAGTCCCCCAACTTGGACAAGCTTGCCAAGGAAGGCATGCGCTTTGACCGGGCCTATTGTCAGCAGGCCATATGCAGTCCTTCCCGGGCGAGCCT
>JAOLZO010000031.1 GCA_028343845.1 Verrucomicrobiota bacterium | reverse complement strand
AAAGTCGGGCATCCTGTCGGACACTCCGCAATTGACCACGGTGCGCATTGGTACGGTCGTCGAAAAAATGAAGTACGACCTAGGCGAATTCACCGTCAAGCCGGGCAAGAAGATCAAGCTGATTTTCGCCAACCCCGACTTCATGCCCCACAACCTCGTATTTACCAAGCCGAACAAAGCCGACTCCATAGCCCAACAAGCTCTGGCGCTCGGGGCCAAGGGATTTGCCATGGCCTTCGTTCCGGAAAGCCCCGACGTCCTCTGGTCCACCAAACTCGTGGATCATGGCAAGGAGGAGGAAATGACCTTCACCTCTCCTGAGAAACCCGGTGACTATCCTTACGTATGTACCTTCCCGGGACATCACATTCTGATGCGCGGGGTGATGAAAGTCCGCTAGGTTTCCAAATAACGTAAAAAGACCCTTCCCTTTCGCCCGGGTGAACACGGGCTCAACAATCATCTACCTTTCAATCCCTTCGACCCGCCATGATTACCCGCACCCTTCTCTCGCTGCTCGTACTGAGCGGTTTTCTTCACGCCGACAGCCACAAGCACCCCAACGTCATTTTCGTCCTCGCCGACGACCTGGGAATCGGAGACGTCTCCCCGACCAACCCCGACTGCAAGATCAAGACGCCTCATTTGCAAAAGATGGCGGACGAAGGAATCACCTTCCTGGACGCTCATTCCTCCAGCGCCGTCTGCACGCCCACCAGATACGGTGTACTGACCGGACGCTACAACTGGCGCTCACGCTTGGCCCGTGGGGTACTGAGCGGAACCAGTAATCATTTGATTCCTAGTGACCGGGCCACAGTAGGTCATCTGCTCCAAAAGGCGGGTTATCATACTCAAATGATCGGGAAATGGCACCTCGGTTGGGATTGGGCCAAGGCGGACAAAAGCCAAAAGAAATGGAAAGACATCGACTTCACCAAGCCGGTTAAGAATGGTCCGAACATCAATGGATTTACCAATTACTACGGGCATTGCGGATCCCTCGACATGCCACCCTACGTCTGGGTCGACACGGGAAAGATAACTGCGCAACCGGACCGCGAAGAGGGAGTCGACAGGAACGCAGATCCTTACGGGTGGTACCGGAAAGGTCCCATCGGTTCGGATTTTCATATCGACGAGGTCTTGCCCCATCTCTTCGACAAGAGCATGGCCTACGTCAAGGAACGGGCGAAAAAGAAAAAGCCCTTCTTTCTCTATTTGCCCCTGCCTGCTCCACACACTCCGATCGTTCCCGTGCCTCCCTACAAGGATGCCAGCAAGATGAACCCCTATGCGGATTTCGTCATGCAAATCGATGGTCATATGGGCGAACTGATCAAAACTCTCAAGGACGCGGGTGTCGATGACAACACCTTGGTATTCTTCACCAGTGACAACGGTTGTTCTCCCGAAGGGAATTTTGCCAAACTCAAGGAGTTCGGGCACGACCCGAGTGCTGGCTACCGCGGACACAAGGCAGATGTCTACGAAGGCGGCCACCGAGTTCCTTTCATAGTCCGCTGGCCAAAGGGGATCAAACCCGGTCAGAAGACCAGTGCCCTCGCCTGCCTGACCGACCTGTACGAAACCATGAGAGAAATTACCGCTCAGCCCAAGAAGGATAACGGAGGGGAAGACTCCTTTAGTCTATTGCCTGCCTTCAAAGGAAAACAGAGCACCTCTAGGAAGACCCTCATCAGTCACTCCATTGGTGGCTCTTTCTCCATGCGCCAAGGCGACTGGAAATTGTGCTTGTCTGGTGGAAGCGGTGGATGGAGCGCTCCGCGCGAGGGTGATGCAAAGAAAAGGAAACTTCCCCCCATGCAACTTTTCAACCTCAAAGACGACCGGGGAGAGCGAAAAAACCTGCTTAGCGAAAAGCAATCGAAAGCAAACGAGCTCATCCATCTTTTAAACGGGGAAGTCGAGCGGGGACGCAGTTCACCAGGCGATCCGGTTTCCAACGACCGCAAGGTCACCTTCCTTCCCGCAGGCGTGGAAATGCCCAAGGTCAAGTAAGCTCATTTTATCACCCCAAATCCCTCCGATATGAATAACTTGTTCCCCGCATCCCTCATCCCGCTTTTCACGCTCGCTTTCACCCTAGGCTTGGAAGCCGAGACTTGGACGGTCGAATCAGCTGACCAATGGAAAAGCTCCATCGAGTCCAGCGAAGGCCTCACCATAGAGAAGGGAGTTGCTTCCCCAAGCGCCAAGGCCGGTTCCCTACGGACCAAGATGAAGAGTTTCAAGGAAAAGCGCTCGGCAAAATCCCTCACCATAGGACAATCGGCTCTTTGGCAAAACTGGGAAGCCAAGCCACGGGTCGGACCGAAGAACCTGCGCGACGCCCCAGTGTTCCTTACCATGGGCCCGGGGAACTACTGGATGTTCGGAAAGTATGGCGGCCTGCCGAGGAAGAAAGGCAAGGAACCCTTCGAAGCGAAGGACGCCAAGCTCAAGGGCTTTGACGTCCCCTTGAAAACCACCCCCATCCCAACTCAGTTCAATGCACCGGGTGGCTTGATCAAGGGTCAGGGTGGCTACCATGCTTGGCAAAGCAAGGACATGGTCCACTGGGTGCATCATGGATGCGTCACCCCCGGGTTCGCCAAATGGGTGACCACGGCCGAGCAGGTAGACGGCAAAACCTTCATCTATTACGATTTCCCCAACGATCAGGATCCGCACTTGTTCATCGACGAGGACCTGACCGACGGGAAACCGGGCAAGAACATGGGCATCGCCCTCAACGATCCCTCGCATGGCTCGGACTGCGCCGTCATCCGGGATATCAATGGCAAGTTCCACATCATCTTCGAAGACTGGAGCCCGATCAATGCCCGCAAGCACTCCTGGGACTCCCCTCTCGCCGGTCATGCCGTCAGTTCCAATGGCATCGATGGTTATTCGATCGTGGCACCTGCTGTGGACGAGCGTACCAAGCCCACTGGCAAGATGGCCGAATACCTTCACCCGCACTGGGCCAAGGAGGATCCGAAAAGATTCAAGACCAACGTCGCCAAGTACGAGGTACACGAGCCCGAGCAGGACGCATACGGGGACTGGGCGGCGATTTCCATCGGCGGGCAGTACTACCTCTTTTGCGACTTTCACCCCGCCCACAAGGGAATCCGGATCGCCTGGTTCACATCCTCGAGCATAGACAAGCCCTTTTCCTTTTGCGGAGAAATCGGCAAGGGCCACCCCGATCCAGATATCGGTTTTGCCGAAGGCCGGTTCTACCTAGTCACTCAGACATCCAATGATTACGTAAGCCCCGGTCCTTGGGTTGAGAAGGTGGAAGCTCGGGTGGGCGTCGATTCTGACAAGGACGGCAAAATCAACAAATGGACCAAGTGGAGCGAAACCAAGGAAAGCTATGATTACGTCGAGGGCTTCTCCAAGCAGGTCGCAAAAACACCTGCCACGATCGATCTCTCCGATCTGCCCGAGGGCTTCGGCTTCCAAGTCGAACTGAGGCTGACCGACACCACGACCAATGCCTCCAAGCCCCTGATCGAATCCATCGAGCTCAAGCTGGATTAGTATTGGCATCATTTCGAAGGCCGTGAAGAACCTACTGCCTATTTTGGCCCTATTGATGAGCTCGGTAGTCGGCCGTGGCAAGCCCAACGTCATCCTGATCAATGCGGATGACCTAGGGTATGGGGACTTGAGTTGCTACGGGGCGACCAAGGTCAAAACCCCGCATATCGACAGGTTGGCCAAGGAGGGAATGCGTTTCACCGATGCTCATTCCCCATCCGCCGTTTGCTCTCCCTCCCGCTACGGCTTGCTGACCGGCCAATACCCGATCCGCAAGAACTTCTGGGGCCCCACTCCCTTGACTCAGGAGCTTACCATCGACCTCAAACAACCCACCTTGGCCAGCGCCCTCAAATCAGCCGGCTATGCCACGTCGGTCATCGGGAAGTGGCACTTGGGCTTCGGCAAGGGACGGACTGACTGGAACAAACCTCTCAAACCCGGTCCGCTGGAAGTCGGGTTCGATTACTACTTCGGTATGCCCACGGTGAACAGCGGACCGCCTTTCGTTTACGTCGAGAACCATAGTGTCGTGGACTTCGATCCCGAGGACCCATTCGTCCTGGGCAAGGAATCGGCCACTCAAAAGTGGCCCGAGAAGGGAGGATACCGAGCCATTGGCGGGGCCAAGAAAGCTCACTTGCGCTACCGCGACGAGTACGTCGGAACGACCTTCGCGGAAAAAGCGGTCGAGTGGATCACCGCACACCAAAAAAACGAAAAGGAAAAACCCTTCTTCCTATACTTGGCCACCACAAACATTCATCATCCCTTCACCCCCCACCCCAAATTCAAGGGCACCAGCCAATGCGGCCCATACGGGGACTTCATTCATGAACTCGACTGGATCGTCGGCGAAGTGCTCAAGAGCTTGGATACGCTCGAGATAGCCGACGATACCTTGGTCGTCTTCACCAGTGACAATGGAGGCATGCTCAACGTTACCGGGCAGGAGGCTTGGAAAGCGGGTCACCGCTTGAACGGCAAACTGCTCGGGTTCAAGTTCGGAGCCTGGGAAGGTGGGCACCGTGTGCCTTTCATCGCGCGCTGGCCTGCCAAAATTCCAGCAGGGAAGGAATCGGATGCCCTGATCAGCCAGATCGATTTGCTTCCCACCTTCGCTGCCCTCGGGGATGCGAAATTACCTGAGGATGCGGTTATCGACGGAGTCAACCAGCTCCCCGTCCTGACAGGGCAAAGCAAGGATTCGAAACGCGAACTCCTCGTGATCTCCCCCAACAGTCCAAAACACCTGACGATCCGCAAGGGCGACTGGGTTTATATTCCCGAACAGGACGAAGGAGGCTTTCAGGGGAAGGAGATCGGGAATCACCTGTTGGCCGGATCCGCCGCCCAAAAATTGACCCAACTGGTCAACAGCGACGTCAAGGACGGGAAAGTGAGAAAAGACGCCCCACCCGCCCAGCTCTATAATTTAAAGACCGATCCTTATCAGGCAACCAACGTCCACAGCGAACGACCCGAGGTGGTGGCCGAACTATCTCCCCTTCTGGAGAAATGGAGAAAGGCCATACCCTCATCTCCCCGATTGGGATGGATCAACCTGAGACAAGGCGGACACACACCTCCCAAAAAGGGAAAGGGCAAATCCAACCCGGCTCCCAAGATTCCCGCAAAGCCGAGTGCCCGGAGCGTTTCCCTGGACTTCGAGACGGGCAAGCTCGAGCCGTGGAAAATCATTCGGGGGAAGTTAGGGCATCCCGTCGGGAATCGGACCCATTTTTTTCACGGAAAGATCGAGTATAACAAACAGGGCGAGCACTACCTGACCACCCTGGAATCCGGCCCGGAGGCCAAGAAAGGCTCCGACCCGCAAACCGGAATCATCATCTCGCCCCTCTTCATCCCGAAGGGCGGAAAGATGACCTTCCGGGTGGGCGGTGGAAATGGGCCATCCACCTACGTCGCTCTTTGTACCGAAGATGGCAAGGAAGTCGAAACCGCCCGGGGCATTAATCATCAAGTCATGCAAAAGGCCATTTGGGATATGAAAAAATACGCCGGCAAAAAGACCTTCATCAAGATCGTCGATCAATCCACGGCCGGATGGGGACACGTCACGGCGGACAATTTTCAATTTGATGGCAAACTGCTGAAACAATATTCCAAAAGTTCCGTTTACTAAACATGATCATGAAAAAACTAGTCTTACTGTCTTGGCTTGTAGGTTTTGCCTGTCTTGGCAAAGACAAACCGAACGTCGTATTCATCCTGGCCGACGACATGAGCCGGGACACCTGGGGTGCCTACGGGGGCAAGGAATGCAAGACCCCCAACATCGACCGCCTGGCCAAGCAGGGGACCCGCTTCGAGCGCGCCTACTGCTCCGTCGCCATGTGCGCCCCCTTCAGGCAAGAACTCTACAGCGGGCGTTCCCCTTGGCGGACCGGTACCCTGCCCAACCATTCCAAATCGGTGGCTGGCACCAAGAGCGTAGTCCATTACCTCAAGCCACTGGGCTATCGCGTTGCCCTGCTCGGAAAATCACACGTCGGGCCGAACGAATGCTATCCCTTTGAGAAATTGGGGGACGTCAGCAAGAGGGTGGATGCCAACCCGGAAACCCTCGCCAAGGCGCAGTCCTTCCTCGATGACTGCAAGAAGTCGGACAAGCCTTTTTGCCTCTTCATCGGCTCCCATGATTCCCATGCCCCCTTCACAACGGGCGATCCTTCCGCCTACGACGCCAAGAAACTAACCGTTCCCCCGTACTGGGTAGACACGCCCCAACTGAGGGAAGAGATGGTCAAGTATTACGCGGAGATCACCAACTTCGACAAGCTGGTTGGAATGATGAGAAAGGAGCTCGAGAAAAGGAAGCTTTGGGAAAACACCATCTTCATGGTTTGCAGCGAACAAGGAACCCAGCTCCCCTTCGCCAAGTGGACCTGCTACGACAATGGATTGCGCACGGGTTTCGTCATGCACTGGTCGGGCGTAACCCAGGCCGGTTCGGTGATCGAGGACCTGGTCTCCACCGCCGACGTCACCCCCACCCTCGTGGAGGCCGCCGGGGGAGATCTCAAGCCCGGCGCGTGCGACGGGATGAGCTTTCTGCCCCTGCTCAAGGGGAAGACTCTCGAAAAATCCCGCAAATACGTCTTCGGAGCCTTCACCAACTGCCGCATCATCGACAATCGTGACCGGGTCTACCCCATCCGCTCGATACGCGACCGTCAATTCACCCTGATCTACAACCCCAATCACGGCAGCATCACTTCCAACGTCAGCCTGAGTCAGGCCTTGGAAATGGTCAACGGAGAGGACACCGCTTCCAAGAACCTCAACCTCGCCGCATCCTGGGTTCCCCGGGCCAAGAAGGACAAGCGGGCCAAGGCTCTCCTCCACAAACTTCATCATCGCCCGGAATACGAGTTGTATGATCTGAGCAAGGATCCCTACGAACTTGAAAACAAAGCGGATGACCCGAAACACAAGAAGACTTTCGACCGTTTAAACAAAGCCCTCCGGTCCAAACTCAAGCATTTGGGTGACCCCGACCCCATCGCCACCGAGAAATCCCTCGTAGGATCAGCGGGCAAGAAAAAGAAAAAACCTACCAAGAAGAAGGGTTGATCCCATCTTCACTTTGCCATGAAAAAATACCTTTTGCTTTCCACCCTCTTCCTTTTAGGTGCCGGCCTCCTCGACGCAGTAGAAGAAAAGCCGCATGCCGTCCTCGTTGTCGGTACCCTTCATTATTCTCCCGAATTGACCATGCCGGTATTCGCCAAGGAACTGGAACGGTTCGGTTTCCGGACCACCGTGGTCATGGGGGAAGGAAACCCCGAGAAAAAGACCGAGAACGTCCTTCCCGGAATCGAGGTTCTCAAGGATGCGGATTTGGTCATCTTCTTCATGCGCTTTCTCAAGTTGCCCGATCAGGAATGGGCCCCCATCGAGGCCTATCTCAAGTCGGGCAAGCCTGTTATCGGATTACGCACGGCCAATCATTCCTTCAAGTACGCAAAGGATCATCCCCTGTTCAAATGGAACGACGATTTCGGAAGGCGCGCTCTGGGCACTCCCTACGTCGTCCACCAAGGCGGATCCACCGATATCCAGACCGTAGCCAAATACCGTTCCCATCCGATCATGAAAAACGTGACCAAAACCGAGTGGGTCTCTCCCGGGACGCTCTATCTGTCAAGGTTGGAACCCGGATGCATCCCCCTGACCATAGGGAGAGGGGTTGGGAGGGACAGGTTGGTTGAAAAAAACTATGGGGTCATTCAGGTGAACAGAGAGGAATCCGACGTCGTTGCCTGGGCCTGGAAAAACGAATGGGGAGGGAAGGTATTCGGAACGTCCTTCGGTCATCCCGGGGACTTTGCCGAGGAATCCTTCAACCGCATGTTGGTCAATGCCTGCCATTGGGCAGTCGACAAGGAGTTGCCCGGAGCGGACGAAAAGATCACCGTCTGGAAGATCGAGCGGGCGGACAAGAAGAAGAAAAGCAAATAAGCCTGCAGATCTTTTTGGAACTACTTCTTATCGGAGTAGGCCTTGATCCAGTCGACTTGCAGTTGGAAGGGACCGTCCTTCTTGTCGTAAATCATGATCGTAACGCTGCGGACCTTATCCTTCTTCAATGGATAGCGGGATTTGGGCAAGCGCATGCCCCGCCAGCTTGAGCTCAAGCTTTCGAAGGGCACCTTCGCAACTTGCCAGCCCTTTCCGTCGCCATCGGTCTCGAACTCCGTCCGGTAGGAAACCGAACTGCCGTCCATCCGTACTCCGAGGTTGTAACTACGACCGTCTCCCTTGAAACGGATCATCAGGCCGTCCTTGTCTTCCAGGCCAAGGTCCATGGTCTTGCTACGGATGGAAGAGAAGCCTCCGCCATTGGTATTGGTTGATCCGGAAAAAACCAACTTCGTCTTCTTAAAGGAAAACCCGCCCTTGGAGCGACCTCCCATGACGTTATCATTAACCGTGATCCATTTGTCCCCCGGATCTTCCTCGGTGAAGTCAAAAACCACTTCACCTTCACCCTTGTTCTTGTCCTTGTTTTTTTTCTTTGCTCCTTGCGATTCGGGAACAATCAAAAGAGGGCAGAGAAGGAAGAAAAAAACCGTCCATGCACTGGTAAAAAGTTTAGATTTCATCTTACGAATCCTACTGTGCAAATTCGATCCGTCAAGTTCAGGCAAACACGATTTTCATCTTCATTCAATTGCATGGTCAGACTCCTTCGTTCTTGAAGAAACGAAGATTTTGCTAGAATCTGCCCACATGCCCTTAATCCCAAAACCGCTCTTGTTAGCGCTTACTTGCTCATTTGCCTTCAACCTGTCCGCCAAGCCAACCGTCCTTCCCGGAGACCGGATTGCCATAGTCGGGAACACTTACGCCGACCAATTGCGCACCCACGGTTACCTGGAGACCTTTCTCTTGCAAAGAACGCAGGGCAAACCGGTTTCCATCCGGAACCTCGGGTGGGGTGGAGACATCCTGACGGTCCGAGACCGCCCGACTAATTTCCCCAGCGAAACCTCAACCCTTACGGAACACAAGACGGACTTGATCATTGCCTGTTTCGGGATGGGAGAATCCTTTGCCGGACCGGAAGGACAGACAGAATTCGAGAAAAACCTTAAAGCCTTCATCACATCCCACAAAGGCAAGAAATACAACGGACAATCCGAGGTCCGCCTAGCCATGATCTCTCCCATCGCGCAGGAAGACCTGGGCCCATCCACCCCCAAATCAGTCCAGCGCAACCGGAACTTGAAAAGTTACGTCGAATCGATGCAGAAGGTTTGCCTGGAAGAGGGCGTTCCCTTCACAGATCTCTACGAGCCAACGATCTATCTGATGGAAGACAAGAGAGCGCCCAAAGTCACCGAGAACGGAATCCGCCTGAATGAATACGGATACTGGGCGACCTCTCGGACTCTGGCGGATTCCCTCACCACGCCCGCTCCATCCTGGTGGATCAGCCTGGATGCCAAATCAGGCGCAATCGAAGCCCGGGGAGTAAGTGTCGAGAAGGTTCGAACCGCTGAGAAAGAGATTAGCTTTCAAGTTCTTGAAAAAAGCGGCCCAAGCCTTCCTCCACCCCTTTCGGGAACCATCCACCCATCCCTTCAGTCTGCCCGTGACCGTATGATTGTGGAAGGATTGGCCCCGGGTAAGTATATTCTTCAGGTCGATGGTCAAAACGTCATCTCAGGTAGTCACGAGGAATGGGCAAACGGTCTACCCGTCGATCAATCTCCCGCCCACCGGGATACCGAGGCATTTCGTATGAAGGTCAACGACAAGAACCTCCATTTCACTTACAGTTGGAAAGCTCTCAACCAAGTGCACATCGTGGGGGAACGCAAGAAATCCCCCGCGGGAGCGGCTCTACCCGAGGAGGTCATTCGGTTTAACGAGTTGGCCATCCTCAAGGATTCGCAATTAAGGGAAGCTCATCCTGTCAAGACCCGCGAATGGAAACTCATCCGGAAATGAAAACACCCATTATGAAACTGACCTCCTTTTTACTGCCCATCCTTTTCCCTGTCCTTCTTCTCGGGCAAGGATCCGAAGGCATCAACAAGAAGAACCTCGCCAACGCCAACCTCAACCTGATGGAAAACCATGATCCGGCGGTGGAAAAGGAAAACTTCGATCTTCTTCCCGGATACGAGGTCAACCTCTTTGCTCAGGAACCCATGCTGGCCAACCCCATTCACATGACCTGGGACAACCGTGGCCGCCTGTGGGTCGCTTGCTCCTGGGCTTACCCTCAGCTCAAACCGGGCGAGGTGGCCAACGACAAGATCATCATTCTCGAGGACGTGGATGGGGATGGCAGGGCTGACAAGTCAACCGTCTTTGCCGACGGCTTGTACATGCCCACGGGGATCGAGTTGGCCAACGGGGGATGCTTCGTTGCCCAGACCCCGGACGTTTTCTTTCTCAAAGACACGGATGGGGATGACGTCGCGGACGTCAAGGAACTCCCCTTGACCGGATTCGGGATCGAAGACAGTCATCATTCGGTCAGCGCCTGGCGGAGGGGACCCGGCGGATGGATCTATTTTCAGGAAGGGATCTTCCTTCACACCCAAGTGGAAACGGCTCACGGAATGGTCCACAACTACAACGGCGGGGTCTATCAGTACAACCCGCGCACCCGGGATTTGCGGATTTTCGCCAGCGTGGGAGTAGGCAACCCATGGGGACACGTCTTTACCAAATGGGGACAGTCCTTCTTCGTGGACAATCCGCGCGTGCACTACCTCTCCCCCGCAACCGGCAACAGCGGCCAAAGGGTCCGACTGAATCATCTCCTGAGCACAGAAAAGCAATGTGGGGGAGACTTGGCCACGGGAACTCACTTGCCTGAAGACATCCGGGGACAATTGCTTACCTGCCGGTTCAAGAGCCGGGCCATCATACGCTATGAATTCACCGACAGCGGGGCGGGCTTCTCCGCCAACGTTCTTCCTCCTCTCATTTCATCCAAGCACCCGAACTTCCGACCCGTCGACTGCAAGGTCGGCCCGGACGGAGCGGTCTACGTCGCCGATTGGTACAACCCGATCATCAATCATGCCAAGCATAACTTCCGAGATCCCAGACGCGACAAGGATCATGGCAGGATTTGGCGGATAACGGCCAAGGACCGTCCCTTGGCACCCAAACCGAAATTGGTCGACGCGCAACTGCCCGAATTGCTCGAGCACTTGAAGAGCCCCGAAGCGTGGACCAGACATCAGGCGCGACTGACTCTGTCCGAACTTCAGCCTGACCCAGTCTCGCAAGCCCTCTCGAAATGGGTGGACGGACTGGACCCGAAGGATCCGGAACATGCTCATCATCTCGTGGAAGCCATGTGGGCCTGCCAAAACGTCGAACGACCGAGTGAGAAAATCCTCAAGCTCGTCCTCGCAAGCAAGGATGGGAACGCCCGCTCGGCCGGAGCGCGCATCATCCGATATTGGCATGGTGATTTGAGCGATCCGGTCTCCCTGCTCGCCAAGGCCGCATCCGATCCCTTTCCCCGGACACGGATGGAAGCGATCCTCTCGGCCGGTTACGTTCCCAGAGCGGAAGCCTTTTCCGCGGCCCTGGGAGCGCTTGATCTTCCGAGAGACAAGTTCATCGACCTTGCCCTCCCCCAAACCGTCACCGCTTTGGAGAAATTCTGGCGACCCGCTCTCGAGAAGGGAACTCTTGCCTTTGCCAAGCCCTCTCATCGCGCGTTTGCCGAGAAGGCCGCTGGCCTGGGATTTGAAAAACGATTGAACGAATACGTAAGGAAGAAAGCCCCCACCCTTTCCGAGACCAACCAGATCGTCGAACGGCTCATTCCCGATGCAGACGTCCGCCAAGCCCGAATGATCGTCGACTTCCTGACCAAGAAAGAACAGTCACCGGAGGTACGGATCGCCCTGCTCGATGCCCTTGCCAAAATCGGTCGGAAAGGAAAGTTCTCCCTTGGTCAACGAATCGGACCTCTACGCAAGCTCATTCGTAATCAAAACGAAGAGGTCGCATCGCTCGCCATCGCCAACTTGGGAATTTGGCAACTCAAGGGAGCGGAAAAGGATCTTCTTTCCATCCTGATTGATCCGAAGGTCCCGCCCTCTTCCCGAAAAACCGCCGCAGTGTCCCTTGGACAGCTTCGTGGCGGGGAAGGGAAAAAAGCCCTTCTCGACTTGGTTAGAAAAGGAAAGACGGCCGAGCGTTATTTTGCAATTTACGGGATACTGGAAACAAGCGCCGAAGAAGCGGCTGAACTTGCAGTCGACCTCTTCGCCCAATATTCGGGAGACCTTGATCCCGTGGCCTTGATTCAAGCATTCAACCGAAGATCCAACGGAAACACGGTCTTGGCCAAGGCCCTGAGTGGAAAAACAATCGCTCCTGCCGTCAAAGACAAGGTGTCCGAATACCACCGCAAAAGCGGTCAGCTTTCAAAACCATTGGAAAGGTTGTTCCGTCCATCTTCACCCAAATCGCTCAGCTCCATTCTCCTGAGAGAGGACCCTCAGGCCCTTGCCTCGGAGGTCGACCGTTTAGGTGATCCTGTGCGGGGAGAACTTGTTTACCGGCGCCAAGCTCTCGCTTGCGCCAGTTGCCATGCAATAGGAAGCGCCGGACCGAAGATCGGACCAAACCTTGTGGCGGTGGGCACCTCCGCAGATACCGCTTACGTCGTGGAAGCCATTCTAGAACCCAACAAGGCTATCGCCCAGCACTACGAGAACAAGCTCATCACCCTCGATGACGGATCCGTCCTCATGGGGTCGATCATTTACCAAAGTGACAAGGAAGTGATCATTCGCGATTCATCACTGGGTGGAAAAGAACGCAAGGCGCCAATGGACAAGGTTCGCAAGATCAAGCCCATGCCCTCTCTCATGCCGGCCGGACTGGCGGACCAACTGAAAACCCGAAGTGAATTCATTGACCTTGCGAAATTTGTTTCCGTGCTTGGCAAGCCCGGCCCCTACGCCAATGACGAAAGCCCGGTCATACGCAAATGGATGGTATCCAATTCCGAAACGGATAAGCCCGGAGAAGTCGCCTCATGGAGAGGAGTCTACAGCTTGGTGAACGGAATCCTGCCCAATGACGAGATGGGCAAAGGGAAGATGGTCTTTGCCCGGGGCTTCGTAGAAGTTCAGTCACCGGGTCGTGTCCGTCTCAAGGTCAACGAACTGGCAGGTATTCGTCTTTGGCTCGACGACAAGGAAATCCAGAACCCGGCATCAGACATCGAGCTTAGTCCCGGGACCCGTTCATTCACGTTCTCCATCGACAAAACGAAAAGGAAGTCGGAAGGATTGCGGGTCGAACTCATCGCTCTTCCAAAATCAGGAGCGAAGTTTCAGCCCAAAGGCGGATCCTAAAGGATAAGAGCACAGACAGGAAAGCACTCCTTGGCGGGCTATTTCCCGATTCTCCCCTTTTTTCTTTGTCGGGGAGGAGCATGATCGCTTAGGAATGGGATATCCTATTCAATCCATCCTCTTCGAACATGATCAAAAGAAAATTCACGAGCACCCTTTTCCTGATTACCCTGATCGCGCAAGGCATTCTCCTCGGCGACTTCCCCAAGCCGACCAACACCCAAAAAACGGACCTCACCCTCCCCTCCCCCGAAGAAGCGGTAAAAGGAATGAGCTTGCCCGACGGCTTCAAGATCAACTGCTTTGCCAGCGAACCGATGATTCGTCAACCCATCGCCATGGCCTTTGACGACCGTAACCGCCTCTGGGTTGCAGAGTGCTACACCTATGCCGAAGCGCGGACTAACTTCGACCTGAAATTGCGTGACCGCATCGTTATACTCGAGGATGTCAACGGGGACGGGCGGGCGGATAAGAAAACCATCTTTCACGATGACCTGCAACGGTTGACCGGACTGACCGTTGGCTTCGGCGGAGTGTGGGCAACCTGCGCCCCAAACCTTTTGTTCATACCGGATGCCGACCAGGACGACCGGCCGGACGGAAAGCCCCAAGTCATTCTGGACGGATGGAATGACAACAGCGTGCGCCACAACATGGTCAACGGACTTAAATGGGGACCGGATGGTTGGCTATACGGAAGACATGGCATCCAAGCCCTTTCGACGGTGGGTCCACCGGGGGCTCCAAAGGAGCAGCGCACTCAGCTGAAGTGTTCGATCTGGAGGATTCATCCTCGAACGAAAAAATTCGAAATTGTCTGCGAAGGAACGACCAACCCATGGGGTCACGACTGGGACGAACATGGGCAACTCTTCTTCATCAACACGGTGATCGGGCACTTTTGGCATGGCTTGCCCGGGGCCTATTTCAAGAGAATGTACGGTCAGCATTTCCGAACGGGGTTATACGGCTTGATCGATCAACAGGGTGATCATTTCCATTGGGACGTGGGAAAGGAAGCTGCCAAGGACGTGAAAAAGAAGATGTCTTTGAGTACGGATGAAGCGGGAGGCGGGCATGCCCACTGCGGAATGATGATTTATCAAGGTGGCCAGTGGCCAGACCAATACAAAGGAAAGGTCTTCACCGCGAACTTTCACGGGCGACGGATTAACTGCGATCGGATCGAGCGTTCGGGTGCAGGCTATGTCGCAAAACATGAACCGGATTTCATGAAAGCGAAGGATCTTTGGTTCAGAGGTGTGGAAATGGATTACGACATGGATGGCACGGTTTTTCTACTCGATTGGTCTGACGTCGGGGAGTGCCACGAGAACGACGGAATTCACAGAACCTCAGGAAGAATATACAGGATTACCTATGGAAATCAGAAACCAAAGAAACACAACCTCGTGGAAAAATCATCGGAAGAATTGGCAAACCTTTTGGGAAACCAGAACCAAAAGATTGTGAGGCACTCCGCCCGCCTGCTTCATGAACGCTCGACCATCGGAGCAGTGGACAACAGGTCGGTCGCCGTTTTGAAGAACAAGAAAAACGGGAATGCGACCCAGACAAGGCTGCAAGGTCTATGGGGACTTTATACGACGGGAAACCTTGAAGAGAATGAACTGATTGAATTAATGAAGGACAAGGATGAGCATATGCGCATTTGGGCATTGAAGCTATTGGTGGATGAAGGGAAAGCATCCAAAGGGGCAAGTCGGGCATTCCTCGAGCAAGCCAAATCCGAAAGATCATCTCTAGTACGATTACACCTCGCATCCATCATGAGAAACCTGTCTGAGCAAGACCGCTGGAAACTGACGGAAATTCTATCCGAGTCACAGGATTTGGAGTCTGACCCGGTTTTTCCATTGATGGTATGGTATGGTATCGAAGAACTGATCAAGGGGGATCCGGCAAGATCATTGAAACTGGCCAAGAGAAGCAAGCTAAAGACTTTGACGGAATGGATACCCAGAAGAATTGCCGAATAAAATTTTCACCATACGATTGAAATGGGATATTTCTTCATATCCTCGTCTCCCGACATAAGGTAAAGGTTTTCAGACAGCGCCGTGGCTATGAGCACTCGATCAATGGGATCATCATGATGGTGGGGTATCTCGGCTAAGCGGTAGCAGATCTCACGGCTAATGCCGATTGATTTGACGTTCCATATTTTGATTTGTTCATTGATCCATTTCCTTGGGGTCTTGGGCATTTCCAGGGTTCCCTCATTATACATAAGCGAAAGCTCAAGGACTGATGCATCGCTTAAGTAGAATTCGTTTTCTTCATCGTTGAGCAATTCCTTTGCCCGGGTGGTAAGCCTGAGCGGTTCGGAGGTCAACCAAACGAAAACAAAAGTATCGAGGAGGATCTGCACTAAAAATACAGAACCTTTTCTCCAACCGAACCTGCAGACTTTGGTTTCTCGACGACGTTGAGGGGCTTGGAGGTAGTTGTACCCACAATCGGTCGGTCTTCATTCGGCAATTGCTTGCAAGGAACTAACCTGGCGATTGGTTTTTTCCCACGGGCAAGTACGACATGCTTTCCATCCTCCGCTTGCTGGAGTAATTTCGAAAGATTTGTCTTTGCAAAATGTACGGTATGCATTGTTAGCTAAGCTAATCCGGTGCTTAGCTTAGTCAAGCTCAAATGGGTAATATTCACCAAAATTGCCTGAATCGATGGGGTGAAGGGTATAAAATTGGAATTTACCACGAACAAAGCTTGCCATGGCTTTTGCGAGAACCCTACCTTTTGAATAAACCTTCACCCACCTCTTCGCTCATGAAAAAAATACCTTGTAAAAATACTCGTCGTAGTTTCCTCGCCAAATCGGCGACCGGAGCCACCGCAGCCACGATCCTGCCCCGCCATATCTTCGGGGCCCCGCACGTTCCCCCTTCCGAAAAATTCGGTACCGCGCTTATCGGTTGCGGAGGGAGAGGCCCGGGAACCTATTCCGGCTTATGCAAAGGGTTGGACGTCGAACTAGTCGGAGCCTGTGACGTAGACCTGAACCGGGCGCAAAGATTCTCACAAGCCAGAAGCAAGGGAAAAGCCGAAGTCTATCAGGATTTTCGAAAACTACTTGAACGCAAGGACCTGGACTTGGTAGCGATAGCCACCCCGCCCCATTGGCACGCCAGTATATCCATTGCCTCTGCAGAAGCCGGCATGGACGTCCTCTGTGAAAAGCCGATGACCCGTTTTGTCGCGGAAGGTCGGGCCGTGGTGAATGCCTTCAAGAGATATGGTCGTGTTTTCCAAATCGGTACCTTTGGGCGATTCGGCAGAAGCAAGGACAGGGGATCCGTATTGAAACATAAAATCATGGCGAGCGGGTTACTCAAGGATTGCAAAGTCGTCCGGATGAAAAAAGGAGGATTGAAGGTCAAGCAATGGAGTGGCACGCCCGGAATCCCCCCCCAGACTGTTCCCGAGCAATTGGATTGGGATATGTATTGCGGGCCTTCCCCTTGGAAACCATATGAGAGCAGAAGGGTAACCGGCACCCATCGCGGATACTGGGATTACGAAGGTGGCGGGATGTGCGATATGGGCCAGCACCACTTTGACCCCGAACAATGGACCTATGCGAAGGATTACACCAGTCCGGTTGAAATCACCCCTTTTGCCCCGCCATCTCATCCCGAGGTTACGGGTATGTGGGCATGGGTCGAATTGAAGTATGCCGATGGATTCAAATTCGTCATGGAAAGTGGCGAGTGGGGGCCTTCTTATGACCGCCAGCCCGTGCGCGACGTTTCCATCGACGATCTGTCTAAGGAAGATCAGGAGAAGATCAAAGCCACCCCGGATCCCGAGCCGCTCCTTTCCTTCGGTGAGGCGGTCAAGCAGCGCAAGCAAGCCGGGGGGCACCCGGAAGCGGCTCACCGGGCGGCCTGTATACTGCACTTAGCCAACCTGGCCATCCGCCTGGGAAGAAAATTAAACTATGACCCGGACAAGGAGGTCTTTGTCAACGACAGCGAGGCCAACCGTTTTCTCAACCCCCCCATGAGCGCCCCTTGGCGGATCTAAACCCCCAACGTTTTTTAAAGATGAATACCAAGGAAATACTAAAAGCCTTCCCCCAACCGGACGGCAAAATCCTCCGCACCATAAACAAGGAAGCCTGCGAAAAGGCAGTCGAACAAATCATAGCGGGAGGAAAGAAAACAATCCGTGAAATCGTGGACCTCGTTGTCGAACCAGGCAAAGGCGAAGACATCCAGCCCAGACACGCGCTTCACGCTACGGCAATTCGGGTAGGAGGAGCCGGCAAAGCGAAAGAGCGCAAGTCCTTTTCCGCAAACCTCGCCGACACGCTTGCGGACGACCGGCCCAAGGCAGTCAAGGGTTTCATCATCCGCCAACTGCAGATCTGCGCCGGAGCTCAACAAGCCGACGCCATCGCCCCCTTCCTGAACGAACCAGATGAACATCTCTACGAATATGCCGCTCAAGCGCTCGAAGCCATCGGCACTGAAACGGTTAGCCATTTCCGAAAGGCCTATCCAAAAGCCAAGGGCGCTCCACGTCTTACGATCCTTCAGGGTTTGGGAGTTCTGAGGGACTCGGAGTCAAAGGATGCATTCCGAGACGCAACCAAGGACAAGGATTTGGAAATCCGCTTAGCCGGACTTTGGGGACTTATGCGGATCGCATCCGGCGAAGACGTCGACTTGGTTCTGAGTCAGTCAGCCAAAGAAAGCGGATGGGGACGGATCAAGGCTACGGCCTACTGCTTGGAACTAGCCGAAAACCTTGAAGCAAAGGGTTCAAAAAAGGGCGCTCAGGCTATTTACTTGAATATCAAGAAGACAAGAACAGCCAAGAATGAAGACCACCTTCTCGAATCCGCCGACAGAGGGCTTGCCCGCCTGAAATAATTTCCAACCGTATGAAAACCCCAAGATCCAAAGCGCGACTGATTCTTTCGCTCTGCCTTCTATTACCCACTTTGGGGTACGCAAAGAAGGAGAAGTTCATTTCTTTGTTCAATGGAAAAGATCTTAAGCAATGGGTCCTTCCCAAAGGCGAACATACCTGGAAGATCGTTGATGGCATCATCGACTACGAGTCCAAAGGCGGGAACCTGACTACCAAGAAAAGCTTCTCCGATTACGTCCTCAAGCTCGACTGGAGATTCAAGAGAACCGCCGGGCCTCCCTACAACGCGAAAATATTCGACAAGAACGGGAACCAAAAGCTGGACGCGGACGGTAAGCCAATGACCCGCCCGATTAAGAACGCGGACTCGGGAGTTTTCGTCCGTGGCAGTGGCAAATCTCAGGTCAACCTATGGTGCTGGCCTTGCGGGTCAGGCCAACTATGGGCCTTTCATAAAAGCGAGGATCCCGTCCTGCGCAAAGGAGCCTTGCCCAAGGTAAACGCGGACAAGCCGGTCGGGGAATGGAATGAAATGGAAATCACCATGAAGGGTGAAACCGTCAGCATCGTTCTCAACGGCAAAACCGTACTCGACCAATCGAAAATGCCGGGAGTCGGGGCAAGCGGACCCATTGTCCTGCAACACCACGGTGGCTACAACGAGAAGAACAAAACCTGGAGCTCGGCCTCCGCCCTCATTCAATTCCGCAATCTGTTCATCAAAGAATTATAAAAAATCCTATCATGCGTTTAGTACTCACTTTGTTTTTCGTAACCGGCCTGGCACAAGCCTCACCTAATCATTGGAATCAGTTCCGCGGACCAAACGGGGATGGGGATGCCGGAAATGCCAACCTTCCAGTCGAGTTCTCCGAAAAGAAGAACCTGACCTGGAAGACCCCTATGCCTGGCAAGGCTTGGTCCTCACCCGTCGTCAGTGAAGGTAAGGTCTGGCTGACCAATGCCGAGAAGGACGGACACAAGATGTGGGCCATCCAACTGGATTGGGAAACAGGCAAGCAACTGCGCAAGATCTTGGTTTTTGAGAACAAGACCCCGCAATTCTGTCACCCGATGAACAGCTACGCCACCCCGACTCCGGTGATCGACGGGGGGCAGGTATTCGTACATTTCGGATCTCACGGAACCGCTGCGCTGGATGCCGATAATGGCAAAAAAATCTGGGAAAGAAGGGATTTCAAGTGCGATCATTGGCGTGGCGCGGCCGCCTCCCCCATCCCGCACAAGAATACCTTGATCATTCATTTTGACGGGCACGACGTGCAGTACGTCGTTTGCCTCGACCAGAAAACCGGCAAGACGATTTGGAAAAAGGATCGTGCTTTCGACTTCAAGACCGATAACGGGGACAGGAAAAAAGCGTACTGCACGCCTAGTGTGATCAAGCACGGCGACCGTTTGGAGTTGATCAGTCCGGCCGCCGTGGCAACGGAATCACGCAACCCCGAAAATGGGGAGTTGCTCTGGACCGCTCGTACGGGAGGAATGAACGCATCTTCCCGACCCATTTACAGGCACGGCATGGTTTACGTATTCAGCGGGATGGGCTCGATGTCCGCAATCAAGCCAGGAGGGAAAGGAGACGTCGACGAGACCCATCTTGCTTGGAGCCGTCGAAAGGTCGTTCCAAAAAAATCATCCCCGCTCCTGCTTGACGATTATTTGTTCATGGTCTCCGACGAAGGCGTGGCTTCCTGCAATGATCCCAAGACAGGGAAAGTCCACTGGGCGGAACGATTGGGAGTGAAAGGTGAATGCGCATCATCCCCGATCCATGCCAACGGAAAGATCTATTCCTTCTCCATCAATGGAGACTGCGTGGTCTTCAAGCCCGACCCGAAAGGCCTCAAGGTTATCAGTCGGAACAAACTGGACGACGGTTGCATGGCCTCCCCCGCGGTGGTGGGCGACTCCCTTCTTATCCGTACGAAACAAAATGTCTACCGCTTTGATCAGCGCTAATCCATCCGCAATAAAAAAATGAAAAAGAACACCCTTATCCTCGCAAGCTTACTAATCGCCTGCCTCCTAAACGCTCAGCAGAGTCGCAAGGTTTGCGCCGCAGACACGCTCAGGACGCCCGAGGCCGATCATTGCTTCCAGTGCGCCCCCTCTGAAAAAGCTAAAGGAGGAAAAGGATTTTTCAACGGAAAGGACTTGGGCGGGTGGAAAGTTCCAAAGGGAAACGATCAGGCTAAGTGGTATCAAGTCGTTGATGGTGTCCTGCAAATCAGAAGCGGACCCAAGAAGAAAGGATCGGTCCTGTGGACAGAGAAAAAATACCGCGACTTCGAAATCGAATTCGATTTCCGCTTTGGAGAAGGAACGGTCGACTCGGGCGTTCACCTGCGAACGCAAGACCAGATTCAAATCGGAATTTCCGGTTCCCTCAAGCGGGACATGACTTGCTCGCCCTATATCCCCGGGAAAGGTTATCCGGTCGAGGCCAAGGACGTGGCAAAGTTGCTCAAGGCCAAGGATTGGAACCATGTGAAGATCCGGGCAATCGGGCCCAAGTACACGGTTTGGTTGCAAGGCAAGGAAGTGATGAACTACGAATCGTCATCGGCCAAGCCGGAAGGCCCGATCGGGATCCAGCTCCACGGCAACCGAAACATGGGCATCGACTTCAAGAGCCTCGTCCTCAAGGAGCTTTGATAAGATAAGCTCATTCAAGAGCCTGCCCGCTCTATTTTCCTTCTCCATCTTTGCCCAAGCCCAAGGAATCAGAACTAAGATTGCATGACACGGTTCGGGCTTGCCCTTGATCGGAAATGTGAAAACTTCGAGGTATGCCCCGCCTTTCACCAGTCCAGCGACTTCTTCGAGAACTTGTCGCCCGTCCAAGCATCAATCCGACCTTTCTTGAGGACCGGCCGGACTTAACCGGGGAGGAAAGGGTCGCCGGATTCCTCGAGGGCTTGGCTAGGGCGGAAGGGATCGAGGTTCGCCGACAGTCCGTCCTGCCTGGCCGGAAGAATCTGATTGCCCGCCTGAAACCCGTTGGAAAGACCAGACACACGGTCATGCTCACCCCGCACCTGGACGTCGTACCGGCCCCCGAGAAGGATTTTCGCCCAAAGATCAAAGACGGAAAAATGTACGGCCGAGGGACCTGCGATACCAAAGGATCGGTGGCCGCTTTCTTCTCTGCATTTCTCGAACTCGCGGGCAAAGGCAACAGACCCCGGGAAACGGAAATCCTCTTTGTGGGGTTGGTGGACGAGGAGTTCGGGCAAGCCGGGTCCCGAACGCTTGCCCAAAAAGGCCCCAAGGGTGACTTGGCTATTGCGGGCGAACCCACCGGATTACAAGTCGTCACCGCCCACAAGGGCAACTTGTGGCTTCAACTCAAGACGAAGGGCAAATCGGCTCATGGATCGACCCCTCACCATGGCAAGAACGCCATCAGCGCGATCACCCCCATCCTCGATTTTTTATTCAACGATTACCCCAAGTTTCTTGAATCGAAAACACATCCGCTTTTAGGATCGCCTAGCGTGAGCGTTGGAAAAATTCGCGGAGGATCACAACCGAACGTCGTGCCGGACGGATGCATAATCGACTTGGATCGACGAACGATTCCCGGAGAAACGGAAGCCTCTGTGAAGAAAGAATTAACCCAGGCGTTCAAGGTGAGGGGCATATCTCTTCCGGAATTTTCCAAAAGCCGTTCCGTACCCTGTCTTCCTCTGGATACCGATCCCGACCTTCCCTTTTGCCAATTATTTCTGCGGGCTGCCAACCGACGCAAGCCCAAGGGAGTGCCTTACTTTACGGACGCCTCTCCGATTGCCACCGGCGGAACCCCTGCTCTCGTATTCGGACCGGGAAACATTGCCCAAGCTCATTCCACGGACGAATGGGTGGAAATCGAGCAAGTCGATCGGGCCTACTCGATCGTCTTGAAGTTTCTCAACTCCTTGCCCTGAGCGGCAGGAAGGTGGTCACTTCTTGATCTGGACGACCAAAGGGTCCCAATCAGCATAGTGCTTGTCGATTCCGACTATTCGTACGTCTATCGTCTTGGAGGTTGCTCCGATCCCAAGCAAAACAACGGAAGCGAGAAGGAAGCCGATGGCGAAGCTCTTTGTATCTAGGTTTTTCATGTAAAAGAATAGCACGCATCATCCGCCGATTCGAATTTCTTTGGTCCAACCGACTTCTTCCGCTTGCCAATTTCCATTCGATCTTATCGACTCGACGGGTTACCCATTCCATTCACCCTTATCCAAGAAAACATGAAAGCCATCCGAATCACGTGCATCGCGCTCTTTTCCATGTCCATGACCTTTCTCTCTCAGGCCGAGAAGAAAGAATCCTGGACCAACCTCTTCAACGGCAAAGACCTTTCGGAGTTCAAAGGATACAAGCAGGATAAACCAGGTAACGCTTGGGTTGCCCAAGACGGTGCCATCAAATTACTCAAGGAAAAGGGGAAATCCGGTGGAGACCTGATGACCCGCGGACAGTACGAGTTCTTCGAACTGCAATTGGAATGGAAACTTCCCAAACCGGGAAACAGCGGGATCATCTACCGGGTGGCCGAGACGGATGGTCCATCTTACAAGACTGGTCCGGAGGTGCAAATTTTTCACACTATGAGAGTGGGAGGGAAGACCGACACCGGTTCCTGTTACGCGCTTTACGCTCCGAAAGTTGCCAACCTCAAGCCAATCGGGGAATGGAACTCGGTCCGTTTGATCATCAAGCCCGGCAACAAGGTGGAACACCACATGAACGGGCAACTTTTGTGCTCCTACCAAATCGGAAGCAAGGATTGGAAGGAAAAGGTTTCCCAGAGCAAGTTCAAGAACTGGGATAAGTTTGGCAAAATGGACAAAGGTCACATTTGCTTTCAAGACCACGGGAACGAGGTGTGGTTCCGCAACGTCCGCATACGCAAACTCTGAGGTAAACCGATGACTATTTTCGCCAAACGACTTTTTGTAATTCTTTGTCTTCAGCTCGGGGTTTCCGGCTGGGCTGAGGAAGAATGGAATGCCTTCCGCGGGCCAACCGGGATGGGGATCGAGAACCAAAAGACACCCATGAACTGGAACGTCAGTTCGATCAAATGGAAAACCCAAATAACCGGCTCCGGACAATCTTCCGTCATTCAATCGGGTGAGAAGTTGTTCCTTACCTCCGCGGACAAGGAAGGGGGGCTTAGGTTTCTTCATTGCTTGGACAAGAACACGGGGGATTTGTTGTGGAAAAGGGAAGTCAAGAACACGAGGGAAGAAGCCGTTCACCGGATGAACACCTGGGCGACCCCAACCCCCGTCACCGACGGAAGCAAAGTGTTAGCCTTCTTTGGGCCAGCCGGCCTGCACTGCTTCGATTTGGAAGGCAAGAAACTTTGGGAAATCGATTTGGGCAAGTTCCCGGGGAGTTGGGGCGTGGCTGCGTCCCCGGTCATCGTAGATGGAATGGTTCTGCAGAATTGCGACTCGACAGGCCCCTCCCGACTACTCGCTTTGGACTTGAATTCGGGCAAGACTATCTGGGAAACGAAACGGGAAACCAAGCCTCGCGGAGGATGGAGCACCCCCATCGTGATTTCCGTTCAAGGAAAGAGACAAATCGTCCTGAATGGAGAGTTCGGGGCACGTGGCTATTCACTCGCCGACGGCAAGGAACTCTGGTTTTGCAAAAGCTTCAATGGACGAGGATCACCCGTCCCCTTTTACGACGGCAAACTAGTATTCGTGGTCAATGGGAAACCGGGGGATCTCTATGCAATCGATCCAACCGGAAAAGGCGATTTGACCGGCACTCATATGAAATGGCATGCCAAGCGCAACGGGGGGAGAGACCTCCCATCGCCGGTTTCGGTAAACGGACTCGTGCTGGTCACCAGCATGAGCGGAGTCATCACCTGCTACGATGCCACGAACGGAAAGACCCTGTGGATCGATCGATTGACCGGAGCCTTCTCCGGTTCGCCCCTCGTTTCCAACGGTCACTACTACATTCAAAACGAGGCCGGGCAAACCTATGTCATCGAGCCCGATCGGAAGAAATTGAAAATCGCCGGCAAAAACTCTCTTTCCCCTCGGGAAGGTGAAATTTTCCGGGCGACTTTGTCCCCGATTTCCGGAATGATTTTCACCAGGTCTCAATCTACCGTCTACTGCATCGCGAAAAAATAATGCTGAAGGATCGTGGGGAAATATTTTTTCGCTGAATCCTTGTGATCAGACTCAAAACGAATATTGGAATCCAAGCAAAATATGACAGACCACTCGTCCCCCCTCACCCGCAGAAAATTCATAGGAAACTCGGGCAAGATTGCCACCGGCGGCGCCCTGGCAGGGATTGCCCTTCCCGTCGTACATGGAAAAAACGACGACACCACCAAGATCGCCCTAGTCGGTTGTGGAGGTCGAGGAACGGGAGCGGCCAGCAATGCGCTTTCCGTTTCCCTGGCAAACGGACCGACCAAGATTGTGGCCATGGCCGACGTCGTGCAAAGCAAGCTCGACCGGAGCCTCAACGGATTGAGCCAAAAGCACAAGGAGCAGGTGGACGTCCCTGCCGAGCGACAGCACATCGGTTTTGACGGCTACCGAAAAGCAATGGACGACCTCGACCCGGGTGACGTCGTGATCTTCACGACCCCCTGTGCCTTCCGTTGGGTACATTTTGAATACGCGATCAAGAAAAGCTTGCACGTCTTTATGGAAAAACCAGTCACGCCGGACGGTTTTTCTTCCCGCAAAATGCTCGAGCTGAATGAAAAGGCGAAGAAGAAAAACCTCAAGGTCGGGGTCGGGTTGATGTGCCGGCACAGTCAGGCTCGCAGAGAGCTCTATGCGCGAATCAAGGATGGTGAACTTGGTGAAATCCTCAACCTCCGGGCCTACCGGATGCAGGGCCCCGTCGCCTCTTGCTTCACAACTAAGAACACAAGTGATGACAGTGACTTGATTCATCAAATCAAGAACTTCCATAGTTTTCTTTGGCTGAGCGGCGGTTCGTTCAGCGACTTCTTCATCCACAACATCGACGAATGCTGTTGGATGAAGGACGCGTGGCCAGTCAAGGCGCAAGCTCAGGGAGGACGCCACTACCGGGGAGATAAAATCGACCAGAATTTCGACAACTACACGGTGGAATATACTTTTGCCGACGAAACGAAGATGTACCTGCACGGTCGTAACATGACAGGTTGCAAACAGGAGTTCTCGAGCAACGCCCATGGGACGAAAGGGTACGCCTTGATTTCCGGACCGGGGGGGCATCGTTCGCAAGCCCGAATCCACAAGGGCCAAGGCTCGGACAGCGAGCTTGCCTGGATGTTCGGACAGCGGAATGGCAGCCGGCCCTTGCGCGAGTCCAGTCCCCACCAAGACGAATGGGAGCACCTCATGGATGCGATCCGTAACAATAAGCCCTTCAATGAGGTGGAACGTGGTGTTCAGGCCAGCGTTGTCACTTCGATGGGCCGAATGGCCGCCCATACCGGAGTTGAAGTAACCTATGATGAGATGCTCAACTGCGAACATCAGTTTGGACCCGGAGTCGAAAAGCTTTCGATCGAATCCGAATCCCCGCTTCAGCCTGCAGCCGACGGATCGTACCCCATTCCCGAACCAGGCAAGAAGAAAACCAGGGAATATTGAGTGTAGATCAGGGCACAAAGCCCTTGCTCACAACCGAAAATACGCTCGGTGAATAACTTTTATAGTGCAAGATTCCTTTCGCATATATTTGTATTTCATGATGTTACGAATTACCCAAAGGACTCTTGTCCATCCTTGTTCGGAATCTCAGTTGACGAGTGAACCCGCTTCCACCTAAATCAACTTATCCAAGGAAGTTTTGGGGTAGGCTTTCTTGGCTTTAGGCCCGTTCTCGGTATAGAGAACGGGCCGCTTTTTTTTTTATTCTGACAGGTTTTTTGACTTTGAAATGCTACGGCTTTTGGATAGGAGAACTCTTTGAATCCCACCTGATTCAAAACTTAAAACAGTCGGAGAAAGAAACCATTTCGACCATAGAAAAATGCAAAGAAAAATACTTCCAAGCCTATTCGCCATTCTTTCAAGCCTCGCTCTTAATCTGCATGGAGAAACCGAACTCCCGGCCATGTTCGGTGATCACATGGTCCTCCAGAGAGACAAACCGGTTCCGGTCTGGGGTTGGTCCGAAGAAGACCAGGAGGTGAAGGTTACCTTTGGAGGCAAGAGCGCCTCCGCCAGAGCAGGCAAAGACGGGCGATGGGAGGTCCGGTTGCCCGCCATGAAGGCCAATGATCAAGGGCGCGAACTTACCATCGAAGGATCCGAAAAGATCATCATCAAAGACGTCCTGGTTGGAGAGGTCTGGGTTTGTTCGGGGCAGTCAAACATGGAATGGTCGGTCAACGGAGCGCTCAATCCGAATGAGGAAAAGCAAGCGGCCGATCATCCGAAAATCCGACATATCAAAGTTCCGAAGATTCCGTCCGATTCCCACGAGAGAAACTTCAAGGCAAAGTGGCAAGTTTGCTCTCCTGCGACAGCCGGAGGCTTCACCGCGGTCGGATATTATTTTGGCCGTACGCTCATGGGCCAACTCGACGTACCCATCGGCTTGATCAATTCGTCCTGGGGTGGAACGCGAATCGAACCATGGATGCCAATTGACGGCTATCGTATCGTAAGGGATCAAGGGTTCGCTCAAGAGGTAATCAAGCGCGTCGAGGCGGTGGATCCATCTACCGACCAAGGGAAAGCCCGCCACCTCGCCGGGATCCAAAGTATGAAGGACTGGATTAAGCAAGCCGAGCAAGCCGTTCAGGCAGGCAAGTTTCCCCCTTCCCGGCCCGCAACCGCCCAAGTTGGCATCGGCACGAGTCATCAGGATCCGACTCGCCTCTACCGGGGGATGATTCATCCCCTTGTTCCTTACGCAATCCGGGGCGCGATTTGGTATCAGGGGGAATCAAACGGAAATGAAGGCGAAACCTATTATCACAAGAAGCATGGCTTGGTCAAAGGCTGGAGAAAGGTATGGGGGCAGGGAGATTTCCCCTTCTACTGGGTCCAGTTGGCCAACTTTACCAACGACAAGAAGACCCCGCAAGGCGGGGACGGTTACGCCAGAATCCGCGATGCCGAAAGAAAGGCTCTCGATATTCCGAATACCGGAATGGCTGTTATCATAGACATTGGAGAGACAAGCGACATTCACCCCAAGAACAAACAGGACGTAGGCAAGCGGCTCGCCCAATGGGCGCTTGCGAAAACCTATGGCCAGGACATCGTGCCCAGTGGCCCGATCTATGAGAAGATAACCGTGAAAAACGGAAAGGCCCGGGTTCATTTTTCGCATATTGGAAAAGGGCTTATCATTGGAAACAAGGAAGGCCTCGAGCCAACCGAGGAAGTGGTCATCGACGCCAAGCTCGAACGATTCGCCATAGCCGGAAAGGACAAAACCTGGGTATGGGCTGACGCCGTCATAGATGGGGATACCGTACTTGTTTCTCATCCTGACGTCCCGGTACCCGTAGCCGTGCGCTACGCCTACTCAGCCAACCCACTCGGAGCCAACTTGTACAACAGGGAAGGCTTTCCTGCCTCACCCTTCCGGACCGACGATTGGTAATCAACCAAACTTCAAAAACTTAATCCATGAAGAATCCAATTACGTTCAAGATCCTCTGCATCCTTTCGTTCCTGCCCCTCGCTCAGGTCAGCCAAGCCCAGCAGGCAAAGAAGGGTAAGCTCGTTTGGGCCGACGAGTTCAACGGAAATTCGATCGATTATTCAAAATGGGGCGTCGAGGAAAACGCCCTGGGGGGAGGAAACAACGAAATGCAGGCCTACCGTTGGAACAAGAAGAACCTTCGGGTGGAAGGGGGCAACCTCGTCATCGAGGCGCACAAGGACAACCCCAACATGGTCGGAACAATCAAACCGTATTCTTCCGGGCGGATTCGTAGCAAGCTTCGGGGCGATTGGATCTATTGCCGGGTTGACGCCCGGGCCAAGCTTCCCATCGGTCAAGGAATATGGCCTGCCATCTGGATGCTCCCGACGGACGAAAAATATGGAGGGTGGGCATCAAGCGGGGAGATTGACATCATGGAATTGGTCGGACACAAACCATCGACCTACCACGGGACACTCCACTACGGTGGCGGGTGGCCCAAGAACAAGCACTCGGGCAAGGAATACAAACTTTCCTCCGGAACCTTTGCCGATGATTTCCACGTCTTCTCGATCATCTGGGAAAAAGGAAAGATCACTTGGGAAATCGATGGAAAGCCATGGCAAACCCAACAAAAATGGTTTTCCGACAAAGCCCCCTTCCCTGCCCCTTTCGACCAGCGCTTCCACCTCGTGCTGAACTTGGCAGTGGGTGGACGTTGGCCTGGCAACCCCGATGCTTCGACCAAATTTCCAGCCAAAATGCTGATTGACTACGTCCGGGTCTACCAATCGAATAAGTAGATCCGTCGACGTAACCTTGGAGGCGCAGGCGGTGTAAAAAAGAGTAACCCAAATGCCCAATTGAGAATATACGCCATCCCGCCTCAATGAATGCCTTGCTCGCAACCTTTTTACTTGCCGGTCTTTCCAGTCATCTTGCGGCGGTGCCCTCGATCTCCCTGAAACAAGGCCCTAAACCGATCGACGGGGATCTTCATGGAGTAGGCCGTTGGATTCCGGACCTTTCATTCGTAACGGTCGAGGGAAAGAAAGGAAAGCTTTCCGACTTCAAGCACAAGAAAGCTTTGGTCGTTGCCTTCACCGGGGCTTCCTGTCCCCTGAGCAAACGTTTCGCTCCAACCTTGGCGACAATCGAAAAGGAATACGGCAAAAAAGACATAGCCTTTGTCTACGTGGATCCGATCGCCGTCAAGGGAGCCAAAGAAGATCTTCGTACAATGGCTCGGGCGCAAGGTTTCCAAGGGCCCGTCATTCTGGACGAAAGCGAATCCCTGACCGGGACCTTCGGAGCGCAAACCACTACGGACGTCTTCGTTCTGGATTCCGCCCGGACCGTCCTGTACCGCGGACCGGTCGACGACCAATACGGTATCGGTTATCAACTGAACGAAGCCAGAAGAAAGTACCTCAGGGAAGCGCTCGACGCTCACTTGTCCGGCATGCCAATCAAATCACCCGCCCTGTGGGCCCCCGGATGCGAGCTGGACGTCTCCTCGGCAAAAGACCCCAAACCGGTATGGACTTATCATAACCGGATCTCCCGTATTTTGGAAGCCAACTGCGTGGAATGTCACAGGGAAGGCGGAGTCGGACCTTTTGGACTGGAGCATTATGACGAAGCAGAGGAAAATGCAGGCATGATTCGAAAGGTAGTCTCGGAAGGCATCATGCCGCCCTGGTTCGCCTCCTCGCCACCCGCAGGGAAACATTCTCCCTGGGCCAATGACCGCTCCCTTTGCGCATCGGACAAAGCCGATCTTCTAGCTTGGATAAAAAATGGGAAACCCGAAGGAAACCCTGCTGACGCCCCCCTCCCCAAAGTCCGAAAAAGCGAGTGGACCATTGGCAAGCCCGACGCAATCTTTTCCCTCCCAAGGGAAATCGAGGTCAAGGCAACCGGACAAATGCCCTATGTCAACCTGCGGGTGAAAACGGATTTTCCCGAGGATCGATGGATCCAGGCAACCGAGGTGAGGCCAACCGCGCCCGGGGTGGTCCATCACGTTCTCGTTTTCGCTGGCGTAGATGGAGTGAGAAGGGAACAGGCGGGAGCTCTCGCCGCTTACGTCCCGGGCAATACCTTTGTTCAATTCCCCGAGGGCGTGGCAAAGAAACTACCCGCCGGGGCAA
>JAOLZO010000030.1 GCA_028343845.1 Verrucomicrobiota bacterium | reverse complement strand
CCTCCAAACGGATCGACGTTTTTAGCTGGGGGAGATGGAGGGAGCGGAGGTGGTGTCGGTATGAATGAATCAGGGGTCGGGTCCGTTGGCGGAGCGGGAGGGTTCTCCTCGCTTATGCCAAAGGGATCAAGGGTTGGAGGTGATGCGGGAGCAGGGGGAGAAACCGGAGGTTGCGGTTCGGGTGTTGCGGTTTCTTTCCATTTCCTGGGTGGTGAGGCATCGGTTTCCTCTTTGGGCAGAGGGGGCAAAATGCCTGTTGGCGGGGTAGCCGTACTTGCAGGTTGAGGGGTTATGACCGTAGGGGGCGGGGGTATGACGGGGTCCGGACTTTCGGTGGCCTGTACCCTAAGACCAGTCATTAGATCTTGCAGGGGGTTGCCCTCTGCGAAGCGAATTTCCGAGATTTTTTGCCCCGCCTCGTTCCATTCCGTGCAAACGCCGTGCTCCAAATTATTTTCGAAGTTGTAGTCAAAAGCCATTTTGCCATTGGAATACCAACCCTTGGAGTTCCCTTCCATGGCGTCATCGATGAAGTCGGCAACGATGCGTTTTTCCCCGTTTTCGTACCAAGTGGTTTTCAGCCCGTGCATCTTGTCCTTTTGAAAGGTGACCGAAAGGCTTTGCTGTCCGGAAGGATACCACTCGGCGGAAGGTCCCTCTCTAAGCCCGTGACGATAAAAGGTGGATGATTTTTTGGTGCTGTCGGGAAACCACTCGAGCGCCTCACCATGTGGCTTGCCGTTCTTCATGTTAACTTCGAAGATTTTCGTGCCATTTGGATGCCATTCGCTCTTTGGCCCGTTAAGAATGTTTTTCGCGTAGGTTTCCTTACGCCACAACTCACCGGTAATTTTATATTCCTCGGAAGGCCCGTTACGCTCTCCGTCTGTAAAACGTATGATCCTTCTCTTCCGGCCATTGTAGAAATATTCAATTGTTTCACCATGACGCTTGCCGTTTTGCCATCCGGAAACGGACTTGGTCGGGCTTTGTTCGAAGGTTTCTATGGCCTTGCCGGTAAAGATCTTGTCCGAGCTAGAGGCGTTCCCCTCGTCATCAGCGATTCGAACCAATCCCTCGCCGTCGAGGTTTAGCCATTGGAGCATGACCGTTTGGTCTGTGGAGGAAGTTTGAGTTGCTGGTCCAGCGCATGAAGAAAAAAAGCAAACAAGCGAAAAAATCAGGACAGGCAGTATAAAGTTTTTCATCAGTTTAAGTTAATGCCGATAGCACCTCTTACTTGCAAGAGGTTTTTGCTATGCCCCTGAGGGGTGCCAAGTCCGTAATTGTTTTGGGCGAGGGAGATGCGCCTGCCTCAAGTCTCCGGTAACGCTCAGCCCGAATCCTTCAGCCTGAGGTAAAATTCTTCCAGCGCCCGCCTTTGTTTTTTCGACGGTTTTCCTTTTGATGAGGGGAAGGAGTGGTCGCCCCAGATCCCTTTGGACGCCTCCTTGGCTTGTTCGTAAAGCTCGGGAGGCGTCAAATCTTCGTAGTGCTCGCAGGCTATGCTTGCGGAAACCCTCTTCTCGAGCAATTCAAGAACCTTGACGGTTTTCAATAGGGGGCCCTGCTGGATCTGGACCAGATCCCCGGGGTGTACAAGTCGGGATGCTTTTGCCGGGGTTCCGTTTACTTGCACCCCTTTGCGCTTGCATGAATCCGTGGCCAAGGTACGCGTCTTGAAATGCCGCGTCGACCACAACCATCGATCCAGCCTTACTCCCGGCATATGACAAAGAGTTTTTTAGCAGGGGGAAAGCCTGACTTCCAGGGCGAAAGTTTTCCCTGACTTTAGTTTGACTTGAAGGTTTTTCCTGTCCTCGTTTGGCAAGCTTATCTTACGAACGTCTTGCGCTTTGATGCCCGCTCTCATCAGGGCATAGGGCAGGAAGTTGAGGATTTCGGGAGGGTAGTCCCTAAAGTCGGGGATGAGGAAGTCTCTTTTGGATAAGCGCAATCCGTCCAGCACGAAAAGAAACCGTTCTTCCTCCGGGAGTTGAAGACCTTGGGCAATTCGGTTCAAGGTCTTGCTGCCTGCCGACCGAATGCCGTTCTCTACGTCGTTTACGATGGAGGTGGCAACGCCACTCTCTTTTGCCAATTGGGGTTGCGTCATTCCGGATTTGCGACGGAACGCCTTGAGTTTCTTTCCAAGACCCTTGGTGTTTGCCTTCATTCAACCACCCTGCATGGTCTAAAGGTTGGTTGCAAGTCAAATGCCGAAAACTATCTTTCCCGAATGATTGCCCGATAAACGTTGCCTGAGGAATTCAGGTCTTTTTTTTCGGTCAAGTTGCCGTCCACGGGAGTCAGTTCTAGGAAAAACTCCTCCCCCAATGGGAAGACAGGCGGATCAGTAGGGGCGGCCTCTAAGCCTGAAGATCGCGTTGAGGAATTGAGATCCTTCGACTTCGGCGTTACCGGAGGTTCTTCCTGTTCAGAGGAGTCGAAGAAACCGGAAAAGTCGTCGAGGAATTGACTGAACGCCTCCTTGTTCTGTGTGACGAACGCGCCACCTCCGCCCAAGACTAGCAGGATGACCAGGTACAAGACCCATCGCATTCTTTCCCTTTTGGGTTTTGGAGGCCGTGGCCCCTGAATGGACTCGTCCCATTCAGCCCATTCTTTCTTGAGCTTCGCTCTTTCGACCATTGCCCCGGTAATGATTGCAAGCTCGTAGAGAATGTAGAGGGGGATTGTAAGAATGCAGAGACTGACGGGGTCTCCGCCTGGAGTAATCAAGGCCGCAGAAACCATGAGGATAACGAGAACCATTCGCCGGCTGTTGCGCAATTTGGTTACCGAGAGCATTCCGATTTTTATGAGCAGTATGAGAATGAGCGGGAATTGGAAGGCTACGCCCACCGCAAAGGTCATCCAGATAACGAGGCTGTAGTAATTGCCGGCTTCCGGTCGATAGACGTCCAAACCGAGAACGTTGAAGGAAAACTCGATCGTGAATGCCAGGGAATAGGGCAGGATCAGGAAATAGGTCATGGATGCGCCGGCCAGAAAGAGAAAGGTTGCGGCTATGCAACCGGGAAAGAACACCCTTTTTTCCTGCGGAGTAAGACCAGGCACCACAAAACTGCCTATAAAATAAAAAATGAGGGGGAGGGAAAGGCCGAGCCCGCCCAGAAAGCATATTTTCATTGCTATGAAAATAGGTGAAAAGGACCGAATCACCTGAAGAAGGTTGCGGTTCTTGCCAACCGAGAAGTGGCTGAGAATCCTCGTTTGATGATGGGGGTCGGTGATGCCCCAACCCAGGAGATCTTTCTCCCTCGCATCCCGTAGCTCTTTCAAGTCAACGCCTTGTTCCTGAAGGGGTTTTGAATACTGCTCCAGCCCGATGCTCTGCAGGTCGATGTCGATCTTGCCAAAGTCCTCCACTGCAGTGACGAGAGGCATTTGCAGTAGCTTTACTGAGTCCTGCATGAAGACGGCGACGCCTATGCAACCCAACAGGAAAGCGACGACCGCCTTGAGAATGACCCACCTCAGTTCTTCAAGATGCTCGAGAAAATGCATGGCGTTCGGATCGGAGTCCTTTTCTGCCTTTTTCTTCTTAAGCATCCCGACCAAGCCATCTTCCTTAAACTTTTCGCCAAAAGTTTTGGGCTTGTCGCTATTACTTTCTTTGGAACTCATCTAAAAAATAGTGAAACTGTACCTTAGGGTTTGAAGGGAAGAACAAATTATGCCGAGAAAATGATTTTAGTCGATGGCAAACCAAAGCTAAATGAAAATGAAACTTCCTGAGCTCAGGCAAGTCGTTCGTTGACAAAATGTCTAAAAAATAAGATGAATCTCCCTTCGTTTATTCATTACTTGCTACCATTAACAAGGCAACAAGCGATGACTTACCTCAGATGCTAACAAATTCTTCATACAATGGCCCAAAAAAAGAAGGCAACCGCTACCAAGAGTAAAACATCCAGAAAGGCTCCTAAAAAGAGCCGTTCCACTAAAGCCAAAAGCCAAAAGTTCGTATATGACTTTGGCAATAAAACTGATGGCGACGCCACGCAGCGTTCCCTTTTGGGCGGAAAGGGCGCAAACCTTGCCGAGATGGCCCGTATCGGACTGCCCGTTCCTCCGGGCTTTACCATCACTACGGAGGTTTGCACGTACTTTTACGCAAACAAACGAGCTTATCCCAAGGCCCTCGAAGAGCAGGTCAGAGCTTCCGTTGCGCTTACTGAAAAGCAACTCGGGAAAAAACTGGGTGACCTCAAGAAACCTTTGCTTTTGTCGGTGCGTTCCGGCGCCCGTGATTCCATGCCTGGGATGATGGACACCATTTTGAACCTTGGGCTGAACGACGAAACCGTCGAGGCTCTGGCAACTTCTTCCGGAAATTCGCGTTTCGCATGGGATTGTTACCGTCGTTTCATTCAGATGTACGGTGACGTCGTAATGGGCGTGCAGAAATTACCAGGAGAGGAACACGATCCCTTTGAACATATTATTGATTCCTATAAAGAGGAATTGTTTCCCAAGGAAAAGGGAGAAATTGATGACAACCGTCTCAACGTTTCTCATGTCAAGGAGTTGGTTTCCCGTTTCAAGGCTTTGGTGAAGAAAAGAGCAGGGAGTGACTTTCCTTCTTGCCCATGGGAGCAGCTTTGGGGTTCGGTCGGGGCGGTTTTCGGATCCTGGATGAACGACAGGGCGAACGTCTATCGCCGCAAGTACGGTATTCCCGCTTCCTGGGGCACTGCGGTAAACGTGCAAGCTATGGTTTTTGGGAATTCCGGCAAGAAATCAGGCTCCGGAGTCGGGTTTACCCGGGATCCCGCAACAGGGGAAAAGGTACTCTATGGGGAGTTCCTGACCAATGCTCAGGGCGAGGATGTCGTTGCAGGCGTACGCACGCCAAGACCGGTCGCCCAGCTCAAGCGCGCTTTGCCGAAGTCCTTCAAAGGTTTGGTTGCCGTGCAGAAGAGGTTGGAAAAGCATTTCAAGGACATGCAGGATTTCGAGTTCACCATCGAGGACGAGAAACTGTTTATGCTCCAGACGAGGAACGGGAAACGTACCGGTATTGCGGCCGTTCGGATTGCCGCGGAGATGGTAAAAGAGCGTTTGATCGACTGGAAGACGGCCATCAAACGAGTTCCCGCCGAGCAACTTGACCAAGTGCTGTCCCCAGTCTTCGACGCGGCGGCCGTGAAGAAGGCGACTTTTCTTTGCAAGGGCTTGCCAGCCGGACCAGGCGCAGCGAGCGGACGTATTTTCCTTAATGCCGAAAAGGCTGTGGAAGAGGCCAAGAAGGGACCGGTTCTGCTTACCCGGGTGGAAACTTCACCGGAAGACCTTCGGGGTATGATTGCCGCAGGCGGCATCTTGACCTCCCGTGGAGGCGTTTCATCGCACGCTGCTTTGGTTGCCCGTCAAATGGGCAAGGTTTGCGTTTGCGGAGCGGCCGAGCTCGAGGTGAATTACAAAGCCCGGACAGTCAAGGTTGCCGGCAAGACCTTCAAGGAAGGTGATTACCTTTCCATTAACGGGACGAGTGGCGAAGTCTTCGCCGGCGAACTCAAGACTGCTCCATCGGAAATCATTCAAGTCCTTGTCGAGAAGAAATTGGATCCGAAGAAAAGCCGTGATTACCAAAACTTCTCCAAGCTCATGAATTGGTGTGAAAAAGCCACCAAAATGACGGTCCGCACGAATGCGGACTCACCTACCCAAGTTGCCAATGCCGTCGCTTTTGGAGCCAGTGGGATCGGTCTTTGCCGAACGGAACATATGTTCTTCGAGGGCAAACGAATCGATGCCATGCGCGAAATGATCCTGGCGGAGGACGAAGGTGCCCGTCGCAAAGCTCTAAGGAAGATGTTGCCGTCCCAAAGAAAAGATTTCCAGGGTATCTTCAAGGCTTTGCGCGGCAAGCCTGCCACCATCCGCTTGCTCGATCCGCCTTTGCATGAATTTCTTCCCCATGACGCGGCTGCACAACGTGACTTGGCTAAGAAGCTGGGGGTTCCCCTTGCATCCATCAAGAAACGGGTGGAAGATCTCCACGAGTTCAACCCTATGCTTGGTCATCGCGGATGTCGCTTGGGTATTTCCTATCCCGAAGTAACGGAAATGCAGGCTCAGGCAATCATTGAGGCTGCCATTCTCGTCAAGCAGAGCGGGATAGACGTAAACCCTGAGATCATGGTTCCCCTCGTCGGATTCCCAAGGGAGTTGGAGCTTCAAGTCGAGGTCATTCACGAAACCGCCAAGAAGGTTTTTGCCGCCAAGGGGGTAAAAGTTAAGTACATGGTCGGCACGATGATTGAAATTCCCCGGGCAGCGCTCGTTGCAGATGAAATTGCAAAGACCGCTCAGTTCTTCAGTTTTGGGACAAACGATCTTACCCAGACCACCATGGGTATGAGCCGGGATGACTCCGGAAGCTTTTTGCCCAATTACACGGAACTGGATATCATCTCGGCAAATCCTTTTGCCAGCGTTGACCAGAGCGGTGTTGGCCAGTTGATGGAGATTGCCGTCAAGAAGGGCAAATCCAAACGCCGGGCAATCAAACTTGGGATTTGCGGAGAGCATGGCGGCGATCCGGATAGTGTTAAATTTTGCCACAAGATCGGCCTTAACTACGTCAGTTGTTCTCCCTTCCGAGTGCCGACTGCGAGGCTTGCGGCAGCTCAGGCAGCGGTTTCCTAGAATACAAGCTGCTTGAAGAAATTCTTGAAAGAGGCTCGAGCGGAATACGTTCGGGCCTTTTTCTTTTTTGATGTTCGGGCAGGGAGAACGTTTTGCCTTGAAGCGCTATGTTTGAGGTAAAGGAAAAGCCGAGGTTAGTCGAACGGGCCTTCCTGTTATCGGTCATCCGACGTGAGGACGAAAGGGAAGAAGCCGAATCCCTTTTGGAGGAATTGGCCGAACTGGTACTGAACCTCGGAATAGAGGTTTGCTGGAAAACCGTAGTGCGCACCCGAAAAACCTTTCCCGGGCATATTCTGGGAAAGGGCAAGCTGGAAGAGGTCTTGAATCAAGTGAAGGAACTGAATTGCGACGTCATCATTTTCGACAATGAGATCTCTCCAGGGCAACAACGCAATTGGGAAGAGGAAGCCAAGGTCCTCGTCATCGATCGTCATGAAGTGATTCTGGACGTTTTTGCCGAACGGGCTCAGACCAAGGAGGCGAGTCTTCAGGTAAGGCTGGCAAGGCTTGAGTATTCCCTTCCAAGGCTCAGGAGGGCTTGGACCCACTTGGGAAGGCAACGTGGCGGAGGGGTTACGCAAAGAGGGGAAGGCGAAGCGCAGATCGAACTCGATCAGAGGATGTTGCGCGACAAGATTGCATCCACCAAGCGCGAAATCACACAAGTTTCCAAGAGGCGTTCAACCAGTCGAAAGAAAAGGCAGCGCATTCCCCTGCGCACTTTGGCGATCGTGGGCTATACGAATGCCGGTAAATCCACCTTGCTTAACTGTATGACCGGGTCGGACGTGCTTTCGGAAGACAAACTTTTCGCCACCTTGGATCCAACTAGCCGAAAGGTAAGGTTGCCAAGCGGTCGTACGGTCGTATTGACGGACACAGTTGGTTTTATCAGAAAGTTGCCTCACCGCTTGGTTGATGCTTTCAAGGCAACTTTGGAGGAAGCCCTTGTGGCTGATTTGCTTCTTCACATCGTCGACCTGTCCAATCCCGACTTCGACAAACAAATGGAAACAACGGTTGAGGTTCTGGAGGAATTGGGAGGAGGCGACAAGGAAACCCTCACCGTCTACAACAAGATAGACCTGGCCGACAATGCGGTCATGAAAATAAAGGCCCAAAACCTAGCGGACGCATGCGTTTTCATAAGCTCGAAAACAGGAGAGGGAATCGAGGGGCTGCTCGCTTTGATCGAGGAAAAATTGGATGAAGGCGAGGACGCGCTGCAATACCTTGTCCCACACGCTCAGTATTCGTTAGTGTCTGGTCTTCGGGAACAAGGCTGTCTTTTGTCCGAGGAAGTCGTGGAAGGAGGCGTGCAGGTCAAGGCGGCTCCGAGAGGAAAATTGAAACACCAAATGAAGGAGTTTCATACTCCTTCGTCGAGATCGTAAAAGCTTCGGGCTACTTGCCCTTGTTTCTTCTCAGGTGATCGACCAATGTCACGAGGAACATATTGGATGCGATCCAGAATACGCCGGTCATGCAAGCCGCGGACATTCCGGCCACTATTTTGACCGCAGTCGGGTCATATGAGGGAACGTGTGGCCTTAACACAAAGAACATGAGCACGAAAAAACACACTGAAAGCAAACCTACTACAATTAGGCCTGTTAGAGATACAAGGGGCTGTTCTTCTGTTTTGTCTGGCATAAGGTAACAGGATGAATGTTTTTGAGATCGGGTCAAACTTATCCTGTATTCCGAACGGCGTCCAAAATCCGCTCCTTGATCTCGCCTGGGCTCAGGTCTTGAAGGATGCTTGGTTTGACCCGGTTGAATGGCAGGGCGGGCAAGTGCTCAAGCTTTTCCCTTAGGCAGAGGTTCCGGTTCGCTCCCACTTCGTCCACCCGGTCAATGGGCGTGAAGTGAGGAGCGGAAGCAAGTACCTCGGGGTGTTCCTCGATAATTTCCTTAATCGCGAGAACCGCATCGGCAAACCGGTCCAGTTCGGAGATCCCATAGCTTTCGGTCGGCTCGATCATGAGGCCGAAAACCTCAGGAAACGCAACGGTGGGAGCATGAAAACCGAAGTCCAGGAACAGCTTGCCTACTTGAGGGATTGCCTGGCTTTTCGGAATTCCGGCCTTTTCCAACCGGTCGAAATCTTCCTCTGAAAGGGTAAGGATGAACTCGTGCATCCTCGGGGATTTTCCTCCGCAGGCAGGGAGGGCAGGGTAATGGCCTTCAAGTTTTGAAAGGAGGTAGCGCGAAGACAAAACGGCGGTGGAGGACATCCTGGGAACGCCTTCCTTTCCCAGCCTCAACAGGTAAGAATAAGCCCGTACCTTATGACCGAAATTACCCCAGTGTCTGTGGAATGAACCTATGCTGAACTTTGGTCTTCTCGAGCGGAATATGCCCTCCCCGTCTTTGTAGATTTGTTTTCCTGGCAGAAAGTCCGTCAGTTTTTCCGAAACCGCTACGATCGCATCGCCGGGCCCGCCTCCGCCATGGGGGATGGTCCAGGTCTTGTGAAGGTTGTTGTGTACGGCATCCACTCCCAAGGCTGCGAGGTCAACGATTCCCGCGATTGCGTTCATGTTGGCTCCGTCCATGTAGACCAAACCGCCGGCTTCATGAACCGCCTCGGCAATCTCATGAAAACGGTTTTCAAAAATTCCCGAGGTGTTGGGGTTGGTGATCATGACACCGCACAGCCTGTCCCCGTAGGAATTGACCTTCTCGGCAAAGTCTTCCATGTCGATGGTGCCTTGCTCGTTGGCCCGTAGGTAGACGATTCCATCCGGGTATCCCGCCATGGCGGCTGTTGCGAAATTGGTGCCATGAGCCGATTTGGGTATGAAGACGACGTTTCTTTGCTCTTCCCCCCGTTTACGGTGATAGGCTTGGAAGAGCTTGAGCCCGACCAGTTCACCTTGGGCCCCGGCAACCGGTTGGGTCGTGACCGCGGCAAGTCCGGTGATTTTGGCGAACCATTCCTGCGTTTCGTACAAGACCGACAAGGGGCCTTGGGCGTCCTCCTCGGGGGCTTGTGGATGAACTTGGGAGAAACCCGGAAGCCCGGCCGCCCAGTCATTGAGCATGGGGTTGTATTTCATGGTGCACGAGCCCAATGGGTAGCACCCGTCGTCCGGACTGACGTTCAGGTCGGCCAACTTTTCATAGTAGTGGGTAAGCTCGTCATAAGAGAAGCTCGGAAGGTTTGCCGGTTCCTGTCTGTAAAATGCAGGGTTTGAATCGCGTGGCGCACTTGCCCCGCCGGAGTCCTTCAGCCGTGGAAATTCCATATGGAAGAAGCGGATGAGAGAATCGATGGCTTCATCGTCCTGGAGGTCGGAAAAGGTGAGTTTCAGGAGATTGCGCTTTTCCCCGCCACAAGATCTTTGCGATACGTCCACTCCGACGTGCAGGTCCGCATCCCGGCCTTTTTCGATGAGCGAATCGACCGGGCAGTCCAATTCCAGGGTTATCTCGTTAAAGGAGGGGGTTTGCGCGAAGGCGCTCATCACACCCTCGCAGGTCAAAATCTCGGCAAGTACCTTGTTTTTGGAATCCAAGGCGCTTTGAAGGGATTCCTGTAGCCCGTGCTCACCTTTTGCGAGTAGGCTTGCCCCTGCCAAGGTAGCGAGAAAGGCTTGGTTCGAGCATATGTTCGAGGTCGCCTTTTCCTTTCTGATGTGTTGCTCCCGGGTGGATAGAACCATGACGAAGCAGTCTCGCCCATTGACGTCCATTGCTTTTCCAATATACCGCCCGGGGGTGGAACGGAGATCTTTTTTGCGTTCCTCGTTGAACCGGCATCCGAACAAGCCCAGGCCGGGTCCTCCGAAAGACGGGGGTATGGCCAAGTGCTGGGCTTCCCCGGCAATGAAGTCGACGCCCTCGCTTCCGAAATCCGTCGGGGGTTTCAATCCTCCGGTGGCCAAAAGCATGGGGTCTATCGATGCGATGGATCGCATTCCCCGCTCCTTGGCAAAGTCGGCAAGAGTATCGACGTTTTCCAAGAGTCCGAATTTATTGACTTGGGGAAAGACGAAGGCGGCGAATTCGTTGGTGTCTTCCTCTGTTAGGCTTTGGAGCTCGGAATAATCCAAAACTCCGCTCTCCGGACAGATTTTGGCAAATGAAAACTGAATCTTGGTCTCCTTCGTCAAAGTCTCCAAAACTTCCAAATCTTCGTCAAAGAGGCTTTCGGCAAGGAGAATCTTGCTTCCGCGCCTGCTTGTCCTTATGGCGCATGCGATTGCCTCGAAGAGGGCGGCGGATCGATCGTAAAGAGAAGTGTTGATGGCTTCGAATCCGGTCAGAGCCGAAAGGGCGCATTGGTAGATCCAATGGGTAACGAGAGTGCCTTGGCTTCTTTCCGGTTGGTAGGGCGTGTAGGAAGTGGTCAAGGGCCTTAATCTAGAGACAAAGTCAACGATGGGGTGCGTTCCCCAACAGGGGAGCATGTCACCAATGAAGGAATTCTTCAGGTTTGTTCTCTCGGAGAGGGCCTGAAGCGTCTTTGCCGTTTCATTGTACTCCAGTTCATCGGGGAGATCGATCCCATCCGGGAACAAGAGTTGCCCGGGAATGTGGGAGAACAGATCCTGCGCATCGGACAGACCGATTGAGTCAAGCATTTCGCGAATTTCTTCCTCCCCCGCCGAGATGTAGTGCCTTTGCAATTCCCTGGGGAATTCAGCCGGGTCGTAGGGCAAGCTTGGAGAAGAAACGTCTTTCTTGAGATTTGATACCGCCATGCAAGTTAAAATAGTATGCCGAAGGACTTAAATGAACGAAGAATAATTCACGTTCACAACTCCCTCCTTATCAGGCTTCGATATTTTAGGCAAACCGGGCCATGCGGATTTTCCTTTTTCTTTCTCGTCCTGAAGCAGAACGGTTGCTAGAAATGTAACCCAGCCTAGCGTAATGGCTGAAGAATCGAACCCCTCATTGCCATGAATATCTATATTTTCAAAAACGAGCAACAGTTTGGTCCCTACTCGGTTGAGCAACTTCGCGAATACGTTCAGCAGGGACATTTTACCCTTGAGGATTATGCCTGTGGGGATGGTCAGAACTGGATTCCGCTTGCTCAAATTCCCGGCTTTGCCGCTCAAGCCCAGGCAGGACAACCCCAGCAAGCTCAGGTTCCCCAAGTCGGAGCACAAGTCCCTCAGGCCCAAGTGGGGGGAGGCATCGGATTTTTCAAAGGAAAAGTAATCGTACTTTCAATCCTGCTCGGGATCGGTTGCGTAGCCGCCCTGGTTGCGACTCTTACTTATTTCTTGGGTGGAGACGACGACCCATCGGAGAATCAGTTGATATCATCGGAGAGCAGTGAAGAGAAAGACTCGGAAACTATTCAGGAGGATGAGGAGGACAAGGATGACGGTGACGTCAAGGGAGGAAGTTCGGGAACGGACGATAAGGATAAGGAGCCCGAACAACCCTCCGGAGAAAGCGCCACGTCTCTTGCCGACGTTCCGCTTTTGGATCGCATCCCGGCGGATGCCCTCGCCATCGCCAATCTCGACTTGGGTAAGCTCCTTCAAAAAGGCAATAGCCAAATGGTTTCTTTGCTTGCTTCGGAGTTGGAGTCGAAGGGGTGGCCTCCCAACACGAGAGATGTTTTGATGGATCCGTCCTTGATCGGATTGGATGTGTCGAAACCCGCCAGAATTTTTTTATTGAGACATCCGACAAAGGCGGACGAAGACCCCACCATCGGCATAGCGATCAAGTTGGAAGATTCCTCGAAGATGAAGCAGTTCTTCCTCCGTAGTTCCCTCGCACCAAACCTCGTCGATAAAACCGAGACCAAGGAAGGTTACGATCACTGGAAAATCGATGCAGACGTATGCCATCTGGCAGTTGCTTCCGACTTTTTGTTTTTCATCTTGAACGAAGATAACCGGGCGGGCACCCCATACCTAACCGAGGAATTGCAGCGTTTTATGACCTCCGACGGAGCGGGATCGCTTGTCGAGACCAACGAATCCTTTCAAGCCTTCGCAAAGGAGAGCCATGATGCCGCCATTTGGGTGAACGGGGCTTCTTTGGCTCAGCTGCCAGATGCGTCGGACGAGATACCCGAAGAATTCAGCGATTTGATCAAAGGCGGATCCGGTGTGATCACGCTTGATTTTGACAACGGGGAAGCCGTTTTGGCAGGCGAACTTCAAGTGCCCGAAGGTTTCGAACGCTTTGGCAAGGGAGGCTTGTCCGAAGGCTCTCTTAACCTGATCCCGGCCAAAGCCCTGGCGGCGCTTTCCCTTTCCTTGGACATGAAGGCGGTGGTGGATTATTTTGAAAACGTGGCTCTTCCCGCGGCCGGGGATCCCGTCAGCCTGGACGAAACGATACCCGAACTTGGACTGAAGCCAAGAGACGTTCTGGAAACCTTCACGGGTGAGATATCCGTGGCGCTTACTGAATTTTCCATGGGTGGTGGCGGACCTGTTCCCGGCGAGGATCTGCCTGGCGAACCCGAACAAAATCCCTTTGGAGGGGGCGGAGATGAGCAGCCAGCAGTCGAAGTCGATCCGTTTGGCGGAAGCCCTGCCCCTGAACCTGTGACCGATGAGGGATTCCCGGGCGGTGCGAGTGGCGGGCTACCCCCGGGTGGGCCTCCCGCTGGCGGCCCTGGCATGGGTGGCGGATTACCGGTTGAATTCATCGCCGCCCTTTCCGTCGACCCGGCGAAGTGGGAAAAGCTCATGGAGGCGCCTCCACTGAAAATGGCAATGGGGCTTGCGATGTTGCAGGGGATCAGTGTGACGGTCAAAGACGAGCGCCTTCTTCTGGCGAGCAAAAAACATATGGCGGAAGCAATGGAGGGTTCGGTTCAGGACAAGCTTTCCGGATCCGAGCAGAGTTTGTTCAAGGATAACGATTTCGCTCTTAAGCTCGATATCGCTGAAGCAGCCAAGCAGGAAGACTTTTCGCTTCCACAACCTGTAATGGCTAGCCTTAAGAAATTGAGCTATCTTGCGATTACTGGCAAATATGATGAAAAGAGTAGTTCGGGGGCTTTGAGGATTGGCTTTGGCGATAAGCAAACCAATAGCTTGAACAGCCTCATGGAAACCGCTCCTGTGCTTATGCAGATGCTGGGTGCTGTTGCAGGCTCAACGGAGCCACCCAGTTCAGCCGCAATACAAAGGGCGGGCAGGACCGATGCAACCGAAGACGGGAATTGGGAGGGCATAGCAGGTGAGATTTCTGCTGGAGCGGATATCGATTCCCAAATGGGAGAAGATGGTGAAACACCTCTTCATCGTGCAGCAACCAGAGGCCAACTAGAAGCTGTAAAGTTTCTTATTAGCAAGGGTGCCAACATTAACATTGGACGAGAAAAGGATGGTAAAACAGCCTTGGATCTAGCTGAGAGCAGAGGCCATGAGGAAATTGCCGAATTTTTGAAGAATAACGGTGGGAAAAATTCAAGGTAGCTTTTACCGTTCGGAGTGTCGCCCCCTTCTACTTCGGCTCTGAGCGGATTGCCTAGAAAGGCTAGATTGCTTCCGCTTCTGTCGGCTAACTCGTAAATTTAAAGATCGGTAAGTTTACTTCGTTCTTTTCCCTTGGAACCAGACCTGGGTGGCGGAAACGTTACCGTTGGGATCGAAGAAAACCTCTTCCCCATGCATGCGTCCGTTCAGGACTTCGAGCTCGCCTATGGCAAGGCCACTGGGATCGAGAACCCGCATTTTCCCAGTGAAGGGAACCTTGCTCTGCTTGTGAAAAATAGTGTCTATGCCATCGATCAGGTAGGTCACGAATTTCAACTCCGCTTCCATCCGGTTTCCTTCCCAATCGATGGAATCATCATCCGAGCCCTTGATGGTTGCCGAAGGGGGTGACGCAGGTTGTACAACCGTGTTTTCCGCAGGGGGTGTTTCTACGGTCTTCTCTTCCTGCACTTGAGGAAACCAGGTCCGGGATTTCCCATTCGATTCGGTTGAGGCTGGCATTTGGTTGCCCAGGTTGTTAACCGAGGGAGATGGGGTAACGGTTATCTTGACGGTTCCCTGAGGAGTCACCGGTTGGGGCGCTGGATCGATGGGTGGGGGAGTGGTTTGCTTGGATCTGGCCGATTCCTTCCATCCCATCCGGACGTTGGGCTTGTCCGCCTTGCCGGGAAGATCGGATGGCGGGGTGACCAGTTTCCCCATTCGCCATACTCCTTGCACGGTTGTACCGTTTGCCCGCGTGAGTATGCCTTCTCCGTGTTGCAAATCATCGAACCAGTCCCCCTTGTAAACACTTCCGTCGGGACTCACGAAGATTCCTTTCCCATGCCTCTTTCCGTTCATAAAGGAGCCCCGGTATGTGGATCCGTCGGGCCAACTGTAGGCGCCTTCGCCGGTTCTTTCGTCCTTGAAGTAGTCGCCCTTGTAGCTTTCCCCGTTATTCCAAAGAAAGGTTCCCAAGCCGTGACGATCGTTCTCCTTGAAGTCTCCTTCATAGGAAGAACCGTCGTTCCACCGGTAGGTTCCCTTTCCGTCCTTTCTGCCCTCTTTGTCGATTTCCCCTTGGTACGAGCCGTCCGAAAAATCGATGGTCGCGATTTTTCCTGAGCGACAACCTGCCAGAAGAATGGCAAAGACAAAAATGCTGGCTCCAATTCGGTTCATAAGCATGTTCATATCCAAAATTACAATTTGCGATCGGGCAAGCGCTTAAATCGGAGGCGGGTGTTTATGAGTCGCGCTGGTTCGATCCGCAAGGAAGCAAAAAATGCCTTGGTTCTAGGCGATCCAATCCTTGATTACCTTTCCGGCCACGTCGGTCAGCCTGAAGTCGCGGCCTTGAAAACGGTAGGTGAGCCGTTCGTGGTTGATGCCAAAGAGGTGAAGCATGGTTGCGTGCAGGTCATTGGGATGAACGGGCTTGTCTTCGATTCCCCAACCGATCTCGTCGGTCCGGCCATAAACTTGCCCCCCTTTTATTCCTCCCCCTGCAAGGAGCATGGAATAACCGAAGGGGTGGTGGTCCCGGCCCGTGTTCATTTTACGCCCCCCCCGGTTTTCGCCAAGCGGAGTGCGGCCGAATTCGGATCCCCAAACGACCATCGTGCTGTCGAGCATTCCGCGCTCCTTGAGATCCTTGATCAGGGCGGCAATGGGTTGGTCGACCGCGCCCGCGTTGTATTTGAGTTCGGGATCCAGGTTGCTGTGATGATCCCAGGATGCGTGGATGATGTTTACGAAACGTACGCCCCGTTCCACCATGCGGCGGGCCAAAAGGCAGTTGCGGGCGAAATCCTTGTAGGTTTCACCGCTTTTCCCCCGCCCGCCGATCCCCTTGGGTTCCGCACGGTTCAAGCCGTATTTCTCGAGTGTACTTTTGGACTCCTTGGACAAATCGTTCAGTTCCGGGGCGGATATTTGCATCCGGCCGGCCAGTTCGTAGGCGGCGATCCGGGCGGCGATCTCAGGGTCGTGAATTTTCTCATACCTCCCTTGGTTGATTTTATTCAAGGTGGCCAATCCCTTTTGCTGAAGAAGGGGGGGCAATCCCTTGGGGTTGTCCAAGTTGAGAACCGGTTCTCCCGTTGAACGGAAAAGGACGCCCGAATAGGTAGAGGGGAGGAATCCGCTCTGCCATAAGGTGGCTCCCCCGCTCGATCCGCGTCCGGCATTGAGAACGACGTAACCGGGCAGGTTGCGCGACTCGCTGCCCAACCCGTAGGCAAGCCAGGAGCCCATCGTAGGCATCCCGAATCTGGATACTCCGCATTGCATCTGAAGCTGACCGGGGTGATGATTAAACTCGTCCGAGTGCATCGAGCGGACCATCAGCACGTCATCGGCAACCGAGCCGAGGTGAGGTACGATATCGCTGAATTCCATCCCGGACTGGCCGTATTTTTTGAAGGTTCGCTTGGTTCCCATCAAGGTGGCGGTGGCCGGCTTGATGAAGGCGAAGCGGGCTTTGTCCAGCAAACTTTTGGGGAGCCCCTCTCCGGCCATTTCGTTGAGCTTGGGCTTCGGGTCGAAGAGATCGAGCTGGGAGGGAGCTCCAGCCATGAAGATGAAAATGCAAGCCTTGGCTTTGGCGTCGAAATGGGGTTTGCGGGGAAGCAACGGATCCTCGAAAGAATCTCTTTTTCCGGAAGCGAGCAGTCCATCCTCCGCGAGCATGGAAGCCAGCGCCACCCCGCCCAGTCCCGAAGCCGAGGTGGCAAGGAAATCGCGACGGTTCAGATGATGGTGTTCGAGCGGGCTCATTCTCTTGAGATGAATTCGTCCATGTTGAGCATGATGCGCAAAGAGGCGGTCCAGGCTGCGGTTTCAACGTCTCCGGCCAGTACCTTGGCCTCTTCCGGGTTTTTGCCGTACCAGGACCTTGCCTCGTTAAGCAGGCTGGCGAATGCCTCGGTTTCGTCCGGTTCCGGATTGCGGGAAACACATAGCCTGAAGCCCTCAGATATTCGCGCCTCGTCGCCGGAAAGCGATTCCTTGGTTATGCGCATGGCGAATGCCTTGGCGGCTTCCGCATAGGTTGGGTTATTCAGGGTGACCAGAGCGGCCAGAGGCGTGTTGGACCGGTTGCGCTTTACGCATGCGACGTTGGAGTCCGGGCAATCGAAGGTAATCAGATTGGGGTGTGGTGAGGTTCGCTTGAAAAAGGTGTAGAGGCCTCGCCGGTAGCGGTTCTCCCCCTTGCTTGTATTCCATTTGAAACTGTTTGCGTAGGACAGGCTGGCGATCCCAGCCGGCAGGGGAGGGAATACGCTCGGCCCGCCTACCTTCCGGGAAAGCAGGCCGGCTACGGCGAGGTTTAGATCACGGATGATCTCGGCTTCGACCCGAAAGCGGTTTTGACGGTGAAGGAGCTCGTTGTTGGGATCAAGATTCGCAAGACTCTCCCTATGGGTCGAAGATTGTCGGTAGGTTGCGGATTGAACGATAAGACGGATCAAGTCTTTACGTGACCACTTGGCTTTGTGGATGAAGTGATGAGCCAGCCAGTCCAATAGCTGAGGATGAGTAGGCGGCGCCCCGCGTACGCCAAAGTCATCGGGCGTGCGGACGAGCCCGACACCGAACAAGTGGGCCCATGCCTGATTGACCGTTACCCGAGGGGTGATGGGGTTGGATGAATCGACCAGCCAGCGGGCCAAATCGAGCCGGTCTTCCGATCCTTGGTTTCTAGGCTTGAAGGAATGGAGCAGGCCAAGTCCACCTGCTTGAACTTCATGCAGGGGTTGCTTGAATTCGCCCCTTCTGAAGACATGAGTCTTCCGGGGGTTGGTCTTTCGCTGGGTGATGACCCTGACGTTGGTGGTCGATTGCTTGGGGGCTTTTTTGCGCAGGTCATCCAATTCCTTGCGAATCTTGGCCGTTTGCGGGTCGTTCTTGGCGAAGTGGTCGGCCAGGAGCTTGACTTGGGCTTTGTTTCGCTGGGCCGTTTCGACGAGCAGAGCCTTGCGGACGCTCTCGGGTACGAGATCGCCGGATTGCTCTCCCGTGACCCCCATAATACGGAACCGGCCCATGACGTGCCTGGATCCGTAGAGCTGGGCCATCTCAATGCGCAAAGTACCGGCTTCCTTGGCCGGAAGCTGTTTTTGCAAGAGAAAGGTTGCTTGATGGTCTTTTCCCATTTGCGGACTGATAGCCCACCCGGTGTCTTTTTTTCCATCGATTGCGGCCTGGACGGGCCATTTGTTCTGGGAAAAATCAGCTTTGGCGGAGGAGAAGGGCAGGGCCCGTTTCTTTTTTGGGTCTACCGGATCAACGACGAAGGCGCGAAATTCGCTCAAAACGAAATTGCCGTGCTTGGTGAGCCCGGGTCCTTTGGCGGGCAACTTCGGATCGCTCAGCGCTTCGACTCGAAAGCCGGTCAGAGGCTCTTCCCCGGTATCCGTTGAAAAGTCCAAAACGAAGGTGGTTTTTTCGGGAATCAGGTTCTTCACGAATATACTGTCATCCTCCCGTTGATCGAACTGATAACCGTCTTGCTTGGGTGGCAGGCTAAGCTTGACCGGGTGATGGGTCACGGGCTTCTTGATTGCCAGCAAGCGCGATTTGGTTTCTTTCTCCCACCGGTTTTGATCGTTTTTGCGGGAGGCCGCCAACTCCTTGAGGTTTTTCTCGAGAGCGGAGATCTTCTCGTCGTGGATCGCTTTGGTCTTTTCGTAATCACCCAGAGCGGCCTTGGAGCTGGGCAGCGGGAAGTTTGTCTCGTCTCCGTTGTTGTAAAACGCGAAGAGCTGGTAGTATTCGTCTTGGGAAATGTCATCGTACTTGTGGTCGTGACAACGGGCGCAGGTTAGGGTGAGGCCCAACCAGGCAGCGCCGGTGGTCTCGAGACGATCCATGACTGCCGCTACCCTCCATTGTTCCTGGTCGGTGCCACCCTCGGTGTTCGTCAGGGTCTGCCTGTGAAACGCGGTGGCAAGACGCTGTTTCGGGGTGGGCTTGGGCAGAAGATCACCGGCAAGTTGCTCGACTGTGAATTGGTCGTAGGGAAGATCTTCGTTGATTGCTTCGATCACCCAGTCTCGATAATGCCAGGCATTGAGCCGGGCTCTGTCTTTCTCGTACCCGTCCGAGTCTGCATAGCGGGCCATGTCCAACCAATGCCGTCCCCAACGTTCTCCGAAATGAGGCGAGGCAAGCAATTCCTCAACGAGCTTTGAGTAGGCATCGGGTGACTTGTCCTTTACGAAAGCGTCGACTTGAGCTGGGTCGGGTGGCAAACCCAGCAGGTCGTAATGAAGTCGCTTTGCGAGGGTCCTCCGGCCTGCCTCGGGGGAGGGCTTTAGGTTCAAGCTTTCCAGCTTTGCGAAAACGAAGTGATCGATCGGATTTTGAGCCACGGCCTTGTTTTTAAGCAAGGGAATGGCAGGGGGGAGCACCGGGCGGTAGGACCAGTGCAGAGGATAGTCGGCTCCTTGCTGAATCCATTTGCTCAGAATTTCGATCTCCTCTTGGCTAAGAGCCTTTCCGGTTTTCGGAGGGGGCATGAGCTCGTCTTTGTTTCCGGTGCGCAAGCGGGCGATCAGTTCGCTTTGGTCAGGCTTGCCGGGGACAACGGATTGGTAACCGCCCAAGTCCGCAAGCGCTCCTTCCCGGACGTCCAGCCGAAGGTCCGCTTTCCTTTGGCCCTTGTCGGGCCCGTGGCAATCAAAGCAGTTTTCCGCCATGATTGCCCTAGCCTTGGCTGCAAGCGCATTTTCGGGATTAGCCGAACATGGGACAAGAGCGAGAAAGGCCATGGGCGTTAGAAAGAAAAGCTTCACTTTGATTACTCTAGTGGCGAAATTCCTCTTAGAAAAGTCGAAACCTCTAGTGCCCGGGCATTTTGCCAAGAGCCTTTGGAAAGGAAATGCGCGAGAACTTTCTTTCTTTTCAATAACTCGCAAATTAGCTAGTAAAAGGATCGGCTGGATAGTTTAGCCCATCCAGGGAGAGGTGGCAGAGTGGTCGAATGTGCCCGACTCGAAATCGGGTGTGCCGAAAGGTACCGGGGGTTCGAATCCCTCCCTCTCCGCCATCTGGCAAGTTCCGGTCAGGAGTTTTGCTCGTAGAAGGCGTTGATTTTTTCGGAGACGTCCCGAAAGGATATATCGGCCGAATAAACCAACTTGTATTCATCGATTGCTTTTTCAGGACTCCCCATGGCCTCGAAGCAACACCCGAGTTCGTAAATGGCTTCCTTTTTCCGATCATCCATGATTTGAATTTCGTTTTTCAAGGAAGTGAATTGCTCGACTGCAAGGTCGTGAAAACCCTTTCGGCTATAAGACCTGCCAAGGTAAAGAATGGCATCAAGCCTGACTTTGGCATTTCGCTGAGCCAATTGGAAGTGAGGGAGGGCGTCATCGTAACGATCGTTCCCATACAGAAGCAGTCCAAGCTCGTAACGGTAACCATAGTCGTTCGGGTATCTCTCTACCAGAGACTCGAGCTGACTGCGCTGATATTCGCTCTTTTGAAGAATCGTGTGCTCGAGGGAGGCTTTGGCATTTTCGTCGCCAGGGCTTTCCTTGCAGGCCTTTTCCCATGCTTCGATCGATTGATCGAAATATTCCTCCGTAAGCTGCCTTTCCTTCTCTTCCAAGGAAACGTCTCCCTGTCCACCTTCCTGTTTTCTGGCTTCTTGGATCCATGCAATGGAGTTTTTCAAATCTCCGTAGCGTTGGTAATAATCGGACAGCTGGCGATAGTGATTAAGGTTTTCGGGTTCTTGAGTGACCTTTTCGTAAGTCTGCCTAATCAGGTCTTCAAGGCTTTTCTCGTCATTGACGTTTTTCGATGCCTGTTCGAGGGCCTGAGCTTCTTCCTCGTCCTTGAGTTGGGTTCGAAAATCTTCCGATTCTTCCCATTTTCCTTTGTTCATGGCCACCGCAACAGAGGCTCTTTTCAACATGTCTTCAGCGTCCCCGTCGTTCGGGTTGATTTGCTTGATACTGTTGCCCGTGGCAATGGCCATCTCGGTATTTCCTGACTGAATGTAGGCATTCCCCAAATCCTTTAAATTCTTAATGTCCTTAGGCTGGATTCTTTGAATGGTTTCATACGCAAAAACAGCCGTTTCAAGCATTCCGATGTTTGCGGCGGCTTCTGCAAGCGTTTGATGGGCGACTACGTTTGAGGGAAGTTTGTTGATGAGCTCCTCCGCTTTGGCGAGAGTCTCCTTCGGGTCCTTTTCACCCTTGGCCCGGAATGCAAAGGGGGCCGTGGTAACCTTGTTAAAAAGACCGGAAATTCCAGAGGAAGAAACCTTGAGGTTCTTCAATTGCAAGGCCCGTAACTTTTTCCTCAATTCGAGACAACCTGGGCTTTGCTTTAGGATTGCACCATAAATCTCCAGCGCATGGGTCGGGTTGTTTTGACGCACCTTGTCCGCAGATTCCAACTGTTTGACCTGTCTGGGATCTAAATCAGCAATCGGAATTTCATCAATCATTTCTAAAGCAATGGGTTTTCGGGCGAATGGGGGTGCAAAAAAACAACCCATAGAAAAAGTTAAAAATTACAATGTTTTTTCGATAATTTTGGAAAGTTGGCAAAAAATGTCAGTGACTAATTCTTCCTGCTTGCCTTCTACTAAAAGCCTGATTTTGGGCTCTGTACCAGAATACCTGAGCAGGATTCTTCCATCTTGGCCAAGTTTCAAATTCGCTTCCTCCAATGACTTAGCCAATGCAGGTTGACTGGACAACGGAATCTTTTCCTTTACCACAATGGCCCCCACTTTGGATGGCCAGAGAATGATTGCCCGTGCAAGCTCCTGAAGAGTTTTTGTACTTCGAGCCATTGCATGAGCGACGAGCAAGGCGGTGTAAAGCCCGTCACCGGTGGGCAAGTAGTCGCTCGAAACGACGTGCCCGGAGGATTCACCCCCCAAGTTGCAACCTTTTTCCTTCATGAGGGCGGATACGTTTCGGTCGCCCACGGGAGACCGAAAGAAATCGAACCCATGCCTGCGCAGGCTTTCCCCGAGCCCGGAATTGCTGTGCTCGGTAGCGACCAACCCGTTCCCTTTCAATCTCGAGGAATTTCCCGCATCCAAGGCGAGCAATCCGAGAACCCTGTCACCGTGGATGAGCAGGCCTTTTTCGTCGGCAAAGACCACCCGGTCTCCATCCCCGTCATGAGCCAGACCGAAATGAGAGCCCGTTTGCCTGACCTTCTCTTGCATCAGTTTTGGGTGCTCGGATCCGGAGTCTTCGTTGATTATGCCTTCACCCTCATGCATCGACAGGACTTCCGCTCCGAAATGCGCCAGAACTTTTGCGGTGGTTGCGATTGTTGCTCCGTTTGCCAAGTCAGCCACCACCTTGTATCCTTTGAGAAATCCGTCTGGAAAAAATCCGACTAACCGCTCCACATACTCTTTGAGCGCATCGTGCTTTGGCAAATCGACCGGCCTCGCAGCAATGTTTTTCGAGAGATCGATTTGCGATTCGATGAGTTCTTCTTCTTTCGCTGACAACTTTTCACCTGCTCCTGAAAAAAGTTTGAATCCGTTGTCCTGACTCGGGTTGTGGGATGCGGTAATCATTGCGCCCATGCAGAGTTTCCCGTTCATTACGGCGCTCGAAAGGGCAGGTGTCGGAATGATTCCTGCATCCAAAGGGATGAACCCACGATCCTGAAGGCCTTGGCCGAATGCGTTCTGGAGGCTTTCCCCAGAGGGCCGGGTATCTCTTCCCAAAAGAACGGACTGGGCGCTTTGCCCCGAGGCAATGAGATGGGACCCAAGGCCGCTTCCCAATGAACGGGCAAAGCACTCGTTGATTACAGGACCTCCGTAAGGCCCCCGGATTCCATCGGTGCCGAAAAAGTTCATTTTGATTGGTTCAGGCGAAGAAAGAAGAGGCTTTGTTCACCCACTCCTTAACCTTCCCCTCGGAGATAAGAGTTTGCGTCAACTCGAGTCCTTCTTCCAGAGACTTTGTCTTCCCGCAGGTCTGAAAGGCCACGGATGCATTCATGGCAATCGTGGCCCGTAAACCTAGCGGACCCTCTCCGTCCAAAAGGCTCTTCATGATCTCGAGGTTCCTTTCAAGGTCTCCGCCCTCAAGGTGCTCGAAAGGATGGGTGGGCATGCCCCATTTCTCAGGAGACCAGGATTCAACTTGATCGGTTGAGATTTGTCCAAATCCGAAAACCAGGTTCTCTCCGCAGGCCGTGAGTTCATCAACCCCCGGGGTTTCGCTCCCTTGGATTTTTCCATGAGCGATCAAGGCTCCGGTCAAGCCGTTTCCCTTAAGCGCCTGCCCCATCTTTTCGATATATCGGGGGTCATAAACCCCGAGCACCTGAAAGGCAGGTTGGGCCGGGTTGATCATCGGTCCCAAGCGATTGAAGATCGTGATGATTCCGCGACTTGCAAGTTCCTTGCGGACGGGAGCGATGTGCTTGAATGCGGGATGAAAGGAAGGAGCGAATAAAAAGGCAAAGTCGAGCTCCTTGAGCCCCTCTTTGATGCGGGACAGTTCGGGATCAAGGGGAATGCCGATCGCTTCGAGCAAGTCAGCGCTTCCGCATTTGGAGCTAATCGATCGATTCCCATGTTTGATTACAGGGATGCCGGCGGACGCGATGACGAAGGAAACGAAGGTAGAGACGTTGAAACTGCCTGCCTTGTCTCCGCCCGTGCCGCAAAGATCGATGGCCCGAGGGGCAAAGTCCTCTAATCCCGGATCTCTAGCCAGTTCGCGGAAGCATGAAACAAAGTGCGTTATTTCCTGCTGACTCTCGCCTTTCTCGGCCAAGGCCACCAAGAAATCGGCCTTTGCGTTTGCGTCCCCGTCTTCTTGGATCAACAGGTCAATCGCAGTTCGTACGTGATTTCGGTCCAGATCTGATTTTTCCCGAAGGTGGTTTGTCAGTGATGATAGTTCGTTCAGTTCCATTTTAAATTGTCATTAGGTAATCCGAGGCTCGATCAAAGATAGGTCTTGATCTTTTCGGAATCTCGTCTTGTAGACCTTAATATGCGCGTTGGACAACATTTTTCATCTCTTCTTGGGTTTGTCGGCATCTTCCTTCTCTCCTTTCACTCATTCGGGGAGTCGACTGTAGCAGGCGAAGGCAGCGCTGATGGCAATGCCAGTATGGGTTACGGGGATGCATTGGTGTATGGTTTGGTCGAAGGCGTTACCGAGTTTCTCCCTATCTCATCAACCGGTCACCTCGTTCTTGCAAGTGAATCTCTTTCCACGCCAGAGGATCAGGAGGAAGCGGTGTATGCCTACTTGATCGTTATTCAGGCTGGGGCCATTTTCGCCGTGGCTCTTCTTTATCGCAAGCAGGTCTTGTCCGTTCTCCTCGGCTTTTTCGGACTTGATCCAAGAGGGAGGCGTCTCGGATTCAATTTGATTTTCGCTTTTCTTCCCGCCGCCTTGCTCGGTCCCTTTCTGGATGATTTCATCGAAAGCGAACTGTTTGGCCTGCTCCCCATTGCCTTTGCGCTTTTTGCCGGAGCAATCCTGATGCATTGGGCGGAGGCAAGAAGGCGGAAAACCCATCCGTTGCTATCTTTCGACACAGGTAAATCTCTCGATGACCTTACCCTGCGCTCCTCCATGTTCATAGGTTTTCTTCAATGCGTTGCGATGTGGCCGGGAACCAGTCGATCGATGATGACGATCGTCGGGGGGTACCTCGTTGGCTTGAGCCGAGCAAAGGCTGCGGAATTCAGTTTTCTGCTTGGCTTGATTACCTTGACCGCCGCCGCTGGATACAAAGCTCTTACCAAGTGGGAGGTTATGAAGGATAACCTGGAAATCGGACCCGTTGTCTTTGGCTGTCTGGTTGCCGGGGCATCCGCGGCTCTGTCGGTGGTTTGGTTGGTAGGATACCTTGCCAAAAGAGGGTTGGGGGTTTTCGTTTGGTATCGAATCACCTTATCTTTGGTGGTTCTTGGGTTTTGGTACTGGGGGATTGCATGAGGCTTCCTTAGCTTGACGCTCGACCCGTTTGTTGTTTTAATCGCCTTTTAATTATTTGCCATGGGACAACCTAAAAGAAAACATTCGAAGCAGCGTAGCCGTAAGCGTCGCGGTGCCAACCGCTTTCAAGCCCCCCTTTTAGTGAAGGAATTGGACGGTAGCATGAGTCGTCCGCATCGCGTTAACCCTGAAACGGGCCAATACCGCGGTAAGCAAGTGCTCGACCTAGAGGTTTAACTTGTTTGCTGAGCTTCGGCATGGATAAGACCGAGGCGAGGTTGACCCTTGCAGTTGATGCAATGGGGAGCGATAAGGGACCGCAGGAGGTGCTCGAAGGCGTAGCTCAGGCGGTAGAATTTTCTCCACGGAGTACGGATTTCATGCTTTTTGGCCAAGAGGAAATCTTATCGGAAATTATTGAAAAACATTCGGTTCTGGGGAATGCCAGGGTTTCGGTAAGGCATGCGCCGGAAATCGTCGGGATGGACGAAAAGCCGATTGCGGGAATCAAGGGCAAGAAAAACTCATCTATGTCTCTAGCGCTTCTCGCCCTTAAGAATGGGGAGGCGGATGCCTTGCTAAGTTGTGGAAACACAGGATGTCTCATGGCGGGCGGGGCCATTCGTCTGAGGACACTCGAAGGTGTTGAAAGGCCTGCCCTTTGCACGATTTGGCCGGGAAGGGAAAGATACTTTACCTTGCTTGACGCCGGAGCCAATCCGCATGCCAAGCCTTTCCACATAGTACAGAGTGCCGTGCTTGGCTCGAATTACGCCCGACTCGCCTTGGGCTTGGTCAGACCGAAGGTCGGTTTGTTGACGATCGGGACGGAAGAGGGCAAGGGGAACGAGGTTATTCACGAAACCCATTCAATGCTCAAGGATATTGATGGGAGCATACTTAACTATGCCGGCCTTATTGAGGGCTTTCAAATATTTGAGAATGTCGTGGACGTCGTTGTTTGTGATGGATTTGTGGGCAACATTGTCCTTAAAGCCTGTGAGTCTCTAAGTAAGCTCATAGGTAGTTTTCTTGACGAGGAGTTAAAGAGAAACGCCTTGCGTAAAACGGGGGCGCTTCTTTCGAAGGGAGCTTTCAGAAGCCTTAAGCAAAGAATAAACCCGGAGCAGTTTGGCGGAGCCCCTTTGCTCGGCTTGACGAAAAACGTTATCAAGGCCCACGGATCTTCCAACCGTAATCACATTAGCGGCGCGATTAAGATCGCTCTTGATCTAGTTCAACACGATATGTTGTCTCAGGTGACCGAGGATATTAGGGAAACAAACGAATTGCTGCGCCCCGAACCTCTTCCGGTGAAGGGATTGCAAGCTAAAGAAAAATGAGTGGATCGCCGAGAAGCATTCTTCGGGGGATCGGATCTTATGTCCCTGAGCGAAAAGTCGACAACCAGGAACTCAGCGAGAAGGTTGATACCAGTGACGAGTGGATTAGAACCCGAACGGGCATTAAGGAACGCCGGTTTGCCGCTAAGAACGAGAATACCAGCGATTTAGCGTTGGAAGCCTCTAGGCGTGCTCTTGATGATGCCGGGGTATCGCCCGAAAAAATTGATTTGGTGGTCGTTGCGACGATTACCCCTGACATGGCTTTTCCCTCTACCGCTTGTCTTTTGCAGCACAAACTCGGCATTCCCAAGGTGGCGTGCTTTGATCTAGAAGCAGCCTGTTCCGGGTTTCTTTACGCGTTGGACGTTGCCGATGGAATGCTCAGCTCGGGCCGTTACGAATGTGCCTTGGTTGTGGGTGCGGAGAAACTTTCAAGCATTATGGATTGGGAAGACCGTACGACTTGCGTCCTCTTTGGCGACGGAGCAGGGGCGGCGGTTCTGACGAAAGAAGGCGAGGGGGCTGAAATGATTGGCTTCCAATGCGGAGCCGATGGCTCCAACCCCTCACTTTTGCATCAACCGGCCGGAGGCTCAATGCAGCCCGCATCTCAAGAGACCGTAGATAGCAGGGGGCATTTCCTCAAGATGAACGGGCGGGAGATCTTCAAGTCAGCAGTGCGGGTTATGGAACGCGCTGCGATTGAGTTGCTTGAGAAACACGGATTCGACAAGAACGAAGTCGACCATGTTATTCCTCATCAAGCAAACGCTAGAATTGTCGAGAGTTTGTCCCAGAGGCTTGAAATCCCTTTGGATAGATTCTACTGCAATCTGCATAAGTTCGGGAACACTTCCGCCGCATCCATTCCGCTTGCCTTGGACGAGGCATACAAATCCGAAACCTTTAAGAAAGGGGATCTTGGCTTGCTTGTCGCCTTCGGTGCAGGCTTGACTTGGTCAGCGACCCTTGTTCGATTCTAGTTCCTTACGAAAAAACATAATGAAATCCGTTTCCATATTTCTGCTTTTTACTTTGACGATAAGCCTTTTGGGCATGACCTTCGCTTCCGCCGCCAGTGGCAGGGGTGCGCAAACCAACTCTTCCAAGGACTACCTTTTTCCCGGAACGGGGTTTTTCAAGAAGAACCGTGATCCCATTAAGGCCAGTCAGGCAAAGGAATGGTTTCTGAGTGCTGAAGCCCAAGAGAAGTCGGGTGATTTGAGCAAGGCGCTGGATATCTATGAGAATTTTGCCAAAAGACGTTCGGACACTGTCTTCATGCGTGGCAATGAAGAAATTCAGATTGGACCGGAATCTCTTTTTCGAGCCGCAATCATTAGGGAAAAGCGAGGAGATTGGCAAAAAGCTTTCCGCCACTTGAAATTGATTGCCGAAGCGTACACGGATTATAATTTCGAACGAGTGGCGGAATCGCTAATGAGAATTGCCGAAAGGTTGGCGAAAGATAAACTCCCCCGGAAATGGGGGGTCATTCCCCGATTCCGTTCGGGAAATCAGGACAGAATGCGCCTGGACCAGATCGCAGGCTTGGCTCGCGGGCCTAAGTTCGCGCCCAGAGCGTTGATGGCGCTTTCCGAAATCGCCGCTAAGGACAACAAGGATGAAGAGGCGGTTGATGCTTTGGAGCGCTTGGTTAATCTTTATCCGGAAAACTATCTTTGCGAGGAAGCCTATTTCCTTCTGGCGAAAATATTTGAAAACCGGGTCTCCGGCCCTTCCTATGATCAAGGTTCGACCTTAAAGGCGCTGAATTTTTTCGAAGACTACATCATCCTCTATTCAAAATCTCCCCCTCGCAGCAAACACGAATCGGCAGAGGACTACAAAGCGCGTTTGGCTGAGGCGGAGCAACGGCGGTCAGATGCCGAGGTTGGCAGGAAAAAAATGCGTGAAACGCTTGCAGCTAGCAAAGTGGAGGTCGGTCAATTTGTAGAGAAGTACGGAAAATATTACATGGTGCGGTGGAAAGAGTTAGGCAATGGCCCTGCTCTTCAGTTTTATAACGAAGCCATCACCACCGCCCCCGAATCGGAGGCTGCTCGCGTGGCTGAGAAAAAAGTAGCGACCTTGCGGGCAAGCGATGAATAGGGACTATGGCTCTTTAATTTGCGTTCTTATTGGGTGTCTCGCATTCGTATCTTCCTGCCGCTACAAGCCTGGAGCGAGCGGTGGGAAGTCTTCGAGCATATTTGTGCAGGTTTTCAATGACTCGAGCATGCCGCAATCCAGTGGTGTGGTGAACCGTGCCATAAGGGAGGAGTTCATCCGAAGGGGAACCTTCGAACTGGTTCACTCGGCCGAAGAAGCCGATCTGCTGCTTCGAGTCAACTTGAGCGAGTATGCGAGATCCCCTGAGGTTTTTCGTTCTGATGACACCTTGTTGGCTGCGGGATTTGACATGGGAGTCAAGGCATCCGTGAAGCTTTATTCATCCAGGCGCAAGAGTTCTTTGATCGAAAATCATTTTGTGTGGGCTAATGCATCAACTTTGAGGCAGAACGTGACCGCACAACCCAAAGGCCGTCAGGCATCAATGGCAATCGCCCGTCAACTCGGAGTGAAAATTGCCAATCACGTCGCAAATCATTCCTGGTAGTTTTTTCGCAAGATGAAAAAGATATTGGCGCCTTCAATTTTGGCTGGTGATCATTCCTGCCTCAAGGATTCCCTGCTAAGCGCCGAGCAAGATGGCAGGAGTTGGATTCACTTGGATATTATGGACGGTCATTTTGTGCCCAATCTAAGTTTTGGCCCTCAAACGGTTGCGGATCTAAGGAAACATTCGGATCTTTTCTTCGACGTGCATCTCATGCTCGACCAACCTCAGGAATATATCGAGCCTTTTGCCCAAGCTGGCGCAGATTTGATCTCAATACACGTCGAGCCGGAATATGATATTCCGGAGACCCTTGAGAAAATCAGATCCTTAGGGAAAAAAGGTGGCATTGTCTTGAATCCGGATACGCCGGTGGAAGAGGTTTTTCCTTACCTAAACGATATTGAGCTGGTTCTTTGCATGACAGTTGTCCCTGGTTTTGGAGGACAAAGCTTCATCGACAGCGTGCTTTCCAAGGTTCGAGATTTGGCTGCCTTGCGTTCCGAAAAAGGGGGCTCGTTCCTGATTGAGGTCGACGGGGGGGTCGGTCCCGAGCACGTCGAACAATGCTTGGCCGCGGGGGTTGACGTTTTCGTTGCCGGGACCGCTTACTTCAGTCGAGGGCAAGATGACCGGCAAGCCTTTGCCGGTTCAATCGAAAATTGATTTATTCCCTGAGGTTATACCTTAAGAAAGGGAGCCAGAACCAAGGCTACGACTGACATAAGTTTTAGCAGGATATTAAGGGAAGGGCCCGAAGTGTCCTTAAGGGGGTCTCCGACCGTATCGCCCACGACAGTAGCCTTGTGGATTTCCGAGCCTTTCCCGTGCTTGGTTCCGTTAATTTCATAACCTTCTTCGACCATTTTCTTGGCGTTGTCCCATGCCCCGCCTGAATTCGACTGAAAAAGTGCCATCAGAACCCCTGAGGCAGTCACCCCGGCAAGGAGTCCCCCCAACATGATTGCTCCACTTGGTTCTTCGAACATATTGCCTCCGAACCCTATGATGACCGGAGTAAGAATTGCCACTAGTCCAGGGGCAATCATTTCCTTGATTGCGGATTGTGTTGAAATTTCAACGCACTTTCCGTACTCGGCCGAATCGATGGCTTTGTCGAATTGCTCACGCTCTTCATCACTCCATTCTTCAGATGGCTTGCCTTCATTGCGCTTCATGACCTCAAGGGCTTTCTTCAAAGCGGGAATGTCCTTGAATTGGCGGCGAACCTCTTGAATCATCGCCATGGCTGCCCTGCCTACGGCACCCATGGCCAATGCGCTGAAAAGGAAGGGCAGCATCGCACCGATGAACAAGCCGGCCATGACTCTGGGGGCTGATACGTCAATGATCTTTATGCCGGCCGTTTCCTTAAAGGCGGCAAACAGCGCCAAAGCCGTGAGGGCGGCTGATCCGATTGCGAACCCTTTTCCAATGGCCGCCGTGGTATTGCCGACTGCGTCCAGTTTGTCCGTGCGTTGGCGAACTTCGCTAGGTAATTCGGACATTTCGGCAATGCCGCCGGCGTTGTCGGAAATGGGTCCGTATGCGTCCACCGCTAATTGGATCCCCGTATTTGAAAGCATGCCGACCGCTGCGATGGCAATGCCGTATAGACCGGCAAACTCGTATGCTCCAACCACGGCGCCGGCCAATATGAGAATGGGAAAGGTCGTTGAAATCATGCCTACCCCCAAGCCCGAGATGATATTGGTTGCGTAGCCCGTGACGGATTGGTCCACGATTGAGCGTACGGGCTTGGTGCCGGTTCCAGTGTAATGTTCGGTGATCTTTCCTATGGCAAGACCGGCAACCAATCCGATGATGATCGCGTAAAAGACCCCGTCGGAGGAGTAGTTCTTGAGGGTTTCCCCGGCTCCGGTCGCCCATGATTCGGGAAGTAATTTCCCAATGACCAGATAAGCAGCGACAATCATGACTCCAGAGGATGCGAATTCTCCTGCATTGAGAGCCTTGTGTGGGTCTCCGCCGTCTTTTACACGAACCAGGAAGGTTCCGAGGATAGAGGTTACGATGCCAACGGCGCATAGCACCAAGGGAAGAAGGACTGGAGCAAGTCCGCCAAGAATGGCTCCGGTCTCGGCGGCCAAAAAGGTTGATCCTTCAGCTGCAACCATGGCGGCCCCCAAAATCATGGTTCCGATGATCGAACCGACGTAGGATTCGAACAAATCAGCTCCCATACCAGCGACGTCTCCCACGTTGTCTCCTACGTTGTCGGCAATGGTAGCAGGGTTAAGAGGATGATCTTCGGGAATCCCAGCTTCCACCTTGCCTACCAAATCGGCACCGACGTCGGCGGCCTTGGTGTATATGCCACCACCTACACGGGCAAACAGTGCAATGGAAGAGGCGCCGAAAGAAAATCCGGTCAGGACCGAAAGAGTGGTCTCCAGGCTTTTACCGGGACCAAATGCGTCAAAATGGTGCGCGACGAAAGCGAACAACCCGCCTAACCCCAATATGCCAAGGCCAACTACACCCAAGCCCATGACCGATCCACCGGCAAAGGCAATTTCGAGGGCTTTGCCCAAACTGTCTTGTGCGGCGTTAGCCGTACGCACGTTAGCCTTGGTTGCAACTTTCATCCCCAAATAACCCGCCAGCGCCGAGCAGATCGCCCCAACGATAAAGGCCAAGGCGATGAGCTCATGGCTATTTTCGTTCGTGGAACCACTCCAATAGAGTAGGGCGGCTACCCCCAAAACGAAGAAAAGAAGGATCCTGTATTCGGCTTTCAGGAATGCCATGGCGCCGTCTTGAATGCTCTTGGCAATTTTGGCCATTCGGGCCGAACCTTCGGGAGCGTTGTTGATTTCTTTGGTTTTCCACCAAGTGAAGAGCAAGGCTAATACTCCAAAAGCTGGTAGAATAAAAGGCAAATCGGCAGGATTCATGATGCGAGAGTCAGGTTATAATATTAGATTGAACTCAAAGGAGTTAGGTCTACAAAACGTAAAATTGGGCAACTTACAACAAGATTTCCGACTACTATGTTCAACCTTGCAAAACTTATCGACATTAACAGTATATGAAGAATGAAAGTATGTTTTCTTAGTGCCTTGGCGCTTGTCGCGCTACTGTTATTTTCGTCATGCCAAAATCAATATAGGCAGACCTCGTCTTCTTCTGCTGGTGGTTCCAGCGGGGTAGTTGACATATCCGGCGGTGCGTACCAAGTGACTGCGCAGGAGTATGATCAGTTTTTTGAAACTAGGTACGGATTGCTTTTCCAAAAGTTTTCCGACAGTCCTTTTTCCGGACGCGTTCTGACAATAGAGAAGGGAGTCAACGGTGAATTTGTGGCATCCGACGAAACATGGTCAAATGGCAGAAAGCATGGCGTGAGTTCCCGATGGTTTTCAAACGGCGTCAAGATGTATGAGAGAAATTATGACGAAGGCAAATGGCACGGCACGGTAACCCGCTGGTGGCCGAACGGACAAAAAATGTACGTGCGCGCCTACAATGAGGGAGTCAAGCACGGTACGGATGCTACATGGCGTTCGGATGGCACGCCCATCGTTTCTGCTCCCTCAACGGATCCGGTAATCCCCGCCCCGCCTGCTGCGGATGCATCATCTTCCGCTGGCAGCACTGAGGAACCGACCAACCCGGTAGACGAAACGCCTCCGGTTAGCCCATCGGAGC
>JAOLZO010000003.1 GCA_028343845.1 Verrucomicrobiota bacterium | reverse complement strand
CCGAAACTTTCGATCGCTCTTCACGAGGCTGCGATGGCAAGAGAGGATGCCGAGTTGGCCGAACTGACCGACCGGTTCGTCCTTCCCCTTTATAACCTCCGTGCGAGGCGAAAAGGATATGAAGTCTCGGCCATGAAGGCGTTACTCGAGCTTCGGGGGTTTGCGGGTGGTCCGTCCAGGCCTCCCTTGGTTGACGTGAACGAGCAGGAACGTGAGGAATTGAGAGAAATCCTTTCCAGTTGGGGGGATTTTCTCTCATAACAAAATCGTAGTCTGTTTCCCCAAACCCAATTCGAGCAAAATCTATGACAATGAACAGGAAGAACTTTATCACTTCAGCCTTAGGACTATCGGCAGGTTATGCTTATGCCCGTGACTGGACGGGACTTACCCCCACACGGTATCCCGATCCCGACGTTTTGACGCTGGATCCGCGCTTTGGGAAGTACCGTCTGGGCAATGCATCCATTCGAAGAGTATACACAAGTCCGGACATGCTTTGGGCGGAGGGACCGGCATGGAATGGGGTAGGAAAGTATTTGATTTGGAGCGACATTCCCAATGACCGTCAATTGAGGTGGATTCAAGATGATGGCCGGGTTAACGATTTTCGAAAACCAAGTGGAAACAGTAACGGAAACACCTTTGATTTTCAAGGCAGGCAACTCTCCTGCGAACACGGGAACAGGAGAGTCGTCCGGTACGAACACGATGGGAAGGTAACGGTTTTGGCCGATCGTTTCGGGGGCAAGGAGTTCAATGCTCCGAATGACGTCGTGGTTCATCCTGACGGGGGAATTTGGTTTACCGATCCGGGTTATGGGAGCCTGATGAATTATGAGGGCAACCGTGCGGATACAGGTAGTGTGATGCCCATTCAGAAGGAGGCGGTTTATAGAATCGACCCGAAGTCGGGAAAAGTCAGTCAGGTCACCGATGAGATCTTCAAGCCAAACGGACTTTGTTTTAGTCCTGATTATTCCAAGCTTTACGTTGCTGACACCGGGGCTTCTCATTACACCGATGCGCCACGGGAAATCAAGGTATGGAACGTAACTCCGAAAAACACACTCGCGGGAGGGAAGACCTTTGCCTCCATGAAACTAGAGTCGGAAGGCAAAGTTCTTGAGGGAGGAGCGGATGGAATCCGTTGTGACAAAGATGGCAACCTCTGGTCAAGCGCCGGCTGGGCTGGTCATGGCTTTGACGGAGTACATGTTTTCGAGCCAAAGGAAGGTAAGCGCATCGGCCAGATCCTCCTGCCCGAGATTTGTTCCAATCTCTGCTTTGGCGGGGTCAAGCGCAACCGCTTGTTCATGACCGCAAGCCAATCCGTTTATTCCCTGTACGTGGAAACTCAGGGAGCGCATCACTGCTGATTCGGATGGCCGGACATGTCCGGCGAGCAGTTATTCCCTAAACCGGAGTTTGTCCCCTTCTTCGATTATGCGGTAATAGCATCCTGACCTGGCAAGCCCATCCTTGCCCTTCGTATGGCAGGCGCCCTGCCCTTTCGGGCGTACTCGGTAAAGAACGGAGTTTTGCTCGCAGTTCACTCGAACCTCAACGATTTCAAGATAATCACCCGAGGTTTTTCCCTTGATCCAAAGCTCGTTTCTACTGGTGCTCCAAAAGGTCGCCATGTTTTCTCTCAAGGCCGTCTGCAAGGCAAGTTCATTGGCATATCCGACGATCAGGACTTCTCCGGTATCGTGGTCCTGCGCGACGGCAGGAATCAAGTCTTCTGCGCAACCGGACACTTTCGCCAGTTTCTTGAAATCGATTTGAAGGGTTTTGCCTTCCTCTAGCTCGTGATGATTCATCCCCTCCCTTTTGAGGCAAATTGCCGATAAAGTCGAATGGTATCGGTGCGGATGGGTTCAACCCGCGAGCTTATTCAGGAACGAAAGCACGGTGGCTTTCATTTTGGGCAATGCGATCTTGGCCGCCTCCTCAACGTCTTCGTGTTTTAACTTTTCAGTGGAAATGCCCGCTGCTTTGTTACTGATGCAAGAAAGCCCGCAAACCCGTAATCCCAAAGCGTGGCCCAAGGTTGCTTCCGGGACGGTGGACATGCCAACGGCATCCGCTCCCAAGCTCCCAAACGCTCTGATTTCCGCAGGGGTTTCGAATGCCGGCCCGGAAAGGGCGACGTATACGCCCTCGTGAATACGGGCATCATTCTCTTGTCCCGACTGGACAAGCAGGTTGCGCAGGGCAGGCTCGTAGACCTCGGTTTGATCGGGGAATCGTGGCATTTCTTGATTTGCAGGAGGACCGATCAACGGGTTGCTTCCCATGAAATTCAAGTGGTCGGAAAGAACCATCATGTCCCCAACCTCAAAGGACGAACGGATGCCTCCGGCTGCATTGGTAAGAAGCAAGTTTTTGATTCCCAGCTTGTGAGCCAGCAAGATCGGAAAGCGGATTGGACCCCAACCATCACCCTCGTAGAAGTGTCTGCGACCCTGGAAAATCAAGGTGTGTCCGTCCCCAATCCTGCATAGATGCAATTGGCCGTTGTGGCCGGCAACGGTGGTGGCGCTCAATCCGGGGATTTGGTCATAAGGCAAACTTTGGGTGTCCGGCAAGTCATCGGCCAACGGCCCCCACCCCGACCCGCAGATCATGCAAGAGTCGGGAATGATTTCCCCCCAACTATCTCGCAGGTATGTCAAGGCTTCCCCTAGCAATTGATCCGTTTGAGAAAGCTCTTGCATCCCCTTATCCGTACTGAAGGGTCAGGTCGTCCCGCCGGATGGTGAGATGATTGCTCCCGTCGGCCTTTTGGGTCTCTTCGGTTCTCCCGACCACTTGGGCATCAATGTTGAATTCCCGGGACAGTTCGATTACCCTGGAAGCGGCTTCGGGCAAGCAGAAAACTTCAAGCCGGTGGCCCATATTGTAAACTTGGTGCATTTCCTCATCGGTCGTTCCGGAGGCGCTCTGGATTTCCTTGAAAAGAGCTGGGACGGGAAAAAGATTGTCCTTCACGTGATGGACCTGTGTGCCAAAGCGCAGGCATTTGGTCTGCCCTCCGCCCGAACAGTGCACGAGGCCAAGAACGTTTTGGTTGAGTTCTTCAACGATCCGCTTGAGCACGGGCAGGTAGGTCCGGGTCGGACTGAGCAACGCTTCCCCGACCGAAAGAGTCGACTCCGGCAAGGGATCCGCCATGCGGTGGGGTCCGCAGTAAACGTACTGACGGTCGGTTTGAGGATCGAAGGTCTCTGGGTATTGATCCCGGTAATGGGACGAAAGGAGCTCGTGCCTGGCGCTTGTCAGCCCGTTGCTTCCTATGCCACTGTTTTCAAAGGTTTCATAGGTCGATTGACCGCAGGAGGAAAGCCCGACGATACTTAGCCCCGGGCGTATGCGGGCGTTGTCGACGATCTTTTCCCTTGGACAGACCGCTACGGCGCAGGAGTCGACCGCCACGGTCCCCGTCAGATCGCCGACGTCGGCGGTTTCCCCTCCCCCGCTTTTTATCTTGATGCCGTTCTCGGCCAAAGTCTGGAGGAAGGCCTCGGTCCCCTCGATCAAAGCGGCCAAGGCTTCCCCGGGGAAGTTCCTGGCATTTCGGTTGACCGTACTGGAAAGCACGACCTGGTCCCAGATGCCCACGCATGCCAGGTCGTCCAGGTTCATGACTATGCTATCCTGAGCGATGCCACGAAAGACATTGGGGTCTCCGGTTTCCCTATACCACAGGTAGCCTAGAATGGATTTCGTGCCGGCCCCGTCCGAATGGATTACGTTGCATAGCCCCGCATCGTTGGTCAGTAGGTCCTCAGTGACCTTGCAAAAGGCCCCGGGGAACAATCCCCGGTCCATCTTGTCCACGACCTTATGGACTTCGCTCTTGTCGGATGAAACGCCACGCTGGTTATATCGGCTTTGTATGAGGTTAGTTGCCATTGGAAATATCTTGCTTGATTGTCCGTTCATACGGAAGCACTTTCTTTGTTCCAAGCCAAATGTCGACGAAATCAATGGGAAAAGTGCAAATATATGGGAATCTCGCATCCTATTTTAGCAAGGCGGAGCCATTCCTGTTTGAAGATGAATTCAAGAACAACCTCTTTTGGGAACTAGCGAAAGTCAGCCGGACGAGGGGAAATCCCACTTGGGCGGGTAATGTTTTTTTGCACGGAAAACTTTCGATAAGCAGTTTGATCACTCCCTCCGGTTACCTTCTGATTTCGGAAGGAGCCGGAGAAGCCATCATTCGTCTGGCCAAGTATGGAAAGGCCAAAAAGTGGAAAATCAAAGGCGTGACCGGTTCGCAAGAGTCGGTCGGGTTTTTTATCCGCGAATGGCTTGGAAAAACCGGGAATCTTCCTGCTGAAAGAAAAGATTTCATGATCTACTCGGTACCTTGTGATCAGATATTCAAAGCTTTCCCCGAACCTACCCTGGAGGTGGTGAAGCCGGAAAGTTGGCCCAGGATTCAAACCTGGACGACCCTTTTTGCGAATGAATCGAATCCTCCCGTCAATGCGAATGCTCTCCTAACGATATCGCGGGAGATGATGAAGCGGGGCAACCTTTTCCTTATGCGCAAGGAAGGAGTCGGAGCCTGCGCCATGGGAGGCTTTGGCCGCTCGACGCCCAATAGCCTTGTGATCAATGAGGTTTTCGTGCCCAAGGAGCTCAGGGGAATGGGGTATGGGAGCGAATTGATTTCGGGCTTGATAGGCGAAGCACGCAGGAGGGAGGTTTCAAAATGCATCCTGTTTAGTGACTTCTTCGGCCCGAAAAACCTGTATGAACGGCTTGGTTTTGAAAAAGTCGTTCCCTTTTGCGAGCAAGCCTTGGACTAGAAAGTTCTCAGCCTTCGACTTTCACGTCTTTACTTCCGTCCTTCAGGGTAACCGAAACGAGAGAACCGGTCTTTAAATCCTTTGCCTGCTCAATGATCTTGCCATTTTCCGCCTTCAGGTAGGCAAAGCCCTTGTGCAAGGTCGAATGCAAACTGCTTCCCTCAAGCCTTTGTCCGAGCGATTCCATAACATACGAATTTCTCTCGAAAAAGCTCTCCATCGTCCGGGTCATCCGTACTTGAAGATCATCCATGTATTGATGCTGTCTCTCGATCCGTGAGATGGGCGAGCAATTCCTCAGCTTAGCCTCATTCAATTCCATCCGTTCGGAAATCCGTGAGAGAGCGGCTTCGGGAATTCCTTTGAGTCTCAGGGCTAGCTCATCTAGCGTTTTTCCCAGCCTGATATGTTCGGAACTGATCCATTCGGCTGCGGCCGAAGGGGTTTCGGCCCGAAAATCGGCACTGAAATCCGTGAGAACGAAGTCCGTCTGGTGCCCGATTGCGGAAATGGTGGGTATGGGACACTCCGCAACGTTGCGGACGAGCTGTTCGTCGTTAAAAGCCCACAGGTCCTCGATCGATCCGCCCCCTCTCGCCAGCACGACCAGATCGATGCCAGGAAAAGACCTTGCCCGCTCTAGCGCCTTGATCAAGTTGGCAGGAGCATCCTTTCCCTGTACCGGGGAATGGAAAATGAAAACGGACCCATACCAATCCCTGCGCTTCAGGATGCTTATGAAGTCCTGAAGCGCGGCTCCGCTCGCGGAGGTTATGATTGCCACCCGTTGTGGCAAAGAAGGCAATGCCTTCTTGCGGGCATCCTCAAAGAGGCCTTCCTTCAGCAAGCGTTCCCTCAGGCGCTCGAATTGCAGGCGCATGTTACCCATTCCGTCCTGCATCATGTGCCTTACGCGCAACTGATATTCCCCGCGTGGTTCGTAAATGGTCAGTTCCCCGTAGGCCAGACACTCTTCCCCTTCCTGCGGATCGAATCCGAGCGTGCCCGCATCTCCGCGGAAAAGAACGGCCTTGAGTTGGGACTGGCTATCCTTGAGCACGAAATAACGGTGTCCGCTCGGATGGGCCCGCAAGTTGGAAATCTCCCCGCTTACCCACAGTGTGGGGAATCCGGATTCCACGATCTTTTTGATTTCCCTGGTCAAGTCCGATACCTTCCAAATCTCGGAACGATCCTCGTGCTGTTCGAACAAGTCAGTTTGCATTCTTTTTTCTTTTGAGAAAGAGCCTGCCAAGCAAGAACATAACCACCACCATCGAAGTGCCTCCCCATAGGTAAGCCCAATTCCCTCCGAATATGCCTGCAAAAGCCAGTACGTAACCGCAGCCCGTGAAGGCAAGAACCGGGATGGAAACCAACAGGTAGGTCGAGAAGGGCATCCTGAGCAGACCGAGACCGTAATTTGTGAAAATGAAAGGCACCCCCGGGGTGAGCCTGAGGACGAGAGCCCACTGAACAACGTTTCCCGAAGGCTTTTCCGGCAATTGATACTTGGTCTTCGAAAGGATTTTCTCAATCAGTGATCGCCCGGGTTTGCGGGCGAACCAATAGGTCCAAACCAGATTGAAGGTCAAGGCGAAGGAGCAATATAAGCAAGACAACCAAGGCCCGTGTTCGTCTCCCCAAATGCCAGCCAGTGTCAAGAAAGGGGCAACCGGAAGAATCAACCCTGGCAAGATGGCAATGGCCAGAAAAAGCCAAAACCCGTTTTGCAGGACAAAGGACTTAAAGGCATGCCACCAATCGGCAAGCATTTGTTCTCCCTTCTCACCCGCAACGGCCAAAAAGGCTTCGTAGATGAAAAAAAGGAGGGCAAACAGGGAGAGGACGAAAAGAACCAAGAATAGAAACTTCTTACCAGTTATCTCCACGGGGAAAAGCTTCTTTGTTGAAAACCCTAGTTGCGTGGAAGAACGTAGACCGGAGTATCCGAATCATTGGATTCGTAACCGGGATTCCATTGCGAGGAGGTTGGCGCGAGTTGTGTCCCCGTGGTGTTTTCATCGACCGGTTCAACCGTGGTCAGCGAATTGTAAATGGGGATGGCTAGGAATATGAGCAACCCGATGATCATGAGCGCGATTATGCCCTCTACTTTTCCGAAGCCTTTGGATCTGCTGTTTTTCAATTTGCGATGGTTACTTTAAATAAGTTAATTTAGGTGAGTTCAATCAGAGAAATAGGATGTTCAAGATTTCAGAAACCAAAACATAAGCCCTGGCAAAAGAATGCCTGCGAGCGCGATCAACCCGATAATCATTTGCGCCTTGAAAGCCTTTTTTTGATTTTCGGGGGTTAGAGGCGAAGGCGGATTACCCCAATCGTCGTCGTTTGGGTCTTGCTCTTTGAAATCCTTTTCCATCAATGAAGATGTTTCTAACGCAACCTGAAATCAAAATCAAAGAAATTTAAGGAGTTTATCTTTCAATCACGATGTTTCCACAAGTAACCATTGTAGGCCCGGGGCTATTGGGAGCTTCCTTGGCAATGGCGCTTCGCGCCGGCAACCTATCCGAGCGGATCGTCATTTGGGCAAGAAACCCGGAGAGGATCGAGCAATGCATGGGGATGCAATGGTGCGACCGGGCGGAAGAAGATTTGGCAAAAGCGGTCACGGGCAGTTCGGTGGTCGTTGTCTGTACTTCGGTCGCGAGCATACCCTCATTAGTCTCGGAAATCATGTCGCATACGAGCGAAGGAATGATTGTGACGGACGTCGGAAGCGTGAAAGGGCCGATATGCGCATCGGCGGTGGAAAGCGCCCGGGGCGCTCTCGGGGCCTTTGTCGGATCACACCCCATGGCGGGCTCGGAAAAGTCCGGGATGGATCATGCGAAGGCAGACCTCTTTGAGGGAAAGGCCTGCATCATAACGCCACAGGAAGATACGCCCGATAACGCTACGCAGACCGTGCGGGCATTTTGGGAAGCCCTCGGGATGAAGGTTTATTCAATGAGTCCGCCGGAGCACGACCGTAGCGTAGCCCATTTGAGTCATTTGCCTCATCTGGTTTCCTCGAGCCTGGCCCATTGCCTCAACGCAATCCCCGGGGAATGGAAAAAGTTGGCCGGGCGTGGGTTGTTGGACACGACGAGAATTGCCGAAGGGGATCCGGGGCTTTGGGAGCAAATCATGGCAATGAACAAATCTCATTTGCTTGATTCGCTCAGCGAGCTTGAAAATTCCTTGAAATTGGCGAGAGAACGGTTGGAAAACGGCAGAGCCGACGAATTGAGGGAATTTCTCGAGACCGGATCCCGGTTCCGCAAAAGCCTGGAAAATACGGACCAATGATTCCTTCACTGGACATTGCGCCGTTTGTTCGCAAATGCGACGCATCCGTTCGGGTGCCCGGATCGAAAAGCATTTCCAACCGCGCTTTGATTCTGGCATCGTTATGCAAAGGGAAAGTAACGCTTAGGGGAATGCTCCGTAGTGAAGACGTCGACTTGATGGTTGAAGCCTTTGGCCAGCTTGGCGTAGCCGTGGAAACGGCGGATGAAGCAACGACCGTCGTGATCGAAGGTTGCGGAGGGGATCTGCCCTCCAAAAGCGGCAAGATCTTTGTGGGCAACGCTGGGACCGTTGCCCGGTTTCTGACCGCCCTTCTGGCCGCCCAAAAGGATGCCTCTTACGAACTGGACGGATCCCCCGCCATGCGGGAGAGACCTATGGGCGAACTACTCACTTTTCTCAAACAAAACGGTGCAGAGTGCGTTTTTCAGAACGAATCCGGATGTTTCCCGTTCCAATTGCATCCTAACGGATTGGGTGACAACCATCAGAAGATTGATGCAACCAAAAGTAGTCAGGTCCTGTCGGCCATACTGATGATTTCCCCCCTCATCAGTCCCAAATATTCCCTCTCATTCGGTGGGGGAACGGTATCTGCGCCCTTTGTTGACATGACCCTGTCCATGATGAGGACGTTCTCAACGGATGACTTCTCCTCCTCCTTTGCTTCGAGCAGGATCGAGATCGAGTCGGACGGATACCGGGACGATGACTTTGAATTTACGGTCGAACCCGATGCCACGGCTGCGAGCTATTTTCTTACCCTGCCCATCGTTACGGGAGGGCGTTGCGCCTTGGAAGGCATTCATGAGGAGATGCTCCAGGGTGATTCGGCATACGCCGGGGTGCTGAGGGAAATAGGCGTGGAAATAAAAACTACGGATGAAGGAATAGAATCTGCAATGAGCGGGCAACCGAAAGGAGGAACGTTTGATTTCAACGACATATCCGATACTTTCCTTAGTTTGGCCGCAATAAGCCCGCTTTTATCGAGCACATTGACGATCAACGGAATCGCCCACACCCGAAAACAGGAAACGGACCGGGTGTCTGCCATGGCCTCCGAACTGCGAAAACTTGGGCAAGAAGTGGAGGAATCCGAAGATCAATTAAGTATTTATCCAAATTTAAATAAATTACAAATGATGGCTGGCGATGGGGTGCAGATTGATACCTACAAGGACCATCGTTTTGCCATGAGTTTTGGTATCCTCGGATGTTATGACCTCCTTGGAAACGGTGCGTCTTGGTTGAAGATCAAAGATCCGAATTGCTGCGCCAAGACCTTCCCGTCCTTTTTCGAGGAACTTGAATCCGTTCGAAGGATTAGTCATAAATGAGCTCCCGGTTTTTGGTTCTCGCAGTTGATGGTGGCGCCGGTACAGGCAAGTCCACCACTGCTCATTCTTTATCCAAGGCATTGAATTTAATGCATGTGGATACGGGTTCTCACTACCGGGCCATTACCCGAGCGCTTCTCGATTTGAACCTTCTCCCCGGGGATGTTGAAGAATATTTAAATAAAAACACTCTGCCTCTGGGTACGGAGGTGATTGATAGCCGTTCATGCCTTCTGATCAATGATATCCGATTCGAGCAATCCATCCTCCGAAGCCCTGAAATCAATGATTCGGTTTCTGATTATTCATCCCAAGCATCCGTTCGGGGATTACTCTTCGAGTACCAACGTTCTCAGGTTCAAGTTGCCCGGGAAAACAACTTCAATGGTTTGGTAATGGAAGGAAGGGACATTGGAACGGTCATCCTTCCTGATGCTGACCTGAAGATTTTTCTAGAAGCGGATCCGACAATCCGGGTCGATCGAAGAAGCAAGGATGGTGAAACGGATCAAATATCCAACCGGGACGAAAAAGACGCATCCCGCAAAATTGCCCCTTTGGTTGCTGCAAATGGTTGTATTCGTATCGATACCGGACAAAGCGGAATCGATGAAGTCACCCAATCAATCCTGGAAGTCATCGAAAAACTGCCATGACTCCCTTTTACCGTTCAGCGCAATTTCTTTCCTATGCCTATTACCGCGTTTTTCACGGATTTCTCGTCGAGGGTCTGGAGAACGTGCCTATGGACGGACCTTTCTTGTTGGCATCCAATCACTTAAGTTTTATTGATCCACCTGCGCTTGGCTGTCGTATGCCACGCAATTTGCATTATTTCGCGCGGGACAGTCTTTTCAAAGGACCCTTGGGCATGCTCATCAAGGCATTGAATTCCATACCGGTAAACCGTTCTCAGCTAGACTTGGCAACTTTGCGACGTGTTCTCAAGGTTTTGTCCGATGGCCATCCCTTGTTGGTTTTCCCTGAAGGTACCCGGAGCGAAGACGGGCAACTCGGTGAAGGTAAAAAGGGAGTGGGCATGCTAGTGGCGAAATCCCAAGTCCCGGTTTTGCCTGCCCGGATTTTCGGTTCCTACGAGATCATGGGCAAAGGCAAATCCCTGCCTAGAATCGGACGCAAACTGCGCGTGCGATACGGGGACTTGCTCGAACTTGGTGACCTTGACCCCGGGGGTAAGGGGGGCGAGAGATACGACAAGATTTCGCAATCCGTAATGGCTGCGATCTCTAAAATTAAATAAATATAATTAAACTTTAAAGATCCTTTGGATCGCAGTTGCGCAGTTACCCGGATCCAATACCGTCAATACCGGAGTCTTGCTTGGCATCTGGAGGGTCGAGTGAATGTTGACCAGCATATCGGTCTTGTCGACAAAGGGCGGGCACGCGATGGTCGGGAAGCCGGAGTTGGCTCCGACGAAACCGGAAAGCGCGTTGGATCTGCCTGCGATCGTTACGTATACGAGCGATTCTTCGTTTGCATTATCTTCCAGGATTTTCAGTACCTCCAGAGGTTGCTTGTGCGCTGAAGCCGCGTGTTGCTCCCACTTGATGGACATGGCGTCCAGGTTGTCTGTAATCTTCTTGGCGTGGGGCTCATCTGCGGTCGAGCCCATGATGATAACTACTTTCATATCTTATCCTAAGTATGGTTTGAGGTTTTCTGTGATTCGATCATCGATGGATGATTCGATTTCGGGAAACTGGAAAGCTTCTCCAGTTATTTTTTCATATAAATAAATATATCTTGCCGATAGCTCGACGACCAATTCGTCAGGAGCGGCCGGAAGGTTTTCGTCGTTATAAGGATCGCAATGTTCCTTGAACCAGAGTCGTAGAAATTCCTTGTCTATGTTTTCTGGTTCAAGCCCTTGATCCATTCGTGACTGGTAACTATCCGCAATCCAGTATCGGCTGGAATCCGGTGTGTGGATCTCATCGATAAGCGTGATGACCCCATCTTCATCAATTCCCATTTCATATTTCGTATCGACGAGAATCAAGCCATGTTGGGCGGCAATCTCCTGCCCTCTTGCAAAGAGCTCGAGTGATTTTTGGGCAGCATAATCCCAGTGTTCCTGCGTCATCCACTCCTCGGCAACGATATCTTTGGGGGAAATCGGGCGGTCATGGTCTTCCTCTTTCGTGGTCGGAGTGAGAACCGCTTCCTCCAAGGCTTGGTTCTTGGTCAGCCCGTCGGGGAATTCAATCCCGCAATATTCCCGGTCTCCCCGGTTGTAAATCGTCCAAAGCGAAGTGCTCGAGCTTCCCGTCACGTACCCGCGCACGACGAATTCGATGGGGAAAGGCTGGCATTTCTTGGCAATCGTGACGTTGGGGTCCGGTAACTCGATGACGTGGTTGGGGATGATGTCCTTGGTTTGTTCAAACCACCACGCCCCCGTTTCGTTGAGAACCTGCCCCTTGAAAGGTATGCTTGCGAGCACCCGGTCAAAGGCTGATTGCCTGTCCGTGGTGATCAGGGCCAATTTCTCGCCCAAGTCATAGCGGTCCCTTACCTTGCCTTTGTAATACTCGTCCGTGGTCAGATTCGTGGAAGTCAGGCAATAGTTGACGTGTCTTGAAATCTTTTCTCTGTAATCGTTCTTGGTATCTAGTGCTTCAATCATGGTAAAAAAAGATATTACGTTAGAAGTCTGTGGAAAAAATTCAAGCCCAACCGATTAACATTTTTTCGTTTCGTTGACGAAACGTCCAAAGATCGATAAAAAGAAGGGAATATCCCTTAGATTTTACATGAATTCTGACATTACCTATGATTTAATTGTCCTCGGAGGAGGACCGGCTGGCTATGCCGCTGCCATTCGCGCCGGTCAATTGGGCAAAAAAGCCCTTTGCCTCGAAATGGAACGGGCGGGAGGAACCTGTCTGAATTGGGGATGCATCCCTTCCAAGGCTTTGCTCAAGAGCGCAGAAACATACCAAGCTGCTCTGCATGCCGATGAGCTCGGCATCCATTGCGGAGAGGTCACCTTTGATTTTGAAAAAGTCATGGGTCGCTCGCGCAAGGTATCCGATCAAATGGGCGGAGGGATCGAATTTCTCTTTAAGAAAAACAAAGTCGACTACGTGGTTGGCAAGGGGATGGTTCATGCCGCCGGCATGGTCGAGATTACCGAAGGCGAGTCCAAGGGTACTTATTTGAAGGCGGAAAAGATCATGATTGCAACGGGTTGCAAGCCGAGAAAGGTCGACGAGGTCGAAGTGGATGGCAAGCGGGTGATGACCTCCCGGGAAGCCCTCGCCATGACAGAGCAACCCAAAAGCATTGCCATCATGGGCGCCGGAGCCATCGGAGCCGAGTTTGCTTATTTCCTCAATTCTTTTGGCACCAAGGTCACCCTGATCGAGATGCTGCCGAGCGTACTGCCCGTCGAAGATGCCGAGGTTTCGGCAGCCATCGCAAAATCCTTTTCCGAGCAAGGGATCGATTGCCGGACGGATACCCGGGTGGACGCCATTGAAGTCGGTGAAGACTCGGTTTCCCTCACGCTTGCCCACGGCGAGGAGACCGAAACCCTCCAAGCGGAAAGCCTCCTGCTGGCAATCGGGGTCGTTCCAAACCTCGAGGGCGCCCTTTCGGAAAAGCTCAAGCTCGAGCTCAACCGTGGGTATTTAAAAGTAGACGAACGGTACGAGACTTCTGAGAAAAATATTTTTGCCGCAGGGGACATCGTTGGTCCTCCCTGGCTTGCCCATGTCGCGACCTACCGGGCCATTCAAGCGGTCAATGGCATGTTTGGTCATTCCGACCCGATCCCTTTCGATGCGTTTCCGGGCTGTACTTATTGCCAGCCCCAGGTTGCGAGCATCGGCTTGACCGAGGAAAAAGCCAAGGAAGAGGGAATCGCGTACAAAGTGGGGAAATTCCCCTTCGCCGCTTCCGGCAAGGCCGTGGCCGTCAACCACTCGGAAGGATTCGTAAAGGTCTTGGTCGGGGAGAAGTATGGGGAAATTCTAGGTGCCCACATCATCGGTTCCGATGCCACCGAACTGATTGCCGAATACGGGTTGGGAATGAAGTTGGAGGCAACGGTGGATGAGATTCACCAGACCATTCACGCCCACCCCACCATGAGCGAAGCCTTGGCCGAGGCCGCCGCCGCCACCCACGGCGAAGCCATACATATTTAAATAAATTTAAGTTCCAGTTGCGACGCCAGGCACTGGCTGATCAATGACTTGACCGTGCCTCATCCTTGGTGTTCCCGCAGAAAGGAATAATCACATTCACATGCTTCAGAATACACGTATCCTTGTTATCACGCTGTTGAGCACCTTGTCAGTCCTGCCGTCCCGGGCCGTGGATCCCGCTCCTTTTCCAATTTGGAAGCCGGGGGTAATGCTGGCGAAGGCTGAAAAACTACCTGAGATCAGCAACGCCGAATTCCATGTCATAAAAAAGTGGGACAAGAAGTCTGACGGCTACACCTTCCTCCACGGAGTCGGTCTCGCAAAACACAGGGGAAAGCTCTACGCATCGTTTGGTCACAACAAGGGCGTCGAGAACACGGTTAGTGAAGAGGCTCAATATCGGGTCAGTAAGGACGGGGGCCGGACATGGGGCACGCTCAAAGTGATAGATGCTGGAGATGAAGAGGATCTTGCCGTTAGCCACGGGGTGTTTCAGGTCCACGAAGGCGCTCTTTGGGCGTTCCAAGGCGCTTATTATGGAAAGATGAAACGCATCCACACCCGGGCGTATCGCCTCGATGAAAAGACAGGCAGGTGGGTGAAGCACGGTGTCGTCGTCAAAGACGGCTTCTGGCCGATGAATCAGCCCGTGAGAATGGCAAATGGGAACTGGATCATGCCAGGCATTTCCGCGGGCATCTACTCGAACAGGGGTATCTTCCCCGCTGCCGTGGCGATCAGTCATGGCAATGACCTAACGAAGTGGGATCTCGTGAAGATCCCTGTCGCTAAGAGCGTCACGGCTATGTGGGGCGAGTCGGCGATATTCGTGGATGGAAAGACAATCTTCAACATCGCCCGTTACGGAACCGATGCAGTGGCACTCGTCGCGAAGAGTGAGGATTCTGGTCGAACTTGGTCGCCTTCAACAGTAAGTAACCTGCCAATGACAACCTCGAAGCCCGCCGCCGGAATCCTCAGCACGGGACAGCGTTACCTCGTCTGCACAACCGCGAAGGGAAACGGCGGCAAGCGGACACCATTGACGATCGCGCTCTCGAGACCGAATGAAAATCAATTTAGCAAGATCTTCGTCATTCGTCGTTCGCGGCATGATGGCAAGTCCGGCGAATCGGCCGATAGACTGAGCCTCTCATACCCATACGCGATGGAGCACGATGGCAACCTTTACGTAGGCTATTCGAACAATGGTGGTCGGCGGGGTAACCTGAACAGTGCTGAACTTGCGGTAATTCCAATCAAATCATTAATGGTACCAGAATAGACTCAACGCGAACAAGGCGGTGCGGGCAATGCCGCTCCGAGTCTGACCTTTAGCGTTCTTCGCCTAAATTTAAATAAATCCTGCTTCAAGCAGGTGGTCTCAGCCCATCGTTTCGAAGCCTTTGCGCTGCTTGCGGGATTGCCATTTGTTGGCATCCTTGTCCCCAATGACCTGCTCCTTTTTCGGATCCCACTTAATCTTCCTACCCAGGCGGATCGAGATATTGGCCAAGTGACAGGTGGTCATTGCCCGGTGATGGGTGTGGACGTCTGAAATCGGATCGGTCCTGTCCTTCATGCAAGCGAAGAAGTTTTCCATGTGGTTGGTCGTCTTCTTGCCTTTGTAGACTTCCGATACGGTGTCCGAAGACAGGGGCTTTTCCTTGAGGCCGTTGACCGCATCCCCGGAAAGCTTTCCACGGGAGACGAACATGTTGCCCTTGCTTCCTTCGAACAAGATGCCGTTTCCTTCCTTGGATTTGCTGACGATGTTCATTTCGGTGTCCTCGGGGAACATACACCTGATATGGAAATTGTGTGAAGTGTTGTAGTGGTCGTCCTTGGTCGGCATACCGTCCTTCAGGGGAATTGGATGATCCCCGATGATCGGATCGAGGGACAAGACCCCCTGCCCTTCACCGCTTTGGTTCAAGGCCCATTGGGCGATGTCGACGTGGTGAGCTCCCCAGTCGGTCATCTTTCCTCCGGAGTACTCGTACCACCAGCGAAACTGATAATGGCACCGTTCCTTGATGTAGTCGACTTTCGGAGCCTGACCCAGCCAGGTGTTCCAGTCGATGTTGGCGGGCGGGTCGGATTTCTTGAAGGGTCCGCCCTTGGGTCCGCCGCCGATGTTACAGGTTACCTTCTGGATCTTTCCGATCCTGCCCTCCCGGATGATTCCGATGGCGGTAAGGAATTTCTGGCCCATCTCGCTTCTTTGTTGGGTGCCTACCTGGAAAACCCGTCCGGTTTCCTTGGTCACCTTGGAGATCTGCTTGCCTTCCTCGATGGTGAGAGTGAGGGGCTTTTCGCAATAAACGTCCTTGCCCGCCTGCATGGCTTGAATCGCCACCCGGGTGTGCCAATGGTCGGTTGTGCCAATCGTTACAAAGTCAATGTCCTTGCGCTCCAAAACCTTCCGGTAGTCCTGGTAGCCCTTGGCTTTGCCCCCGGCGAGGGATTTGTTCACGCGGTCGATGCGTTGGGTGTCCAGGTCGCAAACGGCAACGATGTCCGCAAGACGCCTTGCCCCGTTGGCTACGCCGGCTCCCCGTCCGCCAACGCCTATGGCTCCAAAGCGCAGGCGCTCGCTGGGAGCTTCCTTTGCGGCATCCGCAAGGTAGGGGAAGTAAGATGAGGCGAGAATTCCGGCAATACCTGTTTGCGCGGATTGGTTAAGAAAACGACGACGGCTAAGGGCTGATTTATTCATGGGTTTTGAGTTTTGAGGAATATGACTGTTTTCATCAACCTTCTTTTCACCTTTTTTTTTGTTTTGTTTTAGAATGATAAGTTACTCATTATGGAGAAAGCTTTCAGGACATATGCCCATTTCATTCCATTCGACCCTATCCATCCTCGGATTTCTCTGCTTGAGCCCAATGTCGGTTCTTGCATTGGATGACCTTGCCAAGACCGAGTTTTTCGAAGAAAAGATAAGGCCGGTTCTCGCTCAGAATTGTTACGAGTGCCACTCTGCCAAAGCCAAGAAATTAAAGGCGGGACTGTTCCTTGACCGAAAGGCGGGTTGGGAGAACGGCGGGGAGAGCGGCCCGGCCCTGATGCCTGGCAAGCCGGACGAAAGTCTTTTGCTTACGGCAATCCGGTACAAAGACAATGACTTGCGTATGCCTCCGGAAAAGAAGCTCCCCAAGGAAGTGGTGGCGGATTTTGAGAAATGGATTGCCATGGGGGCTCCCGATCCGCGTGACGCGCCCATGGAAACGGTGGCCGAGTCAAGCGGGCCCAAAGCCAAGAGCCTGGAGGAAGGCAGAAAGTTCTGGGTTTTCCATCCGCTGGCTTCCCCGCAATTGCCCGAAGTTACCGACGAAAAATGGGTGAAGGACGAATTGGACCGCTTCGTATTGGCAAGGCTTGAAGAGAGCGACCTGAAACCCGCTCCGCTTGCGGACAAGGCAACTTTGCTTCGCCGACTTTATTTCGACCTGACCGGACTGCCTCCGAACGTGAGGCAAATCGAGGCCTTTCAATCGGATGATTCTCCCGATGCCTACGCCAAGGTGGTGGACGAATTGCTTGCCTCTCCCCGTTTCGGGGAACGCTGGGGACGCCATTGGCTCGACATCGCGCGCTACGCCGATACCACGGGTGGCGGGCGCAATAATCCTTTTCCCAATGCCCATCGCTTCCGGGAATACGTCATCGATAGCTACAACGAGGACAAGCCTTTCGATCAATTCGCCAAGGAGCAAATTGCGGGTGACCTGCTCCCTTCTTTGACCGATAGGGAATTCAACGGGAACCTGACCGGAACGGGCTTCCTCGCCCTCGGGCCCCATAACTACGAGCTACAGGACAAGGCCCTCCTGCGCATGGAGGTCGTGGATGAGCAAATCAGTGCGGTGGGACGGGCCTTCCTGGGAATGACCATGGGGTGCGTGCGTTGTCATGATCATCCGTTCGATCCCATTCCCATCGAAGAATACTATTCCTTGGCAGGTATTTTCCGAGGTACCAATAGCTTGGTCCCGGGAAACGTCGCCAGTTTTCATGAGCGTACGTTGCGCGATCAACATGCGGTTGCCCGCAAGACGCACTCGGCTGATCAAAAGAAGCTTGAAGGCGAATTGAAGAAAGCCGAAGCCGAGCTCAAGGCACTGGGAGGAAATGCGGATTTTGCCAAAGACGGACAGAAGTCCCTTGATCCGGGCAAATTAGAAGGTGTGGTGGTGGATGACGTCGATGCCAAGCTGGTCGGGAAATGGGTGTCCTCGACCCATACCAGTCGGTATGTCGGAAAGCGATATTTACATGATGATGCGAAGAGAAAGGGAAGAAAGACAGTTACTTTTCCTGCCCGTATTCCTGAGTCGGGCGAGTATGAAATCCAGCTTTCCTATAGCCCCGGTTCCAACCGGGAAAAGAAAACTCCGGTTACCATCATGCACGCCGATGGCGAACAAAAGGTTTACGTCAACCAGACCAAGCAACCTCCCATTCTCGACGCCTTCGTCTCGCTTGGAACGTTCCGTTTCGAGAAGGGAGCCCGGGATGTCATACAGATCACGACCGAAGACACCACCAAGGTTGTGATTGCCGACTCCATCCGTTTGCTGTCCGAGAACGCGCCGCCTGCCCCGGTTCTTGCCAAGAAGGAGGAATCGGGAGAGACCGATGAAGAATTGAAGAAAAAGGATGAACTCGCCAAGGCCCTGAAAAAGGAAGTGGAAAAGCGTGTGGCCGATCTGAGGAAAAAGGTCCAGCAGCTCAAGAAGACCGCGCCCCCCGCAGCGGGCAAGGTCATGTCGGTTCTCGAGCATAAGGAGGCAGGGGACTGGCGCATCCATCGCAGGGGAGAGATCCGCAACCTGGGCCCTTACGTCAAGCGAGGTTTCCTAGCCGTGGCCACCCCGTCGGATTTGTCTCCCACGCCCGAGATACCCAAAGGTTCGAGCGGGCGCCTGGAGCTTGCCGATTGGGTTGCGTCCTCACGCAATCCCCTTACTTCCCGCGTATATGCAAACCGGGTCTGGCGGCATCTCTTCGGAAGAGGAATTGTCGCCACGCCTGATAACTTCGGGGAAATGGGCCGTCGCCCTACCCACCCCGAACTTCTCGACCATTTGGCTATCTCCTTGATTGAAAACGGATGGTCCACCAAGAGGCTGATCCGTAAGGTGGTTCTTTCGAGCACCTACCGCATGTCCTCAAAAGGAGTGCCGGGAGCGATCGAAGCTGACCCTCAAAACGACCTGTTCTCAAGGCAAAACCGCCGCCGCCTCGAGGTCGAGGCCATACGGGACGCCATGCTTGTGGCAAGTGGCCGGATTGCCTTCTCGCAGGAAGGCATGGACAAGACCAGATCCATGTTCGAAAAACTCGACCGTAACAAGATTCCGGAAATGTTCGACGTTTTCGACTACCCCAACCCCGGGCTTGTCTCAGGCAACCGAAATGCCAGTACGGTTCCCACGCAGGCCCTCTTCATGATGAACAATGGTTTCGTACTCAAGGAGGCGACGGTTGCGGCGGACAAAATCCTTGAAGTCAAGGGTCTTGAGGACGAGCAACGACTCGTTCTTGCCTACCTGACCTGCCTTGGCCGAAACCCCAGCGAGTCCGAAAAGACGCTTGCCCTGGCTTATTTGAAGGGCAATAGTAAGGGAACAGATGCCCAAGAGGCTTGGAGTGGTATCATTCACGGTCTTTTCGGATGCATAGACTTCCGCTACCTGAACTGAGAAATACCAAAGAAACCATGCAAGACACAGTGATATCCCGCCGGGGAATGCTCAAATCAGCCGCTTGTGGGTTCGGATCTCTCGCCATTGCCGGAATGCAGGGGGCTCGTGCGCTCTCCGACAATCCCTTGGCTCCGCAGACTCCACTGATTCCTCAGCGGGCCAAGCGCATAATTTTCATTTTCATGGCCGGTGGTCCCAGCCACGTCGACACCTTTGACTACAAACCCACCCTTTTTGAAAAGGATGGCAAGGACTTCGATTTCGTCGGCGTAAGGACCGGAACTTTCGGCAAGCAAAGCAAAAGGAAGCTGATGAAGCCTATGTGGGATTTCAAGCAGCACGGCGAGTGCGGACAGCACGTCTCGTCTCTTTTCCCTCATATCGCGGGTCAGGTGGATGACTTGGCCTTCATTCATTCCATGCACACCGAGGGCGTGGCTCATGGTCCGTCCACCCTGTTCATGCATACGGGAGCAACCAACTTGGTGCGTCCCTCCATGGGGAGTTGGGTTTCTTACGGCCTGGGCACCGAAAACGAGAATCTGCCTGCCTACGTATCGATTTGCCCGATGGCCTCCAAAGGGGGTCCCAGAAATTACGGAAACGCCTTTCTACCCTCGATTCATCAAGGTACTGCGGTAGGCCGGGCGGGCAGCCCGGATGATGCGAGGATACGCAACATTGACAATGCGATGCTTTCCTCCGCTCAGAGAAAAGACCGGTTTGATTATATGCAAAGCCTCAATGCCTTGCAGCTGAAAACGGCGGGAGCGGACGACGGAATGGAATCCACCATCAAGAATTACGAATTGGCTTGGCGGATGCAGATGGAAGCGCCCGAGCTTACCGATCTCAAGGGCGAGACCGAGGCAACCAAGAAAATTTACGGAATCGGAGACAAGGCCACTGATTCCTTTGGCAAGCAATGCTTGCTTGCCCGCAGGATGGTCGAGCGGGGAGTCCGTTACGTCAGCGTAAACTATTCGGACGAGTCGAACAATCCGCGCTGGGATCAACACAGCAACATGCCCAAGCATGCCGAGCATGCCCGCAATACCGACAAGCCGGTGGCCGGTCTCCTTCGCGATCTGAAGGCTCGAGGCCTTCTCGAGGATACCTTGGTGTGGTGGGGCGGGGAATTCGGCAGGACGCCCTTTTCCCAAAACAAGAACGGGCGCGATCACAACCCGCGCGGGTTCACCGTTTTTCTTGCCGGCGGAGGGATCAAGCCAGGCATTTCCTACGGTGCCACCGATGAGATCGGGGGCGTAGCGGTCGATAAGCGCGTGCACATGCATGATCTTCATGCCACGATTCTTCATGCCCTTGGTATGGATCACGAAAAACTGACCTACCGCTATTCGGGCAGGGATTTTCGATTGACGGACGTTGCCGGGCGGGTCGTTCACGATCTGTTTGCCTAAGCAGGGGTTGCCCCTGCCCTATTTCCTAGGCATGAAAGCCATTCTTCTTGAGGAGCACGGAAGCATAGCCGGTTTTTCGATCGGAGAAATCCCCAAGCCGGAAATTTGCCCTGGTCACGTTTTGGTCGAAGTCGCGGCTTCGAGCGTCAACCCGGTGGACTACAAGATTCGCCAAGGGCTTTTGCCTGTCGGACCCGAACTGCCCGGAATCCTTCATGGGGATATGGCTGGCACGGTTACCCAAGTTGGCGAAGGTGTGGAAGGTTTTGGCGAGGGAGACGAAGTTTATGGCTGTGTGGGCGGATTCAAAGGAATGCCCGGGGTCTTGTCGGAATATGCCTTGGCGGATGCCCGGCTGCTTTCAAAAAAGCCGAGCAACCTGTCGATGGTGGAAGCGGCCACCCTTCCTCTCGTTGGGATCACTGCCTGGAATGCGTTGATTGACCGGGCAAAAGTAGGGGCAGGTCAAAAAGTTCTCGTACACGCATCCTGCGGGGGCGTCGGTCACGTAGGGGTTCAATTGGCCAAGGCCTTCGGGGCCGAGGTTCATGCCACCGCATCCGATGATCGCAAGATCGGGATCGGGCACGAATTGGGGGCCGACCGGATGATCAATTACAAACAAACCGAGGTGGAAGCGTACGTGCAGAGTGAAACCGAAGGAGCAGGATACGATGCCGTCTTCGATACGGTTGGAGGAAAGTGTTTGGACGATTCCTTTCAAGCGGCCCGGATCGGAGGGACGGTGGTATCGATTGCCGCCCGTTCAACCCATGATCTTACCCCTGTTCACGTCAAGAGCTTGAGCCTGCACGGTGTTTTCATGCTCCTTCCCATCCTGCGGGGCGAAGGCCGGGGAAGGCACGGGGAAATCCTCGGGGAGTTGAGAAGCTTGGTGGAGGGAGGCAAACTCAGACCGCTCGTACATGAGGAGGTTTTTGATTTTCAGGAGGTGGGCAGGGCTCACGAGGCGCTGGAGTCCGGTCAGGTCATGGGCAAGATCGCCTTGCGGGCCAACTGGTAGCGGGCATTCTGATTTTATGACACGGCTTAGGGTTGCTTTTTGGGCAACCAACCGCTATTTCTTTTTCCAGTTCTTTTACATTTAGCCATTAGCTGCATCCATAGAAAACCCGACAGGGTTACCAACCGAGCGCGAGAGCTGCTACGGTGGAACAAGGTCTAATCAACCGGGATGCGCGGTTTTGGCACAACCGAAAACAGCGCTCTTCTCGCGATATTCGCGAGCGAAGCGTGTAACTACCGAAAGGAAAAACGCGCAATGAATAACCTAGTAACAAATCAAGGCGAAGAACTTGCTCTTCGTATCGATGATTCGAACCTAAACCATCACCTCTGGAACAACAACGGTACTTGGTGGATCCATTATACGATCTACCCGACCCCCGTGACCGTCGAGAGAATCAGGCACTCCCTGAAGACAAAGAGTCTTCCCGAAGCCCGGAGCCGTCGTGATGAAATCCTCAACGAGCTCTTGAACCAGGCTCCCAAGTTGGCCGCTTAATTCAACCAAAAGGACCTTTTGGGTCTTGCTTTGGAAACCTTTGGGTTTCATCACTTTTGTCATGAACCCTACCCAAATGCAAAGTTTCGGTTGCTTTTTGCTGACCGTTCTCTTTACGAGTTCGTTTTCAGTGACTGCTCAGCCCAAAGGATACCTCTATGACGAATCAAAGGTCGCGCCCTATGAATTGCCCGACCCGCTGGTTTGCCTGGACGGGACGAAAGTCACCGATTCGAAGGCCTGGCTGAAGAAGCGCCGTCCCGAAGTTCTGCGCCTGTTCGAGGACGAAGTCTTTGGTCGCTCTCCCGGGAAACCGAAGGCGATGCGCTTCGAGTTAGTCGAGGAAGGTAAAGAAGCCCTCGGCGGGAAGGCCACGCGCAAGCAGGTCGTGATCCATCTGGGCAAAGGGAAAAAGGCTCTGGCGGTCAATTTACTGGTGTACCTGCCTCGAAAGGCAAAGGGTCCGGCCGCGGGCTTTCTCACGATTAATTTCATGGGCAACCATACGGTCCATTCCGATCCCGCGATTCGCATACCAACTTCCTGGGTTCGCAACGGGAACGGGGTCAAGAACAACAAGGCGACTGCCTCGGGCCGGGGTTCCCGAGCCACGCGTTGGGCAATCGATGCGATCATCGACCGGGGTTATGCCTTTGCGACCGTTTACTATGGAGATATCGATCCTGATTTTCACGACGGATATGAAAACGGGATTCATCCCCTCTTCCCCCCGAAAGACCCCAAGAAACGCAAGCCGACCGATTGGGCGTCGATTGCCGGATGGGCCTGGGGGCTGAGCCGTTGCCTGGATTATCTGGAAACGGATGCCGAGGTTGATGCCAAGCGGATCGCGGTGATGGGGCATTCGCGTCTCGGCAAGACTTCCTTGTGGGCAGGAGCCTCGGACGAACGCTTTGCTTTGGTCATCTCCAACAACTCCGGATGCGGAGGAGCCGCTCTGAGCAGACGCAAGTTCGGAGAGACCGTCAAGCGGATCAACACCTCCTTTCCCCATTGGTTTTGTGACAACTACAAGAAATACAACGACAAGGAGGACGAGTGTCCGGTTGATCAGCATATGCTGATTGCCCTGTCCGCCCCCCGCCCGGTCTACGTCGCTTCCGCGGTGGGTGACCGCTGGGCGGATCCAAACGGAGAATTCCTGTCCGCTCTCGGTGCGGAACCGGTATACCAGTTGTTCGGCCACAAGTTCGGTGCCGTCAAGCAACCACCCGTTGACCAACCCGTTCATGGACGAATCGGCTACCACGTCCGCACCGGCAAGCACGACGTCACTCCATACGACTGGGCGCAATACATCGACTTTGCAGACAAGCACTTGAAGTGAGCATTCCTGGTCAACCGCTGTTTTTTATTTAAATTTTTGTATTCATGAAACGCCATAAATTTCTTTGCCTTGGCTTGGCCGCGGGCATTTTGTTTTCGGTTTGCCAGGCAGAAGAACCCATCAAAACCATCGCTTTCGGTTCCTGTCTCAAGCAAACCCGTCCTCAGCCCATTTGGGAAAGCGTCCGGGCGGGCAAACCCGACGTTTTCGTCCTTTTGGGCGATAACATCTATGGGGATACGCGTGACATGGAAAAGCTCAAAGGCAAGTGGGATACCTTTGACGCTTTCCCCGAATTTAAGAAACTTCGGGCGGATTCCCGCCTCCTCGCTATTTGGGATGATCACGATTATGGGGAGAACGATGCCGGACGGGAATTTCCTAAAAAAGCCGAATCGCAAAAGCTCTTCCTCGATTTCCTTGGTGAACCAACAGGTACGCAGCGGCGAAGGACTCCCGGAATCTACGATAGTGTAACGATCGGGCCGACAGGAAAACGGGTTCAGTTCATCCTCTTGGACACCCGCTATTTCCGCTCCGCGCTCAAACGGGCTCCCAAGCGGGAAAAAGGAAAAGGCCCCTATGGACCGAACGACTCCGACAAGGCCGAAATCCTTGGCGAAGCCCAGTGGAAATGGCTGGAGGAAACCTTGCGTGAGCCAGCGGACCTGCGAGTCATCGCCTCGAGCATTCAAGTCGTTTCGACAACCCATGGGTGGGAAACCTGGGGGAATTTTCCAAAAGAACGGGAGCGCTTGCTTGCACTGCTTGGAAAAACAAAGGCCAATGGCGTACTTATCCTTAGTGGCGATCGTCATTCTGCCGAGATATCCAAGCTCGAAGGCGCTTTGCCCTACCCTCTCTTTGACGTTACCTCGAGCGCGATGAACCAGAAGCAAAGGCCCCAAGACGAAGAAAACCCAAATCGCGTGGGCGAACGCTACTTCGAGGAAAACTTTGGCCTGCTGAAGATCGACTGGTCGAAACCCGGACCTCCTGTAACGATGGAAATTCGCGATCTCAGGGGCAAGGTGGTCCGCACGGCCCGCCTTGCATTTTGACGTCCCCGCACGCTTCCGGCACGCGACCTTGACTCTCGATGGGTTCAGGGAATACGATGAATCCATGCCGATGAACCAGTCCATAGCCCGCCTCTCCGGAGGGATTTCCCGACGGTCGGTCATCCGTGCGGGAGCTCTTGGATTGATGGGTGGTTTGGGAATGGACGAGCTTGCCCGCTTGCAGGCCAAGGCAGAACTTGGCAACCCGACGGTGTCCGGTCGGGCCAAGTCCGTGATTTACGTCTTTCTTTCCGGCGGATTGGCCCAGCATGAAAGCTTCGACATGAAGCCGGACGCGCCCATCGAGAACCGGGGCGAGTTCAACCCGATCCCTACGAAAACCGCAGGTATTCAAATCTGCGAACATCTGCCCAAACTGGCCAGGATATCGGATAAATGGGCCCTTGTGCGCTCTCTTACCCATCGCCACAACGAGCATTCGCAAGGACATCACGTCATGCTCACCGGACGTTCCGAAGAACCCGCCGGCTTCAAGCCCAACAAACCGCAGGAAACGGACGACCCGAGTATTGCGGCCATCTGCAATTCCATCCTTCGTCCAACCGGTTCGGCACCTACTCCCGTGGTGGTGATGCCCGACAAGATCGTTCATCGGACCGGTCGTGTGATTCCCGGGCAATTCGCCGGTCGCATGGGCAAGTCCCGGGACCCTTGGCTTTTGGAAGTTTCTCCTTATCACCCCCTGCATTACGGGGCTTACCCGGAATACCTCTTTCATCATGCAAGCGGAGCCAAAGAGGACGAAGGTCTAAACTTTCGGTCTCCACAACTTTCTCTGCCCTCGGGATTGAACCTCAAAAGGGTAAACGACCGGGCTTTCCTCCGTCAGGATCTGGAGCGCCAATCACGGGCTTTGGAAAGCATGGCGGGGGACGAAGCCTTTGACCGGTATCGGGAAGCTGCGATCGACTTGCTTGCCAATGGTGATGCCCACACTGCATTCGATTTATCGAAGGCCGACCCGAAGCAAATCGAGCGCTATGGTAACCACAGTTTCGGATGGTCTCTTCTGATGGCCCGTAACCTGGTCGCTTCGGGCGTGAACCTCGTGCAAGTGAACCTCGGCAACAATGAGACCTGGGATACCCACCAAGCCGCCTTTCCAAGCCTCAAGAACTTTTTGCTTCCCCCACTCGACCATTCCTTGAGCGCCTTGCTCGAAGACCTGGACGGTTCCGGTCTGCTGGATGAGACCATGGTGGTGGTGGCAAGCGAGTTTGGGCGTACCCCTAAAATCTTCAAGCTTCCGGGAGCCAAGCTGCCCGGGCGTGATCATTGGGGAGCCGTTCAATCCGCCCTCTTTGCCGGAGGAGGCGTAAAGGGAGGAACGGTCATCGGTTCATCCGACAAGATCGGTGGTTATCCCGAGGAGGATCCCCAGAAGCCAGAGAACTTTGCCGCCACCCTTTACGATGCCTTGGGCATTCCCCGCGGCGCGCATTGGGAGGACTTGGGGGGACGGCCCTACCCGGTTTATCACGACGACCCGATCGCGGGGCTTACTTAGGCTTGGCCGGGCCTTTACCCGTCGTTTTCCGCAAAGAGCGCAGGATCGGTTCCGAGGCATCCGTGAATCCGGGCAACGGATTCACTTTCATTGTCCAGCTGGGACAATCCATCCTTGGCAAATTCCTTTCTCGCCTCGACGTCCAGTCTCTCGCAGGTCTCCCTATTGGTCTCATTTGCGAGAAATTCCTCCAGGTATTCGATCCGTGCCTGCCAGAATTTTCGATTGACCTGAATCCGGGTTTTCAACCGTTCGTGATACCAATCGCTGGCGAGGATTTTCTTTGAATCGAAGAGGGAACGGAATTCCTCGTCCATCAAGCCCTTCCCTTCCCAATTGCCCTTGTACATAATCTCCAGAAGGGCCCGAAGCGGCGGGCATGCCTTCTCGATGGATTCGTCATCAAAATAGCGCTTGGCCACCATTTTTCCCGTTTCCATGAGGTTTTTCAAGCTGTCCGCGTACTGGTCTTCGTCCTGAAGCTCGGGCTTGAGCATGTCCTCCGGAAAAACCGATACCGGGTCCGTGAATATCCTGCCGAGGAACTCGTGGGTAAACCGGCGGGTTATGCGGTAGCCCAAAATCTCGGTGGGCAACTCCTCTCCATCGTGTGAGAAAGGAGGTACTCTTTCGAGGTATCCCTTTTCAATCATTCCCTTGGGATCGTTTTCATAATCCCTCAGCCTGCTCCAGATTTCGGGAACGAGAAGGCTGACGTCATGATTGATCTTGTATTTCGGTCCCACGTAACCCGCAGAGGTTACGAAGGCGCCCTGCCCCGTGGAAACGAACGAGATCAGAGCGGCATTGAGGTCATGGATGGGGAGCAAGGCGTTGAATGGACTTTTGGTCAGGGCGCCTTCGGAACCGGCTCCCGTAGTGGACGGGGATTTGCCCGTGACCGATACGATGAAGTCCATGAAGAGTTCGGGAAGCTCGAGGTAATGCAGGGGCGCGAAACAACAAAGCGGACGGCCTCCGGTCTTGGGATCCGTGGGGTTGTTCCTCCGTCCGGGGAGAACCGACCGGACGGGATAGAGTACGCTTTGATCCTTTTCCAAGCTTCTCTTCAAGCGGGTTCCCATGGTCGCCAGGTAGACCGAGCGGGGATCGAGCAAATCCGGACGGGTCTGGAGGTAGCGTGGGTTCTTGGAGATTTTTCCATCCACGATGCGGGGGTTTGCGGAGGATACGAAATGGTCTCCGTCCTCACCCTTTCTCGCCACCCGTTTGATCATCTTCTGCATGGGCGAGGTATACTTCTCGAAATCGAGAGTCCGGTTGACCTGTTCGACCGCCTCTTCCTTGGTGAGCGGTTCGAAATTGCTAATGAAATTGCCCGGTCTGGCCAGGTCCTCCTCCGTTTGCTTGTCAAAACCGCGGTGAATGGCATCGTCCGGACGCTGGAAAAGGCGGTATTCGCAATTGTGCACGAATTTTGCGGATTCCTCGAAGGTTCCCGGGCCAATGTTGTCGAGAAGCCTGACCGGGGCCACGGTGGAGGCGGTAATGTCATCCTCGGCCAGAATCTTGACGGCGGGAATAAAGTCCTTTCGCAAAGCGAAGAGGCGCCAGGATCCCTTTTCGTCAAAGCCAATGCGCAGGTGGCGGGTAATGAGCTTGGAACCCTCGTATCTGAGCTCGTTGGCCGGCTGGCCGTTGACCGAGTCCACGCTAAAGCTCTTTTCCCAATCTTCCCCCCATTCGGGGCGGTGCCTGCGCTTGATGATGAGAACCAAATCCTTCACCCGCTGGGGAATGGATTCGAGCCATTCATTGAATTCCTCGGTGTATAAGGATTCCGATGGGGTGAGCAACTTGATCACGGATCCGAGCGAACGGTTTGCCGCGAGGAGCGGGCGTTTTCTAAGGTCCTGTTTTTCGGGATCGAGAAAACGTTCCGAATAGTCCTTCTCAATCACTTCCCGGGCCAGGCTCATGTCCTTTTCCCTGTCCGCGACGAATACCGGACCGCTGACGATCGCATCGGTGAGGGGTTTGGAAATTTCAGATTTTCCACCTCCGGACACGGTGCAGGGCTTGTGGCAAAGAAAGCCTTCCCCTACGGTTCCGACGAGTTTCCAGGGACCACCGTTCTCGGCCTTTTTCATCTCGACCTTGTAGCCTGAAGGCAAGACGTAAACGAAGCCCGGCAGTAGCCTTTTTTCAAAAGATTTCCCCTGCCCGTCCGTCCATCGGATTTGCTGTTTGCGCAAGCTGAAGGAAACGTTCTCGGGCAGGTAGAGAATGGATGGAAATTCACGATCTGTCAGGCAGCCCTCTTCGATCTCCTCCTCGGTGGCTTCGAGCGCCCGGATCGTGTCTTCAAAGGTTTGAGGGGTGGCCGGTAGAATCTCTCGGGGTTCGAACTCCTCGCCCAGGTCGTAACTCGGAAAGACCACCGCGCCTCCGGCATGTTCCTCCTCGCTCAACCCGGAAAGGTTGGCCGAGAAACTGATCTGGGTCTTGACCTCCTTTTTGCAGTAACCGAAGTAATTGTCTGCCAGTATCGTGACCACCATGCCGGTGGAATCCCGGAAAGTAAGCTTGAAGGGATCTCCTCCGTTGTAGAGCTCCTCCGGATCGTCGATGAACATGCCGTCCTTGATCTGGCGCTCGGTCGCTTCCGCTTTGGGGGGGAGGTTGAGGAGTTTCTTGGGGGTGCCCGCCAAGTGGGGGGCGACGATTACGCAACCGGTGTGCCCGGTCCAATGCTTGACGTCCAACCCGGCATCGTTCTCCGCAAGGAAGGGATCCCCTGCGTTTCCGAAAATACTCTCCACAAAATCCAAATTGGCCACGCATCCACCGGGTGCGAAAAAACGAACCTCCATGGATTTTTCACGGATGAACCCATTCACCTCCGGGCAAACAACCGGACGGAGAAGATGCGAGACCCAGCACTTGGCCGGGTTTTCCTCTTGGGATGCAAAGGGAAAGACCATGTCCTGATCCGGTGGAGACAAGGCGATTCTGAGGAGCTCCTTGGCTGACTGCAGGGGAACGGTTTTCTTATCGTCGGGGGCGGGTAGTCCGACGTCCGCAACGTGAAAGACTCCCGAGGTGGTCCTTCGGTCGCGGGAAGGATTATGGAGCACGCCCTGAGCGACCCTCTTTGATTCGATGATTTCCGAACTGAACGAATCACCGTCTCTAGGCAGGGAGACCACCCGGGACAACCCATGCCGGTCGAGCACGAAAGACTCGCTTGGCAGTTTAGGGGCGTCCTCTCCCAAAATGCGCTCGAGAAATCCCTGAATCCTCGAATCGGCCGGGCAGAGATGCCCCTGCAACAGGCGTACTTTTTCCCGGTATTCCTTGATCAGGGACTTTCCCAAGCGGAGAGTTGGGTTTTCGCTTTGATCTCCGACCGGGGGTAGCCCCAAGGTCGCGAGCTTCAGGTTGGCGTAGTTGACCAACTCTTTGTACTCCTCGGTTTGAGGGGCGTAACTTTGGCCGATGCCAAGTGATTCCTGCTTTTCGTTTAAGTCAATGGTTTGCATTTGAAATTTCGTTTAAGACTGCTCAGGTCTGATAAGAATGGTTCCTGCCAAAATCCGATACACGGAAAAATGAGTAATGATTATCCGCCTCCCCGCCAAGCGTCAAAGGGCGTAGTCAGGAGATTTTTACGAAATCATCAAAAAACCCAACCGATACCGACCTTGAACATATCCCCGTTACCGTGGTCAAGAATACCTTGGTGATCGAAGAGGTCAAACTTCCACTCTACTCTGGTATGGATCGTATCGTTATGGTTGAAGTAAAAGGCAGGCCCCGTCGAAAGAGTCTTTGATTCGTCGTCCTCATAATGCAGGTCGGTTTCCCAAAAGACCGCGCCATTGGCTTTCTTGGTCTCGAAGTTGTATCCGAAGTCGACGGATGAATGAAGTTCGGCCGGTCTGTCTCCGTGGAAGATCCACCAACCCGTCCCGATTCCAAAATAAAAATTCGCAGTTTCGGCTTCATATCCAGCTCCCAAGCCTGTTCCGAATTCTTTGTAGTAAAAATCATACTCGTCCTTGTCGGAAAGCGGAATTCGCACCATGGGCTTGAACGTCCAGGACCCGCTCTTGCCATCCAGGTTGAAATATTTCTTCAAGGGCAAGGCAAGTCTAAGGTCTCCAAAGCCATCGTCCTTCTGGATGAGCTTACCACCTGAGCCGTCGGGCATTTCCCGTTCGGCATTGATAACGTAGGGTAGCTTGGCCGTAATGCGGATCTCTTTTTTCCACGTGTAGACCCAATCCATATGCAGAACCTCGACCTCCTCCTGAAAATCCTCGAAAAGGGCATCACTTCCCATGAGCAGATCGTCTTCAGTCCGGTACTCGTAATGAAACTCATAACCCCAACCGCCCGACCAACGGGGCATCATGTTCATGATGGGCTCGTCCGCATGAGCCCGAAAATGGGCGCATAGGAGCAAAAAGCTGACAGCCGAAAGAAAGAGGCGCACGCCGATTGTCTACTTGTGAGGCGTGTGGTGCACGACCTCTACGGATGCGTCCTTTTTGAACTTGTGAGCATCCAAGTGTCCGTCGTGCAACTTGTATTTCTCAATCGCATCGTACCCTGCGTCGTCCACTCTCTCGAGCACCTCCTTGACCTCGATCTGAGCATCCTTCTTAAGGGCAATCGTCACGAGTTGAGTCTCTGGATTCATGTCGATTCCATCTCTAAATCTTTTTTTATCCACGCCCTCCATCTTCGAAAGGTTCTTGCGTATTCCGATTGCGCAGGATGGACAGACAAGTCCTTTCACGTAGACGAGAGAAATTTGGGAAGACTCGGACAAAAGTTTTTTGGCGGCAGCCAACCTGACTTCTACTGTGGCTTCCTCCTTGTCATCATCATTTGCGGACAAAGAAGCTGAACCGGTTATCAATGCGATGGAAAGTAATGCGGTGCAAATCTTCATGAGCACAACTTAATTCAGGGAATTGAATTTCACAACGTGAATCGGGAAAAAATCCGAAATTAGATAAAACAGGGATTCGCGCCTGTTAAAAATGGTGGGCCCGCTCGGATTCGAACCGAGGACCAAGGGATTATGAGTCCCCTGCTCTAACCGCTGAGCTACGGGCCCGCTGGAAGGAGTATCACCCTATCCGAGATCAGCGGGGATGTGAACACAAAACTTGTGGCAGGAGCAGGAGCGGTTCACAGAGCGCACTGCCTTCCTTTTCCATGTAACCGCAATTGGTTGATTGGTCGAATCTGCTTGAAAGAATTACCCGTAAACTTACATTTTTGAGTAATCCCACCATGAATACCTACAAAGATTACATCTCCGAGATCGAAGAGCGAAAGGCCCAAGGTTTAAGCCCCAAACCAATTGACGGCGCCGAATTGCTCACCGAAATCATTAGCCAGATAAAGGATCCCGACAACGAATACAGGGAGGACTCCCTTAACTTCTTCATTTACAATGTCTTGCCCGGTACCACGAGCGCGGCCGGTGAAAAGGCCGAATTCCTCAAGGAGATCATTTTGGGTAGCTCGGTAGTCGAGGGGATTTCCCCTGACTTTGCCTTTGAGCTGTTGTCCCACATGAAGGGTGGACCTTCGGTTCGGGTTCTTCTCGACCTGGGACTGGGTGGTGACGAGTCGATCGCTCAAAAGGCTGCAGAGGTTCTCAAGACTCAGGTGTTCCTTTACGAGGCGGATATGGAACGCATCGGAGTGGCATACAAGGAAGGCAATGGATCGGCCAAAGATATTCTAGAAAGCTATGCCAAGGCAGAATTTTTTACCAAACTCCCGGATATTGAAGAAGAAATTCAAGTTGTGACTTACATCGCAGCGGAGGGAGATATTTCCACGGATTTGCTTTCCCCGGGAAAATTCGCCCATTCCCGTGCAGACCGCGAGCTTCATGGCCAATGCATGATGACGGAGGCTGAACAGGCCGAAATTAAAGAGCTTCAAAAGCAACATCCCGACAAGAGAGTGATGTTGATTGCAGAGAAGGGAACCATGGGCGTGGGTTCCTCCAGGATGTCCGGGGTCAATAACGTGGCCTTATGGACCGGTAAGCCATCCAGCCCTTACGTTCCCTTTGTAAACATTGCTCCGGTCGTGGCAGGGACAAACGGGATTTCCCCCATTTTCCAAACGACCGTAGGGGTCACCGGGGGGATTGGGCTGGATCTGGAAAATTGGGTAAGAAAATCTGATTCCGAGGGACAGCCGATCCTCGACGAGAAAGGTGATCCGATTCTGGAGCAGACTTATTCAGTAGAGACGGGAACGGTCCTTACTATCAATACGAAGGAGAAAAAACTCTACAATGGAGAAAAGGAACTGAAGGACATTTCTTCTGCCTTAACCCCGCAAAAGGTCGAATTCATAAAGGCTGGGGGATCCTATGCCATCGTGTTTGGTAAGAAGCTGCAGAGCTTTGCCGCATCCACCTTGGGCCTTGAATTAGAATCCGTATATGCTTCGGCCAAAGAGGTTTCCCACGAGGGCCAGGGCCTCACTGCGGTGGAGAAAATATTTAATAAAAATGCCGTCGGAGTAACGGAGGGCAAGGTTTTGCATGCCGGTTCCGACGTTCGGGTAACGGTGAACATCGTGGGCTCGCAGGATACGACGGGGCTGATGACTTCTCAGGAATTGGAGTCCATGGCCGCAACCATCATTTCTCCGATTGTTGACGGTGCCTATCAATCCGGGTGCCATACGGCTTCGGTTTGGGATTTGAAAGCGCAGGCAAACATTCCCAAACTTATGAATTTCATGAATAAGTTCGGGCTTATCACGGCACGTGACCCCAAGGGGGAATATCATGCCATGACGGACGTGATACATAAGGTTTTGAATGATCTGACCACCAATGAATGGGCGATCATCATCGGCGGCGATTCTCATACCAGAATGTCCAAGGGCGTGGCTTTCGGAGCGGATTCGGGAACGGTTGCTCTCGCCCTTGCCACAGGAGAGGTTTCGATGCCCATTCCCGAATCGGTCAAGGTTACCTTCAAGGGGGAATTGAAGGATCATATGGATTTTCGCGACGTAGTGCATGCTACGCAGGCTCAGATGCTCAAGCAGTTCGGGGACAACGTATTTCAGGGCAGAATCATCGAGGTGCACATCGGAACCTTGCCAGCTGACCAAGCCTTTACCTTTACGGACTGGACTGCGGAGATGAAGGCAAAGGCTTCCATTTGTATTTCTCAGGACGATACCTTGATCGAATCCCTGGAGATCGCTAAGAGCCGGATTAAGATCATGATCGAAAAGGGAATGGATAATGAAGAGCAAGTCCTTCAGTCCCTGATCGACACGGCGGATCAAAGAATTGCTGAAATAAGCTCGGGCGAAAAACCGGCTTTGACCCCGGATGCAAGTGCCAAGTATTTTGAGGAATTCGTCGTCGATCTGGATCAGATTGTCGAGCCCATGATCGCTGATCCGGATGTCCATAACGAGGATGTCTCCAAGCGGTATACGCACGATACGATCCGAACGGTTTCCTATTACGAAGGGACGAAAAAAGTAGACCTCGGGTTCGTGGGTTCGTGCATGGTTCACAAGGGGGATCTGAAAATCGTTTCTCAAATGCTTAGAAACCTCGAGGAGGAACAGGGTAAAGTGGAGTTCAAGGCGCCTCTGGTCGTTACGGCCCCGACCTACAACATCATTGACGAGTTAAAAGAAGAAGGTGACTGGAATATGCTGCAAAAATATTCCGGTTTCGTATTCAATGACGATGCGCCGAAAGACTCGGCCCGGGAGGATTACGAAAATATGATGTATCTCGAAAGACCCGGTTGCAACCTGTGTATGGGTAATCAGGAAAAAGCCGAAAAAGGCGATACCGTGATGGCAACCTCAACCCGTCTGTTCCAGGGAAGAGTGGTGGAGGATTCCGAGCGCAAGAAGGGGGAATCCTTGCTCGCTTCCACCCCGGTCGTTGTTCTTTCCGCAATCCTTGGCAGAATCCCCACCATGGATGAATATGAATCTGCGGTGGAGGGGATTGACCTGACGAAGTTCGCCCCTCCTTTGAAGGAGCTAAGCAATTAAACTGCTTTTGCGGGTTCTCGAACCCTTTGCGACGCCCCAAGGGGCTTAGCGGACTTTACCCTTGGCCAGCTTGCGGGCTTGCTCGAACTTGGCGGCGGCTTCGAGCATTTGCAACTGCGCTTCGTCAATATTGCTTTCCCTGCCTTCGTCCAGAGCCACTTCTGCCCGCTTGATGGCAGCTTCAATCTCTTCGTGATTGTCCTCATCCACTAGGATTGCCTGATCGGTAATGATGGAGACCTTTTTGGCATAGACTTCCACGAAACCTGCCCCAACTGCCAAGTACTCGGTTTTTCCGTCCTTCACGACTTTGATATCGGAAGGATTCAGTCTGTCGATCAAGGGAGCATGGTTTTCCCAGAGGTCAATCCTCCCATTCGCAGTCGGTACCACGACATGGTCGACCACCTCCGAATAGACGGTGCTGTCCGGGGTGACGATTTCGAGCCTTATTTCCGTATCAGCCATCGGAAGTTCAGTCCTTACCCTCTCCGATCACACCGTCAATCCCACCCTTCATGTAAAAGTCGTTCTCTTCCACTTCGTCAAGTTCGCCATCGAGAATCATCTTGAAGCCGCGAATGGTGTCCTTGACCGAAACGTATTGACCGGCCACACCGGTGAAGACTTCCGCTACGTGGAAGGGTTGGGAAAGGAACTTCTGAATTTTACGGGCCCGGAAGACCACTTGTTTCTGTTCGGGCGAAAGCTCGTCCAGTCCCAGGATGGCGATGATGTCCTGAAGGTCCTTGTAGGACTGCAGGACTTCCTGAACCCCACGGGCGACCTGGAAGTGTTCTTCGCCTACGATATCAGGTGAAAGAGCGTTGGAAACGGAAGCAAGCGGATCAACGGCCGGGTAGATGCCCAACTCGGCGATCGAACGTTCCAGCACGATGGTCGAGTCAAGGTGGGCGAAGGTGTTTGCAGGCGCAGGGTCCGTAAGGTCGTCCGCAGGGACGTAAACGGCCTGGAACGAAGTGATCGAACCTTTCTTGGTAGAGGTGATCCGCTCCTGCAGAATTCCCATCTCCTCGGAGAGCGTGGGCTGGTAGCCAACGGCGGAAGGAGAACGCCCGAGAAGAGCGGACACTTCGGAACCGGCTTGTGAGAAACGGAAGATGTTATCCACGAAGAGAAGAACGTCCTGACCCATTTCGTCACGAAAGTATTCGGCCATGGAGAGTCCGGAAAGGGCGACCCGCATGCGGGCTCCGGGAGGCTCGTTCATTTGCCCGTAGACAAGCGCAACCTTGGATTTCGAGATGTCTTCCTGATTGATGACGCCGGCTTCGGACATTTCCTGATAAAGGTCATTTCCTTCACGGGAGCGCTCCCCTACCCCGGCAAATACGGAATAACCGCCGTGAGCCTTGGCGATGTTGTTGATCAATTCCATGATGACCACGGTCTTGCCTACCCCTGCCCCACCGAATGCGCCAACCTTGCCGCCCTTGATGAAGGGACAGATCAAGTCGATCACTTTGATTCCGGTTTCCAGAATGTTGGCTTCCGTGTCCTGGTCCAAAAGCGTGGGCGCTTGACGGTGAATGGGTCGGGTTTCCTCGTTCCCGCATGGGCCAAGGTTATCTACCGTGTCTCCGGTTACGTTGAAGATCCGTCCGAGGACCTTCTCGCCGACAGGCACTGAAATGGGTGCTCCGGTATTGACGACATCTGTCCCTCGGACCAGTCCTTCGGAGGAGGACATCGCCACGGTTCTCACCCGGTTGTCGCCAAGGTGCTGCTGCGTTTCAAGAACCAACTTCTTTTCGTCATCCGAACCCGAAGTCTTGTAGTTGACTTCAAGAGCGTCATAGATTTCCGGCGTGGAACCCGGGGGGAATTCGGCGTCCACAACGGCGCCGATGACTTGTACGATTTTACCGACTTTAGAGTTTTCGTTTTCCATGATGAAAAGTTTATTGGGGGATCTACTCGGAAAAGGATGCTGCCGAGATTTCGAGAATTTCCTGGGTGATGGCCGCTTGTCTGGCCCGGTTGTATTGAAGGGTTAGGTCATCGATTAGGTTGCCTGCATTGTCGGTCGCGGTCTTCATCGCAACCATGCGGGCACTGTGCTCTGAGGCTTGTGCTTCGAGAACGAGCTGGAAAATTTCCTGCTTAAGGTAAAGGCTTGCAATCTCGGAGAGAACGGCATCCCGATCTTCGAATAAAATTTCCCGGGTGTCCTTGGGCGCGACGTGGTCGGGTTCTCCAAACCTCTCGTGTAGCTTGGTGGTCATGGCGTCGAGGTCGTTCAAGGGGAAAAGCCTGATGAGCTCGGGTTCCTGCCGGAGGGTGTTGATGAAACTGGTGAAGAGCACTTCGATGGTGTCAATCCGCCCTTCGTCATAACTGCGCAGAAGGAATTCCACGATTTTGCGGATGTCCGAAAAGGTGGGTTTGTCCGGAAGCGCAAAGTCGGCAAGCAAATCCCTACGAGTCCGTGACAAGTATTGGGTTGCCCGCTTGCCCACGGAAACGAATTTGGCCGAGGAATCAACGTCATTGAGTTCTCGGAAAAGGTTTGAATTGAGAGCTCCGCAAAGTCCCTTGTCCGTGCCGATCACAAGTATGCCGCGGTGTTTGACCGGGCGTTGAACGTAATAGGACTGCGTGACCTCCTCGAATTCATCGGCAATGGATACGATGACATCGGCCAAAAGCAGAGCATAGGGCCGTCCGGCCTTTGCGCTCTCCTGGGCCTTCTTCATTTTGGAGGTCGCGACCATTTGCATGGCACGGGTTATTTGGCGCGTATTCTTGACGCCTTTGATCCTGATCCGGATATCTCTTGTATTTGCCATCTTTCTTCAGGAGAAGTTCGGACGAAATCAGGCGAAGGTGCGCTTCCAGTCCTCAACCGCGCTTTTGAGCTTTTGCTCGGTGTCTTCTTCCAATTTTCCGGATGCGTAAATTTCGTTACAAGCTTCAGTGCCTTGGGTCGAAAGGTATTCCTTGAGGCTTTCGACGGCTTCGGCAATCTGGTTGACGGGAATGGTGTCGAAAAAGTCGTTTTGCATGGCCCACATGACCGCAGTCTGCACTTCTACGGGAACCGGGTTATAGGCCCCTTGCTTGAACATTTCCACGATTCGCGCGCCCCGGTCCAAACGGGCTTTGGTGGTGGCGTCCAGGTCGGATTCGAATTGAGAGAAAGCTGCAAGCTCCCTAAACTGGGCAAGCTCAAGCTTTACTTTGCCTGCCACTTTCTTGTAGGCCTTGATTTGAGCGGCGGAACCGACCCGGGATACGGAAAGCCCGACCGATACGGCAGGACGGATTCCCTTGTTAAAGAGATCGGTTTCCAGGAAAATCTGACCATCCGTGATGGAGATGACGTTGGTCGGAATATACCCGGCTACGTCACCCATTTGGGTCTCGATGATGGGAAGAGCGGTAAGGGAACCGTTCCCGTTGTCTTCATTCAGGCGGGCGGACCGTTCGAGAAGGCGGGAATGCAGGTAAAAGACGTCCCCGGGATAAGCTTCACGCCCCGAAGGTCTTTTTAGAATTAGGGAAATCTGCCGATAGGCGACCGCATGCTTGGAGAGATCATCGTAAACAATGAGAGCATCCTTCCCGTTTTCCATGAACCATTCGCCAATGGCGCATCCCGCGTAGGGGGCCAGGTATTGGTTGGCCGGGTTGTCTGCGGCAGGAGCCGAAACGATGGTTACGTAATCGATGGCTCCCGTTTCCTCGAGAACCTTGATGGTCCGCGCCACGTTTGAATTCTTTTGTCCCACTGCAACGTAAATGCAATAGACGGGTCTGAAGTCCGGGTCGCCCGATTCCTCGCCTTGTTTGTTGATCTTGGCTTGGTTGATGATGGTATCAATGGCGATGGTGGTCTTCCCCGTGGAACGGTCTCCGATAATCAGTTCCCGTTGCCCTCTTCCGATTGGAATCATCGAGTCAACAGCCATGATTCCCGTTTGCAGGGGTTGGTCTACGGACTTGCGGGGAATAATGCCGGGGGCGATTCTTTCTACGGGAAATTCCTGATCGGTGTTGATCTGCCCTTTGCCGTCAATCGGTCGGCCAACGGCGTCCACGACTCTTCCAAGCAATTCCATTCCCACGGGAACGGAAAGCAGTTTTCCGGTCGTTCGGGCTTCGTCACCCTCCTTGAGCGAACTGGTGTCGCCAAGAATAACGCAACCGACCGTGTCCTCCTCAAGGTTGAGCGCAATGCCAAGCACGTCGTTCGGGAATTCAACCATCTCGTTGAACATTACCTTGGAAAGCCCTTCCACTTTGGCTACGCCATCAGCGAGAGCTGTAATCGTGCCCACGTTGGTCTTGGTCGGGTCTGTGGAGAGACTTTCGATCTCCTTGCGAATTAAGTCGGTTATGGAACTCATTGGGTGTAAGTAATTAAGAAAGTGATTTACGGAGGTTTTCCAAACGCTGATCGATGGAATCCTCATAAACGTCGTCGCCGACTCTTAGCTTGTAGCCGGCAATCAAACTTGGGTTTTGAGACGAATCGATAGAAAAGTTGCTTCCTTGGGAAGCGTTCACCTTGCCGGTGAGGATCTGACTCACTTCCCCTTGGACGGCTTCCGGGATCTCAAGGCCGCATTGGACAGTTGGCAAGTATCTGCGGGTTTCCGACTGATACTCACGTAGCAGGGCCCGGTGGTTTGAGGGCGGGTCTTCCCTGAGCGAGTCAAGAATAGACCGTACTTTCGCCTCGTCCACCCTCCCCTCTTCGTCAAGGGACAGGGAAAGTAACTTCTTGGCTACCTTTTTGGTTTTGGTTGTCGTCGCCATTTAAAAGGTTGGGATCAATCGGAAATCTTGAGCTCCTCCGCCGCGGCATTGGAGAATCGTGACTTCTCTTCCTCGTTAAGCTCCTTTTGGAGGACTTTACCGGTGGTGAGAACGACAAGGGAGGAAATCTCCTCCTTTGCATCGTTCAGTACTTGTTCTCTTTCCAGTTCCATCGATTCCTTGGCTTTTGCAACGATTTCCTCGGCTTGCTTGCGGGCGTCTTCCTTCTGCGCCTCGGCATAGGACTTCGCCTGCTCCTGAGCCCCGGCTACGGTCTTTTTCGCTTCAATCGACGCTTCTTGCAAAGTCTCCTTCTGCTTCTTCTCGGTTTCCTCGAGCTGAAGCTTGATCTTCTCGGCATGCTTGAGGGAGTCAGAGATCTGCTTTTCCCTCTCCTTGATGGTCGAGAGAATGCCTTTGAAGCCAAACTGGTAAATGACGAATGCAACCAATGTGAAATTGACGGCCTGGGCGATGAACATGGGCCAATTCACACCGAATTGATCGGCGATGTTTTGCGCCTTGTCCTGCAATTCCGTAGTCATGCTCGCTAAGTAAAATGTCATGTCAATGCGTGGAGTTGAGATTCAAGGGGAAAAGCGGGCTAAAGAAATGGAAAACCTTACAGGAACAAGGAATAGAAGGCCACAGCCTCGGCCAAAGCCATTCCGATAATGGACTGAACCATGATGGCCGTGGATGCATCGGGGTTTCTTCCCACTGCTTCGGCGCCTTTCATGCCTACGAGTCCAACTCCAATGGCTGCTCCAAGGCAACCCAATCCGGCTTGGATGCTACCGGTTATGCCACCGGAATTCGTTTCTGCTTCTGCTGCTTGTGCTAGTACTTCTATCATTTTGATTAATTTGGTTGTTTTAACGGTTGGTTGCGAACGCCTACTGTCTTTGCATAGTCACGATCGTAAAATTAGTGCTCCTCCCCTTCCGGATGATTGCATATGAGCCCAATGTAAACGGCTACCAGGAGCATGAACACGAGGGCTTGTACGACCCCGATGAGGAGCTCCATAAAGTAAAAGGGAAGCGGGACAAGCCAAGCCATGTTAAAGTTGTCTCCAAGCACCATCATTTTGTGGAGCAGGCTTTCCCCTCCGAAAACGTTTCCGTAAAGCCGGAAAGTAAGGGATACGGGACGGAAAATGATGGAAAGAATCTCGATGACGCCAACGGCAAGGAACAACGGGACGAGAAAAGTGTAGATGAGTTTCCCTACGACTTCCTTTTTCGCCTTGGTTCCGAATAGGTCGAATAAAATGACCTTTAGTCCTGCATACCTGAATATTAGATATAGCCAGGCAATCATGGAGACACAGGCCAAAGCCAAAGTCATGTTGAGGTCGGCATTGCCTGGTCTCAGGATGGAATTGGTGACCTGGAAGTGACCGTCGACGTCGTGACCATATCCAACGGTGCCTACTCCAGGTATCAATCCACTGACGTTATGCAGAAGAATAAAGAAGAAAAGGCCGCTCAATAACCAAAAGGAAGGAAAGAAGGCCTTTTTGCCAACGATGGGCTGTACGATGGAGCGAAGGGTTCCAATAACCGATTCGACAACGATTTGACCTTTTCCGGGCACAAGTTTCGGCTTGCCGACGGTTAACCTGATGATCGCGATGATGAAAAGGGATATTACCCAACTGGTAACCATGGAGTTGGTAATAGGAAAACCAAGATCAACGCCAAGGTCGATGATTTCGGACTTTTTTGAAACCTCGGATGCGGCACTCAGGGAAAGGGTTGCGAAGCCGTAGAGAAAGACTGGAAGGAGCTTTTTCAATTCAGAGAAAGAGCTATAAGTTTTCATTAATGCAAGGTCAATACGGATTTTAGAAAAAAATAAGGATTCGAGTCTTAATGTATAAGGGGTGCGAGAAAGGATGCATTTGCTGGTAAAATTACACTTGGTATTCAGTTAATGCAATGAATCCATAAGGCGGGCTAATGGACTGGCAGTGCGCTACAGGTCTGAAAATCAGGAAGCATGTCTTGAAAATAACTGGTGTGCTCGTAAGGCAGGGTATCGTTCGTGAGAGTCCAGGCTTGGGATTCTTCAATATGTTGCGCGGTCCATTCGAAATACGGATTGAAATCGGTTCTGAAAAAGAACTTTCCAGAAGGAAGAGTCTTGGATGCCAAGAGAGATAGGAAGGATGGTTGAATCAATCTCCTTTTGTGATGCTTATGCTTGGGCCAAGGATCAGGAAACATCATGTAGGTGTTGTTGATTGAAATCGTTTCGGGAATAAGGGTTAGGAATTCCTTGGCTTCGGCTTTAAAGAAAAGCAAATTGGTGAGGTTGCGCTTTTCCATTTTTGAATTGGCTTTCTTTACCCTCTTGGTGATCAGGTCGATACCGATTAAGAGGGTATTTTTTTCTTCAATTGCAAAATCAGTGAGCCAGTGACCGTGACCGCAACCAATCTCAAGATCAAAACAGTTATCATCCACCTTGTTTAACTTGGGCAAAAGTTGATCTTCGAAAAAGCGCCCTACCCTCTTCTCTCTTTCCTTATCCGTAGGGAAAGTCTTGAGAAAGGTATCAGTCATGCTCGAGGGATCCGGATTTGCGTTGTTTTTGGATCATAATCATAAGCACGCTTATGGCCGATGGATCGACACCTGAAATTCTGGAAGCTTGAGCGAGTGTCTCAGGTCTAATGGCGGACAATTTCTCGGCGCATTCATTTTTGAGCCCTGGAAGGTTGGAATAGATGAAATCTTTGGGTATTCGAATGTTTTCTGAATCCCGCAGTTTTTGAACATTTGAAATTTCACGACTTAGATAACCATCGTATTTGACTCTATATAGAATTTCATCCCGTTCCTCCTGATTGAGTTCCTGAAAGAATTCGGGCAATTGGTCGGTGGTGCCGTCTCTGCGGAGGAAATCCGAAAATAAACGACCGTCGGGTGATCTATCTTCGTTCAAGCGGGTTATGGTATCGTGAATCCGCTTTGATTTATCACGGATTGCCTTCAACCTGGAAGCGGAAACAAGATTGTGTTCGTTTAGTTTTTCAAGGTATCGAATTTCAGCGCTTCCATGATTGAAAAGCAGCCTGTGTTCTGCCCTACTGGTGAACATCCGGTAAGGCTCGTTTGTTCCTTTGGTTACTAGGTCGTCAATCAGGACACCGACGTATCCGGAGTCTCGCCCTACCTCTAGAGGCTTCATGCCCAAGGGTTTAAGCGCCGCATTGGCACCGGCTACGAGTCCTTGAGCGGCAGCTTCTTCGTATCCAGAGGTGCCATTGATCTGACCGGCAAAAAACAAGGATTCGATTTTTTGAGATTCCAAGGTAAGAGACAATTGAGTCGGATGCGCGTAATCATATTCGACGGCGTAGGCTGGCCTCGAAATGATGACGTTTTCCAATCCTGGAATAGAATGAAGGATTTGTCTTTGAGTATCGAACGGTAGACTTGTGGATAGCCCGTTGATGTACCATTCATCGGTATTGACCCCTTCGGGTTCGAGGTAAATACGATGACTGTCCTTATCTGTGAATCGTACGATCTTATCTTCTATGCTAGGACAATACCTAGGCCCCGTACCTTCAATATCTCCCTTGTACAATGGTGATAAATGAAGATTGTCTCTTATAATCGAAGCGGTCTTTTCGTTGGTTCTGGTAACCCTGCAAGTTATCTGTTCTGTGTTTGTGGTTGAACGTTCCACGTGGAACCATCGGCCTTTGCGTTCCACGTGGAACGTTTCGTCATCCGTTCGGGTATCGTAGAAGGCGAATCTCGTTGGATGCTCGTCACCATGTTGGATCTCGGTTTGTTCAAAATCAATCGTACGACCGAGAATTCGAGGAGGTGTACCGGTTTTGAACCTCCCTAGTTCAATGCCTGCTTTCTGGAAGTCAGCAGACAAACCTTTCGCAACGTGATCTCCCATGCGTCCGCCTTCTGATTGGTTTTGTCCGACATGCATTAAGGCACGCAAAAAAGTTCCTGTTGTTACGACGATGGATTTACCAAAGAAATCGATGCCAAGTGAAGTTTTAACACCAACACATTTTCCTTTGTCCAAAATCAAACCATCCACCAGGCACTGAAAAAGGCACAGGTTGTCCGTTTGCTCAAGAACGTGCTTCATTCTGGATTGATATGCTTTTTTGTCACATTGAGCCCGTGGAGCTTGGACTGCAGGTCCTTTGGATGTGTTGAGCAACTTGAATTGTATGGCGGTAAAGTCGGTGTTGAGCGCCATCTCACCACCCAAAGCATCAAGTTCACGAACGATTTGACCTTTCGCTTGGCCTCCGATAGCCGGGTTGCAACTCATTTGGGCAATGGTATCAAGGTTTCCCGTGAGCATGAGGACGTTTGCGCCTAATCTGGTAGCGGCAAGGGCAGCTTCGCAACCAGCGTGTCCGGCCCCGCACACAATAACGTCGTATGGATCATTGGAATCGGTTTTCAGCGTATCTTTTGCGCTCATTTGCCTATGCAAAACTTGTTGAACAAGAGATCGAGAACGTCTTCATTGGTTTTGGTCCCGATAATCTCATCAATGTGGGATCGGCAATGATTTAATTCATGTAGAACAATTTCAATGCCTTCGTTGGAATTGAGTAAATTTGTCACACTCATAAGACTACAGGCGGCTTTGCTTAGTAAGTTGGAATGCCTCGCATTTACAATGACGTCTTGCGAGGGGTCGAATGGAAAAGTTTCTGCAAAATGTGTTTCAATTGATTTGCACAGTGTTACGACATCATCCGGTTCATGGGCGCATATGGAAAGTAATTCCGAGTGTTCCGGATAGGAGAATTCATCGTCATGCTTCGGAAGGTCCTTTTTGTTTTCGACGACAATGGTATTCACTTCTTCAAGTTTAGGACAGACGATTTCGTGAAAGTCAGTAGGGTAGGGGAGTGTACCGTCAATTACGAATAAAACCAGGACAGCTTCTTCGATCAAGGCTATGGAATTGGTGACTCCGAGGGATTCCGTTTTGTTTTCTGAAGTCCTTATGCCGGCGCAATCGATCAGTTCGATACGATAATCGCCAAGTTGGATTTCCTGAGACAAGTAATCTCTCGTTGTCCCGGGCGCTTCGCTCACAAGGGCGCGCTGATGACCCAACATAGTATTAAATAGAGTGCTTTTACCCGCGTTGGGGGGACCGATCAGCAGAACTTTCAGGGCGTGGGAAAGATGTTTTTTCTTATGTGAATTTTCGATGAAGTGCTTCATCCTGCAAACAATTGAATCGATCCTTTCAATAATACTTTTGCGGGATTCTTCTTCGATCTCTTCTTCGGGGAAATCGAGTGATGCCTCAAGAAGAGCCTGTACTTCTAAGATGCTGTCTTGCAACGATATAAATGTATTGCTAAGGGAGCCTCTCAAGTTGGAATTGGCGATTTTTAACTCTGCATCACTGCGAGCCGAAATGATCTCTGCTATGGATTCCGCCTGTGTAAGGTCGATGTTTCCGGACATGAATGCACGTCTGGAAAATTCCCCTGGATTTGCGATTCGACAACCCCTTGCTAGCAAATCCTGAAGGATTCGTTCAACAATGAGTGAATTTCCATGACAGGTGATTTCCAAAGTTTCATCTCCGGTGAATGATTTTCCTTTGGCAAAGAAGACTGCGGTAACTTGATCGAGAATTTCATTGCTTGTGGTTGACCTGAAATCTCTAAGGTAGCATTTGCGTGGAGTAGGGTGGGGGAGGGCTAGGGCATCTTCAGCAATCTTTGCGCATAGTGGCCCATTGATTCTTACCAACGCGAGAGCCGATTCACCGTTTGGTGTGGATTGGGCAATGATTGTGTCTGTCATTGCATGCAGAAGAACAAAGGTTGTTAGTCAGATTCTTCCGCCTCACCCTGAGCCAGTACGTCTCCAACCGTGACCTCTACTTTTTCAAGTATTGCAGATGTGATCTTAGCCATTAGCTCCGGATCTTCGGACAGAACTTGCTTGGCTGCTTCCCTACCTTGTCCGATCAAATTTCCATCGTAAGAAATCCAAGCGCCTTTTTTTGCGAGAATATTATGTTCAACCCCCAGATCAATGACCGATCCGGTCCGTGATATTCCCTCGTCATACATGATGTCGAACTCACATGCGGTAAAGGGTGGGGCAACTTTATTCTTAACCACCTTAAGTCTTGTACGTGAACCAGTTACGGTGCCATTGGCTTCTTTGATTTGGCCAATTCTTCGAATGTCCATTCTAATCGAGCAGAAGAATTTGAGCGCCCGTCCGCCAGGAGTTGTTTCCGGACTTCCGAACATGACCCCGATTTTTTCCCTGATCTGATTGGTGAAAATACAAACGCAATTGGTTTTTGAAATGGCAGCGGTCAGTCTTCTCATCGCCTGACTCATCATCCTGGCTTGCAACCCTACCGTTGTATCTCCCATCTGACCGTCCAGTTCCTGCCTAGAGACAAGCGCGGCCACCGAGTCCAGCACGATTACGTCTATTGCTCCGGAGCGAATGAGTGTTTCAGTAATATTAAGGGCATCCTCCCCGCTTTCCGGTTGCGAAACCATGAGGTTATCAAGGTCAACACCGACAATTTTGGCATACCTGGGGTCGAGAGCGTGTTCCACGTCCACGAATACGGCGTTTCCTCCCTTTCGTTGGGCCTCGGCAATCACGCTTAGGCAAAAGGTTGTCTTGCCCGAGGATTCGGGTCCGTAAATTTCTACAATTCTCCCTCTTGGAAGCCCTCCCGCTCCTAAGGCCAAATCCACAGCGATCGAACCCGTGGAAATGACGGAAACATTCATTTTCGTGGCGTCTCCAAGTCTCATCAGGGCTCCTTCGCCGAATTTTTTGTTGATGCCTTGAAATGCCAATTCAAGATCTTGGTTACTGGGAGGATTCTTTTTCGTTGCTGTAGTATTTTTTGCCATGGTGAAATTTTATTGGAGTCTCTACATTGCTTGCTCTGAAACTAGAATCAAGCAGTTTCCCATATAATCCTAAAATTTCATTGAAATTTTTCGTTTTTGTCTATTTCCACTACCATGCGTTGTAATCATGAAACTCCTTTCGGGATGTTCACTTTGGAATTATATGATGGATTTGTAACCAGTGCTTACTTTGAGCATCTCTCAAAAATCGATAATAAAACTGAATCAGCGCAATCTCGTATGTCCGAATTCGTACGCAATACCTCTTCGTTACCTCTTAAAACCCAGGGTACGCCGTTTCAATTGAGGGTATGGGCTCGAATCCCCAAGATGGGGATTTTGGAAGCCTCTACATATCAGCAACCTGCGCATTCATTGGGTGTTCCTGCCGCGGTCCGTGCAGTTGCTTCAGCCTTATCTAAAAAACCCATAGCTTACCTGATTCCATGTCACCGTATCATTCGCGCCGATGGCAAGATTGGTGGTTACCGATGGACTCGTTCCCTGAAGAGAATGCTTTTGATGGATAACGGAAAATTTATCCTCTGATGATCAAGCACGTAATATGGGACTGGAACGGCACGATTATCGACGATGCGCAATTATGCGTCTCAATCGTCAATCAAATCCTTTCCGCCAACAAACTAAGTAGTGTCGACTTAAGTTTCTATCGTGATCATTTTTGTTTTCCCGTTACCACTTATTACAAAAAGCTTGGTTTACCGGACGATGAAGCTAGTTGCCGCTCAATCTCCGAATCTTTTATTCGGGAATATCGTTTGAGCTGGAGATCATGTTCCCTGCAACCTTATGCCCGTGAGGTTCTCATGGCCTTGAATGAAGCAGGCATTGGCCAATCTTTGCTATCTGCAGCCAAAACATCAGACTTGGAGGATTGCGTGGACCATTTCGGACTCGATCAGGTTTTCAATCCGATTAGCGGGGTTTCGGATGTCAAAGCCTCGGGGAAAAAAGAAATCTCCCGCAACCATTTTGCTTCGATCAACTTGCCTCCGGAGCAAGTCGTTCTTGCAGGAGATACCGTTCATGACGCTGAAATCGGCACTTACCTAAAGATAGAAACTGAACTTTATACCTGTGGTCATAATTCATCAAAAGTCCTCCGGTTGACGGGGAAGAATGTAATGGGAGACTTGAGACTGCTTTTGAAGAGGGTTCTCGGTTGACCAGAAAATCCATTAGTATAACCTTTTTCCTCTATGAATCGTGTATTCATCAAGACATACGGGTGTCAAATGAACGAGAGGGATTCCGAAGCGGTCGCATTCAAACTGCAGGAGCGGGGTTACGCTATTGTCGACCATGAGGATAAGGCGGATATCGTATTGTTGAATACTTGCAGCGTTCGTGATCAGGCAGAGCAAAAAGCAATAGGAAAGGCAGGCCATCTAGCCAAAAGAAAACGAAAGGACCCTAGGTTCATCTTTGGGATCATGGGGTGCATGGCTCAAAATCGGGGCGAAGGGTTGATTGATCGTTTGCCTGATCTGGATCTGATCGTCGGAACCCAGAAATTTCATCGAGTGCCGGATTATCTGGACGGTTTGACCAACTCCAATCCGGCCAGTACCCCGATTCCCGGAACCATTACGGAGATTGAAGAAGAGGAAGGCTCGCAGAACGAAATCTCCGAGCATTTCGAATCGGATGCAAATAGGGTTACCGCATTCGTTTCCATCATGCAGGGATGCAATATGAATTGCGCATTTTGCATCGTACCCAAAACCAGGGGGAAGGAAAGATACCGTCCCATGCATGAGATAGTGATGGAGGTCAGATCGCTTGCAGGCAGAGGGGTTAGAGAGGTGACCTTACTCGGTCAGATTGTCAATGCATACGGACGGGGCATGATTGACCACAAGGATGGGAAATCCGCGTTTGTCCAATTACTTGAACAGCTTCATGAAATAGAGGGAATAGAGCGCATACGCTTTACTTCTCCGCACCCGACTTCTTTTGGCGATGACTTGATTGAATCCTTTGCCCGCCTTCCCAAGCTCTGTTCATATGCCCATTTGCCCATGCAGAGCGGTTCGGATCGTATCTTGAGGGCCATGCGAAGACCCTATACGATGAATAGATTCATGGAAATTGTCAGAAAGCTCAGGCAGGTATGCCCATCCATTAGGTTGAGCACGGATGTAATAGTCGGTTTTCCAGGAGAAACGGAGGAGGACTTCAATGCCACTAAGGAGGCTTTCAAGGAAAGCGATTTTGCAATGGGATATATTTTCAAATACAGCGAACGCTCCGGTACCCCTGCCGCGCAACTCGAGGACAAAGTCCCTCAGGAGATAAAAGAAAAAAGAAACCAGGAACTGTTAGCCCTGTTGGACACTCAATCAATCGCTTCTAACCGAAAACTCCTGGGTCTTCCCATGGAGATTTTGGTCGAAGGTCGGGCCCGCAAGGGCGATGGCAAACTGATGGGGCGAACCAGGTGTTACAGAAAAGTTATTTTCGAGGGCTCGACGAACTTGATAGGTTCTCTCGTTGACGTTCAGATCAAAGACGTTAGCTCATCGATTCTAAAAGCAATTGAAGCATAGGAAATGAATCTTTTTGAATATTCGGTCTTAACGGCATTTTTTCTTTTGGCTATGGGCACAATCCTTGTAGTGGATCGCTCCTCGCTAAATTCTCTTATCAGGGGATTTCCCCGCTCGCAAAAGCTGTCTATCCTTTTTCTTTGCGCGGGCTTGGCTTGGTTCACCTACCGGCATGTCAGAAACCTGAGTGATGCCGATTTTGGCGAATACAGAATGGTAATCGGGTTAATCGCCTTGTTTCTATGCATGGCTTCCTATGTTTACATTAAGGATTTTCTTGCCGTGAGAGCGCTTTGCATTCTTGCCCTGTTTTATTCCCGAGAGGTCTTGGACGCGGCTTTTTTGCAGGAACCGAATGCACGACTTTTTTTGGTTTCAATCATTTACCTTTTGATCGTTGCCTCTCTTTATTTCGGGGCTTGGCCATATCGGATGAGGGATTTCCTTAACTGGTTGTTCGGCACGCCTTCGAGATCTTCCAGGCTCGGATTGGGGATAGCCACTTGTGGCCTTATATTATTTGGTTTTTCCTTTACCTATATGGATCTCTAAGAGGTTGTGGGCGTTGTTTTTGTCATATCCGGACCGGCCGGGGTAGGGAAGACGACCTTGTGCGATCGCCTTATTGGAGAATTTTCAGATAAGGTGAAAAGAATTGTCACCGTAACCACCCGGAAACCCAGAACGGGAGAAGTAAACGGGCAGGATTACCACTTTTTGAGCAAGGACGAATTTTTAGAACGGGTCAATCAAGGTGCATTTATTGAATACGAATGTGTTCACGATAATTTCTATGGTACGCTCAAAGAGACCGTCATCTCTGAAATCGAGGATCCGGAGGGAGGAGATCTTTTGCTCAATATTGACGTCAACGGGGCATCTTCCCTCAAACAGTTTGCTGAAACGAACCATTCGCTTAAAGGCGTTGTCTTTAGCGTTTTCGTAAACCCTTCCTCAATGGAACAGTTAAGGGAGAGACTGCGCAACAGGGGCTCGGACGATAGTGCCGAAATCGAAAAGAGGCTGAAAACAGCAGGCGCGGAAATTGAGAGAATCGACCATTTTGACTTTGTCTTGCCCTCGGGGGACCGTGAGCAGGATTATGAAAAGCTGAGGGAGTTCTACCAGGAATGCAGTTCCTCCAGTCAATCCGAGGACTGATCCGTCAGCATTTTTCTTCCGGTCGGTCGGGGTGGGGCCAGTCGATGTGAAAGTGATTTCCCCGAGGTTCGTCCACTCTTTCGTAGGTGTGAGCTCCAAAATAGTCTCTTTGCGCTTGAAGGAGGTTTTGCGGCAACCTTTCGTTCCGGTAGCCGTCGTAGTAGGCTAGGGCGGAAGAAAAAGTGGGCACCGGTACGCCATATGAAACCGCTATGGAGACGACTTTTCTCCAATTCGCCTGATATTTCTCGATGCATTCTCTAAAATAATCATCCAGAAGGAGATTCGAAAGGGAAGGGTCTTTCTGGTAGGCTTCGGTGATTTTTTGAAGGAATGCGGCCCTGATGATGCAGCCTCCCCTCCATATCTGTGCGATTTCTCCAAAATTGAGTTTCCAATCGTACTCTTTTTGGGCTTCTCTCATGAGCTGAAAGCCCTGTGCGTAAGAACAAATCTTGGAGCAATAAAGCGCATCGCGAATAGCGGTTATGATTTCTTCTGCTCCTCCTTCTAAATCCGGTTTTACGGATGGCCCGTTTAGTATTTCCGAAGCAGAGACTCTTTCCGCCTTAACTGCACTGAGGCATCTCGCGAAAACGGCTTCTGCAACGGTTGGAGCCGGGACGCCCATATCCAATGCGTTGACCGAGGTCCACTTGCCCGTGCCCTTTTGACCAGCTGCATCCATTACGATTTCTACGAATGGTTTACCGGTTCGCGGGTCAGTTTGCTTGAGAATGTCTCCAGTTATCTCCACGAGGAACGAGTCCAAGTCTCCTTCGTTCCAAGTCGTGAAAATATCTCCGATCGCATCGGGGGACAAACCGGTGACTTCTGTCATCAAGTGAAAGGCTTCGCAGATCATTTGCATATCGCCGTACTCGATTCCGTTATGAACCATCTTTACGTAATGCCCGGAACCGTCGGTTCCGATGTATGCCGAGCAAGGCACGCCGCCTTGGACTGGTTTTCCTGGGATCGCCCCTTCGAGCGGTTTCCCACTGTGAGCGTCCACTTTTGCAGAGATTGATTGCCAGATGGGCTCGATTTGCCTCCAGGCTTCCTCCGAGCAACCAGGCATGAGCGATGGACCAAAGCGTGCCCCTTCTTCTCCTCCACTCACTCCCGATCCAACGAAATGCAAGTTCTTTTCGCTTAGGCGTCTTTCGCGGTTAATGGTGTCCGTCCACTTGGCGTTTCCGCCGTCTATGATAATGTCATTCTCCTCAAGGTGGGGCACAAGAGAATCGATTACGGCATCCGTTGCGTTCCCTGCCTGAACCATTATTATGATTTTTCTGGGCTTTTCGAGAGATGAAATGAAATCTTCAAGATTTTCAAAACCCCTAAGCTTGTCTCCAAGACCGGCGTTTTCCTCTAAAAAACCGGAGGTTTTGGAATAGGTCCTGTTGTAAACCGAAATGGGAAAACCATGATCGGCAATATTTAATGCAAGGTTTTGACCCATCACGGCCAAACCAATAAGTCCTATGTCGGAGTTGGGGGTATTCATAGAGAAAGATTTAATACAATCTTTAGGAAAGCCTGCGAGAAAAAACAAAGAAGGCAATGTGGACCGATGATTATTTCCGCAATAGAAAACTTAATCAAAGACCGGATTATACTATCCGGTAGATAAGCGCTGACTTAGCAAAGGAGGGCGTTTAAGCTAAATGGGCGAAGCTACGGGGAAGGTTTCCTTGAACAGTCTGTCGTCTTGCGCCTTGCTATTTGGATTGCTGAAAATGCCGCTGGGGTTCGTGTACCTAGGGCTGATGTTGTATAACCTCATTAGTTGAAGAATGTCGCGTGAAGAGGCCTTGACGGTCTTTACTGCCATGTTGCTGTTTGCATCAACGGCGGCTTTGTCATTGGCAGACCTTACCGCCGTATTGATGGCGGCTTGTGATTTAGTGGCGAGCGTGTCGGCAACTGATTCGGGAACGCCAAGACCAAGGGCGATCCCAGCTCTTGCCCCTTCGGTTGCGCCTTGATGAATGGCCTGTTTAATAATAATGGCATCCTCTCCCGCTTCAAGCCCTCCGGTGATTGCGCCAAAAGTTGAACCGTAAGTAACGGACTCAACGGCATTGATCGTCTCGACGTCGTAAGTTCTTTTGTCGGGCATAGAGTCGTCAAGCAGACCCACTATTTGAAAAATCGCCCCCATTGCGGCTCCGTGGGCGAGCGATCTTGCAACTTCAATTTCAAATTGTTCGGTTACCCCTTGGGGCTTGTCCACTTGCGATAGGTTAGCCGCGAGAATGCCACCTTTGTTTACCCCTTGCGAGGAGTAGTTGATTACGGGTTGCAAGAGCGTGGGATAGTACACCGCAAAAGCGGTATTTCCCAAGAGGGCGCCAGATGCCGACCCATTTGCGACTCCCAATACTTCCTGACGCGTTGTTTTGAAGCTGGTGTCAGGGATGGAGGGGTCATCCTCTATGAACTTCACGAATTCGTTTAATATTGTAGCTCTGCCAGCGTCGATGTCTGCCTGAGTTGCAGTATACCCGATACTGGCGTCAAGGGCGCCACTCGTGCTTCCCTTGGAGCTGGCTTCGGCAAGCAAATGTCTGCTGACTGACGCCCATTCGTTTTTGTAGTCCCAAGATTTATCCGCAACCGTTGCCAATTGCGTCCCCATCGAGGATCCGAACGCCGAAGTCTCTGCAAGTCGATTGAGAGAATATCCGTTACCTAGAATAAGGGATTGAGTAATAGCTCCTTCGGAAACGGCGCGAGACATTTCTTCGGCCGCAATTGCAGGAAGGTCTTCCAGCAAGTAGGAGGGTTGACTCGCTGATGCATAAACAGCCCCCAAAGAGAGCCCGGATGCAATGGACTTGGTGATTTCAAATGCGAATTGACTATGATCGTCACCCAACGAATGGAGGTATTCAATAGCACCTGCAGCCGCGTTAAATCCAATTTCCTTCGACAGGGTCGGAATATTGGTCTTGGTGAGAGCGGAACTTAGGAAAATACCGTCTGCCAGTCCTTTGGCGGCGAATTCCAAAACCCTGGTCTTGGCAGGGTCGAAGTTTTTGAATTTATTGAGACTACCATCAAATTTCATAGTGACGTTTGAAGTAGCCCTTGAGGAATCTATGGTTTCAATTCCGGGGTAAAACCCGATTGCTTGGTTGTTTGAATCGTTAACAAGCTTGAGGATGCCTGACATCGTTGATCGACTAGCTATTCCAATGAGGGCATTTTTGTCCCCGGGATAATTGGATTCAGCGATTGCCTCAACAAGGGCTTGCGCCGTCAGTTTGGTCCATTTGGGTGCGCCTTGATTCCATAAGAGAATTCTGTCGGGAATGATGTTCGAAAGGGTTCGGAACGGAATGTCCGTGATGGCTTGGGTTAAATCCGCATTGGCATTTACGGCGCTTTGTAGAAAAGCGGCGTAGACGGTCTTTATGGCAAGAGCAAGTGATTGATCACTTAAACCGAGGGAAACCTTGTTCGTAGCTAAGTAATCTATAGCATAATCAAGTCCGTCAGCTAGCGAGGTAGCGGGCATAGAGTCGAAAATATTCGTAAGGGAGGTTTTGAAGGTTCCGTCAGTACCGATCGGGCTGGTGACATAGAGAGTCGGGAAGCTCGTATTGGCATCCGGGATGTTATTAAGGTGGTTGAGACTGCCGCCGTTCCCTCTTTGGGTCACGTTTGAATCAATGGACTGGGCAGGGGTGGTTCCGATGGCGGTGTATTGGGACGAAAGTCGCCTATTCGTTCCTGAATTTGCCTCAATTCGACCATTCTGGAGAATGGATTTGAGGTTTATGAGAACGGAGGTTTCGATGATTGATTTGTCGAAACTGGAGTCGGTGGGTTCTGACGCATGGGTATGCACTAACGAACACGCGAAACAGGACAGCAAGGAGGATATTGTCGTGAGCAGGGTTTTCGTCATTTTAGGATAAGGCAAATAGAATTTGATTCTACAAGGTGTGGAATGGCAACTTAATTTTTCAGGGAATGGTCGGGGGTTGATAAATGGGAGTATTTGCAGCAAATCGCCAGAGCGGTGCAAAAAAGCAAAAGGCAGGCAGGTGTTCTGCTTGGAAAGTCAACGAAGGAAAAACAAAGAAAGGCAATGCATCCGAGAAGGCCGATTTTGGGGAAATCAGAAGGATTTCGCATGACCTTGCTAATCACAAGCAATGGATAGAGGAGCAGAACCGAAAAGACCAACACTCCGAACTCCGAGACGTATTCAAGGAAGTCGTTATGACCGTGACCGACTAGTGGTGTGTATTTCTGGTGGGCAAATTCCAACCCATAGGATCTCATGTCCCTTACCTTTGTTGATTGAAAAATCGGATTCACGACCCGGTATGAATCAAACCCATAGCCCCATGTCGTACTTGATTCGATTTGATCAAGAAGGTCCTTCCAGAGCAAAAATCTCAAGGGTGGCGAATCACTGGAAAGCGCTTTGATTTGGGCTAATGTGTTTGACTTCATTTCCTTGGTTGTCTCCCGACTAAGCAAAAAGGGGAACGAGAAGATTGAAGCGACCAAAGCAAGGATTGGAATAAGTTGGATGAAACGAAAATTGGATCTTGAATGTTTAAACCGGAAGAAGATTTTTGTCGCAACCACCACAACCCCAAAAATTAAAATCAGAAAACCTGAGCGAGAACCTGAATGAGGGATGCTTATTATTGTAGAAAGAATAAGCATGGAAATGAAAAAGATCTTTTTATCATGAATCAAATTCAACATGGATGTTTTGATCTGATGGTGGAGCAGTGAAATCATCAAAAATAAAGAGATCAGAGCAAAGCATGACCAGTGATTTTTATAGGTAAAACTCGAATAGAAATATCTTGGTTCGGGGGTGTCCCAAATACCGAATATTTCCTTCAGGTTATCGCCGGGAACATAATTGATTTTTTGGATGATCCCTGCCAAGGCCAATAGACCTGCATTAATTGATATTATCAATACGCACAAGCGGATCTCTCTTCTCGATCGTAATGCAGAATACATGATTACACCGAACATAATTAATAAAATAAAGTGTATACATGAAAATAGGTATGCCTTGGTTGAAATTGGGCATGAGGGTAAGAATAAATACTTCTCTAATTTAATCTTTTTTTCGTATAAAATTAATAGATCAGTACATGGCGAAGGGGTAAGACCAAAACGATCATTATATCTATTTTTCAGGTCATAAAAAAGTGCAATTGCGAGTCCCGGATCCTTTTCTTGAATTGATATTATGTTTCGAAATCCATTCCTTAGGGAATTGGTTTTCTCTATGTTTTGTTCCATCGAGAAAGTATCGTCTATATTCATTTCATACCATTGCTCGGGTGAGAGGGTCTTGTATGTCGGGTTGAAAAACGAAATTGAAATGTAAATCGCTACGAAAAAAACAGGAATGAGATTGCGAAATAGGAGTGGGCGTTCGTTCGGATATTTCACAAGAATTGAAATCACGCAAAAGATCACAACACCATCTATAATCCATGGGTTCCATGAACTGCCCAGACCCGCCTTCGCCCAGGAAGTCAACACAAGGCATGTGATAAGTAGCAAAGCCTCTCTTTTCATTTGCACATCCTTTGATTTATGAATTTGTTGACACGGGGTGGTGCCAATGGTCTAATGTAGGATACATGCCCCTTTATAATACCAATGATGCTCCCTTATCAAATGAAGAGTAAGAATTTTTGGTGTTTTTCTTTGTTTCTTGTATTCTTTACACCGCAATTTACTCATGCCCTGAAGGAGTCGGTGGTAGGCAGACTTGAGGTTTCGGCCTCACTCGAAGGAAGATATGACTCCCGTGTGTTTGGAGTCTCCTCGCAAGCGTACGATGCCTCTAAGAATTCTACGTCACCCTTGATCGCCTCTGATGAGCTTGAAAGCGAGGACGATTTCATTTTGACCTTCACTCCGGCCGTTCATCTGACCAAGAAATTGAGCTGGTTTACGGTAGGTGGCTCTGCTGGAGTGCAGATGGCCCGATATGTGAAGAATGAGGACAAGAGTTATGTCGTGCCCGTAACTACCCTCACCGTAGATTTTGACGAATCCTTGAAGAAAAGGTTATCGAGCAATGCCAAAATTCGATTCTCTGCCACTTTTGACCTAGGTCAACATGTTGACACAAGCGTAATCGAGCAGGATCTCGTATCCTATACTTACTTCGATTTGGGTCTTAACGTCCGCTATAATCATAGTCCGAAGTTTGGGCTCGGAGCAGGCACCTCATACTCACTGAGAAATTATCAAACGGGTAACGTTTCGGAAAGGCCTTACCGGGATTTCTCCACCTTACCCCTCTACGCCAGCGCATTTTATATTTATTCAGAAAAGTTGGATTTCTATACACAGTACGGCTTCAGTAAGACAAGGGGTACCGGTACAACCACCGCTAATTTGACCGATAGTAGTTCACATTCGATTTCCTTTGGCGCAAATGGTGATTTCACACCTAAATTGAATGGAAATGCTCAAGCCGGTTATACGGTAGTGAATTTCGACAACCCGAACAACCCCAATCAAGGCAACCTTACCCTTGGCGTTGGTTTGGATTGGCGATTAAACAACAAATCTTCCTTCGGTCTAGACTTGGATAGATCATTTTCCCCCTCCGGCCAGGGCTTATCCATGTTTTCCACAATGGCGAAACTTCATGCCTCTCACCGCTTAACCCAAGATGTCACGGCAACGGCTCACCTAAGTTATGGCGTTGTCGAGTATACCTACGCCAACATTCCCAAAATCCCCCTCAAGGACAGTTCATCCCTGAATCAATTCGGAATGGGTTTTGGCCTGAATAAAACTTTATCCGATCATTTCAATGTCAGTGGAGGTTACGATTATTCGTACTCGGATCGCGATACTGATTCCTTTGGAAGGCATGTGATTCGTGCTCAAATCATGGGTAGATTTTGATATGCACAAACCCTTCCTCCTCCTTCTTCTTGCCTCCAGCCTGTTGGTTTTTCCGCTTTTACGCACTAATCTCTATGGTCAACCCAAGTATACGGATCCCTCGATCCAAAAGGATCCTACGGGTTACAAGCTAAGGTCAGGAGATTCGATTCGTATCATTGTTCAAGGGGAGTCGGATGCCACTATAAGTACCATTATAAATAATTATGGCATGGTCAAACCCGCCTATATCAAGGAAATGAAACTGTCGGGCTTAAGCATGACTCAAGCCGAATCCCTTCTTGTCAACCAATATAAGCAACAATTGATTTACAGTAAGCCAGTGGTAAAAGTGTTTGTCACCAAGTACACCGAACAGGTGGTTTTCCTTGCCGGTTCCGTGGTTAAAAAGGGCCCGTATATCTTTCCCGCGGAGGTACAGGCAATGGGTATTGTGGAGGTTATTGCCAGAGCTGGTGGCTTTACTGACATAGCAAAAAAAAATAATGTCTACGTTACGCGGACTTATTATGATAATTCGGGCAAAGCTACCAACACCAAGACCTATGAGGTAAATGTTGAGGCTTTGAACAAGGGAACTCTTTCATCAGATTCTCCTCAGAGATTTTGGATCTACCCAGGTGATCGCATTCAAGTCCCAGAAAGGTTGTTTTAATGGAAGAAGATTTTGAAAATTATTCCCCCTCTCCGGCCGCAAAGAACAAATCAAAAATAAAAGGCGTTTCGGATTTTCTCTTGATCGTAAGAGATCGGTGGCTTCTTTCCGTTGCCCTCGCTCTTCCCATTACTCTTGCTTACGTATTCGTCCAGCAACAGGTTCCTGAGCATTTTCGATCATCCTCCTCGTTCAGTCTAACCCCTCCTCCCGCAATCTTGAGTCTTCAGAGTGTGGAAAGGGAAAACCATTTGGAAGGCTTGATCGCCAAGCATACTGAAGGGCTCAACAGTCAACAACTAAGAGCCAATGTCATACTTCGGCTCGAGAGCAACCCCGAATACAAGTCAATTCTTTTGGGCCCATACTTAAAAGATGGTATCCGCGTGGGGTTGCCTTCGACCTTTAGTTATACCGTTGCTCAAGCCGGAACCAAGAGTCGTCCCCGTTTCATCATTTCTTCTGATGCGAGAAGCGCCAAGGGGGCTATGATTATTGCGGATCTTGCCCAAGCGGAATATGAGACATTGCACCGGAGCACCAAAAGCGAAAAAGTAGAGTTTGTTAAGCAAACCTTGGAGGATCTTCTCGAAACCAGCTTGATGAAGGAGCGTCAAATAGCCAAGGATATGACAAACTTTAAAAATAAGCATGGCATGCCTTATATTGAAGATGAAAAGAGAGATAATGGTGATAGGAAAAGCCAATTTGCAAACGAACTAACTGGATCAAGCTTGGAGCAAATCCGAATTATCTCTTTGCTCCGTCAAATTGAAGGCATAAAAACTGGAAGGGGTACCTCTTCCGATTCACTGGCATCGGAGGGCTTGACGGAAGATATTGCGACGATAAAGGAATATTTCAAAATCGATGCGATCGAACAGTTTGGAAGAGTCCCGACACTAAGGTTGGCCTTAAAGGATTTGGAAAAAGAAAGAAAGGACTTTGCTGAAACGGGTTCAGGTTATTTGAAATATCATCCTAAGATGCTTGAGAATGAAAGAAGCATTAAACAGTTGAAGGGGGCCTTGGAAGCAGAGGTTATCTCGGCAGTCGGAGATCTAAAGGACAAACTTAAGCAATTGATTATCGATAAAAACGAGTTTGCAATCGAAATGGGAAAAGTTCAGGAAAAATCTAAGGAGCTCAGCGAAATTGAAGAACAACTTAAAAACTTTGATCGCCAACTAGCCGTTGTTCGCAAGAAGTCAGATCAAATCCAGTCCCGATTGGGGGACGTGGCAATAGAACAAGCATTGCCATCAGATAAAGAAGAACCTCTCCGAATGGATTCTTTTGCGCAGGAACCGGGCGGGCCCTATTCACCTGACAGGCAGAAGATCAAAGAGCAAGGAATCATGATTTTTGCAGTGCTTTTCATTTTGATTCCCATGTGTTTTGAATTCATAGACAACCGGGTCAAATCGCCATGGGACGTTGAAGTCTTCATCGGGAACGATCTTATCGGAGGCATCCCAAAGATTTCGGAAGTCGAAGAGAGGGAGCGACCCTTGATTGTGGGCAATGACCTCGATGATGGCCTGACGGAATCCTTTAGGAGTATGTACAGCAGGATCCAAATGAATTCACATGCGGATTATCCCAAGCTGATTTTGGTAACCTCCGCAATTCCCAGCGAAGGGAAAAGTTTGATTTCTGCTAACTTGGCTTACAGTTGCGCAAATCATGGACGGAAAACAATCCTTGTTGATTTTGATTTGCGCAGACCCGGTCTGCACAAGTTCTGTAAATTGGAAAATAGCAAAGGTCTGCTTACTTTGGTTAATGACGTTGCCCAAAAGGGGAACGAGGTCGAAGACACCATATCCGACGTCTTGACTGAAATTCACCCGAATCTTTTCGTCTTGCCCTCGGGAGGCAAGACACGGGCAGCGACTGAAATGCTTGAGCACGATGATTTTACTGTTGTGATTGAATTGCTCAAGAGAAATGCAGAGGTCATCATCATCGATAGTCCGCCAATCGGGCTGTTCCCTGATTCGCTTGCAATTGCCCGGAAGGTAGACGAGGTGTTGTTCGTGACTAGGTACGGCAAGGTCTCGCGTAAGGTGGTAAAGTCGTTGATCGAAAGCATTCACGAGACTGGGGCGAACCTTTTGGGTGTTGTGCTCAATGACCTTCCCCAAAAGAAAACCCCGGGATATTACTATTCCGGATATTACGGCTATGGGTATTTCAGGTACAAGTACTATAACAAGTACTATGGAAAATCAGATTCCGAGGAGACTACGCATAAGGCAACCGCCTCCAAGTCGTCTTAGGCGATGCTTTTGGCTGGATTGCCCGCTACCTTTTTACCCGGATCGACGCTTTTGGTGACTACTGAGCAGGCTCCTACTATGGAATGTTTACCTAGGGTGATTCCAGGCAGGATGAATGCTCGGGCACCGACAAAAACGTTTTCTTCGATAACAATTGGTTTTGTTATTAAATCAAATTTTCCGCTTTCAAACTCGTGAGTCCCTGAGCATAGGTAGCTTTCTTGGGCTACGATGGAATTTTTCCCAATGCAGATTTTGTCGAGTGAATAAATAACGGCATTGGCGCCTATGCATGCCTTGTCCTCGATTTCGAGGTTTTTCGGGTTTTCTATTTTGGCCGTCTGGTGTACAAATGGAGAGCCTGAGATTCGGCAACCGAAGCACTGGAGTACAAATAGTCTCCAAGGGTTAAAGGGCTTAGGTGTCAGATGACAAAAAAAACCCCAAACAAATTGCCAAAACAGTTTGTACGCCCGATGGGATGGACCCCAAGGACTTTTTGGCTTACTCATTAATCGAATTTAGGTATTTTGTTAAGACCATGAACTACGAATACAAATCAATTTCACTAACACCCGATGGGATTCGCGTAAAGGGAGATGACATTACGGAAAAACTAGCAGCGATGATTAACGAAGTGAGTAACAGCAACGGGAAAAAGGGATGGCGGTTGATTTCCGTAATCCCATCGTTGAAGAGCGAAGGTGCCGTTGTGAGGCTATTGGTGACTTTCGAGCGAGAGGTCACTTGAGTAAGAATCTTTACGGAGGTAGCCAATCAGTATTCTACCCCAACGACTTCTTTTGAATTGATACTTACTATTAGAAGAACCGTTTCTTTCTTGCATAGTTCGAATTCCGAAGAAGCCTGCCCCCACTTGCTTTCAACTATGTCCTCCCAATAGTATTGCCGTCTCTCCCAAAGGTCTCCTTGCAAGTTGGTTTGTGCGAGTATCTTATATTTGTATCCGAGAAGGAGATCCAATTCCCTCACCGATAATTTGCGAACGATCTTTAAGAGCACGTCACCCTTGAATTGATTTAGGTTCTGCTGGGCTTCTTGGTGACGAGTATATTTATATTGGGCTCTTTTTTCCTTCAGGACCTGTACCTCGGCTTCGAACTGACTGTCCGGGTCCCACTGTTTGCTGCACCCGAAACCCAATAGCAGGTAACCCAATAAAAAGGCACACGCTCGGTACAACGAATTTCTGCTGAATGGCATTGAAATTGCTCCTTGAAAAGGTCTTGATCGAAAAAAACACATCTTTCCCACTCTACCTAGAGCAACGGTTTTCCAAACTCTCGGCAAACATAAATTTGCCTCCGCCGAATTCTGGTTTGTTTTTTTTCCGATTGATCCGGTTGCCCAAAGAAGGTGTGGAAACTTCAATTGATCTCTATTCCAAGGGGAGCAGAGTGTTTCTCAAGGTATCTAGGATTCTTCAGCCCTTGCGTGAGCTTGATCGTGATTCGAAGCATCAAACCGGTGATTCCCCAAGAATAGGAGTCCCTGTGGAGATATCCTCGGGGTTGTGTGACGCTGATGAGCCAATCGTTAGGGAAATTCTTCGCGGAACCCCGATGGAATTGGATTCAAAACTTAAAGGCGATCCAGATGGTTCGCACTATTTCATTTTCTTTACTGACTCTAGAGAGTGCGTGGCATCGGGTATTACCGATCCCCACCATGAAAACAAATGCGAATTATGGACCAGGCTCATTTGTTATTCTTACGGCGCGGAGCAAATAGCTCACCGAAGATTTTATCGTCGCGATTTGTCATTGAGTTCATAAGATAGGGCGATCATGGGAAAACAAGCAGGCAGTCTGTCCTTGCCCAAGCTTCTGCCAAATATCTTTACGACGATAGGGCTTTGTTCGGGGTTAACCGGGATTTGGTTTGCGTTGGAAGACAAATGGGAAACTGCGGTTTTTTTAATTCTTATTGCAGCATGCTTTGATATGATCGACGGTCTTTCAGCCCGCTTGCTCAAGGCGTTCTCCCCATTCGGTGCTGAACTTGACAGTTTGGCGGATACCATCAGCTTTGGCGTTGCCCCTGCTCTTATTACCTATCTTTGGATAAGGAGCTCCATTGAATCCGATCAACTGTATTGGTATTGGATTCCGGTTCTTTTTTTCGCGGCATGCAATGCCTTCAGGTTGGCCCGCTTTAACGTCATGCATCTTGACGAAGACGAAACCAAATCCACGAAAAGTTACTTTGTTGGCATGCCCGCCCCAGCGGCAGCCGGTCTGGTATTGATGCCCCTGGGCTTTGATTTCATTCTTGCAAGATTCGGACAAGACCCACTTTTGTCAAATTATCCCAATTGGATTATCGGGTGGGTTATTATCGTTTCCTTGTTAATGATTTCCCGTATACCGACTTTTTCTTTTCGCAATGTTCGGTTCAACGTCGCTCGAAACAGGGCCTTGATCGTTTTGCTTGCGGTCTTGTTGAGCGTCGCTGTTTTCATGAAGGAAAAGTGGATATTCCTGTTCTCCTTAGGAGTGCTGTATTTCCTTAGCATTCCGTTCTCATACTGGACGCACCGCAAGGATTCATCCTGAGGAAACTTCCTGTAGTTTCTATAATAATTTCTTCGCAACCTTGTTTTTGGGATCAAGGTCCAGAACGATTTTGAAATGCATGTCGGCTTTTTGCCAATCGCCATTGTCTTTTGCGATTTTGCCTAACTCCATGTGCGAAGCCCAATGATTCCAATCGTGCTCCACCGCCTTAACAAATCGGGCGTTTGCATTTTCAGTGTCTTGGTTAGCAAGAAAGAATAGGCCCTTTTCATAGTTCGCCTCAGGATAATGCGGGAATAGAGTAATGGCTTTGTCAAGGTACTGGTTAACCTTTTCTTCCAAGTGCGATTCATGGTTGCATTTGTATATTCCGAAATAAGCTTCGGCGGTGAATTTCCTGATCGATTGCAACGATTCCAACTCCTTTCTGGACTCATGAAACCTCAACTTGTTCAAGTGCAGTTCTTTGGATTTAGCCAAAGCGTCAGCCTTTTCTTTCAGCGCGGACAAGCATTGTTTAAAATGTTTTTCCGCTTGCTTGCGTTTGCCTTCTGCAAGCAAAAGAAGCCCCAAGCGAAATTCCGCCAAGGCAAGCCATTCATCTGTTTCCATTGCTACTTTGTAAAATTTGACTGAATTTTTCGCGTCCCCTTTTTCTTCCCAAATCAATCCAAGTCGATAGGCCGCTTCACCCTGTGTTTTTTTGTCCGCGAGCGCTTCCATGTAGAGCGCCTCGGCAACCTGCGCCGAATCATTTTCCAGTTCGATTTGAGCAAGTAATAACTTTGACCGGCTATCTTTCGGATCGATGGAAAGAAGCTTTCCCAACAACTGCTTTGCATAACCAGGATCCGATTCGATACGCACCGTTCCGTCTGCCAATGATTTTTCTCCAGCGTAAAGATGCTGTGCCAATAAAAGCAAAGGCCTCGCATCCCGCGGAAGTAAATCAATGGAAATTTCCAAAAGAAGCTTTACGCGTTCAAAGTCATCCGGATGGTGGAGTAGTTTGCCCAATTCATAATGGGCGTTTCCGTCCAGTGGTTTCAGATCGATAAGCCTTTCAAGAAAAAATTGCCTTTCGTTTGGCCGTTCACTTTCCTCCGCAATCTCGGCGGCCAAGTGGAAATACTCGGACTGTAGCTCATCCAGATTGATTGCCCGCTCGATGGCAACGGATGCACCGTCATACTCCTTTTGCTGGTGCAGAAACCTTGCTTGAAGAAAGAAAACCTCAGGTTGGTCTTGCCGGAGGGCCAAAGCTTCTTTCAACAGGGCGTCAAGCTTGACGAATTCTCTTTTGCTGAGATAAACCTCTCCTAGCGCGATGAGGGCAGGGGCATGATTCGGATCGCATTCCAAAGCCTTTTCCAAGTGCCCTAAGGCTTCTGCAGTTAGTCCGTCCAAGAAGTCTATCGAGCCTTCTTTTGGCTACTCGTGGTTTTTTTCCTTCTCGCAGTGGCAGGCTTTTTCGCTGGAGGTTTCTTTTTCTTGGCAGGGGCTTTTCGGGTTTTGGCAGGCGGTTTTGCCATCAATGCCCTTCGCGCATTTTTGTCCATGAGCAAGACGGCCAGATGGTAGTGCGCTTCTGCAAACTTTGGGTTGATCTTGATGGCCTTGCCAAGAGCTTCGGATGCTTCGACGTAATGCCCCGAATCCTTGAGAAGAAGACCTAGCCGGTAGAAGGCCTTGCAAAACTTTGGGTTGATCTTGATGGCTTTGCGCAAATGTCGCTCGGCTCTTTCCGGATCATGTTTCTTTATCAGCGTGCCGTCAGGTTCCAGTTTTTCTCCGGAAATGAGAATCTTCGAGAACCAATAATGACATTCGGCGAAATCCGGATCGATTTCCAATGCGGTCTCATAGTTCCTGATTGCTTGGTCATATTCGGACGGATTTGTTAATATCCGGGCCAAGTTAAAGTAGGCCGCCACGAAATTCTGGTCGATGTCGGTAGCCTTTTGGAAATGAATCTTGGCTTCATTGATATCCCCGTTTTTCTCACTGTGATGGGCCAGCTCATAGTAGGCGAGGGCATAGTCCGGGTTTATGTCAAGGGATCGAAAGAAATGCTTCTTGGCTAAATTTGGATCATCGTCATCGCGCAGAATCATGGCCAAATAAAAGTTGGCTTCGGAATGGTTTGCGTCGATCGTTACGGATTGCCTGAGGTGTTCGGCGGCTTTCTCCAGATTCCCTTCCTCAAAGAGCAGGACCCCCAATCTAAAATGGGCCAATGCATTTTCCGTAAAGTGATCAATGGAAAGCTGGAAATGTTCCTTGGCCTTTGCCCGTTCTTCGCATTTGGCGTGAACATGAGCCAGCAGATAGTGCACCTTGGAATAAGATTCGTCTATCTGCAGAGCTTTCAAAAGGTATTTCTTTGCCTCGCCGTAATCCTCCTGGATCGAGAGAATCTTCGCTAAGTTATAATGAGCCTTGATGTGGTTGGGCTCGATTTTCAGTACTTTCAAGAAATGTTCCTTGGCTTCCGGCAGGTTGGTCCTGTCGACCAGAGTGCCTTCCTTGTCCGTGGCTATGCCACCCGAAAGAAGTTTACCCATGTAGTACTGGGCTTCGGCAAACTCCTGATCGATGTCGATCGCCGTTTCGTAGTTTTTTCGGGCGTTTTCGAAGTCATCGGCATTTGTCAGCAACCTTGCTTTGTGGAAGTACGCAGGAGCGTAGTTCTGATTGATCTCGGTTACTTTGTCGAAATTGTTTTTGGCTTCTTCAACATCATTCAGTTCGACGAGAAGAAGGGCATAGTGAAAATACGCGTCTGCATAGTTCGGGTTTATTTCCAACGCGTTGAGAAAATGATTCCGGGCCGTTTCGAAGTCTTCTTTGGAGGACAGGGCAATCGCTAGTTCGCATTGTGCTTCGGCATACTCAGGGTTGAGGGAAACCGCTTTGTTGAAGTGCTCAAGAGCGTGGTCCAGATCGTTTTCTTCCTTGAGAAGCAAACCCAACTTATAATAGGCCTCTGCATATTCAGGGTTGAGGGCAATCGCCTCCTCGAGGTGCGCTTTGGCGTTCATTTGATAGAGGGCAAGGTGCGGGCTACTTGGATGTCATAACCCAAACCCCGTCCCAATCGCCTTTGGGTGGATTTTTCTTCATGTAACTGCAACGATCCAAGTAGAGTTGGGCGGCTTTGTCGTTCGGGTTGATTTTCTTGACGGAGTTGAAAATCTTGGTCGCCTGGTCCCACTTTCCATCGTTCCAGCTGCGGTACCCGTCGTTGAAGAGACCCAAAGCCTCGACAAGGTTCGGGTAGGATTCGTCGTCGTGAAAATCGAGAACCTCGTACACCCCGACTGGTTCGGTCTTCCCTTTGACGATCACGTAATCGACCTGTCTCGTCCTGTAGGTTGCCTTTACCGCCTTGTAGGTGAACTCGCTGATGAGAATATGAGCGCCGTATTGCTTGCAGGCGCTCTCGATGCGGGCGGCCAAGTTTACACCGTCGCCAATAACGGTATAGTCCATTCTCTTGGGTGATCCTATGTTTCCCGAAACGATGGAATCGGTATTGATGCCCATTCCGTGATCGATGGGCATCTTTCCTTCGGTTGACCTCTTGTCGTTGAAGACCTTGAGGTCGGTCATCATGCGGATGGCGGCTCGCACGGCGCGATCCGGATCGTCTTCGTGCGGAACGGGAGTGCCGAATATGCACATCATCGCGTCCCCGATGAACTTGTCCAGCATACCTCCTTCGTCCGTGATACAGTCGACCATAATGGTGAAGTAGTCGTTGAGTAACTTGACGGTTCCCTGCGCGCCCAATTCCTCGGTTATGGTAGTGAAGCTTCTGACATCCGAAAACAAGACCGTTCCGACGCTTTGCTTGCCCCCCATGATATCTGAGTCATCCCCGCCTGCGGTCATCAACTGGTCTGCCAACTCGGGATCCATGTAGCGGGACATGGTCGACTTCATGCGCTTTTCGGAACTGATGTCTTCGATCATAAGCATCGCGCCGATTATGTTTGGCTTGGAGGAGAGCCCGGAGTCTCCATCCGGATTTTCAGGCTTCCGCTTTTCGGATTTACCCAATAGGGGAGTCAAAGTGACGTTGACCGAAAGGGTTTCTCCCTCGATCTGAAGCTCTGCATCAAGAAATTCCTCGTTTTCCTGAACAGCTTCAAGCTTGTGAAGGAGCCATTCGTTCGGACCACCGAGCAAACTGGAGGCCGACTGTTCGAGAATTGCCGATTCATGGGGAATTTTCAGAATGCGCAGACCGGCAGGGTTACATGTCTTGACTGTCCCATGCTCATCAAAAGTGAGAACGGCGTCGTGCATGCTGGAGAGGATGCTCTGGGAGTAGTTCATTTGGCTTTGAACGTCATCAAAGAGCTTGGCGTTCTCAATACCCATGGATATCTGGGATGTGAAGGCGGCGAGCCTTTTCTCGTCCTCGGCGTTAAAGGACCCGCCCCTTTTGTTCAGGACCTGACTCACCCCAATGGTCTTTCCCGCCTTGCTGAAGACCGGCATGCAGAGAATCGATCGGGTGAAGAAACCGGTTTGCTTGTCGAAGGATGGGTTAAACCTCAAGTCTGCATAGGCATGAGGGATGTTGACTGCTTTTCCGGAAGTAAAAACGGTTCCGGATATGCCGAGGTGATTGGGAATCCGAATGGTTGATTTTTCATCCAACCCTTCACCGACTTCCGTATAAAGTTCATTCGTTTTCTCATCGTTGATGAAGAGAGTGGCTCTCTCGCAGTCGAGCATGGTTGAAATCGTGGTAATGATCTTCTGGAGAAGGGGAGTGAGTTCAAGTTCGGATGAAACCTGCGAGACCACGTCAAGAAACTCGAGTTCCTGCTTTCGGGCGGCCTCGATTTGCTCAACGATAATATTGCCTTGAATGGCTATGGCGGCCTGCTCGGTCATTGCCTCCAGCATATCCAAGTCGTCCTGCTCGAATTCGCCGTCAATCTTGTTAAGGATTTGAGATACCCCGATTTCCTCACCGTTGACCGTCCGCAAGGGGGCGCAGAGAATACTTTTGGTCCGAAACCCGGTACGAACGTCTACCGCTTTGTTGAATCTTTCGTCCTTATAGGCATCATGAATGATAACGCCTTCGTTCTTGGTGAAGGCCCAACCGGCTACACCCTTGGTGTTGAGGATGCGAATTTCCCTCCTGAAATTCCCCTGGGCAATTCTAGAATACAACTCGCCGGTAGCCGGGTCGTTCAAGAAAATGGTTCCTCTCTCGGCACCGATGGTGGAAGTGGTTATCTTCACGAGTACCTCCAGGGCCTCGTCGAGACTTTTGGTTTTGGCGAGATCGGTGGTGACCTGCAAAAGCATATCCGAAAACCTCGAAGTTCGTTTTGACTTCGGGTTGTCGGGATTATTCTGTTCGGATGTGTTCTTATCTTCCATTTGTCTTTTCCAGTTCGGAGCGAAGTTCGATAATCGTCTCTTGTAATTCCTTGAACTCCATGGTTTTCAATTGTTTTTCTTTTTGAAGGCTTTCCTCCCGTAAATGTCCCTCGTTGTCAATTTCATCTCTCAGGGCGTTGACCATTTGCTTGAAATGATTGATTTCGTTCTGATGAGAAGCAACGGCTTGCTGTACGGATTCCTGTTGTGAGATTTCAGCCGAATCCAATTCGTTTCTTAGTTTTGAGATGTTTTCTCGCAGGGTTCGAATTTCGGCAGCAGATTCGTTGACAGCTCTTTGCACCGCTTCGTCTTTTCGGTTTCTAGACAATTCCACTTTGTCCCGCAAGGCAGATATGGAACTGCGCAATTGCTGGTTTTCCTTTGTCGAAATGGACAACGCTTTTTGCACCGCTTCTTCCTTCTCGATGGTCTTGCGATCGATTTCCTGTCTCATTTCGGAAATAGTTTGCTTGAGGGAATTGATTTCGGATTCCTTTTGGGCCGCGGCCAATTGAATCAAATCATTTTTTTCCGCGCGAATCTGATCTATTTTATCCCGAGTCGAGGAGAGTGTGTTTTTGAGAGTTTTGATTTCATTGGCCGTCTGAGCTTCCATTTTCTGAATGCCTTCGGCCTCCCTATGCTGAGCCCCCTCCAATTCATTCCTCAGATTCTCAATGGTGTCATGCAGCGATTTCTTTTCTGACGCGGATTTGACCGATTCTCTTTGGACGCGGTCATCATGCCTATTTTTCGTTTGCTCGAGTTGTTCCCTCAGGCTTTGCAGGGAAATTTTCAACTGGTTGTTTTCCGCATGAGCCGAGGAATAAGCATCCCTGATCTTGTTTTCCTCCTCGGCTTGCGCCCTGTCGAGCTCCTCCCTGAGGGACTGAGCGAGTGCTTTCAGGGTACGAATTTCGTTCTCGGACCGGAGAGTTGCGCGCTGAACGTCTGATTCGCTTCTAGCTCTTTCCTGATCGAGCTGTTCACGCGTTGAGGTCAGGGAGTTCTTGAGCTGTTCGATTTCCTTATGGGCCGCCGAAACGGCGCTTTGCACCTCTTCCTCTAGAGCAATGGCGCTTTTGTCCAATTCCTGCCTTAATTCGCTAATCGTTTCCTGAAGACTTGAGTTTTGTGCGTTTTTTGCAGAAACAGCCCGTTGGACGCGGTCCTCTTGGCGGGCCTTGGTGTTTTCAAGGTTTTGTCTTACCTGAAGAAGCGTTTCCTTAAGTTGCTTGATTTCAACCTGAGAGGCCGACTGGGCAAGTTGCACAGCTTGATCCTTTAGAGCCGCCGCCTGCTCGAGTTCGTCTCGTAATTCCGAAACGGTATTCTTCAATGTTCGAATTTCCGAATTAGAAGCAACGACGGCCTTTTGGATTTTCTCTTCCTCCCGAACTTTGGCCGCTTCGATATTTTCCCTAAGGGCGGAAACTGAATGTTTAAGTGTTTGAATTTCCGTATGGGCAACGGATCGTTCTTTTTGTACGGCCTCTTCTTTCTCTACGGAAGAACGGTCCAACTCCTCACGAAGTTCGGTAATGGTTGATTTCAGAGAACGAATTTCCTTGGCAGACGATACCTTGGCTTTTTGCACCCGCTCTTCTTCACGGATCTTAAAGCTGTCCAAATTTTCTCTCGTTTGAGAGAGGGCTTTCTTGAGCTGCCGAATTTCATCGCTTGCCTTGCTTTTCGTTCGTTGAACTGCATCCGCTTCCTTTGCGGAGGCGAGGTCGAGCTCATCCCTGAGCGAGCCAATCGTTTCCTTGAGCGATTTCACCTCTGACACGTGCTTGCTGGTTAGCTTTTGGGCAACGTCCTCGTTTGCAGCTTTTAACCTTTCGAGCTTTTCCCTTGCCATGAACAAGGTTGCCTTGAGGTCGCTAATCTCGACCGAGGATTGGGAGACAGCTTTTTGTACCGCATCATCCCGAAGGTTTCGAGCATGATCAAGTTCTTGGCGCAATGCTTCTATGGATTGCTTAAGGGTATCGATTTCGGTTTTTGAAGAAGATCGGACCTTTTGCAGGTCGGCTTCATGATCCAAGGTCATTGCATCCAGGCGGGACCGGAGATTTTGCGAGGATGATCGGAGTTGTTCGATTTCTTGGTTTGCCGAACTCCTCGCTTTCTGGGCGAGCTCATCCTTCTCAATTTCCCTACGATCGATTTCGTTGCGCAACTCTCCGATGCTTTTCTTGAGGTCGAGGTTTTCCTTGTTAAAAGTAGACAAAGCGCTTTGGGCTTCTTCGTGCGCTCTGTTCTTCGTCTCCTCCAACCCGCTACGCAGGCTTGTGATCAATTCCTTGAGTTGTCTTTGTTCTTTCAGGTGGATTTGACTCGCTTTTTGGAGCTCGTCTTGAGAATTCGCCAAGTTCTCCTCGAGTTCGGCTCTTAGTTCCCCCAGCGTTTCCTTCAAAGCGGAGTTTTCCTTGGTCAGAACCATCAAGCTCTTTTGATGACTGGAGTCATCATGCTGATCTTTTTTAACCAACTCATCCCTAAGCGCGAGAATCGTTTGTTTCAAAAAACGATTCTCTTGCAACAGAATTTCAGCCTCCTCGGGGGATACTTGAGACATGCAAAAAGCCTATCTTGAACGATCGATGAATGCAAACACAAGATTTGCCTGAAATGGTTTGTGCTTGCAAAGCGAGCTCACTACAAATTTTTTGTCTGTTTAAGACATGAAAATCTGTTCCCCCACATTTTTCTCTTCAATCGCAACGGCGCTTACGGTTGCCCTGCTTAGTAGTTGCGGTTCCAAAGAACCTGAACCCGATCATGATGCGAACGGAACGGTGTATGACGGTGATGAAAACGCCGAATCAGGCAGTCTTTCCGCCTTGATCGAGAGTGCCGGCTCGGGGGTTTCCCAGAATCTGGAATCCTTTCTTGACGGTGCGGACTCTACGGAGTTGCAACAACCGCCCGTTTCATCGAAGGCTGATTTGCATTCGACTGGAATCGAGAAGTCAGCGGGTCTTGTAGAGCCATCAGTTGCCCGATTGGTATCTGATGTCGGCACCGCCTCACCCGAAGCGTCGCTTGAGGCCTACAAGGCGGAGAAAGCGCTTGCGAACTTGGAGGAGAGTGCGATTTCACAGCAACGAGAGGCGGCCAAGCTGCGCGAAAGCATCGAGCGCAAAGACCGAACGATTGCTTCCTTAACCAAATTGAACAAGGATCTTGTTTCCGAAGTAAACCGCTTGAAGGGAGGCAATGATTATGTGACTCCTGACCCGGTTACGACCATTGGCGAGTCTCCCTCTCCCCAAACTAAGTTGCTTGGGCTCAAATCGGAAATCAAGAACTTGAGGGGTAACCTCCTTATCAAATCCAACGAGATTCAGGATTTGAGACTGAGAAACGATTCATTGGAAGAAAGGATAAGCGTTTTGGAAATCAATCCTTCCAAAAAGTTTACTCCCCTTCGGGTTTCCCCCAGCGTGGAATCGTTGATCACAAAGAATTTGTCTGCGCCATCGAACGATCCTGTCTTGGACGAGGTGGCGGTCAAGGAAACCCCTCTTCCCATTGGTGGGTGCAACCTCCAGTTCGATGCGGTGGTGACGGCATTGAATGGAAAGAACAAGGAGGCATTCTATACCGAATTTTTTATAATCGATGAAGATATCGAGAAGGTCTTGAGGGTAGGTGGCATTAAACTCGAAGAATACTCGGGGACCGTTTCATCGGCCGAAAAGATCGATTCTTATGCAGAGCTGTGGGCTAAAGCCCGTAAAAATTCGTTCCTTTACCCAAAAGTTCAAAAGAACATACGGTCCTTGCTGCTGAAAATTGTCGAGGCAGGGCAGGGCTATCGGGTCAGAACGGACATAAACGGAGCCGCAACCCTGGAGAATTTGCCTCCGGGGAAATTTTTCGTAGTGGGCACAGCTTCACTGGGCACGGTTGGCGTAACTTGGAGTGTGCCAATCCAATTGAAACCAGGAACAAACAAGCTTTCCCTGACATTGGCCAATGCAGCTTGGAGCCTCTGATCGTCATTTGGTATATTTTATTATAATTGCCTAAGTTGCCTCATTTCAGTTATAAGTTCGCTTCATTAGCAATAACCACAATAACAAATGAGCACGGAACAATCATCCGACCAGAAAAAACTTCAACTTAGCTTTAGCCAAAAGCTGAGCATACTTTTGTCGTTTTCCAAAGACAAAATAGTAGAGCAAATTCAGTGCGTCTGGTTTGTGCTCGCCTACATGATATTGTTCCAGTTGCTGGTTCTCGGGTTGCCCATTGTCTATGCCGCCATGATTGGGGTGGGTATTTCTATCGTCATCATAGGCTTGGCTTTTTTCATGGAGGGCCTCCGTTTGGGATTAATGCCACTTGGGGAAGTCTTGGGTTCGACTCTGCCAAGAAAAAAGGTTTTCGGCATTCCCTGTCTGCCTATGAGCTTGGCGTTTGGTTTTGTTCTCGGCATCTTCGCCACCTTCGCCGAACCGGCCATTGCAGTCCTTCAGCAAGCCGGTGCCGCCGTTCGCCCGGATCAAGCTCCTTTGCTTTACACTCTGCTTAATCCCTACTCAAGTTCCTTGGTTTTGTATGTTGGGATTGGTGTCGGGATAGCGGTTATGTTGGGTGTCTTGCGATTCTACAAGAGTTGGTCGCTCAAACCCTTTATTTACATTGGAGTGCTGACCCTGTCCGCCATCACACTTTATTTCCAGTTTGAACCTTCTGGCACTTTAGCCCCTGTTTTGGGCTTGGCTTGGGATTGTGGGGCCGTGACTACGGGTCCAGTGACCGTGCCCCTCGTCTTAGCTTTGGGGATTGGGGTTTGCCGTGTCGTGGCAACCGGAGGATCGAGCAACACGGGGTTTGGCGTGGTTACCTTGGCGTCCCTCTTTCCTATTCTAGCCGTTCTGACTCTCAGCTTTAAGCTTTTTACATCCGAGGACTATTATGGCGCCGCCAACTTCAATCAAGGTAATGAAGATGGAGACAAAGTCACTTCAACTTACATTAGCAAAAAGATTCAAACCGCTGACAAAGGCAAATTAGAGAAGGCCGTGGCTGAATTTCTTGAAAGCAATTCTTCCCGTGCAACTGTTTTAGCGTCTATCCTTCAACCAACCCCCAGTGTTGATAAAGCATCACGCGGGACGACCGACCTCAAGGATTTCATCGCACTTATCGAGAAAAACCAACCGAGTTCCACTTCGGTACAGGAGGAAAACTTCGAAGAGGAAGAGTTGGTGGCGTTTCGGGAGCAGGGCACCTTGCCCGCAAACCATAAAATTAAGTTCATGAACACGGATGACAATGCCAGCTGGTCTAGAACTCCAGCAGGAATTGCCTTCAAAGGAGATGCTGGTCCAAGTTCGTTCACCATCGTGAAGGTTGCCGATGCTACCCCAGTACCCCCAGAAAAGAATTGGATGTTGCCTGATGCGAATGGGGATGGCAAGGACGACAGAACCATAGGTCAGGATTTGGCGGCCAAGTTTTCTAGTTACTTTACAACCGCCGACTCGCTTGAAGATGCTTTTTTTCCAGTGCCCAATAGGGGTGCCTTAGAGGGTGCGGTCTGGGCCATTGCTCCACTCTCGCTCATCCTCCTTGGACTCCTCATCTTCGGCTTGAGGCAAAAGCCCAAGCACTTGGATGAATTGATCATTGGTATTGTTTGCGCGGTAACCGGGATGACCTTTTTTGGCTTGGGCATAGCGATTGGGCTGACCCCGATGGGTGACCAATTGGGTACGAATATCGTAACTTCCTTTACACCCACAACACCTTGGCAGTTTGTAAGTGGTATTCAGGAACCTCTTATCGTTGGGGAAAGCGGGAAATTCATCGCCATCATTTTTGCTTTTATACTCGGATATGGTGCAACTCTGGCTGAGCCAGCCTTAAACGCCTTGGGGTCAACTGTTGAGAAGATCACCGTTGGCGCATTCAAGAAAAGCCTCCTTATGCAAGCCGTTGCAATCGGAGTTGCATGCGGGATAGGTACTGGCGTTGCCAAAATCGCCTTCAACCTCGATCTTTGGTATCTTCTGATTCCGCCTTACATGGGTCTCTTGTTACTTACCTTTATTTCGAGCGAGGATTTCGTTAATTTCGGATGGGATAGCGCTGGCGTTACCACCGGTCCGATCACCGTCCCCCTCGTTCTTGCAATGGGACTTGGTATTGGCGTCAACGTACCCGGAGTCATTGATGGATTTGGCGTTCTTTCCCTCGCGTCCGTGGGACCGATCATTACGGTGCTTACGGTGGGCCTTCTCGTAAGAAAGAAACCGAAGCCTGACGACGAAGCCACTTCAACCGCAAAGGAGGCAGCATAAGATGAGCCATCAAATCAAAAGCAATCAAGTTTCCTTGTTGAATCTAATCCTGCCCAAGGAGACCGTTGCCAAAGTTTCGGATTCCGTTACGTCAGCTGGAGCTGTTGGTCTTTTTCAAGTTACGGCTCGCGGGTCGATGCTGAGCGAAGGTGGTCTTCTTCAGCGAATGTTTCCTCCCCCTGCTCCCGAGCAATTGCTTCTTCAAGTCTTGGTGCCCGATTCCAAAGTCGATGCTGTTACGGATGCTGCTATTGAAGCGGGTAATCTTGACCGAGTTGGTTCGGGCGCTGTTTTCACGATTGGCTGTAACGATGCCATTTTTTCCTCAACTTTTCCTACTGCCGTAAGTGCCGACGATGAAGTTGAGGGCGGGAGTGGGTTTGGCCCGGAAGATCTTGAGGCTATTTGTTGCATATGTGAAAAGGGAATTGCAGATGACATTGCCAAGGCAGCTTTGCAGGGTGGCGCTCCCGGACCGACTATTACTTTCGGCGAGGGCGGAGGCGTTCGAGACAAAATTCCGCTCCTTCGCATGACCAAAGGTCCGGAGAAAGAATTTGTCTGGTGCGTTGTGGAAAAGGCAGACGCGGACGAGATATTTGGAGATATGGCCCGTGCCGGTAAAATTACGGAACCAGGTAGAGGTTTCATGTACTCCATACCAGTTCGATCCGGATTGATTAATGTTTCCAGTACAGTTTCATCTTCAGCTCATGGAGCCAACATGGAACAGATAATCTCAGCCTTGGATGACTTGAAAGGAGACAAGGAATGGAGGACTTCACTCGAAAGCGGTAAAAGCCGTGCGTTGAAGACCACTTTCCTCGAGAACTTGGTTGGTCTTTATTGTATCGTTCCCAGAGATTATTATGAGGAGGTTTATGATGCCGTATTGGATGCAGGTGCTCCGGGTGTGAGCACAAATTTCGGTGTTATGCTTGACGCTGAAGAAGGAAAAGACCACTTAACGGAAGAATGGGCACTCGTTTATACCTCCGTTGGCCCGGACAGCGTTGATTCTCTTCGTGGGAAATTAACTGATAACCTTGCCGAACTGGGTATCGATCGCTTTGCCTTTTATTCCCTCCCGATTCCACGAGCCCTCACTTATCTAGGCGGCTGATTCCATTTCCATAGCTTAAAATAGTTAAGTAAACCCAGAGAAGCAAGAATGGGACTGGTACTTCCTGAATAGTACTTCAGGCTTTTAGCATTAGTTGTAGAAGCGACCACTCTCCTAAGCTTTTCTTATCAATTTCGAAATACTTTTCTTCCATTTGTAGAAGATTAAGGAAGCAATCCTCTACAAATTTCATTTCATCGGTCAGAATTCCGGAAAGAACAAGGGAACCGCCTTTTCGTACAAGACCTAGCAATCTTTCCGCGTTTTGCATGAGAACGTCTGCCTGAATGTTTGCCAAGACAAGATCATAGTCTTGATCCTCATCAAGGGTTTCCAGGCGTTGGGCTTTGAAATCCACTATTCCGTTCATTTGATTGAGAGCGGCGTTATCATGGGCAACCTTGATTGCATCCGGGTCAAAATCAATGGCCTTGATTTTTTCAATTCCGAGAAGAAAGGCGGATAGGGATAGAATTCCCGAACCACATCCCAAGTCTATGCAATCATCAAATTTTTTCCCCTCGCAAATCGAAATCATGCTTTCAAGACAAAGCCGGGTCGTTTCGTGATTGCCAGTGCCGAAGGCCATTCCCGGATCGACGTATAATGCATGATGCCCTTCAGGAATCTCATATGATTCTCTTTTCCATTCGGGAACCCAATGAATGGTTCCTCTTGACCATGCCTTGAAATGAGCTTTGTACGATTCCTTCCAATCTCTATCCGCCAGTTCATCAAGCCTGAAAGGTTTTTCAAATGCTTGTCCAAGAATCGACTCCAGTTCCTCAAGGGCTAGCCGAGCGTCCTTTTCCGAATCAAAAAATCCCTCCAAATCGCCAGTGCCATCCTTTTGGCTTACAATTAGACTCCAATTACTGGGTGCCAGTTCGTAAAGTGCATCTTCCAGGTTTTCAACGGCATCCGGTTCAATGGGGTGACTTGCCTTGATCATGGACCGGGAAAAGGAATGATACCTGTGGAAATGTCCCGGATCACACAGGGGTAGAGGACGTGCTCGGCTCCATGAATCTTTTGGGTCAGGGTCTCAACGGTATCACCTACCATAACTCGAACCGGCGCTTGTCCGATGATTTTTCCGGAATCAATTTCCTCGGTGACCCAATGAACCGTACACCCGGAAATTTTTACGCCATATTCAAAAGCCCGCTCAATTGCCCGAAGACCCTTGAAGCTAGGAAGAAGGCTAGGGTGAAGGTTGACGATCGTGTCCTTGAATGCGCGAAGGAAAGCTGGCTTGAGCACCCTCATGAACCCGGCCAAAGCAATCAGGTCAGGCTGCAATTTCATAATGGCATCGATCCAAACTTCTTCCGCTTTGTCATCCAGTTTGCTCTTGAACGAGCCTCCGTCCAAATAGTGAGCCTCGATATTGTTGTTTCGAGCAATTTGCATAATGCCCGAATCCACGTTGTCTGAGAAAATGGCCTGGACTTCGGCATTGCCCAATAATTGGCTTAACTGAGCCTGTATGATTGCTTCTGCATTCGAGCCCCGGCCAGATCCTATAATTACCGTTTTCACGAGCTTTCTAGCCTTTGTTTGACCGGGATTGAATTCTTTTGATCAGGGAGGACGTGCTGTTCCCAGGCAGAAAGGGAACGAACTGCAAAGTAGCGTTCACGGACAACAGAGCCTCTTTCTCTTCCGGATTAATGGAATCTTCCGTATAGTCGCTTGCCTTGACGTAAACGTCCGGTTCCAGAGCCAGGATCTCTTGTGTCAATCTTTCGTTTTCAAATAGCGTAACCCCTGAGACGCAAGATAATGAATCGAGCAGATAAGCCCTCTGGTCTTCGGGGATAATCGGACGTTCCGTTCCCTTTAGCTTGTGCACGCTCGCATCTGAATTCATGGCTACCCAAAGATGATCCCCATATTTCGAAGCTTCTTGCAAGCTGTATGCGTGGCCACAATGCAAAAGGTCAAAGCATCCATTGGTAAGCACAAAGCTCTTGCCCGATTCACGAACTTTCTGGCGGAAGGAAATAGCCTCCTTTAGGGAAGTGATAGCTGAGCGAGTGATGCTCACTTTAGGTCATCCTTTTAATTTTCACCGTCAAAAAAACGTTTGGCCTTGCCCATGAAGCCTTCCTCGGCAGACAAGTCTTTTTCTCCACAGGATTGTCCGAATTCTACGAGTTTCTCCCTTTGCTCCTTCGAAAGCTTTTCCGGAACTTGTATGATTACTCTTGCGTAAAGATCGCCCATTCTTGATGGGGATCTCAAGTTAGGCATACCCTTGTTCTTAATGCGAAAGGTCTTGTTCGAGGGAGTTCCGGGAGGTATCTTCAAGGATACTTTTCCGTCAAGCGTGGGCACTTGTACCGTGCCTCCCAGAGTGGCGAGGGTGAAGGGGATCATCATTTCATGAAAAAGATCGTCCTCATCTCTTTCAAAAAAGGCATGTTGTTTGATTCTGACATCGACGTAGAGATCCCCATTCGGACCGCCTCTCGGACCGGCGTCGCCTCTGCCCCGGGAGCACAACCTGTTACCATCCGCCACACCCTTGGGTATGTTTACCTTGATATTTGTGGGAGCTTTTTTGCGCCCTTCCCCTTTGCAGCTCAAGCAGGGATCTTCAATGGTGACTCCTGAGCCACTGCATGTCGGGCATGTGCGTCGAATGCTGATAAACCCTTGATTGGATGCAACCTGACCAATGCCTCCGCAGGTTGAGCACATGACGTTCCCCGAACCGGATGCGGCGCCACTGCCGGCGCAGGTTGAACATTCTGCGTAATGTTGGTATTTTATTTCCTTCTCAACACCTGAGGCTGCTTGGGCCAGTGATATTTCTACGCTTACCCTTAGATCTCTACCCCGTTGGTGTTCTGGACTTCCACCCGCTGGTGAGCCTCCGCCAAAAAAATCCTCGAAAATACTCCCAAAGCCTCCGCCTCCACCGCCCCCGAATGCATCTCGAAAAAGATCAAAGGGGTCGACACCCCCTCCGCCTGCGGCACCCCCACGAAAGGCGTCATGACCAAATTGGTCGTACTTTCTTTTCTTGTCGCTATCCTTGAGTACCTCGAATGCCGCTGAAATTTCCTTGAATTTTTCTTCAGCCTCCTTATCCCCGGGGTTTTTGTCCGGATGATATTTTATGGCAAGTTTCCGGTAAGCTTTTTTGATATCGTCTTCGCTTGCGGAGCGCTCGACCCCGAGCACCTCATAATAGTCTTTTTCTGCCATGTTAAGCCTTTATCCTAAGGAAATCCCTTTTGACCAGCTATTCTGATTCATCACTAGCTGCTGACTCCTTGGCCAAAATTACCGTTGCAGGCCTAAGGAGTTGTTCTCCAATTCTATAGCCAATGCGTATGGTTCTGATAACGCTACCCTCCTCGCAATCAGGTTGCTCTTCATAACCGATGGCTTCGTGGTATTTTGCGTCGAACTCATCACCTTGCGGATCGATGACGGCCAAACCGTATTCGGACAAAGTCGTCTCCATCAGGGAGACAGCCATGGAGAAACCTTCCACAAATTTTGCCGCCTCCTCATGTTTTTTAGCTTCTGCAAACCCTAACTGGAAAGCATCAAGCGATGGAAGAAGATCGCCGATGACTTGGGTGCGGATTCTTTGAACGGCGTCTTCACGATCCCGAATTGATCTTTTCCTTAGGTTTTCCAAGTCTGCAACCGCCCGAAGATATTTGCTCTTCAAGTCGTCTTGCTTTCCGTATGCATCATTTAATTTTGTTTGTAATCTCGTAACGGATTCCTCGTTCTCCTCTTCAGGCGTTGCATCTTCTTGCTCGCCTTCATCTTTTGCGATCGGTTCTTCCGGGTCGGTGTTGTTTTCTTCTTTGTCCATTATTTGTGAGAGAATTTAAGATTGTTCAAAAACTGGCGTCATTGATGGGGAACGTAAAGGATGGTCGCTCAATTGACTATATCGGAAAAACGATCCGTGACCAAAAAGCTTGTGTTCTCAGAACAGTTGACCGTGCAGTTTGAGGAATAAGGGCTAAGTGCCTGACCCCCTTTTTCAATAGCTTCGCCGTTTGCCTGTAAGCTTCCTTCGAGAGCGTGGATCATGAGAGTGTCTGAATTGCGACCCTTGAGATCGAATGAGTCGTTTTGATTGAGGTTGAATTTTCTGATTCGAAAGAACTTGGATTCGGCTATGGTTTCGATGCCTTTCTTTGTGATAGTGCTAATTGGCGTTGGTTCGTAATCCTTAAAATCAATACACTGCATTGATTCTTCGACATGCAAGGTTCTTGGTCGGCCGTCCAACCCAAGTCTCTCCCAATCGTAAACCCTGTAGGTTGTATCAGAATTCTGCTGAATTTCGAGAATTAAGTTGCCCGAATCAATGGCGTGAACCCTTCCGCTTTCAACCAAAAGCGAGTCCCCTTTTCGGGAGGAAATGCGGTGACAAAGACTTTCGGTTTCCTTTTGGGAAAGCGCCTGACGGAATGAGTCGGCGGAAGTTCCTCTCTTAAGTCCGGCAAAAAGACCGGCACCCTCGGAGGCTTCGGCTACGTACCAGTTCTCCGTCTTGGGTTCGCCTGAGAAGGTTTCGGCAATGTCGGACGGAGGATGGACTTGCAAACTCAACCGTTCCGAGCAGTCCAACCATTTGACCAACAAAGGGAACCTGCTTCCTGTTTCCCATCGGGGGCCCATGACGTTTTTTCCTTGGGATTCTAACATTTCGGCAAGGGTTTTGCCCTTGAAGTTCGAATTCGCGATAACGGAATTATCCTTCTCCCGGTCGACGATCTCCCATGATTCTCCGACATGGTTGCCGAGCGGCATTTCTCTTTGCAAAAAATCCTTGATTTTGGACCCGCCCCAAATCCTTTCCTTGTATATCGGTTCAAACTTGAAAATCATGATGATTTGCTTTTCTATACGATTATGGGTGAAGTGGAAATATGTTTGCGTTAGATCGTAACATCAAGGCGGAAGGTTGCGATGGCGAATTCAGCGTCTAAGTCCGGCAAGGGTTTGGGGGACGTGACGCCGGGCAAAAACCCCTGGCTTGCTGTGGTCAGTGGCATAATGAGCTTTCTTTTGTTAATTTCGCTCATTGATTACAATCCTTCCAATTACCATTCCGTACCCCCGACCGGTTCATCTCCGCTATTAGGCGAAATCGGAGTTGGTTTGGCCCGTTCTTTATTTGGCCTTTTCGGCTTATCCGCTTGGTTATTGCCGTGGATGTTCGCCACGATTTCTTTTTTGGCTGCCACAAAATCGGTAACGAAGGAGAAAATGCGCAAAATTTCAACCATAGCGCTTGCGATTGTATCCATCAGTGTTCTTGCCAATATCCGAGACCATTCATTGATTTCGGTCGGGGAACAAACCATATTTCCTTCCAATTCTTATGAGCATGGAGCAGGCGGTTCGATTGGTGCCATTCTCTACTCCGGTCTTCCTATGCGAGCGGTTCCTGACGATAGCGTAGGCGGTTTTCTGCGAGTTTGGATGGGCGTGTTGGGTACAAGTATCTCGATGGTATGCCTGTTAATCGGTTGTCTATGCATTCACTTTTCAATGGAACCGCTCAGGTTTGTCGGAGCTTTGGTTGGGGTCGGGAAGAAGGTTAAGGAGAAAATCCCAGCAAGCTTGCGAGAGAAAAGCACACTGGAGGTTAAGCCGGAAAAACCGATGAAAGAGGAAAAGACCGAAAAGCTGCCGGAAAAGAAATCAAAAAAGCGATGGAGCTTTCCTCGGTTCGGGAAAGGGTCGGAAGATGATTTGCTCTTTGGGGACGTTTCTCTCCAAAAAAGCTCCCCGGAGACGGATGATTCTTCAGTTGGCGAGGATAAGAAGCCCAAAGCCAAAGTAAAAAAAGAAAAACCTTTGCCAAAGGAAGAACCGCAAGAGGAAAGTAAACCCGAGGAAACCGAGGCAGACGAAAGTTCAAGCGAAGATAATGAGGCGCCGAAGGAGGAACCGGAGGCATCTCAACCCATAGAAGAAGCTGACACCTCGGATGGCATGGACGGTTTCAAGGTGGTGCGGGCGGAAAAGCCTGAAAAGGCCGTTGATTTGTTTCCGGAACGTAAGGGAGACTATCATTTTCCCCCTCATGACCTCCTTATGGATCCTCCCGAGGAAGAATCAAGCGCGGACGAAGATCATATGATCAAAGCCAAAAGACTTAAGGAGACATTGGCTCAATTCAAGATTGATGTCGAACTTGGTGAAGTTCATACGGGTCCGGTCATTACAAGATACGACGTTCACCCTGCCCCCGGGGTGAAAGTCGAAAAAATAGCGAACTTGGACAAGAATTTGGCGATGGCCCTCAAAGCGGAGAGCGTGAGGATTCTTGCACCTGTTCCGGGAAAGGGCTGTGTTGGCATAGAGGTTCCCAATGCAAAGCCTGCGCCGGTCTGTCTTAAGGAGATACTGGAATCCAAGGCTTGGGTGGACGCAGGCGCGGAAATCCCGATTGTTCTAGGCAAAGAGGCGAGCGGGAAACCGTTGGTAGCTGATTTGACCAAGATGCCGCACTTGCTTGTTGCAGGTTCTACGGGATCCGGTAAGACGGTCTGTATTAACGCCGTCATTGCCTCGCTTTGTTATTATTCCAGCCCAGAGGACGTCCGTTTCATCATGGTGGATCCGAAGATCGTTGAGATGAAAGTCTACAATGATCTTCCTCACATGCTCATTCCCGTCGTTACCGAGCCAAAGAAAGTTCCCGGCGCACTCAAATGGCTCTTGATAGAGATGGAACGACGGTACCAGATTTTTTCCAAGGTCGGTGTCAGAAACATTGCCGGATTCAATGCAAAGATTCTCAAGGACAAGGAGGAGAAGGAAAAGGCCCAGTTGCTTGATGCTGAAATGACTGCGGAGGAGAGGGCGGCTTTGTCCACGATTGAAGTTCCCAGGGACGAGGGTGTTTTGGAGATTCCTGAAAACAAGCTACCCTATATCGTTTGCATCATAGACGAGCTTGCCGACTTGATGATGGTGGCTCAAGCTGATGTCGAAACGGGCATCGCTCGTCTTGCCCAGCTTGCCAGAGCAGCCGGCATTCATTTGATCATCGCTACCCAACGACCTTCCGTAAACGTCATAACCGGTGTGATCAAGGCAAACCTGCCAAGCAGGATTTCCTTTCGTGTGGCATCCTTTCGGGATAGTCAGACGATTCTTGATTCAAAGGGGGCGGAGGCCCTTCTCGGAAAGGGAGATATGCTCTTCATTCCTCCCGGTAGTCCTACTTTTGCCCGGGCGCAGGGAGCCTTCGTGAGCGATGATGAGATCAATGGCATTGTTGATTTTCTGAAAATAAACGGACCGCCTCAAATTATCGAGGAGGTTCGTGAACAAATAGAATCCGCAGGAGAGGAAGACATACTTGGTGACGGTGGAGATTCGGATGAGGACCCAATGATCCGCAAAGCCATCGAAATCATTCGCACGACCAAGAGGGCGTCTACATCCAATTTGCAAAGAAAACTAAGCATTGGATATAACCGGGCCGCCCGTATTATGGATGAATTGGAAGATCGCGGTGTCGTAAGTGCAGACATCCCGGGGCAGGGGAGAGAAATCCTCCTGGATCTGTAAGAATGTTCGAATTATCGAAATCTCCGCTTGCAAAAATCGAATCCTCGATGAAATCTCTAATAATAATTTTAATACTTTAAATGGCTATTGGACAAAAATTGGAAGAGGCGAGAAACCGAAAGGGGATTTCGATAAGGGAAGCATCCGAGAGTACTAAGATTCGTGGTGATTATTTGAGCGCATTCGAAGCCGGGCAATTTGACATAGACCTCCCCGAGGTTTATCTACGCGGATTCATTCGACTCTATTCTCGCTTCTTGGACCTTGATCAAGATGCAATGCTTGCGGATCTGGACTTGGAGTTGGGGAATTCCTCAACCAGAACGCAAAAAAAATCATTGGGCACCTTGACTTCGCCAGAAACTTCCGAGAATTCCGACTATTCAAGCGTATCCTCTCCGGCAAAGCCTGTTTCTGAAGTCCGAATTGGCAACTCTACGAATCTAGGCAAGCCTGTTCTGATTGCCGCGCTTGCTTTCGTCGTTGTCGTGATTGTGTCATTGGCGGCTTACTTTGCAGGCGGTTCTGATGAGGCGCCTCACCCAGTTCAGCCCCCACAAACTGGAGGCTCGATAACGGAAACGAACCCGAGTCCATCGTCTCCTATATCGGCCAACGAAACGCATTCCCTCCGGGTAGTAGCCGTAGGTCCGATCGATAGGCTGATCATCATTGACGAGGGCGGAGGCTCGAGAAACTACGAGTATAAGGATTTGGCGCAAGGGTGGGAGCAGGAACTTCAATTCAAGGTTTCTTCTCGTCTTTGGTGCTCCTCCCTTGAAAACCTGAAGTTTTCCGTCGATGGAGGAGCGGATAAGAAAATCGAGGGGTCGGGTCCGGGAAGTTATGCGCTTAAGCCGACTCCTTGACTGACGATTCCGAGCTTGGTCAACTTAGCCTATCTCCACAGGGAACCCCTCCAAGCACGCGGGGCGTCATATCGACCCTTTGATCCCTAGCGGGAAGAAGGAGTGATCTTCAACTGCAAGGTTTTGCCTTTTCGAATAATAGTTACCCCACTTTGCTGCCCTGCCGTCAAAGTGCTGATTGCGTCCGTGTAGTCGTAAATTGTCTCTACTTTCTTACCTCCCAACTCTATGACAAGATCCTCGCTTTGCAAACCTGCCAAATCGGCAGGCCCGCCTTTGCTGACTCCTGAAAGAAGGAGCCCCTTGCTGTCGGTTTGAGAGTAGTCCGGAATAGTTCCTAGATAAACCCTCAGTTTGCCTCTTGATTTTGGAGGGGGTGCCTGTGCGACATAGTCCATATTGTCCAAGAGCGCCACCCCTTCAACCAGCCTGACGTAGAGTTTGGCGCAATCAGCCACTCCCTCAAAGTTAATCTTCTCGGGTGTATCGGCCGGTGAATGATAGTCGGCGTGCAATCCTGTAAAGGCACTCAGGATCGGAACCCCTTTTGTGAAAAAAGAAGTCGTATCCGTAGGAATGTGACTGTCTTTCTGCAGGTTTAGGTTCAGCCCGACGGGTATGTTTGCCCGTTGAATAAGCTTTTTCCAGGCAGGGGAAGAGCCGATTCCGTGCAGAGTCAGCTTATCCTTGTATCTTCCGACCATATCCAAGTTCAAATAGGAAATGATTTTACTTCGCCCGGCCTTGTTTTTGCCTAAGCCTAGCTCCCGTGTGAAATGGGCAGATCCCAATAAGCCGATTTCTTCTCCAGACCATGCAGCGATAAGGATATCGTAGTTGCTTTTAAGCAGGCCTTTTTTCTGGAGAGCCACAAGGTATTCAGCAATTTCCAATAAGGCGCTGATTCCCGAAGCGTTATCATCGGCGCCCGGATGCATTTTCCCCTTTTGGGATTTTTTTGCCCGAGAGCTTGCCTTGCCATATCCGATGTGGTCCAAATGGGCTCCGATTACTATGATTCTCTCGCTCCTCTTTCCCGCATTCGCACGGATCCAACCAAGTGTATTTCTACCCACGCCTTTTTTCCTGAGTATGGAAACGGTTAGGTTAAGAACGGATTTTTTCAATGGGAAACCCATTTGGAGATCTCCTGTGGAAAGCCGACCGCAGGTTTTTTTGAAATCTCTTTGTTGCGCTTGAAAGATTCTGGTCGCCACACTTCTTGTTATCATGATCGATTGAATCGACATGGTTTCGTTTGTCGTGCCGGATGAGAACTCGATAAGCTTGTCTTCGGATTGATCAAAATCAGTAACGAATAGGATCCCCTTCGCCCCGAGATCCCTCGCTACGGAAGCTTTCTTTCTGAAGGTCGAATGGTGATAAAAGAAATCTTTTCTTTTATCACTCCAACCAACTGGTAATTTTCTCAGAACCATCACCCACTTGTCCTTAACGTCCAGATGGGTGTATGAGTCATATTCGTCCCAATCCCCGGATTTTTTGGCACGAATGCCATAACCTGCAAAAACAATCTCGTTGATAGTAGAGTTGCCTGAATCGCTAAAGGACATGGGCACCCAATCCTTCTTCAGCGCCATTAGGTCATTGTCTCCATCTGTGCCGCTCGAAAACTCCATTTTGCATGAAGGCGATAACCTTGCGGCATTGAAGAACGGGAACTCTTGAAACCACCCTCTCCACTTCGAATAGGGCTCCATGCCGAATGATTTGAAGGAGTCGGCAACGTAAGCAGATGCCTTTTGGTTTCCTGGTGATCCGGTCATCCGCCCCTCCATTTTGTCAGAGCAAAGGTACTCCAGGTGCTTGCGTACGTCCCTCTTGTCGATTTCCGGAGATGTTTTCCCGGACGAAGCCTGAGGATCCTCAGGATTGTCTGTTTTTTCAATAGCCTTTGCCAAATCGAGGCGCCTGAGCATTTCTTCGTGATTCCAGCTTGCCATGAAGATTTGGGATTTTTTGTCGTTCGTCCTGTTGCTTGTCCAAGATAGCGTATTGCCGTCTGGCGAAAAACACGGCAATCCGTCGAATCCATCCGCATTGGTGACCCGCACAGGCTGTTTTTCACCTTCAATGTCAACGGCGTATAGTTCAAAATTGTTGAAGCCGTGAAGATTGGTTGAAAAGATCAGGTATTTGTTGGACGGATGGAAGTAGGGGGCCCAGGACATTGCATCGAGGCGGGTTAATTTTTTTTCCGTTTGGGATGCCAAATCCATCTTGAATATCTCAGCTTTATGACCATTTGGTGAAAACCTTCTCCAGCAAATTTGATCGCCTTGGCTATTAAAAAAAGGTCCGCCGTCGTAACCGTCAGAGCGTGTTAGTTGTCGGGTGCCCGTACCGTCCGAGTTCATGAGGTAAATGTCGTTGAAATAGGACTTATCCCTATCGAAGATTTCCATTTCCTTGACGGACAGTTTCTTGGAATAAGCATTTCTGTTGGAGGCAAAAACTATTTTGTCTCCTGCGGGCGAATAGGAACCTTCGGCGTCGTAACCGTCAGCGGTCGTAAGACGCGTAGATTTTCCAGAATCGGTATCAACGGCGAACAAGTCATAGTGCCTGTCGTAATCCCAACTGTATTTGCGCGCTTTGCCGCTATCCCTCTCCTTTAATTCCGCAACCTGTTTCATCGTTGCATTCACGTCCAAATGGGTAGAAGAGAAAAGCACCCGTTTTTCATTTGGGTGAATCCACGCGCAGGTTGTTTTTCCAACTCCGGTAGAAACGATTTTGTTTTCACCGGACCTTAGGTCCAATAAGTAAATTTGGTAGAAGGGATTGCCGGTATGGTTTTCAGATTGATAGACGAGCTTTTGGCCGCTTGGGGAGAAGTACCCCTCCCCGGAGCGCGCACCCTCAAAGGTAAGTTGTCTGGTTTTGGACAGAAGATCCTCGGAGGGATCGGATCCAAAGGCATTATAACCAAATGATGTTAATGCAATCGACAGAAGGATTTTGTTCATGACTGTTTTGATTGAAGATCCTTCTTACCCTAGATCTCACGATTCGGCAATCTATCGATTGCCGAAAATCAAAAAAAACAACTTTAGCTTCAATCTATTCGTCGACCAAAACTTTTTTAGCGAACCAGAACCAATTATTCCCCTTTGTTAAGGCAGAGAAATCAATTTTAACATATTCACCGTCTTTTGTATTCAAGCGTACGGCAACGTCCTTTATATTCCTACCTTCCACGATGTTGCTTACGGCCTCTCTAGCTATTCCGAGATCTTCAGGACATACGAAATTTAGGAACGGCTTGCCGTCGAATTCCTCTGGCGAAAAGCCCAGGAATTCAGCCCACGCAGATCCACTCCCGTGAGATACGATCTCTCCATTGACGATCTCCATTGTGCCTGAAAAGTCTGCATCCAAAGACAGTGAGTCCAAGGTGAAGGACTTCTCTTCCATGGGAATCGACCCTTTCATGGATAATTTGTGGTTTTGATAATGCTTGGGAGTGATGTTGAGCCTCCTTTTGAAGGCTCGGTGGAAATAATGCACGCTTTCGAATCCGCAGGCTAAAGACACTTGTTTTACACTAACCTTAGTTGCGGAAAGCATTTTCTTGGCTTGATTGATTCTCGTTCGAATGAGGTCTTCCGTCGGGCTTGCTCCGAATTCCTGCTTGTAGAGCGAGGCAAACCTACTGGCGCTTAGTGCCATCATGGAAGCCATCTGTCCGATTGTCCATGGTTTGGCAAAGTTTTCGTGGACCTCTGACCTCAAGTCCCGCAACTTTTGTGAATGGTCGGGCATGGACAATACGAAGTCTTGCTTTGAAAACCGAACCAATTTGGTTAGTAATTCGTCAAGTGAGAGCGAAATAACCCTTTCGTACATCATATCCATGGACCTGAATTCCTTGGTGATCTTGTCCAGAAGGGCATCAATGAAATAGGTCTGCAGAGGTTTGTGGATAACATTGCATTCCAAACCGACTTGAGAAACCAATCGTGTTGCGTCCGAACCCTTGAAGGAAATGGCATCGTACTCCAAATCTTCATCCTTGCCCCTTATATAATGAGGGGCGTCCGGTGAAACGAGGAGGCAGTCGCCATGGTTTACCTCATTAAGTCCAATGTTGGTTTTGGCAAGGCCTGCAGACTTAAAAGCGTACAGCGTGTAACACTTTTGTCCCTTGGCTTTATCGATCAGGAAGTCGCATTCTTTTCTAATACCGATATCAATAGATAGTATTCGAATTTTCATTTGTTTGGGCAAGTTAGTGAAACCTTTCTGATGCCTAGATTTATAGCGGTTGCAGTATAAGTCAAATAAATGTTGAACTAATTATCGTTTAATATCTACTTTGTGCCTAATCACACTAACCAAATTTTGATTTTTACTTAATATATTCGTTGTTAGAAGGTTGTCTTTAAGCAATTTACGAGGTGGAAAATAGAGACTGCTTCTATCTGTTTAGTAAATTTACCTTTGCTTTATGTTTTACACAAAACACTGAAAACAATGAGCTAGCGTGTTTTGTTGTCTGCTTTATGCCCATCATTTATTTCTTATGAAATTCTCTTTTCGATCCGGTTCACCGGTTGTTTGCCGAGTGTTTGAGTTAATAAGTAATCTTCGAATAAACTTGGTTTTTATAAATATTCATATCTCTCGTTGGATTTGGTTCAGAAACATCAGTTTCATTTCCTGTTATGCGTCTCATTGTCCAAAAACCTCTTCAATTAAATAAAATAAAACGTCTAAGGCTACATACACTCCGCAACATAGTAAATATGCTCCTAAAATATTCTCTTTGAGCTGGTCCATTTAAATAAGACAATGAGATTACCCCTGAATTTCCCAGTGTGATTCAATTCTTATACAGCTAGGAGAGTCCGAAGGTTACTTCATCACCTCGAAAATGCGATGATCTGACGGATATGGTCCGTCAGTAGCCTTTGAAACCTGCAGGGTATTGGGGCAAAGCAAGCCTATTGCGTGGCTAACGAGAGCACGCAGCTTGTTTGGCTTAAAAAAAGCGAACCGGTGAACCTTCGCTGGTAGCCTTGGCTTGTCGCTCGTGTTCTTCGTCCGTGCATGGGGCATCAATCGGGGCAGACGCTTCTTTGTCGGTGGACTCTACAAGCTTGTTGGACAACATATAGTTTTCAACTTCTTCCCCACTAACGTCAGCGAGCATTATACCTTCGATCTCAACGCATGGGGACAATGGTTGACCGGATTTTTCTACCATTTCGGCATAAATGTTTTGGTTGTTAATGATGTCCAAATCCTCATATTCGAGTGAGTATTTATCCATGATTGCCCGAACGCCCATGCTCCATCCGCACTGAGGTTTTAGATAAGCTTTAATTTTCATAGTTAATAAATACTGTTAGATATCAAAAAAATCAAATACAAGCAACCCTTTGTGCTTTCAGTCGATCATGGTTATCGCAAAGTTTCCATGCTTAACGATTATAGCTTGGATGCGCCGTTGATCGCAATTGCGTGGCAATTCGTGATAGCAAGAACCATCTCGTCTGATTTAAGCGTCTATCATTATTTGATACTCGGGATTTCAGTTTGGCTTGCTTACAGCGCAGACCGATTTTCCGAACCAAACCAGCCTTTGTCGAGAAGAGCAAGGCGTTATGAAGTTTTCAAACATCACAAATCAGCCTTTGTCCTATGTTGGTCCTCTAGTTTGCTGTTGGTCTTTTTTTGCGTGGCAAGATTTTTGGAAGTTCATTGCATCTTGCTTGGTTTGCCTTTGTTCGCTCTTTGCTTGGGGAATTTCATCCTTTGCCGACGTGAGGCCCGCTTTGGTTTTGCTTCCTTCTGCACCAAAGAGTTTAGGACTGCATGCATTCTTTCATTGGGTTGCCTCTTTTTCCCCTTCTACGAAGCGGCCTTGGGTTTTCAGGAACTGTTATGGTGCTGGGTTCTCCCGTTCTGTTTGTTTTTGATTAACTGTCTTAGCGTCAGCAAATGGGAATGGTTCGAAGACAAAAAAAGAAACCGTCTCTCTTGGTTGCAAAAGAGACCTGGATGCCTGAAGGCCCTGGCAATGGGGAAATATCCCTTTGCGGTGGTTGTAGGGATTCTGCTTTTGATACATGGCCTTGAGATCAATCTTTTCATGCATGCTTTGTGCGTCACCTCGTTTGTGATCTTCCTCGATTTTTTCTTATCTGACGATCAGGACAAAAGAGAGGCGATTGATTTAGGCTATTGGATTATACCGCTCACCCTCATCGGGATAGAAGATGTCCTCGGGCTTTGACAAGATCGCTCCGTTTTACGGGGTTTTCGAAAGTTTCTTGTTCGGGTCGAAATTACAGGAAATGCGATGCGCTTATTTGGATCAACTTGCTGACCGGCGGGATATTCTTCTCATAGGGGAAGGGACTGGATTGTTTCTGGAGAAGCTTCTGCAGGTCAACCCCAAGGCAAACATTACCGTCGTGGAGCAGTCTGCGGAAATGATGAAAAGATCGAGAAATAGAGTCGCGGAAAAAGATTCAAGTCGAGCGACTTTCCACAAGGTTGCGCTTCAGGAGTTCGATTCCGTTAAGCGTTTTGATGCAGTTTGCACTTTCTTTTTCTGGGATTGTTTCGAACAAAGTCAGCTCCGAGCAATGCTTCCAATATTATCCAAATATACGAAGGGAGAAAGTTTATGGGTAGACGTTGATTTTTTTGAGATGCAGGAAGGCGCTCCATTAACCAAGTGGTGGCATTTCATGTTGATTCGCGTGTTGTACGGTTTCTTTGGCTTGGCAACGGGGATTGAGGCTAGGCAAGTCGTGGAGATCGAACCACTGGCCAAGCAAAACGGTTTTTTTGTGGCAGCAAGTCATCGGAGCGAGAAGTTCCCCATCAGAGCCCGAATTTTCCAAAAGAGAAATCGGGCTAGGGGTCTCTAATAGCCTTGACCGAAAAATCACCTAGGGCAAAATGGAGTGTTTCCCTAATTGCCCGTTGGGAAATTCGTGCTATAATGGAAACTTTTATCTTTGTAATCTTTACTACATGACAACACCTCGTAAACAAGGTCTCTACGATCCCAGCAATGAGCATGAAAATTGCGGGATGGGCTTCATTGTTGATATGAAGGGAAGGAAGTCTCACGAAATTGTCCAAGGGGCTCTTGAAATTTGCGTTAACCTTGATCATCGCGGAGGATGCGGTTGTGACCCAATCACGGGAGATGGCGCGGGGATTTTCATCCAGCTCCCGGATAAATTTCTGCGCAGGGAGATCAAATCCGGGTTGTCTGTTGATTTGCCGCCCGAAGGTGACTATGGCGCTGGCTTCATCTACTTTTCCAAAAAAGACGATGACCGACGTCGCGAAAAAGACGTAGTGGAGGAAGTGCTTTCCGAGGAAGGGCTTCTTGTCTTGGGATGGAGACGGGTTCCCGTTAATAGTGGAATTCTCGGCAAGGCTTCCTTTGAATGCGAACCCGTAATGGAGCAGGTGTTCGTCACCCGACCGGAATCCTGTGGGTCCGGTTTGGATTTCGAGCGGAAGCTTTACCTCGCAAGACGCATTATCACTCATCGCTTGAGATACCGCGATGACATTGCCGAAGACGTTCCTTTTTTCGTCAATTCTCTGTCGTCTAGAACAATGACCTACAAAGGGATGCTTACGACGGAGCAACTCGAGCAATATTTCCCCGACTTGAGTGACCCGGAAATGGAGTCCGCCCTTGCCTTGACGCACTCAAGGTTTTCAACCAACACTTTTCCAAGTTGGCCCCGAGCCCAACCCTTCAGGTATCTTTGTCACAACGGCGAAATCAACACCGTGCGAGGGAACGAGAATTGGACTTACGCCCGCCAGTATCAATTGGCTAGCGAGGTTTTCGGAGATGACTTGGACAAACTGCTTCCCATCATCAGGGAAGATGGTTCCGATTCTCAAAAGTTTGATAATTGCCTGGAGTTTCTGACCCTCTCTGGCAGGAGTCTTGCCCATTCGATGATGATGATGATTCCCGAGCCTTGGGAAAAGCATTCCGACATGGTTCGAGCCAAAAGGGATTTCTATGAGTTTCATGCTTGCGTTATGGAGCCCTGGGATGGCCCGGCCTCCATCGCCTTTTCTGACGGCGTACAGGTAGGTGCGGTACTTGACCGAAACGGGCTCAGGCCTTCACGCTATTACGTAACGAGCGATGACAAAGTGATCTTGGCTTCCGAGGTTGGCGTTCTTTCTTCGATTCCCTCATCCACGATCATTAAGAAAGGGCGTCTTGAACCTGGTCGAATGTTCCTCGTTGACATGCAGGAAGGTCGCATAATTGACGACACTGAGCTTAAGGATGGCATTGCATCGGAGCAACCCTATGGCGATTGGCTTGAGGCTTCTCTCTTGCAATCTTCCGACCTTCCACCAGTTGCAAATTTTGCGGAAGATGATTTTTCGGACCTGCTGACGCGACAGAAAGCGTTCGGCTATACCTTCGAGGACATGCGTTTCCTTCTTGGGCCCAGCGCCCAATCCGGAAAACAGCCTTTGGGCTCCATGGGCAATGATTCTCCCTTGGCGGTGCTTTCTGAGAAATCACAGTCCCTCTATAATTATTTCAAGCAATTGTTTGCCCAGGTGACCAACCCTCCAATCGATCCGATCCGAGAGGAGATTGTTACCGCCTCCGTTACCTTTCTTGGCTCGGAAGGAAACCTGACAAAACCCAGCTCGGAAAGTTGCCGTATGATCAAATACGAATCCCCCCTTGTTATGGATGGGAGCGTAAGGCAACTTGAAGGTTCTCTGCCAGATGGTTTTCTGGTCAAGAAGCTTCCCATCCTCTTCGAACCCGATCCTGAATGCCACGACGGAAATGATTTGAAGTCGGCTCTGGATTCTCTTTTCGAAGAAACCGATCGCGCCATTGAGGAGGGCACGAACGTTATTATTCTTTCCGATCGTGATCTTTGCTCCGAAAAATCTCCCATGCCCGCTCTTTTGGCATGTTCAGGGCTGCATCACCATCTGATCAAGCGAGGTACCAGAACGAAGGTTTCCATCGTTCTTGAAAGCGGGGAGCCAAGAGAGGTTCAGCATTTCGCTCTTTTGATCGGATATGGAGCCGACCTGATCAACCCCTATCTGGCCCTTGAGTCGGTCCGGCACATGATCGATTGCGGAGACCTCGATCAGGATCCTGAGACAGCCTGCAAGAATTTTCTCAAGGCTAATTTGAACGGCGTGATCAAGACCATGTCCAAAATGGGGATATCCACCATCGCCTCTTACCGGGGAGCCCAAATTTTCGAAGCCATCGGGCTCAACCAGCCAGTTATTGACGAGTATTTCTGCAAGACCGCCTCGCGGGTCGAAGGTGTCGGGATCGATACCTTGGCATCCGAGGCGCGCCACCGGCATCACTTCGCGTTTTCTCCCCGTCCCGACGAGAAGGCATTGCCTCTCGATCCAGGCGGCGTCTATCAATGGCGGGCCAATGGGGAGAAGCATCTGTTCAATCCCACCACTATTCACAAGCTCCAAAAGGCGACCAGGCTTGGCGACTATGAGGTTTTCCGTGAATATTCGGATGCGGTCAATGACCAGTCCCGGGATCTTTATACTCTGCGTGGTCTCATGGACTTCAAGATGGATGCAGATCAGAGCGTACCTCTTGAGGAAGTGGAACCTGCATCCGAGATTGTGAAGAGATTCAAGACTGGGGCCATGTCTTACGGCTCCATTTCCAAGGAGGCTCACGAGAGCCTTGCCGTCGCCATGAATCGTCTTGGCGGGAAGTCGAATACAGGAGAGGGCGGGGAGGAACTGGACCGCTTTACTCCCGACCCGGATGGAGATTCACGTCGTTCGGCTATCAAGCAGGTTGCGAGCGGCCGGTTTGGAGTGACTAGTTTTTATCTTGTCAATTCGGATGAAATCCAGATCAAGATCGTACAGGGAGCAAAGCCCGGAGAAGGCGGGGAACTGCCCGGGCACAAGGTTTTGCCACCTATTGCCAAAACCCGTGGCACGACTCCCGGAGTCGGCCTGATTTCCCCTCCGCCCCACCATGATATCTACTCGATCGAGGATCTCGCCGAACTGATTCATGACCTGAAGAACTCAAACGTTCATGCCAGGGTAAACGTAAAGCTTGTATCGGAGGTGGGGGTGGGAACGATTGCCGCAGGGGTGGCCAAGGCGAAAGCCGACGTTATTTTAGTCTCGGGCTACGACGGGGGTACGGGGGCATCCCCCCGCTCATCCATCCAGCATGCAGGAGCTCCCTGGGAACTGGGCTTGGCGGAAACGAACCAAACCCTTTTGCTTAACGACCTAAGAAGTCGTGTCGTCCTTGAAACCGACGGGCAATTAAAGACGGGAAGAGACGTGGCCATCGCTTGTCTCCTCGGTGCGGAGGAGTTTGGTTTTGCCACCGCTCCACTAGTGACGTTGGGATGCCTCATGATGAGAGTTTGCCACAAGAACACCTGCCCGGTCGGCATTGCTACGCAGGACCCCCGCTTGCGCGAGAAATTTTCAGGCGGAGCCGATGCGGTGGTAAACTTCATGAATTTCATTGCGGAGGAGATGCGGGAAACCATGGCTAGCCTCGGATTTCGTTCCGTTAATGAAATGGTTGGCCGGGTGGATAAGCTTGAAATGAGGCAGGTCATCGAGCATTGGAAGGCCAAGGGCTTGGATTACTCGAAAATTCTCTACCGCCCGGAAGTTGGCCCGGAAGTAGGTACCTATTGCCAAATGGATCAGGATCACCTTCTCGACAAGGCTTTGGACAATCGTAGCATCATTCAAGCGGTCGGGCCTGCGCTCGAGGACAAGAAGCCCATTACCATCGATCTTCCTGTTGTGAACACGGATCGTGTCGTCGGAACAATAACGGGTGCGGAAATTTCACGGCGACATGGAATTGAAGGCCTGCCCGAAGATACCGTGAGAATCAATCTTTCCGGTTCTGCCGGACAGAGTTTGGCTGCTTTTTGTCCGAAAGGGATGACCTTTGCCGTTACCGGGGACACGAACGATTATTGTGGCAAGGGACTTTCCGGAGCCAAGGTGATTGTGCGCCCTCCGGAAGATTCCCCCTTTGTTGCCCATGAAAATATCATTACCGGTAATACTTGCTTTTACGGTGCGACTGCAGGAGAGGCATATATCGCAGGCGTCGCCGGTGAGAGGTTTTGCGTACGAAATTCAGGCGTAAGGGCTGTGATCGAGGGAGTGGGGGATCACGGATGCGAATATATGACGGGCGGACTGGTTCTATGCCTTGGTAAAACGGGAAGAAATTTCGGGGCAGGGATGTCCGGAGGGGTTGCCTATGTCCTTGATGAGGATGGGCACTTCGTGTCCAAGAGATTGAACCCCGACATGGTCAAGGTCTATCCTTTGGTAGAATGCGGCGATCCTGAAATCAAGGAAGTCGAGAATCTTATCAGGACGCATGTCGAAAACACGGGCTCGCAAAGGGGGAAGGACATCCTGGCCAATTGGGATCAGTTCCTGAACAAATTTCTGAAGGTGCTTCCCGAAGACTACGAACGGGTTCTTTTGGCGCTCAAGAAGGCGGAAGAAAGAGGTCTTGAAGGTGAAGAAGCGATCCAAGCCGCCTTCGAGGAAAACGTCGCCGCCGGACATTAATAAATTTTGAATTGAGGAGTATTTGACAAATGGGAAAACCCACTGGATTTCTAGAACACGAGAGAAGGCCGATTCCTGACCGCGATCCGATTGAAAGAATTGGAGACTGGAAGGAAATCCACGAGCATTTTGAGGAGTCCAACCTTCGTGATCAAGGATCCCGTTGCATGGATTGCGGAACTCCTTATTGTCACACGGGAATGACGCTGAGCAACATGGCCAGTGGTTGTCCGGTCAATAACTTGATTCCCGAGTGGAACGATTTGGTTTACAAGGGAAAATGGAAAGATGCTCTTGATCGTCTGCACAAGACGAATAACTTCCCTGAATTTACCGGGCGAGTCTGCCCTGCTCCCTGTGAGGGATCCTGTGTTCTTGGAGTAATCGAGCCACCCGTAACCATCAAGAGCATTGAGTGCGCGATCATTGACAAGGGATTTAAGGAAGGATGGGTTCTCCCTTCTCCGCCTAAGGTTCGATCGGGCAAAAAAGTCGCTGTAGTCGGTTCGGGTCCTGCAGGCTTGGCCGCCGCAGACCAACTTAACAAGGCGGGGCACTCGGTCACTGTCTATGAGCGAGCAGATCGTATCGGCGGACTTCTGGTCTACGGCATTCCCAACATGAAGCTTGAAAAAGAAGTTGTGCAGCGCCGTGTGGACTTGCTTGCCGAAGAGGGAATCGAGTTCGTTGTTTCCACGGAAATAGGTAAGGATCTGCCGGCCAAGCAATTGGTTGAGGAATTTGATGCTGTCGTTCTTTGTTGCGGAGCGACCAAGCCTAGGGATTTGCCAATCGAAGGAAGGGAACTCAAGGGCGTGCATTTTGCGATGGAATTTCTTACCCGCAATACCCAAGGATTGCTTGAGCTCAAGGACGTTACCGCTTTCGAGACCGCCGCAAAGCAAAAGGACGTCGTGGTGATCGGAGGAGGGGATACGGGTACGGATTGCGTGGGAACTTCAATGAGACACGGTTGCCGGAGCGTTACTCAGCTTGAGATCATGCCTCGTCCGCCGGACGAACGCGCGCCTGACAATCCGTGGCCTGAGTGGCCCAAGGTATACAGCATGGATTATGGACAGGAGGAGGCCAAGGAGGTCTTCGGGAGTGATCCTCGCCAGTACCTGACCGCAACCAAAAAGTTTCTTGGCGATGAGGACGGAAACCTGCGTGCCCTGCTGATTCATGAAATCGAGTGGAAGCAGGAGAATGGCCGTTTCTCACCCGTTGAAGTGAGCGGTTCCGAGAGGGAAATTCCTGCCCAGTTGGCCTTTTTAGCCATGGGTTTTCTAGGCCCGGAAGACGTTATTGCCGAAGAGTTGGGTTTGTCTCGGGATTCTCGTTCGAACATCGATGCGCAATACGGGGAATTCGCCACCAACATGGACGGCGTCTTTGCCGCTGGCGACATGCGTCGCGGTCAGTCCCTCATCGTTTGGGCGATCAACGAGGGGAGGGCGGCGGCCAGGGAATGCGACCGTTATCTCATGGGCGAGACCTCGCTTCCCTGAGTTACACGGTCATGCAAATAGTTTGCTTAGATCTCGAAGGCGTTCTGGTTCCTGAAATTTGGATCGCATTTGCTGAGAAAACAGGGGTTGAGGAACTCAAGAGGACGACCAGGGACGAGCCCGATTACAACGTTCTCATGGACTATCGTCTGGATATTCTTCGCAAAAATGATTTTACCCTTTCGCAAATCCAGGAAGTAATTGATACGCTTGATCCGTTCCCCGGCGCCCTTGAATTCCTTACCGAACTCCGCAGCCAATACGAAGTGATTTTGCTTTCCGACACTTTTCGGGAATTCGCTTCCCCCTTGATGAGGAAATTGAATTTCCCGACCTTGTTTTGCCATGAATTGAAGGTGGATTCCGGCAACAGGATTGAATCCGTCCTGTTGCGAATGGAAGATCACAAACGCAAGACGGTCCAGTATCTTCAGAAGCTTAATTTCGAAGTGATTGCATCCGGGGACAGCTATAATGATTTGGGCATGCTCAAGACTGCCGATCGTTGCATATTATTCAATCCACCTGATTCCCTTGCCACCGAATATTCCGATATGGCGGTCGCAAAGAATTACGCGCAATTACTGTCATTCATAACAAACTCCGCACCATGATCACTCTTATAGCAGGCACGAACCGCAAATCCAGCAAGTCATCGGTAATGGCCCATTGCCTCTCGGCAATCTATGACGAGATGGGGATTGAGAACAAGGTTCTGGAATTGGAACAGCTTCCTCCAGAGACTTTTTCACCGGATGCATACCGGGAGAAGCCTCGGAAAGTTCTGGAATTCACTGAGGACGTCCTCAATTCATCAGGCTTGGTGGTCGTCACTCCAGAGTACAATGGCAGCATGAGCGGGGCGTTGAAACTTTTTATCGACCTTCTTCCCTATCCGGAAAGCTTTGAATCCAGACCTATCTGTTACGTTGGGATTGCCTCCGGGCAATTCGGAGCTTTGCGCCCCGTTGAGCATCTCCAGCAAGTTTTTGGATACCGCAACGCTCACAATTTCCCCAAGCGGGTATTCGTTCCCGCAGTGCATGAATTTCTCGACGAAGAGAAAGGTATCCTTGACGACGATTTGGCCACCCGCCTGAAGGACCAAGCCCGGGAATTTGTCGAGTTCTGCCGGAACCTAGGCAAACTTCCGGCTTAGGGCCAGTCGATCGGTTTCTAGGCAAGGATAGGGGTCAAGACTCGTCCGTGCACGTCGGTGAGCCGAAGATCCCGGCCGCCATGTCTATAAGTGAGGTTTTCATGGTCCAGACCGAGAAGGTGAAGCACCGTTGCCCACAGATCGTAAATGTCACACTTGTTTTCAGCGACGTGATAACCAAATTCGTCCGTCTGTCCATATATGGTTCCGCCCTTGATTCCGCCACCGGCCATCCAAATGGAATACCCGTATGGATTGTGGTCTCTTCCGTTGCTCCCTTGAGAGAAAGGCGTGCGGCCAAACTCACCGCCCCAAACGACTAGAGTTTCGTCGAGCAAGCCCTTTGACTTCAGGTCTCTAAGTAGCCCCGCAATGGGTTGATCCACTTGATGCGCCATAGCCGCGTGGCCCTTTTCCAAGGCTCCGTGCTGGTCCCATGGGTTCGGCGCGTTGCCCGCTCCAATTCCCTCATTGATGCAGCTAAGCTCGACGAACCTTACGCCTCTTTCGACCAATCTTCTGGCAAGCAGGCACTGCCTTGCATAACCAGCCGTTTGCTTATCCGCAGAATCGAGCCCATAGAGTTTTTTGGTCGCTTCGCTTTCTCCGTCCAAATCGCACAATTCCGGTACGGCTGACTGCATTCTGTACGCGGTTTCGTAATTTTTGATGGCCGCTTCGACTTGGATGTTTTGACCTGTTTGGGCGAGGAAATCCTGATCGAACCCGTTGATCAGTCCGAGCCTGCTTCGCTGAGCCAGAAGAGATTCTCTAGGTTTCACGTTGCGGACGGGCTCCGGCTTGTCCACTTGAAGAATTGATCCTTGGTGAGCAGCCGGCAAATAGCCACTGCCATAAAGACCAACCCCACCGTGAGGCGCTACTGACCCGGCGCTATTGAGGACGACGAAACTGGGCAGGTTCTCGTTTGCCGAGCCTAGGCCGTAACTGACCCATGCTCCTGCGCTTGGGTGCCCCATGAACGGGAAGCCCGAGTGGAAGGCGTAGTTGCCTTGGGCGTGCTCATTGACCTTGCTTGTCATGGAGCGGACTACGGCCAGATCATCCGCCATTTCCCCAACTTTTGGGAAGATGGAACTGACCGGGATGCCGCTTTGGCCCCATTGCTTGAACTCGAAAGGGCTGGGGAATACGTTGCCGTTTTTGTTGAACTGCGTTCGCTCAATCTTTACGGGCATTGGTTTCCCCCCATATTTCTTGAGAATGGGTTTGGGATCGAAAGTGTCGATATGAGAAGCGCCGCCCGACATATAGCAGAAAATAACGCTCTTGGCTTTAGGGTTTACGAGTGCCTTGGCCGCTTGGGCCGACTGCGAGCCTAGCATTCCTTGCAGGGCCAATAACCCGAATCCCGATGAGCATCGGGTTAACATGTCGCGGCGGTTGAGAATGTGTTTCATTGCTTATTTTAGGTAGATGAATTCCTTCATGTTAAAAAGGGCAAGGGCAATGTCGTTTGGACCTCGGCCTTCGGCATTTCCTTGAGATTGATATTCACGAAGTTTCTTAGCCAGTTCGTCCCTGCGTTTCTCAAGCGTTTCCTTTTGCTTGCGTTGTCCGGGTGTAAGAGTGGAGATCAGTTCCTTTTCGGAAACGTAGTCTGACAAGCCCCCGAATGCCGCCATTAGCTCATTGTTGTTCAAGGCCCGGACGTAAAAACGGGCTTCCCTGATTCGGGCATGTAGCATTCGAGTTGGGTTTGCCGGCAAGTGGCGGACCCCGAAAGACAATATGCTTTTATCCTTCGGGAAAGTGGATCGACCCCTCTGGTAGGGCTTCCCGTACGGTTGGCCGTTACGGTAGCCCGTAATCGTTCCGTCCTTTTGATAAGTGATTGCGAGGTGAACGAACTCCCGGGCAGCTTCTTTTTCCGCCGGGCCTTCAAATGGTTTCGTTCGCTTGAATCCATTGCTTCCGGACATCCATCGGTTAGCCGTTCGTTCGGCATAGACGATCGAGTCAAAAATTGACCCGTTCGGGGTTTGCAAGGTGATCACTCCGCCCGCCCGTTGGTTCAGGTTGTCCAGTTTGACCCAAGCCTCGAGGGTTTTTTCACTGATTTTCAAAGGAATCGAGTCGGTTACCACATAGCCTCCTCCGTTCACCCGAAGGACGCCGTTTTCTATTTTGGCCCCTCCCTTGGGATGCGCAGTAATCCCAAGGATCGAATCTTTCCATCCATTGGCGAAATCCCAATGCAGGCTTGGCTTCGGTCCGACCGGTTTGTCTATGGGTGAAGACTTTCTGGATTTGAGGATAGCGGCCCGGGCTGGTTCCAGGATCTCTTTTAGCTTCAAGGAGTTTTCGGCCCAATTGCGTTCGGTCATTTTTTTCTCAGCCAATGCCTTGGCTTCGGCCTCGGATGCACCTCTTATGAAAGCTTCCGCCCGAACTTTTTCCGCATCGCTGGCCGGTCTTCCCAACGCCAGTCGAAACATATTGGATATCTTCTCCTCCTCCGTTTCCCCGGGAGCATTCCGTGCCAACTCCTGGGCTGCATTAATGACAAAGGCATCGTTCATCATTGTAAGGGATTGGGCGGGCACGTTGGTGGCGTCGCGCCTACCTTTGGTGGTGGCCGGAACGGGTGCGTCGAAAACCGTAAGAAAAGGGTCGAGCGAATTACGTTTCACTTGCTTGTAGACAGCTCTTCGCGTGGTATTTCCTCCTGAGGATCCACCTTCGGCAATTCCTCCCAAATTGATTTTTTGGGCTGCGACCAAAATGGCGTCCCGAATGGGTTCGGCCTCTAGCCGCCTTAGGTGGGCATGGGAAAGAAGGTCGTTGTCGGGATCTTTTTCCGATGCCTTGACAGAAGGTTTCGAGGAGAGGCGGAAGCTTTTGCTCGAAACAAGAAACCGGATCATTTTCTTTACAGACCATCCATCCTCCCGAAATTTGGCAGCCAGGTAATCGAGCAGTTCGGGATGGCTGGGTTTTTCTCCCAGTCGTCCGAAATTGTCCGGTGTGGCTACGATTCCACGACCAAAAAGATGATGCCATATGCGGTTTACGATTACCCGACTGGGGAACGGGTTGTCAGGGGCCAGAACGTCCTTTGCATATTCTAACCTTCCAATCGATTTCTTGGGATATGGGGCATCATTGAGCGCCTCCAGAAAACGCCTTGGCACGGGCTCGCCGATTGACTTGTGATTTCCTCGTACGAAGAGGGCCTGATCGAAAGGCTCATTATCCAGGATTCCAGGAGCCAATCGGGGCGAGACAACCTCCTTTTCCAAGCGCCGGTACTCGGTTGCGATCTCCGCGATTTGGGGTAGATCTTTGATTGAGGTGGGAAGCAGGTTTTTTCGAACGAGAAAGTTAAGCATTCTTGCTTGGGCATCGCTGGCCTGGTCTTTTCCCCATGCGTCAATGGCCTCGCTTAGGACCTTTGAATATAGGTTGGCAAGTTCTTGGGAATCCGAAGGGCTTTCCTGATGAGCGAAAAGAGGGGACAGCACCTCGGCTATCTCGTCTCGGGGGGGGCTTTGTCCGGGCGCCGCCAAAACGGCTTCGGTCACGCCGAACCAAGAGTTGGTTCCTCCGCCTGCTTCGACTGGGTGGTCCCGGTTGGTGGTTGCTTCGAGATAGCCCTCGTCACCAGACCAATACTTGGTGTTCCAGTTGATCCATTTTTCCTGATTTGGGTCGGGCGAACCCTTGGGGTAAACGGTTCCGCGTCGAGGGTAGTTCCATACCACGTATCTTAAGGTCGTACCCTTGTCTCCCATGGCGCGGATCCAAACGTTTCCTTCGTCAAAACGGAATCTTGGCGAGGAGAGGGTCCCGTTTTGTTTGTTCGAAAGCAAATGCGTGTAGGCTCCGGAGGGCAAAATGCGGTCTATGATGCGATCACCGGAAGTCAAAACGTGAAATGAACCTGCAGATGCGGGCTTTTCTTTCATTCCCTGACCACTGCGCGACCATCCTGCGTACTGTTTTTCGTGTCCGAGATTCCAACTTCCCCTGTAAGCCCCCGTATGACGATCGTTCAGGATCTCCATGCTTGCTTGGAATTCCTTGCGCTGAGCTTCCCACTCCCGGGCGAAATTTTCCTTCTTTGAATTTCGTAATTTTGCCCACACCCGCAAGGGGTTGTGCGTGTTCCCGTCCCCGATGGCATCCTGCCATTTTTTGGATGGTGGCTTTTGCAGAACTTCAGCAAGGTCTAAGCCCGTTTTCTTCCATACCTTGGCTAGTTTGCCTCTTATGCTTTTCTTCAGTCCCTGCATTTCCGGTTCGTTCTTGGCAAGTCTCGCCGGCGCCTCGATTATGCGTTGAGCCGGTCTGCCATTCGAGAGAATGCCGAAAAGAGCGTAGTAATCCTTTTGGCTGATCGCGTCGAACTTGTGGTTATGGCAACGGGCGCATGACACGGTCAGACCAAGAAAAGTTTTGGTCAGGACGTCGATTTGATCGTCGGTGAACCGAACGTGTTCGTCCAATGCGTCCGTTGGGGCAAAACCATGCAGGACAAAACGAAGGTTTGCCGTCCCAATAGCTGATTCGTTTAACCCCAATTCCTCATCTATCCTTGGTTTTTCAAGCAGGTCTCCGGCAAAGTGTTCAAGAACAAGTTGATCATAGGAGACGTCGGCATTGAGGGCTCGGATGAGATAATTGCGGTAGCGGAAGGCGTTGGGTATTCCGGGATCCCCCTCGCTTCCGTGAGAGTCCGCATAGCGTACCCAATCCATCCAATGGCGGGCCCAGCGTTCTCCAAAGTGAGGGCTTTCGAGAAGCTCATCGATAAGAACGTCAGTCGCTTTGCCCAAATCTTTTCCCGCTGCCGTTTCGAACGTCTTTTGTTGTTCGATTGTGGGCGGAAGCCCAGTGATGGAAAAGGTCAGTCTTCTTAGAACTGCGAGGGCATCGGCTTCATCGTTTGGCTGGATGCCCTCTACTTCCATCTTGGCCATGAGAAATTTGTCGACGGGATGAGCGGACCAATTTTTCTCGACTACCGGAGGCAGTTTTTGCTGCTCGACTGGACGAAAACTCCACCACTGTTTTCTGCGCTCCCGTATCTTTTCCCAAGCGGTTTCTTGAGCGAGTTGCTCTTCCGTGGGCGGTTCCAGTCGAGGGTCAAAGGCACCGTTGGCAATCCATTTTTCAAAGTCGGAAAGAACGTTAGGCATGAGTTTTGGTCCCCCTTTGGGCATCTTCAGATCTTGAACCTCATGCCAGAGGACTTTAATGAGAAGACTCTCCTTCGGCTTTCCGGGAGTGATGGCGGGACCGGTTTCTCCGCCGTCAAGAAGCCCGAACTTATAGTCCAAGGCAAGATCACCCTTGGCTTTGTTTACGCTGTTATGGCATTCGTAGCAATGTTCGGCCAAAACGGGACGGATCTTGTTTTCGAAAAATTCCACTTCCGCAGGGTTGTTCGCTAGGGCGAACTGCGCCAGGGCGGAGAGACCGAGAACTGATTTAACTAAGGGATTTAACATTGGAAAAGGTGATTTACTCCATATATGGAAGCATTGTCAAATATGGGGATATGGCTTGTTGCTACTTTTTAGGACAAAATAAAATAAAAGATTAGCGGTTGACGATTTGCAAGCATCTCATTCATCAGTCTTTAAATGCAAAAGCTTTCAGTAATTGCCACCAATGCGTGTGGATGGCCTAACCTTACCAAATTGCCATCGGGTCGGGTTCTTTGTACCTATTTTAACGCACCTAGCCATGGGCTCCTGGAGGGCGATTTGGTTTGTTCGATTAGCAATTCAAGAGGTACTGGGTGGAAGAAACTCTCTACGGTAGCCCCCAAACCCAAGGGTGGAAACCGGATGCATTTGTCGGTTGGTCTTTCGGTTAATGGGGACTTGCTGTGTTTTTCCAGCGGATTTTACGTTGAGGACGATGAATTCAAGGGCTTTTCCGGGCATTGGCTTTCCCGTTCCAAAGACGCGGGCAAAAATTGGACTGTCGATATGGACCCAATCATCCATAAAGGGAATCGGGGCACCATCCCTTTCGGTCGAATCATTCGGCTGGATGACAAACGGTTGGCCTATACTTGCTATCGGTCTCGGGGGAAGGGAAATCCGAGTGAAACGTGGATTGGGGTCTCCGAAGATGATGGCCGGACTTGGCCGAACCGCATAAAGTTTGGAAGAAATGATTCCAACGAAGCGACCTTGTTACAGGTTGAGGATGGAAGAGTTTTGGCTGCCGTACGCACTCACGTGGATCATCACGTAAAACTATGCGAAAGCTCCAATGGCGGAGCAACTTGGCGTGAAAAGGGCCCTTTGACTTTGCCTATGCAACACCCCGCCGACTTAATTGCCCTTTCCCCTGACTGTTTGCTTCTGACTTACGGGATCCGTAACAGAGGGCTTATGGGAATCGGGGTACGGATTAGCCTGGACGGAGGGGAAACTTGGCGCCCTCCTTGGGTAATCCACCAGTTTGGCAGTCAGGCGACGGACATAGGATACCCATCAACCGTTGCGCTGGGCAAGAGGGGCAACCTCTTGACCGCTTTTTATACGGATTACGAACCTAGCCTTGGGAAAAGAGCGGCAAGGTATCGGGTTTTGGGGATGAAGTGGTCGATCAGGGATTGGCTGCCCAAGAGCCTGCATGGGTCGATTTCAGACGGCAAGCAGTTGAAGCTCTGAGCAAGCGCTCCTCTAGCCCGATCAGGAACCCGGGCGGAATTTTTTGATCAATTCGGGTTTGACGGAGGTATCGCTATCATCTTCGTAGTGATCGACCAGGTGTTCGAGCCTGGCTTTCATCCTGTTCCTGACCTTGGCGAACTTTGGATCCCCGTATAAGTTTTTCAATTCGTCCGGATCGGACTTCAAGTCATAGAATTCCCATTCGTTTTCGAACTGATAAAAGTGCATGAGCTTGTAGCGCTTGGATCGAATTCCGTTGTGCCTGGGCACCATGTGAACGCTTGGATACTCGTAATAGTGATAGTAGATTTCCTTCCGCCAGTCCTTCGGTGTTTGTCCCTTCAAAAGAGGAACCAACGATGCTCCCTGCATATCCTCCGGGATCGATGCGCCAGCGACCTCCAAAAAGGTTTCGGCGTAATCCAGGTTTTGTATCAAGTCGGTGTTGCGACTGCCGGGTTTGGTTACTCCGGGCCATTTTACGATGAAGGGCATCTTTAAGGACTCGTCGTACATCCAGCGCTTGTCGTACCAACCGTGGTCTCCAATATAGAACCCTTGGTCCGAGGAATAGATCACGATGGTGTTTTTATCCAACCCCAGTTGCCTTAGGGTCTTCTGGAGATTGTCCACACTTTCGTCGACCCCCTTGACGCATCGCAGGTAATTCTTGGCATAGCGTTGGAACTTCCAGCGGACGAGATCTTTGCCCGAAAGTTTGGCCTCATGAAAAGCCTTGTCCTTGGGCCCGTAATGGGAACGCCATTTGGCAAGTTGTTCGGGGCTCATTCTTTTCATGTTATGCCACGCCGACCTGTCCTGTCTCAATTGAGAGGGAGGTTGGTTGAATTGTGGCGTGAGATCCAAAAACAGATCATAATTGAGATCCATATGACGGTCGATCTCAAGTTCCTGAAGCCGGGCGGCCGGGGCGTTATCCTCCCACTTGTCGAAGAGGGTGGGCGGTTCGGGAATCTCGACGTCATCATAAAGATCGAGATGCCGTAGGGCTGGCATCCAGTTTCTGTGCGGAGCCTTGTGCTGGACCATGAGCATGAAGGGCTTGTCTTTTTGCCTCTTGTTCTTGAGCCAGTTCACGGCCAAATCGGTTACCACGTCGGTGCAATATCCGTCGATGCGTTTTCTTCCGTCAGGGAAAATCATATCGGGGTTGTAATAAAGCCCTTGTCCGGGCAGGACTGCCCAATCGTCGTATCCTTGTGGTTTTCCCTTCAGATGGCTTTTTCCGTAGATTGCGGTTTGGTAGCCTGCCTTTTGCAAAAGCTTGGGAAAGGTTTGCTGATTCCAGTCAAAGGTATTCCCGTTGTTCATGAAGCCATTCTTGTGGCTGTGCTTACCGGTCTGAATGACCGCTCGGCTGGGTCCGCATATTGAGTTTGTACAGAAGCTGTTTGCGAAAAGCATGCCTTCTGCCGCGAGTCGGTCGATGACGGGGGTAGGGTTGACTGATTTCAGCCATCCGTCGTAAGCGCCGATTGCGTGAGGAGCGTGGTCATCGGAGAAGACAAAAAGGATGTTCGGTCTCTTTTCTTGTGCCGTGATTGCGGTGGCTAGAGCGAATGCGGCGAGCAGAAGGATAATTATTTTTTTCATTAGTAGATTGGTAGTTGATCGCACTAATAAGTAAAATGCGAAGGAATGTCTCTCCAAAAAAACGCGAAATCCAGATATACGAAAGGCGTCGTCCTCCCAAACGACGCCTTTCAGGATATGCATTCCTTAAGCCTAAACATTTAGCGAAGAAAGTCCGACTGACAATCTTTTTTTTATATTTATGAACGTTTTTTTATGTTTTTAAGGGTCGAAAGTTCATTTTGGATCCTTTTTTCGAGCTTCCGGCCCCCTGTAAATGCGTCTCCATTCCTCGGGCATGACCGAAATATCGGAATCGTCTCGGAATTTGGCTTTCAGTTTATCGAGTTCAACTTTCAGTTCCGAAGCCTGCTTCTGATAACTTTCGTTTTTGAAGAGGTTGAGGCTTTCATGAGGATCCTTGTCCAGATCAAAGAGCTCCCACTCGTTGAATTGGTAGTAATGAATCAGCTTGTGAGAAGACGTGCGGATGCCAATGTGCTTGGCAACCATTTGTTCGTCGGGAAAGGCATGGTAATGAAAGTACAGGGCTTTGCGCCACGAATCGGCACTGGATGAATTTTGTTCCAAAAGGGGGAGAAGGGAACGGCCATGCATATCCTCGGGAGTCTTGATTCTCACCGACTCCAAAATCGTGGGAGTAAGGTCAATGTTTTGGACGAGGGCGGTTTTGATGATTTTTTGCGAGTCGCTAAAACCGACGTTTCCGGAAAGGAGGAGTGGAACCCTCATTGTCTCCTCATACATCCAATGGGTTCCAAACCATCCGTGCTCCCCGATGAACCTCCCGTGGGTTGCCGTATAGGCGATGAGGTTTTCCGCGTTTTCGACCGAGGAAAGCGAGGAAACAATCCGGCCCACGTTCTCATCAATTCCCTTGAGGCATCGCAGGTAGTTTTTTGCGAAGCGTTGGTACTTCCATCTAAGCAGTGCCTCGTCCTTGAGGTTCTCCCTTACAAAGGCTTCGTTTTTCGGCCTCCATGCCAAGTGCCACGCGGAAGATTGCTCTTCGTTCATTTTCAGAAGGTTGTTTTGCGTTACGGTATTGGCGTTGAGAGCGGTGGACGGACTTGTGTTTTCAGGTTTGGGAGAAAACAAGTCATTGTGCGGATCCAGGTTTCGCATGATTTCAATTTCCTGATAACGCGCGGGTGGCGCTCTGTTTTTCAAATCATCAAATAAATTATCCGGTTCCGGGAGGAGACGATCGTCAAACAGGTTGAGGTGCCGGATTGCGGGAACCCATGGTTGTCTGGTTGCATTAAACCGGATCATTGCAAAGAAGGGCTTCTTCTTGGCCTGCATTTCTCCAATCCATTTTAGGCTTAGGTCCGTAATCACGTCAGTCGTATACCCTTCAAAATGCTGATTTCCCGTCGGGCTCCAAAAGAGCGGGTTGTAAAACTCATTCTTATCCGCAAGAATTTCCCAATGCTCAAAGCCAGTCGGTTCGGTTCCCAGGTCCCATTTTCCAAATACCGCGGTAGAATATCCCTTTGCCTTTAACAGATTGGGCAAAGTGTTTTGGGCTCCATTGAACTTGTCTCCGTCGGCAAGAAATCCATTTGCGTGACTATGTTTTCCGGTAAGCAAGGAAGCCATGCTTGGTCCGGCCATTGCATTTGAGCAAAATGCCTGCAGGAAAAGCGTTCCGCTTGATGCCAATTTGTCTAACTCGGGAGTCGGATCAAGCTCTGCAAAAGCCTTCTGGTATACACCGAAGGAAGAGAGCGCATGGTCTTCTGAGACAATGAGAACAATGTTCGGTTTGCCTTTTGCGAAAAGGCAAGCGCAGGCGCACGAGACGACCCAAGTCAAAGTTATCCTAGTTACGTTCAACTTCTCGTTTATTGTATTGTGATTCGCATTGAAGCGAGAAAAATTGCAAAAGAGGCAATTTTTCAACGAGGATTCGTTCGGATCCCAACGCTTTGGGCAATTTCATTTGGAAGCGACATTAGCTGTTGTCATTCTATCTTATTCGATCTTCGATAACCCGATCATGTTCAATTTCCGTACCCCTTTTTTGGTCGCCTCGTGTGTTTTTCATTCCTTGGTTTTTGCAGAAAGTCCCGTTGTCAAGGCGGACCGGACAGTTGAGATCTCCACCCTGGTTGCCCAAATGAAGTACAACCGGGTCAGTTTTTCCGCAAAACCTGGAGAAATCCTGAAAATCACTCTCAAGAATCCTGATGATTTGCCTCACAACTTGGTATTATGCAAACCGGCCAAGGGTAACAAGAACGACAAAGGGAAGGAAGTTGCCGATGCTGTGATTGCCCTGGGTGTTGATGGAGTTTTGCAGAATTGGATTCCGAAAAAGCATCCCCGTCTGATTGCCCATATCGGGATGGTTAATCCCAAAGAGGAGGGCTCGGTAACTTTTCTTGTCCCCAAGAAGGAGGGACCTTATCCATACGTTTGCACCTTCCCGGGGCATGCTCAAATGATGAATGGGGTCATGATCGTTACCAAGGATGCATCACCCGTAAGTGACCTCACCTACAAATTTTATCATGGGAGTTGGGACAAACTGCCCGAATGGTCAGAAATAAAACCCCAAAAAACCGGGGCTCTGCCTGATGGTTTTTTCTCGATCGATTCCAGGGATCGTAAAGATGGCTTCGGTTTTCTTTTCGAGGGTAAGATCGAAGCCCCGAAGGATGGAGATTACGAGTTTTACCTTGAGTCTGACGATGGTTCCGAATTGCACGTCGATGGCAAGCGCGTCGTTTTGAATGACGGTGTCCACGGCATGGTCCGAAAGCAGGGAAAAATCAAGCTCAAGAAAGGCCTCCGAGAAGTAAGACTGGGTTACTTCGAAAAGGACAAGACCGAGGGTTTGTACGTCGGTTGGAAAGGTCCCGGCTTCAACGAACAGCCTTTGACCAAAGTCAAACCCAAGGGAAAGACGAAGACACCGCCCGCGCCCATTCTCATCGAGCCACAGCCTGGGGAGGCGGTGATTTACAGGAATTTCATCGACCGCGCAGGCCCGCGGGCAATCGGGGTTGGGTATGCGGAGGGCGTCAACTTGGCTTTCGATGCAAACGTCATGCGTCTTGCGATCATTTGGCGGGGTCAGTTCATGAACGGACAGCGGCACTGGACCGGAAGAGGGCAAGGGTTTCAACCGCCTGCGGGTGATGATGCATTTTATTTTCCCAACGGGGCTCCTTTTGCAAAACTGAATGGCGTTTCCTCATCCTGGCCTCCCGACGAGACCCGGGCTTCGGCTATAAGATTCGGGGGTTACCGTTTTGATGAAAAGCAAAGGCCTTCCTTCATGTACTACATCGGCAAGGCCAAGGTTACCGATTACTCAAGGCCCGCCGGTTCCGACCCCAATCTTGCCCTCCTCCGTGAAATTACGATTGAGCAAAATGGGGAAAACCTCGAAGGCTTGGTTTTCCGTGCGGGGATCGGGACGGTAGAGAGGGAAGAAGGGTTTGTTTTGGCTAATCGGATCCTTTGCAAAGTCGAAGGGGCCGATGCCGTTATGATCAAAAAATCCGGAAATTCCCGGGCCGATGGTGATTTGCGAGTTCCAGTTAAGGTAATCAATGGCAAGGCCAGGATCAGGATCACTTATTCCTGGATTTGATCAACGGACCCAACCCCCTCAATGCCTAGTCTCCCAAGCTGATTGGGCGGGTTGGAATGCCTGCCCGAATCCTAAGCTTGATTTTGTCGTGGTAGCTCGAGTTGTAATAGAAGGTCGTGAGGGCAACCGTTTTTCCCAAGCAGAACCTAAAGCTTAGCTGAGAGTAACTCGTGATTTCCGGGAAGTTTGAAAACAGCAGGGGGTTCACAGTCGTGGAGATTTCCTGGCCGGGTTCAAGAATGGTGGGTTCGGTTTCTTCCAAGTCCTTAAGCGAAGAAAATTTGGGCAGGCAGACGGAATTGGTGATCACGCTGTTTGAGCTGGTGGTTGAGGAGACCAAGCAAGCAAGGCTTTCTTTCCAAAGAATACCGTCCCGATTCCTTCGAAGGGAGGGGATGGCCAGTGGGAACTCGGTGGAGTTGCGCAGTTTAAGCGAAACGAACCCGTCTCCATCCCGATTCGAGTAGTTGCTTTGGATGAATTCCGAAGGAATCTTGCTGACCGAAAGAGTCAGCCCTTTGTCGGCAGGAGAAAACCCTCGTCCGGACTTGGAGCAAAGAATCAACGGGGCTTCTTCACCCATGTGGGATTGCTCGCCATATTCTGACCATGGGGAGACTGGTTTGCCCTGCTTGTCCAAGCTCCATCCATAGGGCAGATCGAGCAAGTTCTTTATGCGCTTGGCGTTCGTTGCGGTGATGCTCTCCCAATAAGCCAGCCTTTTGGTGGAACTGGTTCCGCTCAAGGCAATGAAGACGAGTTCTTCTTCATCGGGCAACTCGGGCTCTTCCTCGTGGACGCCATTGTAGCTTGCCCGGACGTACTTCAGATCGTCCCGAAATTTTTCCCCGAGTTTCTTGTCCTCGAGCAACTCATCCAGTTTCGGCTGGGCTTTGGAAAAGTCAAAGGATACGGAGCCTTCGATCTCTTTGGACAATTTGCGCAGGGCGTTTGAGACCCCTAATCTTAAGTCATTCTTTCTTCTTACTTGGAGGCTAAGCTGTTTTTCCCCACGTAGAACGATCAGGGGGTCGACTTCCAAGGAGTAGTAATAGTATGGGATGCTCTTGCCATTGATGTTCCTGTTGCGCTTCCCCCCGGACTTGGTCTTGAGCAGTCCGACAACGACTTTTTCGGCGGACGCCCAGGGAAAGGTTTGGTTTTCATCCAACCCGAAGGGAGGAGTGATCTTCATCGTCGACCGGGTTGATGAGATTCTCTGCTTTTCGATTCCACCGGCATTTACGTTCAGGTTGATGATCTGCCGTAACTGGAAAGGGTCTGCCTGCTGATTAATAATGATTTGCTTATCACGGAAGTCTATGACCGGACCACCCAAGGCAAAAGATGAAATTATCAGGGGAAAGACTGCGAAGAAAGTTTTCAAGGTATTTTAAGTAATGGAATCTTCTAACATTCCACAAATAAAATCAACGGGGAACTTTTTTTAGTATAATATGATTCGTTTTTACGGGTTAGTTTAGCAAATAAATAGAACGCTCTACATCCGTTGCTTGTCATGGGGCATGATATAGTTTATTCGCTCTAAGGGATGTGTGGCATAGTAGGTTACTTAGGCAAGGGCAATGCGCAGGAATCCCTCGTAGACGGTTTGCGTCGCTTGGAATACAGAGGGTATGATTCCGCGGGCGTCGCTTTTCATGAGGGTGGCGAATTTTCCCTTTCCCGGGAAACAGGCAGGGTTGAAAACTTGGCCAATGCTCTTCGCGGATCGGGCTCTTCCTCCTCCCTCGGCATAGCTCACACCCGATGGGCAACCCACGGGTCGGTCACCGTTTCCAATACCCACCCGCACCAGAGTCACGACGGAAAATTCGTCCTGGTGCATAACGGGGTGATTGAGAATTACGGGACTCTCAAGCGTTTTCTTGAAGGAAAGGGAATGTCCTTTGCCTCAGAGACTGATTCCGAAGTCCTTTGCAACTTGATCGCCTATCACTACTCCGAGCTGCCCGAGGACGAAGACCGCTTTATTGATGCCGTCCGCCTTGCCTTGCCCAAGTGCAGGGGGGCCTATGGCATAGCCGTCTTGTGCCTTGATTATCCGGACGTGATGATTGGCGCGCGGCGCGGTTCACCTCTCGTGGTCGGTCTTGGCGAGGATGCGAATTTTATCGCAAGCGATGCATCGGCTTTCGTTGGCCGGGCCAAAGAAGCGGTCTTTCTGAACGATGGAGAGCTTGCTATTTTGGACAAGGGGGGATTCAGGATTACCACCCTGGAGGGTCAGGATGCTCAGGCAGTGACCCACCCACTCGACCAGATTCTCGAGGAGGTCGAGCTCGGGGACTTCGATTCCTATATGGAAAAAGAGATTTACGAACAGCCTGCCGCCTTGGAGAATACCTTGCGGGGCAGATTCGGGGACGATGGAACCACGGCCAAACTCGGAGGTCTCGAAGGCCATGAGGACGTTCTCCGAGACCTTGATCGAATAATCTTTGTCGCCTGTGGAACGGCTCGCCATGCCTGCATGGTTGGAGAATACATGATCGAGCGCCTGGCCCGTGTGCCTGTGGAAGTGGAGCATGCCTCTGAATTCCGTTACCGCAACTCGCCCAAGGCCGGCAAATCGCTCGTGATTGCAGTCAGTCAGTCGGGAGAAACCCTGGACACCCTTGAAGCCGTCCGGGAAGCCAAGACCAAAGGCTTGCTTACCCTCGGAATGACCAACGTGGTAGGTTCTTCCCTAGCCCGTGAAACCGACGGCGGGGTGTACCAACGGGTGGGACCTGAAATTGGGGTCGCTTCAACCAAGGCCTTCTCTTCCCAAGTTTGCCTGAGCGCGATGCTCGGTTTGGCCCTTGGCCGGATGCGCGATCTTTCCCCCATGGATGGACAAGCGATTGTCGAGGCGCTGAATGGTTTGCCTGACTTGGTGTCCAAGGTTTTGCAGCAAGGCGAACAGATCAGGGAACTTGCGGTCAAGTATTCAAAGGCCGAGCACCTACTGTTTCTCGGGCGCCAGAGCCTCTATCCGGTTGCTTTGGAAGGCGCTCTGAAATTGAAGGAGATTTCCTACGCTCATGCGGAAGGGTATCCGGCGGCCGAGCTCAAGCACGGCCCCATCGCTCTGATTAGTCCCGAGTGTCCTTCCGTCTTCGTAGTCGAGGGCAACGATTTGTCCTCCAAGACGATTGCCAACATGCAGGAAGTCAAAGCGCGCAAAGGACCCGTGCTGGCCATTGCTCCTGAGAATATTGAGATTCCGGATCAAGCGGCCGATGACGTGTTCCGTTTGCCCGAAGCCCATGAGGTCATTCGTCCGATCCTCGCCAACTTGCCTTTGCAATTATTTGCCTATCATTTCGCCCGTTTGCGTGGCCTGGACGTAGACAAGCCCCGCAACCTGGCCAAGTCGGTCACGGTGGAGTAGGACCTTTCCTCAAAGAGGATTGCCGAAGGCATCGACGACCTTCAAGGCATGCTTGGACAAGGGCCCTTTCATCGTTTCACTGATTGTCCTTTTGAGCTTTTCTCTCGATTGCATAGCTTTCTTTCCGAGTTTCGTCACATCGAGTTCGGTCTCCCGCATTTCCTTTCCCTGGATATCAAAAAATCTTCCGTCCGAAAATAATTTGTAGTTATGGTCGAGGGCGAAGACGCTTCTCGAGAAGCGGTTCTTGTCCCAACCGGGCCGGGGATCGTACCAGAAGAAACACCACTCCCTCCTCTTTCCGGGTTTATCGAATAAGGTCGGGACGAAGCTAAGCCCGTCGATTTGCCGTTGCGTTGGTATCTTTACCTCAGCCAGGTCGGCGAGGGTGGGGAAGAAATCCGATGCGTCCACCAAATCCGCGCTCGTTCGTCCTCCCTCGATCTTACCAGGCCAACTGGCGATGAGTGGAACGCGAATGCCGGTCTGCCTGGGCGTCGCCTTGCCCCCTTGGACCTGCTTGCCGTTGAGGACGGAACTTACTTTCAGATGAGTGCCGTTGTCCGAATAGAAAAGGACCAAGGTGTCCTTGCGCAACCCGAGTTCATTTAACCCGTCGACCAACCGGCCCACCAACTTGTCCATGTAGGCAACCATATCTGTGAAATAGCGGACGTCCTCCTCGTCACTTCTCTTGGGATCGTCCCATTCCTTGGAGTCAGGCGTCGGGACCATGGGTCGGTGGGGCAGGGCCATCGGGTAGTAGACGAACATCGGTTCTTTCCGGTTGCGCTCCATGAAGTCGAGGATGAAGTCGACCGATACGTCGGGTCCGTATGTGTCTTTACCCTCCGTCATGAGCTTTCCGTTCTTATAATAAGTGGGGCCTGCGTAGCGGGAACCTTTGTTCTCGGTGTGCCATGAATGAAAAAGGCAATGCT